>NZ_CP061080.1:881000-1587000 GCF_014495845.1 Aquibium microcysteis
GCGCGGCGACTACGTCCGGCTCGGCTACTCCATCTCGACCCTCGACCGGTCGCTGTTTGCCGACCCGGACGCCCTGCCGGCGCAGGACGCCCGCATCCTGGTCCGGCTCGCCCCCGGCCAGGACGGCCTGTGGCAGGCCGTCGGCGCGCGTCCGGACGGGGCGCCGGCCGCCGTCGGCGACGCCGGCACGGTCGAGATCGCCGGCCGCATCGACGGCGATCCCGCCGGCGCGCGGACCGTGCGGGTGACCTACGGCATCGAGCGCTTCTATCTGCCGGAAGGGCAGGGGAAGCCGATCGAGCGCGACCTGTCGGTGCGCCCGTTCCGCATGCTGGTGGCCGTCGCCGAAGACGGCCAGGCGCAGATCAAGGCGTTTTTCGACGGTCAGCAGAGACTGTTCGAGGAGGCGCCTTACTGATCCGCCGCCGGCTCCGCCCCTGCCGGGGCGCCGATGGCGCCGGAAGGACGCCGGAAATCGCCTCGCGCGCGCGAAAAAAGCCTCAATTCTCGGGCGTTTTCCCTTTGAAGCCGGCATGTGCGGTGATATAGAACGCCCCGCTTTGGGAGGCGGAACGCTTCCGAAGCGGGTGTGGTGGAACTGGTAGACACGCAGGATTTAGGTTCCTGTCGGGCTTTGTCCCGTTGTCGGTTCGAGTCCGACCACCCGCACCACAAACCCATACAGCACAAGCCTTTGAGCCCTGCCGACCGGTGGGGTTTTTTCGTCCAAACAGAATGTCCCGGTAACGCGACAAGATTTCTGTGACCAGAACCCCCAAAGGCACGCTTTTTTCGAGCTGTGCCCAAACCTGTGACCAACACGAGGTGAGAAGTGTCCGACATGATGGAAGTGCAGGCCGAGCTGGAGGCGCGAATGGCGTCCCTCGGCATCGAGAGGTTCCGCCGACAGGCGCTCGAAACCCGACAGGCCGGACAGGCCACCAACAACCGCTCCATGCAGCTCGTGCTGGACGCGGTGATCGTCCCGACCACGTCGGCGATCCTCAAGTTCCGTGACGACGCCGGGGCCCAGCGTGCCGGCCGCCGCCACACCGCCGCCCGCTTCTTCGCCGGGATCGAGGCGGAGGCGCTGGCCTTTATCGCGGCCAAGCTCCTGCTCGACGGGATCGCTCAAGCCCAGAACGTGACCCGCCTCGCGGTCCGGATCGGCTCCACGGTCGAGATGGAGCAGCGCCTCGACGCCTTCTCGAAGCACGACGCGAAGAACTACAAGGGCACCACGAAGTGGCTCGACGGCCAGACCGACCATCTGGAGCACCGCCGCAAGACGCTCATGCGGATGCTGGCCGAGCACGGGGACAATTGGGACTGCTGGACCGACCGCGACCGGCTGCTCGTCGGCCTCAAGCTGATCGAGCTGGTCTGCCAGTCGTCGGGCCTGTTCGAGGTCCACACCAACTCCCGCAAGAAGCGCGTCGAGACCACCATCGAACCCACCCAGAGGTTCCGTGACTGGCTCGCTTCCCTGGACACGCAGTTCGAGCTGATGGCCCCGGAGTTCCTCCCCTGCGTGGTCCCCCCAAAGGACTGGACGGGGCTCTCGGCGGGCGGCTACCTGACGAACACCTTCGTCCACCCGCTCCCGCTCGTGAAGACCCGCCACAAGGCGCACCGGGACGCGCTCAAGAAGGCGGACCTGTCGTTCGTCATGGAGCAGGTGAATGTCGTTCAGCGGACGGCGTGGGCGGTCAACGATCGCGTGCTGGAGGTCGCCAAGGCCCTCATGGGCACCGGAAGCGAGGTCGCGGGCCTGCCCCCGATGAGCGACCGGCCGATCCCCTCCAAGCCTGCCGACATCGACACCAATGAGGAGGCGCGGCTGGCGTGGCGGAAGGCTGCGGCCCCGATCTACCGCTTCAACCGGACCATCGTGTCGAAGCGGCTCCTCTCGCTCAAGGCGGTCGGCATCGCCGAGGAGTTCGCGAAGTACCCGGCCATCTACTTCCCCCACCAGCTCGACTTCCGGGGGAGGGCCTACGCTGTCCCCCAGGTGCTCAACCCGCAGGGCAGTGACCTCGCGAAGGGGCTCCTCCAGTTCGCCGAGGGGGACCCGCTCACCTACCCCGAGCAGGATGAGTGGTTCCTGATCCATGGTGCCAACTCGTTTGGGGTCGACAAGGTGTCGTTCATCGAGCGCATCGAGTGGACCTACGACAACGCCGCGCACATCATGCAGGCCGCGCAGTCTCCGCTCGACTACCTCTGGTGGGCCGAGGCGGACAGCCCGTTCGTCTTCCTTGCGTGGTGCTTCGAGTACCTCGCATGGACGCAGGCCAAGATCACCGGGGAGGGTTTCCGCACCCGCATCCCGATCGCCATGGACGGGTCCTGCAACGGGCTCCAGCACTACTCGGCGATGCTGCGCGACCCGGTGGCCGGTGCGGCGGTTAACCTCGTCCCGAGCGAGAAGCCACAGGACATCTACAAGGAGGTGGCCGATAGGGTGATGGACAACCTCCACCATATCGCCATGTCTGAGCATCGCACGGACGCCGGATATGCCACCGAGGAGGACCGCAACGAGTGGGCTCTGGCGAACCAGTGGGGGGCCTTCGGCATAGACCGGAAGCTGACCAAGCGGCCCGTCATGGTGCTCCCGTACGGCGGCACCCAGCGGTCGTGCTTCCAGTACGTGCAGGAGGCTGTCGAGGCTCGCATCCTCTCAGGGCAGGACAATCCCTTCGGGGACGAGCTGCCGGCCGCCGTGCAGTGGCTTGCCGCCCGCGTCTGGGAGGCAATCGGGGAGGTCGTCCTGTCCGCCCGGCTGGCGATGGGGTGGCTCCAGGACGTGGCCCGCGTGGTTACCAAGGAGGGGCTCCCCATCCAGTGGACCGCGCCGAGCGGCTTCGTCGTCGTTCAGGCGTACCCTGAGCTGACCTCGCAGCGTATCGACACGACGCTCCTCGGGTCGCGGTTCGCGCCGCGCCTCAACAACGAGAACCCCGACGTTCTCGACCGCCGCCGACAGGTGAACGGGATCGCCCCGAACTTCGTGCACTCTCTCGACGCCGCCGCGCTGATCCTCACGGTCGCCAAGGCGCACGGCCGGGGGATCACGAAGTTCGCCATGATCCACGACAGCTACGGCACCACCGCCCACCACGCGCCCGCGCTCGCGCAGGCCATCCGTCAGACCTTCCTCGAAATGTACGAGCCGGCCGACACGCTGGACAAGTTCAAGGAGGAGGTCGTCCCCGCGCATCTGGCAGATCGCGTGCCGTCCAGCCCGATGGTCGGAGGTCTTGACCTCTCCGCCGTGCTGCGCAGTGCATATTTTTTTGCCTAGAGCGTCGCGTTACCGGGACAATACCCCACCACTCAGGACCTCACGGAGTTTTTCAACATGGATAGACCCAAGATCGTCATGCGCTACGGCGCTGCCCACGACGACATCATCGTCGACGGCGTCACCTTCGTCCGCCACGAGCTGACGCGCAAGCAGCGACTCTTCCTCCGCAACGTCGTGGTGGACACGCTCGCCTCGGTGGGCGCGGTCACCCGCAAGCCGATGCTGCGCAGGGCGAAGGAGGCGCGGGCATGAAGTTCGACCTCGACAAGATGAACAACGCCAACCCGGACGCCGTCGCTCAGGCCGCCATCCAAGTCATCGACCGGGTGCAAGACGGACGCCCGGAGGTGCAAGTCCTCGGGCTTGGAGCGGCCTACCTCGCGTTCTGCAGGTGCGTCGGCGTGGAGCCGGCAGAGGCGTTCCGGGCGGCCACGAACATGGTCGCCACGAAGCACCGGGACAATCACGGCTTCCGCACGCTCGGCCTCTACGTGGAGAACGAGCTGTGAGTGGGCCCGACAAAGTCGCCCTCACTGGCTTCTGGGCTTCTCTGGCCCTGATAGCCCTCTTCGTCATCGGCGATTTGCTCGGATAAATCGTCCCGGTATCAGGACAAAATTCCATGAACCACCACCTCGCCCACGCAATCCACCACTGGCGCAAGGGCCTGCCCCTGCCGGTGGACCTCCACACCCGGCTCCTGAGCCTCGGCTACGACGTCGACGCCTTGGAAGCCAAGTACCCGCCCCGCGACTGACACCCAACACCTGACAAGGAGCCAACAATGGCAAAAGGCAAGAAGAACCCCGACGCAGTGACCATGTTCACGCCCCGCACGGTCCTCAAGTGGCCGAAGCTCGACAAGGTCGACACCGGCACCGACAAGTTCCCCGACCCGGACGGGAGCTACAACACGCGAGCCGTCTTCGACACCCGGGAGACGCTGGTCCAGAAGTTCCTCGCGAAGCTCGACGCCATGCTCGAAGTCTCGCGCAAGCAGGCCGAGGAGAAGTTCGCCGAGCTGCCGATCAAGACCCGCAAGCAGATCGAGGCCAAGAGCGGGGGCATCGCCGCCGACCAGCCCTACTCGATCGTCTATGACGAGGACACCGAGGAGGACACGGGCAAGGTCGAGATGCGCTTCAAGATGAAGGCGTCCGGCACCCGCAAGAAGGATGGCTCGAAGTGGACGGCCAAGCCGGCCCTGTTCGACGCCAAGGGCAAGCCGCTCAAGAAGGGCATCGAAATCTGGGGCGGATCGGTCGCGATCATCAACGCCGAGTTCTCCCCGTACTTCGTGGTCGGCACCGGCTCCTACGGCGTCATGCGCCGCCTGAACGCGGTCCAGGTCATCGAGCTGGTCTCCAAGGGTGAGCGCACCGCCGCCTCCTACGGCTTCGAGGCTCAGGAAGGCTTCGACAGCGACGACCTGGAAGACGGCGACATCGGCGAGGGCGGCTCCTCGGACGATGCCGACGACGACGGCGACGACACCGACTTCTAAGGCTCTTGCCTAAGAAGCCGACAACGAGGCAGCGGGCGGTGGCTAACGGCTACCGCTCGGGCCTCGAAGAACGCATTGCCGAGGAGCTGGCAGCGAAGGGCATCCACGTCACCTTCGAGGGCGCGAAGGCGTACTATACGCCGCCCATCAAGACCCGCTCCTACACAACCGACTTCCCGCTTCCCAACGGCATCTGGGTCGAGACCAAGGGCCGCTTCACGACCGACGACCGGCAGAAGCACAAGGCCATCAAGACCGAGCACCCCGACCTCGACATCCGGTTCGTCTTCTCGAACTCGAACGCCCGACTCTCCAAGGGGTCGAAGACCACCTACGGCATGTGGTGCGTCCAGTACGGGTTCCCGTTCGCCGACAAGTCGGTTCCGCAGGCGTGGCTCGACGAGCCGACCTGTTCCAAGCGCTGGGCCGCCATCGAGCGGGCCGGCCGGAAGACCTCCTGAACAACACCATCACAGGCCCGCGCCGGGGTCCCTAACGGGGCCTCGGCCATGGCCGTCCTAGAAAGGAACAAACGTGAGCACCAAGAACGTCATCGCGGCCAACCGCGTCCACCCCTCCAAGACCATGAAGCAGCTCGTCCTGGACCACCTCAAGGCCGGGAACGACGTGTCCGGGATCGAGGCCGCCGCCCTGTGGCGCTGCCGCGACCTCCCGAAGCGCATCTCCGAGCTGCGGCAGGACGGCCACCGGATCGTCCGCGAGATGCGGATGGACAGCACCGGCCAGCGGTACGCCCGCTATCGGTGGGTGTCGCCGGCCGCCACCCAGGCCCAGCAGTTCCAGGGCATCACCGCAAATGGCTGACATCAAGAAGACCCCGGACGGGCTGGTCGCGAAGACCCGCGCCAACCTGACGGCCCTCATCGACCGCTACGTCCCCCGCTTCACGCAGGAGGACGTCTGGGAGATGGTACGGCTTCATGAGGAGCGCGTCTTCGACCTCCTCGTCACCATCCACGAGTACCGCGAGCGCAACCAGCAGATGGCCGAGCGGATGGATGGGATGGAGAAGGAGTACTACTCGCAGGTTCGCATCCCGGTATCGCTCGGCACCTTCGCATCCAAGGCGACGCTGGACCCGGCCGAGATGATGAAGACGTACTCCGTCCGCTGGGCCCTCGACCGCTACGAGATGCACTACCGCATTCCCGAGTGGGAGGTGAGCCGCCTCTCCCCCAAGGAAACCCCCCACCTGTTCGAGATGGTCGGCCGGCAGTTCGAGGAGCAAGCCAAGCGCGAACTCCTGCCCAAGCTCCGCGCCGAGTACCTCAAGCTCTACGACCACTTCCGCATCTAACCCCACCACCCAGGAGACACGACACATGAGCAGCATCATCGCCATCATCCGCGCCCTCATGGGCATCGCGCCGACCACCGACAGCGCCCTCAAGGGCATCACCAAGGCCCTCAAGGACCTCGACAAGGTGCAGGCGATCCAGACCAAGCGGATCGGCAAGACCCGCGTCGCGCACTCGAAGGCGGAAATCCGCCACCGCCGCGCCGTAGACCGCCTGACGGCACGCGAGACCGCCGCCCATGAGGAGAACGTCCGCGCCCAGCGCGTCGCCTCGAAAATCGCCGAGCTGGTGTCCTGATGGAGGTCTTCGGGGCCTTCATCAACCTCGCGTGGACGATCCTCGTGAGCCTCACGGTCCTCCACTACTGGAAGCGTGCGCCACGAGACTGACAGCGAGTTCGTCGGACACGAGCCATGCCCCGAGTGTGGCTCGGCCGACAACCTCGCACGGTACACTGACGGCCACGGCTATTGCTTCGGCTGCGAGCACTACGAGCCCGGCGACGGGCAACCCCCCAGCACAGAGCGGAAGGACTACAAACGAGTGACCGGATTGATCCCGGTCGGCTCCCCGCAAGCGTTCCCTAAGCGAGGACTGACCGAGGAAACCTGCGCGAAGTGGGGGTATACCGCCTCCGAGTTCAACGGCAACGGCGTGCAGGTTGCGAACTATCGGGAGCCCTCTGGCGGCGCAGTCGTCGCCCAGAAGCTCCGGTTCAAGAACAAGGACTTCAAGTTCCTCGGGGAGCCCAAGCAAGCCGGCCTCTACGGGCAATGGCTGTGGCGCGATGGCGGCCGAAGGGTCGTCATCACCGAGGGAGAGATCGACGCCCTGTCGGTCTCGCAGGTGCAGAGCCACAAGTGGCCCGTCGTCTCCGTGAAGAACGGGGCGCAGGGTGCCCACAAGTGCCTCCGCGACCAGCTCCAGTGGCTCCTCTTGTTCGAGGAAGTCGTCCTCATGTTCGACGACGACAAGCCGGGCCGAGAGGCCGCCGAGAAGTGCGCCATGCTGTTCCCTCCGGGGCGCTGCAAGATCGCGCGGATCGACGGCCACAAGGACGCCAACGAGGCGCTGGTGGCGGGCGAGGGGTCCAAGATCGTCGACGCCATCTTCGGGGCCAAGTCGTTCCGACCGGACGGCGTCGTCACGATCAGCGACGTGAAGGAAGAGGCGCTGACGCCCACGGAAATGGGCCTGCCGTGGTTCGGGGATACCCTGAGCTACGAGCTGTACGGTCGGCGGCTCGGCGAGATCATCGCCATAGGGGCCGGCACGGGTGTCGGCAAGACCGAGTTCCTCGCGAAGCAAATCCACTACGACCTGACGATCCTCAACGAGCCGGTCGCTGTCTTCCTTCTGGAGCAGCGCCCGCACGAGACCGTCAAGCGCCTCGCCAGCACCCACGCGGGGAAGCAGTTCCACGTCCCCAACCGGGACCCGGACAACCCCCTGTGGACCCCGTCAGAGCTGCGCGAGGCGATCGAGGAGATCGAGCACCACAGGCTGTTCCTCTACGACAGCTTCGGGGCCACCGATTGGGACATCATCAAGACCACGATCCGCCACCTCGCACATGCCGAGGGGGTCCGGCTCTTCTACCTCGACCACCTCACGGCGCTCGCCGCCGCCGAGGATGACGAGCGAACGGGGCTGGAGCGGATCATGTCCGAGATGGGCGCTCTCGTGCAGGAGCTGAACATCACCATCCACATGGTATCGCACCTTTCGACGCCGGACGGCACGCCCCACGAAGAGGGCGGACGGGTGATGATCAGGCACTTCAAGGGGTCCCGAGCGATCGGCTTCTGGTGCTTCACGATGATCGGCCTCGAACGCGACCAGCAACACGAGAACCCGAACCTCCGGTGCGTGACGACCGTCCGCATCCTCAAACATCGACCAGTCGGGGCAGCGGTGGGGCAGTGCGTCTTCTACCGCTACGACGGTGAGACGGGCCGCCTCCTCGAACTCGACAAGAACCCATTCGAGGAGAACGATGACAGCGAGAACTTCTCCGGGGAAGACGACCTTCCCTTCTAGCCTGCTCCGCGCCCAGCGCGAGGCCGACCAAGACCTTGGCGCTCTCCCCCACCGGGACCGGGGCGTCAAGGCGGCCCTCATCCGCCAGAGCATCAACAAGCGAGCGGCCTCCCTCCGGAGGTCGTTTCGCGTTCTGGACGGGGGCCTGACCTGATCCGTCTAGTCTTCGACATCGAGACTGACGGGCTCCTGGACCAGCTCACCAAGGTCCACTCACTGGTCATCAAGGACGTTGCCGCCGGCAAGCTCTACTCGGCCACCGACCACCCCGACTACGCCTCTCTGGACCCGGACGTGGCCCTCATCAGCATCGCAGAGGGTCTCCGGATGCTCTACGAGGCCGACGAGCTGATCGGCCACAACATCATCAAGTTCGACGTGCCGGCGCTCCAGAAGGTCTTCCCGTGGTTCAAGCCTCGGGCGGCCCTCCTCGACACCCTCGTCCTCTCGCGGCTCATCTGGCCCGAGATCAAGAAGACGCAGGACCCCACGCTGGTGAAGCGCGGGAAGCTCCCGAAGCACCTCGTCGGCTCCTACGGCCTCGAAGCCTTCGGGTGCCGCCTGGGAGAGTGGAAGGGCGACTACTCCGCGATCATGAAGGCGCAGGGCAAGGACCCCTGGGCCGCGTGGAACCCGGACATGCAGGAGTATTGCGAGCAGGACGTTCGCGTGAACTTCCTCCTGTTCGACAAGCTCTGGAAGCTCTGGAAGGAGGAGGCCGCGCCGTTCTCCGACCGCTCCGTCTACCTCGAAATGCGCGTTGCGCAGATCGTGGCGCGGCAAGAGGTCTGGGGCTTCGCCTTCGACCGGGAAGGGGCCGAGAAGCTCTACGTCCAGCTCATCGCCGAGCGCGAGCGGCTGGAGAAGCAGCTCCGGGCCACCTTCGCCCCTTGGCACGCCTCGGGCGGGCAGGGCGAGGTCACCAAGAGCCGCCGCGTCAAGCGCAAGGACCTGCCCCCGATCGGGTGGGAGCGGTACAAGAACGGCAAGATCAAGGTCGACAAGGAAGGCAACCCCGTCCCCCTCTACGTGCTGGAGCACTACGAGGAAGGGGCGACCTTCTCCAAGGTCAAGGTCGTCGACTTCAACCCCGGCTCCCGCCAC
Organism: Aquibium microcysteis; assembly: GCF_014495845.1. NCBI lineage: Bacteria > Pseudomonadati > Pseudomonadota > Alphaproteobacteria > Hyphomicrobiales > Phyllobacteriaceae > Aquibium > Aquibium microcysteis. The sequence continues at coordinate 890,278 of NZ_CP061080.1, forward strand.
CATATCGCTGACCGGCTCAAGAAGCTGTTCGGCTGGGTACCGATCGAGTTCACGGAGAAGGGCGAGCCGAAGGTCGACGAAACGACCCTCTCGCAGCTCCCGTGGCCGGAAGCCAAGCTCCTCACCGAGTACCTGACGGTCCAGAAGCGCATCGGACAGATCGCCGAGGGCAAGCAGTCGTGGCTCAAGAAGGAGCGCAACGGGCGCATCTTCGGCGGCGTGATCACCCTCGGGGCGGTCACCCGACGCATGACGCACTCCAACCCCAACATCGCCCAGGTCCCCAAGGTCAAGGTCGATGACGACGGCAACGTCCTGTGGGGCTACGAGGGCGGCTACGGGGCCGAGTGTCGGGCGCTGTTCCGGGCCTCTCCGGGGTTCCGGCTGGTTGGCTGCGATGCCGACGCGCTGGAGCTGCGCTGCCTCGGCGGCTACATGGCCCGGTTCGACGGCGGGGCGTACATCGAGACCATCCTGCGGGGTAAGAAATCCCTCGGGACGGACATGCACACCGTCAACGCCAAGGCGCTCGGGCTCGACCCGACCAAGGCGTACGTCATCGACGGCAAGACCATGTCCGGGCGCGACATCGCCAAGGTCTGGTTCTACGCCTTCATCTACGGGGCAGGGGACTGGAAGCTCGGGGCGATACTCGGGCAGGGGAAGGCGGCGGGGACCAAATCCCGCAAGGCGTTCCTTGAGAACCTTCCGGCGCTCGGCAAGCTGGTCAAGCTGGTCAAGAAGCGGGCCTCCGGGCGCGGCTTCCTGTTCGGCCTCGACGGCGGCAAGCTGAAAGTCCGCAAGGCCCACGCAGCCCTCAATACCCTCCTCCAGTCTGCCGGCGCGATCATCATGAAGGTCGCTCTGGTCATCCTGGACGATGACCTACAGGCGGCCGGGCTGGTCCCCGGACAGGACTACGAGTTCTGCGCCAACGTCCACGACGAGTGGCAGATCGACGTGCTCCCCGAGCATGTCCCGCTCGTCAAGCGCATCGCCGAAGACGCGATCCGCAAAGCAGGAGAAGACCTTGAGTTCAAGTGCCCACTCGCCGGAAACGCCGACGACGGGATCACCTGGAAAGACACCCACTAAAGAGTTTCGCCGCAACAAAGGAGCAGGCTATGTCTATGTCATCACGAACCGCGCTTGGCCGGGTTACTGCAAGGTTGGCAGATCAAGTAGTGTCGCTGCTCGGCTGCGAACATATCAAACAAGCAGCCCTCACCGGGACTTCGTTCTGCACTATCACCGATGGTTCCCCGACGCTTGTCTCGCCGAGCGACGTTTTCGAGCAGCGAGCCCCGGCCACCGGGCCCACGGAGAGTGGTTCCGCATCCACCCCGACGACGCGGCGAACCTCCTCGACCGCCTCGCGAACGATCTTCGACGAGAGCGAGTGGGCGGCGCACCTGCGCAACACGTACGGCATCCCGCTGGCGATCGAGCCTGAGACCGCACGGGAGACCTTCGGGCCTCTGGAGGCGTACTGGCCTGCTGCCGGTTTTTCGGACACGAGGTTAAGCTAACATAGCTTGTTCCTCGAACTCGACGGGGCTCAGGTATCCCAGTGTCGAGTGCCGTCGCCGAGGGTTGTAGAAGCGCTCGATGTAGTCGAACACGTCGGCCCTGGCGTCATCTCTCGTCCTGTAGACCTTGCGTGCCGTGCGCTCGGTTTTCAGCGACGAGAAGAAGCTTTCCATCGCAGCATTGTCCCAGACGTTACCCGACCGGCTCATCGAACACGTGATGCCGTGGTCGGCCATCAGGCGCTGGAACTGCTCGCTGGTGTATTGCGATCCCTGGTCGGAGTGGTGCAGCAGGCTGTCCGGCTTGCCTCGGCGCCAGATCGCCATGATGAGGGCGTCTGTGACGAGCTGCGCCGTCATCTCCGCCTTCATCGCCCAGCCGACGACGCGCCGAGAGAAGAGGTCGACGACGGCGGCAACGTAGAGCCATCCTTTGGCGGTCCAGATGTAGGTGAAGTCGGCTACCCACTTCTGGTTCGGCGCCGACGCTTCGAAGGCGCGGTCGAGGAGGTTGCCGGACACTGTTGCTCGCTCGCCGGTGTCCTTTGGCAACCCACGGCGCCGCGGCCGGGCACGCAACCCGTTCTCCCGCATGAGCCGCTCGACACGATGAAGGCCACAGGAAAGACCCTCGGCCAGAACGTCGCGCCAGACCCGCCGGGCGCCATAGGTGCGGTCGCTGTTCTTGAAGCTGCGGTCGATCCGGGAGATGAGAACCTCATCGTCCCGAGCGCGAGCGCTGGGGCTGCGTTTGAGCCAGGCATGGAAGCCCGAGCGGGAGACATCCAGCGCCTCGCACAGCCATGCCACCGGCCAGACGTTCCGGTGCTTCGCGATGAAAGCGAACCTCATGTCACTTCCCTCGCGAAGTAGGCTGCGGCCTTTTTTAGGATGTCGCGCTCCGCCTTCAGCTTCGCCACTTCCTTGCGCAGCCGGTCAATCTCCTGCTGCTCCGGCTTCATCTGCCCATGGCCGGGAAAGGCATGCTGCGGATCGGTCGACAGCTCGCGCACCCATTTGCGCAACACATTCTCATGGAGATCCAGATCGCGGGCAGCCTGGGCAACAGCAACGCCCCGATCCCTCACCAGCCTAACCGCCTCGAGCTTGAACTCGCGGCTGAACTTCCTTCGTTGCATTCCCACTCTCCAGTTCCGTTAAACACCTTATCTCGGTGTCCACGAAACCGGCAGCAGGCCAGGAGGCTCCGGTCGCCTACAAGGGCACCGAGTTCCGCGTGCAGAAGTGGAGCGACGGCGAGGTGGGCGTCTTCCTCAAGGACGACAGCGGCGGCCCGGCGTCGATCAACCTCAAGGTCAAGGGCGACACGCTCAGCGTCATGTGGTCGACCGCAGACGAGCGCCTCCGGGGGCAGGGCATCGGCTCCAAGATGTACGACCTCGCGATAGAGTATGCCCTCGCTAACGGCCTCAAGTTCGCGAGTGACACCGAGGTCAGCCCGCTGGCTGCTCGCGTCTACAAGTCGATGGAGAAGCGGGGGTACAAGTTCGCGAAGTCGAAGGCGGCAACCATCCGCCCGAAGGACGGCTACCTCGACAGCAACTCGAAGACGGAGCCGGTCTTCACGCTGACGAAGCAACCGCCACGCAACGACGTGGTGCAGGAGATCGACGAGGTCTACGACCACTACGACTTCGACTTCTCGAAGCTCCGGGGCAAGAACAAGGCCCGGCTGGCGTCGATCGGTCTCGGGGAGCAGGAAATGAAGGACCTGTTCCGGAATCTCCTGACCCACGCGGAGACCCGTAACGGCAAGCGTCTGGTCTCCCTCGGGACCAACAAGTGGGACCCTGCCGTGGTCACCAAATTCTCCCACACGCTGGAGCGGTACACAAACCGCCTCGTGCAGCAGAACGACATCGGTGGTCTCCACCGCTGGATGTCCAGCCCGGTCGTCCAGCTCTTCACGCAGTTCCGGTCCTTCGTGCTCGGCGCGTGGGCCAAGTCGACGCTCTACTCGATCCACCACATGGACCCGCGAATGATGGTCCTCCTGATGGGCGAGCTGGCGGCCGGCGTGGCAACCTACGTGGTGCGGCAGGGCGGCTCCCATTGGGCCACCGAGGAGGACCGCGAGAAGTTCCTGGGCGAGATCACCGACCCGGCGAACCTGATCAAGAACGGCGCGGCCCGCACGGCCACGTCCTCGATCGTTCCCATGCTCGTGGATAGCGCCTTGCTGTTCACCCCGTGGGAGCCGCAGTTCGGCAGCGCTCGGTCCTCCGGGAGCCCGACAGATGCTCTCTTCGGGTCTCCGACAGGCGGCCACATCTCGGAGCTGGCGCGAACCTCGAAGGGGGTCGTCGGTAGCTTCGTGGAAGGGCGTCCGATGGCTCAGTCCGAGTTGGACACCGCCCGGCGGGCCCTCATGCCTCTCGGCAACTTCATGCCCGTGACGGCCCTGTTCTCGATGATGATCCAAGACCGCGAGAAGCGTCCGCCAAGCAACTAACCACACCACTTAGGGGGCCCTTCCGGGGGCTCCCCACTCCATCAACACACGAAAGGATTAGATGGCCTACGAGCCCAATATCGTGCCCGGTGACGGGTCCACGACCGATTTCTCTGTGCCCTTCCCGTACCTGCGGAGGGAGCATGTTAAGGTCTACGTCGACGGCGTCCTGCGGGCCCATACTTGGGTGAACCCCGGAATGATCCGCATCGTGCCGGCCCCCTCTGCGGGCGCTGCCGTGGATCGCAGGCGCGACACCCCCTCGACGGGCCTCCACACCCTCCTCGACAACAAGCCGCTCCCGGCGGCGAACTTCAACGAGCTGACGACCCAGGCGCTCTATTTCGCCGAGGAGAAGGCCCGTGCAGCGGTAGAAGAGCGCACGCTGGCCGAGCAGGCCCTCGCAGGCTCACAGGCCGCCCAGGACGCCGCAGAGGCCGCACAGGGCATATCTGAGGCCATCGCGCAGGCCGTGGCCGCCGACAGGACCCAGACGGGGCTCGATCGGGCAGCAGTCGCCGCCGACCGGGACGCCGTAGAGGACCTCGCCGCCGGCACCGCAGCGGACGCCATCGCAACCGCAGCGGATCGGGTCCAGACGGGCCTCGACCGGACTGCCACCCAGAGCGCCGCATCGGCAGCTTCCACCTCCGCCGGGGCGGCCAGCACGAGCGCCTCCAACGCCGCAGCCGATAGGGTCCAGACGGGCCTGGATCGGGCACAGACGGGCGCTGACAGGGCGGCGGCACAGACGGCCCGCACCGGAGCCGAGACCGCCAGAGGGGCCGCAGAGGCCGCTCAGACTGGTGCCCAGACGGCGCGTACGGGGGCAGAGACGGCGGCGGGAACGGCCACGACCAAGGCGGCGGAAGCGGCGCAGTCGGCCGTAGACGCGGCGGCGGCAGCGGCTGGCGACATCGGTCCGGCAATCGCGGCGGCCCCTGCGAAGACGCCAATCGACGCCGACAACTTCATCCTCGCCGACAGCCAAGACACGAACAAGCGCAAGCGGGCGACGTGGGCGACCCTCAAGGCGACCCTCAAGAGCTACTTCGACACCTTGTACGCGGCGGTGACGCACACGCACACCATCGCGCAGGTGACCAGCCTCCAGACGACGCTCGACGGCAAGGCCGCTGCGTCCCACACGCACACGATCGCGCAGGTGACCAACCTCCAGACGACACTCGACGGCAAGGCGGCAGCTACGCACGCCCACGTCATCGGCGACGTGACCGGTCTCCAAGCGGCGCTGGACGGGAAGGCGGCTTCCTCGCACGCCCATGCCGACGCCACGACGGGAGCTTCCGGGTTCATGTCGGCCGCCGACAAGGCGAAGCTGAACGCTATCGGATCGATGGCGAACAGGGTCCTGACGATCTCCGCGAGCGACCCTTCGGGGGGCGTTGACGGGGACGTCTGGTTCAAGGTCTAGGCCATGCCGATCTTCGCCAAGGACGGCGGACTTTGGAAACCTGCCGGGAAGGCGTTCGCACGAGACGCCGGCCTCTGGAAGCCCGCTGCGGTCTCGGTGAGAGACGCCGGCATCTGGAAGCCGCTCATTTCGGTGGCTTCCCCCGCAACCCAGACGCTCGCCTACTCAACGATGACCGGGGCCGACTCGCGCTCGTTCAGCTTTTCTAGCGTGAGCTTCGGGGCTCCGGAGGACCGGGTCGTCTACGCAGCCTTCTCTGGAGCCCGCACCCCTGGCCCGTCGCCCACGGACGTCGTGGTTACGGCCGGCGGCGCGACCGGCTCAAGGGTCGCCCGGGGAGCCAACGCCAATGGGGAATGGTGGACCGACATCTACAAGTTTGTCCCGGCGGTATCTAGCGGAACCCTGACCTACAGCTTCTCCTCCGGCCAGCACTCCCTAATGCTCGGCGTTGCGGTCTGGAGCGTGTTCGGTTCGCAGGGCGAGCACGCGATTGTTGAGAGCCCAGACTTCGCCGGCACCGCTCAGTTCAGCATCCCCGTCGAGGAAGGCGGAGTCGTCATCGCCGCCGGTATCGGCTGGAGTACCGCCACACCCGTGTGGACCGGTCTCGACATGAACGCCCAACACCGCGTCGAAACCAACCGGAACTTCACAGCAGCCTCGACAAAGACCTCAGGCTCCCCCAGCCACACCTTCGGGGTGCGTTGGGGCACGAGCGGAGGGGGCATCAATCTCGCCGCCGTCTCGATCTTCTGATCTCGAACATCAAGGATAAAACATGCAATTCCTCCGCACGCTCGGGGAGGGCTGGACGCTGTCCGGACACCCTGGGTGGCGCATCGGGGACACCCCCGGAACCTCCCGGCTGCTCACGGCCGAAGAACTTATCGACCATGGGTACGGCATTCTCGTGAAGGACGCACCCCCCGCGTTCGATCCCGCCACCCAGCGGCTGTCCGTCTTGGGCCACGACAAGTGGCGCATGGACACCCGCTATGCCTACCGGACCTACGAGGTCGCGGATATCCCGCCGCCCACCCGGGAGGAGATGCCGCCACTCTCCGCCCGCCAGATCAGGCTCGCGCTCGCCAGCATCGGGATCGCCGAGCCGCTGGTGGATGCCAAGCTCGTCGAAGACCCACTTGGCACGATCGAGTGGAAGCACGCGACCGAGTTCCGCCGAACCCATCCCCTAGTGCTCGCGCTCGGGGCCTCTTTCGCGCTCCCCGAGGAGCAGATCGACGACCTCTGGCGCTGGGCCGCAGCCCTCTAACTCACGGAGTACAGCCCGTGTCCCAACCCCTCAGTACAGGAAACACCTACGTGGACCACACCACGGCGGGCGTGGCGGCTTCGGCTGTCACGTCCCCCATCTGGCTACCCTGGCTCCAGTCCTTCTCGGACGCAGCCGCGCTCATAGCCCCCATCCTCGGCGTTGTCTGGCTCTCCGTCCAGATCATCGCCAAAATCCGTGAAACGCTCAGGAAGGACCTCTAATGGCCGAGAGCAATAAGGCCACGCAAGCCATCCTTGAGGAAATCCATAAGCGCCTCGCCGAGGACATGCTGACCCGCCTCAAGGACGGCGCTTGCGAAGCCAAGGACTGGACCGTGATCGTGAAGTTCCTCAAGGACAACGACATCACGGCACTCATCGAGACCGGCGACACGGACAGCGCCTTCGCCGACCTCATCAACGCCGCGAACGAGCAGGTGAAGAAGCTCGGCGAGAGCCTGCAATAGAGCCCCGCTGACGCGCTTAGAGGTTCCCCGGTAGTCGACGCCTCCGGGGGCCTCAACGCTCGCCCAGCGCCTCTCCTGTCCCGTTCCCGTGACAAAGAAGGCACTTTCCTCCTCAACCCACTTGAGCACCAAGACGGACCCGTTCGCGGACTTCAAGGTGTTCCTCTTCCTCATCTGGAAGTTCCTCAACCTCCCGTCCCCGACGCGGTCGCAGTACGCGCTCGCAGAGTGGCTCCAGGGGGGGCCCAACAAGCTCGTCATCATGGCCTTCCGAGGGATCGGCAAGAGCTGGGTGACGGCGGCCTACGTGTGCTGGCTACTCCTGAGGAACCCCCAGCTCAAGATCATGGTCGTGTCGGCCTCGAAGCTCCGCGCCGACGACTTCTCGACCTTTACCCTGCGCCTCATCCACGAGGTGCCGTTCCTCAAGCACCTGATCCCCAACGACGGCCAGCGGTCCTCCAAGATCGCCTTCGACGTGGGCCCGGCCCGCCCTGACCAGTCGCCCTCCGTGAAGTCGGTCGGCATCACCGGCCAGCTCACCGGCTCCCGCGCCGACGTGATCGTGGCGGACGATATCGAGGTCGCCAACAACTCCGCCACGCAGGCCATGCGCGACAAGCTCAAGGAGCTGACGAAGGAGTTCTCGGCCATCCTCAAGCCGCTGGACACCTCGAAGATCATCTACCTCGGCACTCCCCAGACCGAGCAGTCGATCTACAACGAGCTGCCGGCGCGTGGGTACGAGATCAGGACCATCCCCGCTCGTTACCCTACAGATGCCCAGAGAGCGCGTTACGGGGAGCGCCTGGCCTCCTACCTCCGGACAGACCTCGACGCCCGTCCTGAGCTTGCTACAGGGCCCGTATGCGAGCGCTTCACCGAGATCACTCTGGTCGACAAGATGGCCGAGTACGGGCAGGCGGGCTTCGCCCTCCAGTTCATGCTCGACACCTCGCTCGCCGACGCCGACCGCTACCCGCTCAAGCTCCGCGACCTCATCGTCATGGACGTGGACCGGGAGAGGGCACCTCGCGAGATCGCGTGGGGCAACGACGCCGGCTGCATCCTGAACGATGTCCCGAACGTGGGCTTCGACGGGGACCGCTACTACCGCCCCATCATGGTCTCGAAGGAGAATTGGGGCGCATATACCGGCTGCGTGATGGCGATCGATCCCTCGGGCCGTGGTGGCGACGAGACGGGCTACGCGATCGTGGCGATCCTCGCCGGCCGCCTGTTCCTGCTCGACGCTGGCGGCTTCCGTGGGGGCTACGAGGACACCGTCCTAGAGGCCCTCGCCAGCAAGGCGAAGCAGTACGGGGTCAAGGAGGTCATCGTCGAGCCCAACTTCGGCGACGGCATGTTCAACCGCATCCTGGCCCCCGTCATGGCCCGCATCTACCCCTGCAAGATCAGCGAGACGGAGCGCTCGAAGGGACAGAAGGAGCAGCGCATCGTCGACACCCTCGAACCCGTCCTGAACGGTCACCGCCTGGTCGTGGATCGGTCCCTGATCGAGCGGGACTTCCGGTCCACCGAGGGCCTCCCTCCCGAGCACCAGAACCGCTTCCGGCTGCTCTACCAGCTCACCCGCATCACCCGCGACCGCGGATCGATCCCCAAGGACGACCGCATCGACGCTCTGGCCCTTGCCGTCCACTACTGGACCTCGGCCATGGCCCGAGACACGGAGAAGGCGGCCCAGCAGGCTCGACAGGAGGCTCTGGACGCTGAGCTGAGGATCTTCCTCCAGCATGTGATTGGAGGGGCTCCGTCGCCGGGCTCCATCATTCGGAGACCCTTCTAGGCCCCTCTGGGGCATTACCCCACCACCTAGGATGGGGGCCCCTTTACATGTATATAGGGGCCCCTGTTGGGCTGTCTCCTCCACCTCCTAAAGGGGTCCCTAACGGGGCCCCTTACGGGATGTTCAAGGTGGCCCGTTACGTTTCCCGTAAGGGATGTTCAATGTGCCCCGATAGGGCACCTCACGGGATGTCCAATGTGACCCGTTTCAGGGGGCCTAGTGGTTCCCCTCATGGTGGCCGATAGTGGCCCTACTGGTGGTCTGATGGTCGAGCCAAGCTCCCCCACCACCGACGTACTCCCCCTCCCACCCCCTACCACCTACCCTATGGGTGCCGCATAAGGGCTCCGAGAGGTGATCCGAGAGGGCACCTGATGGGCCTTTCTGGCGGAAAAATCCGAGCCACCGAACTCGAACATTGCAGCACGCGCGTACCCCCCGTGCGGGCGCGGTAATGGCACGAGCGCGGGCCCGCCCAGGCGCGGTTATGGTACTCACGCGCGGTCCTTGTCGCGCGGGCAGCGCACGGTTATCCCTCCCATCGCGCCCATCGGGCACGCTTCCGGGCACAAGCCACGCCCTAGGCCATGCGCCGCAAGGCTTCCCGCAGGATGTCATATCCCGCGTGGCCGGACGGTGCGCCTATCGGCCGCCTAGCGTGACCTGGAGGAGCCCAGACACATGCACCTATGCGCATATGTCGATCTGTTGTCGTCGTCGTATGCGCAAGTCTGCATGTGTTCATACCTGCTTGTCATGTTGTAACATCACACTCCAGCCCATCCGGCCACCATCCGGCCACCATCCGGCCAACCCATCGCGCCCCGGGGAGAGGCACCTACCCGCAATCCCTGCCGATCGGCACGGCATATCCGCCGCGTTACAGGGCCGATATGTTCGCCTATCGCGGCCCTATCGCGGCTTAATCGAGACCCATCCAAGCCCTTCCGGGCATTTTTATAGGCAACAAATACAACGACTTATAAAAAAGTTCGCCTTCCTCACATTTTTCGCTTGCAACCATCCCTGTTACGGGACATTATCCAGTCACACCGAACGAAACGAAGGAAGACAGACAGACGAAAACGACCTTCGGGCAGGGGCTTCCCGCATAGCCTCACATGGTCTGGCCTGACCTAAATGGCCCGCTGCATAGTACCTAGAGCCTGCCTTATGAGCCGGACCGTCACGCTGGGAAGCGCCACGGGAACCGGAGAGGCGGAGACAGCGATAGACCGGGAACGGATCGTATATGCCGGTCATCTTACCAAACCCTAGGCGTACCCCGATGCACGGGAGATTTGCGGAAGTAATGGCGCATGAGGTTCACTCCTCTGGTTTGATTAAGTTCATTCCTGCCATAGGTAAGCAAGTAAGGCATCGGTTATGCAAAGCGCCGCAAGCATGGTTAGAAGCCATGCATAGCCCGGTTCAAGTGAAGCGACATACAATCGCATAACAGAGTTCCGCCGGGATGATAGGTAAACAGCACGTTGCCTAGTCCGGACAGAAACAAGCAAACTACTAAATACGACAGATTTAGTTTCCGGCTCGGCGGAAGGCCCGGCCGGTTACTTAATTTGTTGTCGAACAAAGGAACGCTGCACATGCAACGTCAAGCCACATACCCCATCGCACGGTCGCCCTATGCGGTCGCAAGGGAAGCCCGCGAGGATGCCCGCATCGCCGAAATCGAGCGCCGGAAGGCGGCCCGCAAGCGGGAGCGCGAGCGGATCATGGCCGATCTCGGCATCGAGCCCATGCACCCGGTCGTCAAGTTCGGGATTGGCATGATGATCGCTCAGGCGGTCGTCCTGCTGTTTTTCGCCATCTGAAACGTCCCGGTAACGGGACATAAACGAGCACGGGAGACAGCCCCATGCACTTCGCAGACCGTTCCCTTTTCCTGTCGCCGCAGACCGCCTCCGCGAAGGCCGTCGCCGCGCTGTGTGGCCGCCGCGCAACCATCGACGCGGCCATCACCATGGACACCAAGCGGGACCCGGACACGGGTTTCGTAGAGCGGGGCTGGACCGCCCGACTGATCGACACTCGTACCGGCCGCCACGTCGAGTGGCTCTAGGAGGCTGACATGACCGACGAAACTTTGCAGATCGAACGTCCCGGTAACGCGACCACAGGGACGCCGAGCGGGCTCCCCAAGGGCATCATCGAGATCGCCCCCGGCGTCACCATGACGGCGCCCACGGAGGGGCTGGACGTGGTTCGTGGCTCGGGTGACGTCACCTATGTGCGAGTCACCGGGTACTCCACGGGCGGTTTCTGCCCCGACGTGGCCTACGCTAGGGACGCCGCCGCGGAAGAGGTTCTGCGGGCCGCCGTTCGCGGTGAATGGTCGCCGGCGAACCATGTCCACATCATGACCTCCCGGACCGCTGCGGGCGGGGACGGCCCATACTTCCTGCGGGCCTCGGTGGCCCATGACGATCTCAATCCGTGGCGCGGTGAGGACTTCTGGAACAAGCACTGGCTGCGCTGGATCGAGCACCTTCCGCGCCCCTCGAAGGCAGTTCCGGGCAACCTTGCCTACTACCAGTCGCCGGCCAAGCGGGCGGCCGATATCGAGACGCCGATCAAGCCCGGTCGCTACCTCCGGAAGTACTTCGCGGACATCCTGTCCGAGGATGACATCCAGCGCCTGGGCATCGCTTGGCAGGCCGCCACGATGCCGCCGGAACTCCACGTGACGCAGGACGCCGACGAGATCGAGGCTGTCTACCGTGGCCGCTACAACGGCTCCTGTATGCACTTCGGGTCTGGCGATTGGGGGGGCGGCTGCCACCCGGCGCGTGTCTATGCCGGCCCGGACCTCGGCATTGCGTACATCGGGGAGCGAAACTCCGCTGCCGCACGGTGCCTCGTGTGGCCCGAGAAGAAGCTCTACTACCCGAAGTGGTACGGGGACTATCACCGGCTGGAGCTGGCGCTCGGCCTGGCGGGCTGGAAGGCTGGCAGCGAATGCGACTTCGAGGGGGCCCGCATCCGGCGCTTCTACGACGCGGACGGGGACTTCTTCACTGTCCCCTACTGCGACACCCACGACGGGGCGGAGGACGACGGGCGCTACCTGCGCCTGACGGACGACGGCCCCATCTGCCTGCGCCAGACCAACGGGACCAGCGTCGAGCACCCGCAGGCCCGCTACTCCTGCGACGAGTGCGGGGGGCGTGTGGGCGAAGACGATATCCACTACGTCGAGAGCACTGAGCGGGACATCTGCGGCGACTGTCTGCGGCGCAACTACACCTTCTGCGACCTCACCCGCGCCTACCATCGGGACGAAAACTTCGTCGACTCCGCAGGAGGCTTAGACATCAGCCTAGAGGCGGTCGAGCGGGGCCTCGCGTACCTCTGCGAGGGATCGGAGCTTTACTACTCGGACCGGGTCGCTCGGGTAGAGATGGCCAACGGGGAGACGTGGTCTTCCGCATGGTTCACCCGGCACGGCGGGGTCTGCGCCTACGACGGGGAGAACTACCCGCAGGACGAGCTGGAGGACGTCGGGGACGGCCGGATGGTCGCTTCCGACAACCTCGACGACGCCCGCGCGGATGCCCTGTTCATGACCCAGAAGGGCCGTGACGAGCACCCGGACCAGCTCACCTTCGACGACAAGCTGGCGTTGACCGCAGACGACTTCCTGGCCGCCCCGGAGCCCGCCGGTTGGGGGGCCTTCAAGGCTCAGTTCACGGCCTGCTACGGCAGCGACGCTTACGCCCACGATCCCCGCGCGGCGAGGGAACAGGCTCTCTCACTCCTGCGGGAGTATGGGGTCGCCCACGTCCGGTCATGCGCGGGAATTGACCGCATCCTCCCGTCGCTGCGGCTGGCCTGCATGGGCCTGCTCGCAGCCCTCGACGAGGCTCCCGCTGCGGAGCCCCTCCCGCTGGCGGCCTGAGAGTCGCCCGTACCCACCGTCTCCCACACCACTGACCATCAGGAGGTTGCCCACATGGCGCAGCGCAGACGCCGCACGTCCGACGAGCGGACCATCATCGACATGCACACCTATATGCGGCCGGCCGGTTCCCTTACCGAGACCGAGTTCGCGGAACGTTTCCTCATGCCGCTGGGCTTCGAGCGGGACAGAGGGCAGAACCTCGTCCTGCGGATCGGGGACAGTCCGTCGATCCTCTGGTCCTCGCACATGGACACCGTCCACATCCGCGAAGGCCGCCAGAAGGTCCACTTCGACGGCACCATGCTGGCCCTGACGCGGGACGCCAAGAAGGGCGCGTCCAACTGCCTCGGGGCCGACTGCACGGCCGGCGTCTGGCTCATGACCGAGATGGTCAAGGCGGGCGTCGAGGGCCTCTACGTGATCCACCACGCGGAGGAGGAGGGCTGTGTCGGGTCGAGCTGGCTCGCCAAGGACCCGGCATTCTTCGCCGGGATCAACGCCGCCATCGCCTTCGACCGCTTCGGTTACGAGAGCATCATCACCCATCAGGCCGGCGGGAAGGGCGCTTCCGACGAGTTCGCCAAGTCCCTCGCGGGCATCCTCGGGGGCCGCTTCGGGATCGACAGACGCGGGGTCTACACCGACACCAACGAGTACCGCGAGCTTGTGCCCGAGTGCACGAACATCTCGGTCGGATACTTCGACCAGCACACCCGCTGGGAGCACCTCGACGTGCGCTTCCTGATCGGCCTGCGGGACACCCTCGTGGCCGCCGATTGGGGGCGATTGGTGATCGCTCGGGACCCGAACGAGCAGGACTACGACAACTTCACGGGCCGGTCGAAGTGGCGGAGCTTCTCGCCGCCGGCCGCCTCCGACAGGCGCTACCCCGGCGACGACCTGGAGGGGATGATCAAGCAGTACCCCGACATCGCGGCCAACATCCTCCAAGCCTTCGGGGTCAGCCGGGAGGACTTCATGGACCAAGTCGCCGACTACTACGGCGGGGTCTTCGAGGAGGAGCCCGAGGAGGAGGAGGAAGAGGACTATTGGGACCCGCACTGCGCCAGCGCCGCAAACACGAGGAGGGCAGCATGAGCCAAGCTTGGATCATCCGCAGCAAGGCCACCGAGCGGTTCGTCTCGGTGACCCACGGCACCCGCGTCGAGCGCAGCTACCACACCCGAAGCCACCCGGCGCGGGTCTTCTACAGCCGAGCCGAGGCCGCTGCCCTCTGCCAGCCGTGGGAGCGCCCGGAGCCCTTCATAATTCCCAAGAAGAGCATCCAGGCCCGGAGGAGGGCAGCATGACCCGGAAGGATTTCGAACTGATCGCTGCGGCCATCAATCGGGCCGCGCAGCGGGCCGACAATGAGGGGGAGCACGGGACCGTCTACGATCTCGCCTGCGACCTCGCCGGGGAACTGACCAAGACCAACCCCAAATTCGACCAGCGCCGCTTCCTAGTGGCGTGTGGTGTGGAAGTCTGAGGTGTGAATGGAGGATCTGTGGAGGTAAGCCATGACGCCGCATGAGGCGTGCATCCTCTTCGGTGCAGTGATCAGTGGGGGCACGCTGATCGCCGGCATCGTGGCGGTTTGCCTGAGTTGGTTCTCCCGTCGCTAGCGGGGGGACGGGGGCGGTGGTAGGAATAAAATCCTTGGATACGTCTCAATTGGGATTTACAACTGCCGCAGTAGGCATCTACAGGTTGCCTAGTTCGTCCCGGCAACGCGACCGGAACGAGGGACCTGAAACTTTTGGGATGATCGAGAAGTGATCAACATAAGAAAAGTGACAAGCGTGAGTAAAGCCGAGCCCAGCATCGGGGAGATCACGTACGCGATCGAGTTTCTCACCACGGCATTGCGTGCTTTGGCCGATGGGCACTCCAGCGAGAGCCCTATGGTCGAGGATCCGCTGTTGTGGGGCTACTCGAAAATCAACGACATGGTCACTCCGATCCTCGCTCGGGGTCGGCGGGAGGCCAGCCAAACATAAGCAATCGCGTACGTCACCCCTTGTGCTACTTTACGGTCAGGCCGTAAGGCCTGCGGGCATAGCAAGAGAGGGACAGGTACGTGTTCATGGCTACGAACGTGGGGAATGGTCCGGCCTTGGGCCGGCTCGTGTCGGCACTTGAGGAGTTCCGACAGATCGCCCCCAAGATGGAAGTGAACCAGATGGTGATCTTCCTCCTCATCGCGCAGAAGCGTGGGATCAAGATGACCGAATTGGGCTCCCTGACGGGCCTCTCTCGGTCGTCGGTCTCCCGCAATGTGCTGGCGCTGTCGAAGGAAGCGTACACCGACAGCCGCCGCTCGAACCCTGACGGACTGGACCTCGTGACCACCCTCACGGACCCGTTCGACAGCCGCAGCAAGATCGTCGCGCTGACCGCCAAGGGCACGGAGATTGCCCGCCGGGTGGTCGCCAAGCTCACACCACCAGATCAGTAGGAGACCAAGGAATGGCACGGAAGAGAGGAAACAGGTGGATGGCTGACGTGAGGCTCCCGGACGGGACCCGCGCACGCCCGACATTCGACACCGAGGCGAAGGCTGATGCCTGGGAGGCGACCGCCAAGCTCGCACTCGCCGAAGGCAAGGCTCTTCCGGGCACGTCCACGGGTAAGGCCGGCAATCGCGACCTGTCCACCCTTGGCTCCCTCTTCACCCACGTCTCGCGCACCCATTGGGCCGAGCAGAAGTCGGCCGACACGCTGATCCGCCAGGGCCGAAAGGTTGTCGAATTTTTTGGCACCAATCGTCCCGTTGCCGGGATCACTTCGGCCGACATCGCCGACTACCGCGCCACTCTCGTCGAGCAGGGCCTTTCGAAGTCCACCGCAAACCGGCGTTGTGCCGCGCTATCCCTGATGCTGCGCAAGGCCGTCGACAGCGGCGTCATGGCGAAGTCGCCCAAGTTCACCTTCTCGAAGGAACAGCAGACCAAGTTCCGGCTGGTCGACGAGACCGAGGAGAGGGCGATCCTCGCCTTCTGGGACGCCCACGGCGTCGAGGAGCAGGTCCACCTGACGACGCTCCTGATCGACACCGGCGCTCGGTGCTTCTCCGAGATGATCCCAGCGCAGTGGGACCACTACTCGTCCGGGTTCCGCTCGGTGACCTTCTGGAACACCAAGACCCACCGGCCGCGCACCGTCCCGCTGACCAAGCGGTCCCGGGAGATCGTCAAGGCCCGCCACGCTCTCTTCGGCGGGCATGCAGGGCCCTTTACGATGGTCAACAAGGAGACCATGCGGACCCGCTGGGACAAGATGCGGGACTTCCTCAAGCTGCACGACGTCACGCCGCATACGCTGCGCCATACGTGCATCAGCAGGTTGGTCGATGGGGGCGCTGACGTGAAGCGCGTCATGGAGTGGGCAGGGCACACGACCATCACCACGACGATGCGGTATATGCAGCTCCGTCCGAGGTCGCTGGAGGAGATGACGTCGATCCTGGAGAGGGCGTCAAAACGGCGCTCAAGGCACGAAGACCTTGACGAAGAGATGGACGAGGCCGCTTAACGCGGCTAACTAGCGTTAAGGCAATTCCCTTGTAGCTGTCACAGCCGTTCGCTTTATTGATTGAGGGGGGCAAGAATTGACTGTTTCACCAACTGGAATGAGTATCCAAGCGCTGTATCGCCTCTACCGGGATCAAAGTATATTAGTGAACCGGCAATACCAACGCAAATTGGTCTGGACTGTATCTGAAAAGCAAAAGCTCATTGATAGTCTGCTTAAAGATTACCCTTTGCCGCTTTTCCTGTTTGCAGAGGTGACGGACAAAGAAGGGCGTGCTGTGATGGAGGTCATTGACGGCATGCAGCGACTCAATGCCATTTTCAGCTATATCGAACATGGGTTCACTTGGGACGAGCAGGCGTTCGATATCGAAGAGTTTGCGCGGGCTCGGCAGGCGGCGGAGGCGGGGCTCTTCAAGACTTTCGGTGTGGATGTGAAGAGGTTGGATGCCAAGTCCTGCGCAAACTTGCTTGATTATCAACTCGCCGTTACAATTTTCCCAGGAGAACAGCCGGACCGCATCACGCAGGTGTTTGGGCGAATAAATTCAGGAGGTAAGCAACTCAGTGATCAGGAGCGGCGCCAAGCCGGCGTTCTCACTCCGTTTGCGGAGACTGTGAGGACTTTGGCTGCAGAAATTCGTGGAGATGTTTCTCGAGAAACACTTCTGCTCAGTCAGATGCCCGAGATTAGCATCGAGACCAGCCGCAACCCCCATGGCTACAACCTCAAAGCTGAAGATATCTTTTGGTGCTACCAAGGCATCCTTCGCACCGGCGACCTTCGCGACAGCGATGATGAGCAGGTATTGGCGGACATATGCGCATCCATTTTGTTCGAAGAGCCGGTCGAGGCTTCGGGGGATTTCCTCGACAAGCTTTACTCGCCGGGAACTCAAGAGCATACCGATGTTAACACCCGCCTTAACGTGTATGGGCGGGATCGTTTAATCCAGCACGTCAAGACGATATTTTCGATAATACGTAAGACTTTAGAGGAGTCGTCTACAGATCGGTTCTTCTTTCGTACGACAGTTTATCCGAAGCCGACTTCCAACGCGCAGAAGTCCCCGTTCTTTGCAGTTTTCATGGCGTTCTATTCTCTGCTGTACAAAGAGGGTATGACGCCGGCGAACGGGGCCGCGATAGTGAAATCGCTGAATAATCTCACTGAGAGGATCAAGGTGGGGCAGAAGCACATTAAGTCGGAAGATCGCAAGGAAAATGTCGCGGTCGTCAACGGACTTATCCGAGGCTCTTTCGTCAAAGCTGATGTGGACGCATTGACACATGGTCCTGGAATGCTTTTTGACTTCGAGAATTCAATCCGCAGGTCGAAGACTGAAACACCCCGCTACGAGTTCAAGCAGGGAATTCTTCGGCTTAATGATAGCCGCGATGCTGATGAGGCGCTACTTGTATCAGTGGTTGAAACAATGTGCGCGATTGCAAATATCGGTCCAGGCGCTGACGGTTACATTTTCTTCGGTATTGCAGATAAGCCGAAAGATGCCGAGCGAATAAAACAGCTCGATGGGATTGAGCCGTTTTCGTTTGAGCATGTTCAGATTGTCGGTATAGACCGGGAAGCTAGGGTTTTGGGACTGCAGCTTGATAAATACATTCGGAAGATTGAAGATGCTATTACTAATTCTGGCATGGTCGACCCGCTAAAGACACAAATCCTTAGCTCAATGGACGTTGTAACATTTAAGGGACACTCTGTACTCCGAGTGCGTATACCGAAGCAGACCGCAGTTTCCTTTGTGAAAGACCAATGCTTCGTCCGAAACGGCACGAGTACGCATACCGCAACGGGTCCACAGATCGCCGCAGTTACAAAATTGTTTATGTAGTTCGTCGGATTATCCCGCCGCCGATTTTCTCTACGTCAACCCTCACAGGGCCCTCGGTTTCACGACCGGGGGCCTTTTCTTTTTGCCCGATAGGAGACAGCCTGATGCGTAATGAGCGAGTTTTGATGCGAGATGCCGGCATAGTTGTGTCGCGTTTCCTGAACCTGCGCCACAACGACCTCACAGAAGACGACCTGCTCGACGAGGCGGCGATCCTCGTGAACGAGCGTGCCATAGCGGCGGTGGAGGTCGGATACGCCCCGCTGCCGCCGGAGCGGGTGCTGGACATGGCAGCGGCCCTCGCTGCTGTTGCGAAGGCGTGCCTCGACGTAGCGCCCGTGTTCGCGGGGAGGAACTGATGGCCAAAACCGAATCGGCGTCGACATCCTCGCCGACGTGGCCGGGCTCAGCTACGATCGCGTCAAGCTGGCGCTCTATCACATCATGATGGAGACCACGCAGGCCCCGTACGAAGCCCGCTTCCTCGCCGCCCGGCTGCAATGGCCGGAGCCGGCACCGTGAACCGCTGGCGGCTGCATAGCCTGCCCGCAGAACGGGGCGTGTCCGCCATCTTCGGCCCGGCCCGTCTATCGGCCTCGACCCACGCAGCCTTGAGGCTCCGCCTTGACAAAACCACACAGGATAATCATACCGCGTCCGACCGTGGCATCGGGAGGTGCCCGAGACTGTGCCCAAAAGTGTGCCCACTGTGCCCAGACTGTGCCCGTTACGCCCAGCCCGGCTCAACCAGATCAAGCACTTAGGGTCCAGCCTCAGGATTTAGGTTCCTGTGGCGCAAGCCGTGGGGGTTCAAGTCCCTCCACCCGCACCAGAAGCCACTCCCGGCAAAGGAATCCGGAAGGCGCGCGGCCGCATCGCTGTTGCGCCCCGCACCCCGTGAAGACAAAGGTTTGATGATGCAGGTAACCGAAACGCTGAATGCAGGGCTGAAACGGGAGATCCAGGTGGTCGTACCCGCCCAGGACATGGAAGCCCGGCTCCTTGAACGTCTGAACGACGCCAAGGGAAAGGTGCGGATAAACGGTTTCCGCCCCGGCAAGGTGCCCGTGCAGCATCTGCGCAAGATGTACGGCAAGTCGCTGATGGCCGAAGTCGTCAACGACATCCTGTCGAAGTCGACCTCGTCGATCCTCAGCGAGCGCGGCGAGAAGGCCGCCATGCAGCCCGAGGTCAAGATGACCGAGGACGAGAAGGAAGCCGAGAAGATCCTGGCCGGCCAGGCCGATTTCGAGTTCTCGATCGCCTACGAGGTGATCCCCGCCATTGAGATCCAGGACGTCTCGGGCATCGCCATCACGCGCGAGGTGTATGACGTTCCCGAGAGCGAGATCGACGAGCAGGCGCTGCGCATCGCCGAATCCGCCCGCACCTACACGACCAAGGACGGTGCGGCCGAGAACGGCGACCGCGTCACCATGGACTATGTCGGCAAGGTCGACGGCGAGGCCTTCGAGGGCGGCACCGACACCGGCGCCAACCTGGTGCTCGGCTCCGGCCAGTTCATCCCCGGCTTCGAGGACCAGCTCCTCGGCGTCAAGGCGGGCGACGAGAAGACCATCGAGGTCACCTTCCCGGCCGACTATCAGGCCGCGCACCTTGCCGGCAAGGCGGCCACCTTCGACGTCAAGGTCTCCGAGGTCTCCGCTGCCGAGCCGATCGAGCTCAACGACGACCTGGCGAAGAATCTCGGTCTCGAATCGGTCGAGCGCCTGCGCGACATCATCAAGACCCAGCTCGAGAACCAGTTCGGGTCGCTCACCCGCCAGAAGGTCAAGCGCCAGCTTCTCGACGCGCTCGACGCCGCCTACAGCTTCGAGGCGCCCGGCCGCCTGGTGACGGCCGAGTTCAACAACATCTGGCTGCAGGTGACGCGCGACCTCGAGCAGGCGGGCAAGACCTTCGCCGACGAGGACACGACCGAGGAGGAGGCGCGCGCCGAGTACCAGCGCCTCGCCGAGCGCCGCGTCCGCCTCGGCCTGGTGCTGGCCGAGATCGGCGAGAAGGCGGGCGTCCAGGTCAGCGACGAGGAGATGCAGCGCGCGCTGTTCGACTTCGTGCGCCGCTATCCCGGCCAGGAGCAGGAAGTCTACGACTTCTATCGCAAGAACCCCAACGCGCTCGCCGAGCTGCGCGCGCCGATCTTCGAGGAGAAGGTGGTCGACCACCTGCTCGCGCAGGTCAGCGTGACGGACAGGAAGGTGACCAAGGAAGAACTGCTGGCGGATGACGAGGCCGAGAAGGCCGAGACCGCCGAAACGGCGGACGCTGCCGAAGAGGCTCCGAAGAAGGAAGCCGCGCCGAAGAAGAAGGCGGCTCCGAAGAAGAAGGCCGCGAAGGCCGAGGACGCCGGCAGCGCCGAAGGCGCCGAATAGAGGCGCCGGCTCTCGATCGGGCTCTTTGCTGGGCGGCGCCGGATCTCCGGCGCCGCTCTTCGCTTTCGGGCGGGCGACCGTTCCGCGAATGGCCGGTTGCGGTCCTGGACCATGGCTGCGGCCTTGCGCCCGACGCCGAACTCTCCCATTTTAGTCTGGATTGATCCGGGCCGACCGGCCCGCGAACGAGGAGATCCCATGGGACGCTTTCAGGTGATGACGATGACCGATGGGGCGGCCGGCCGCGTCCGCGAGATCGTCGCGAGCCGCGAGGGTGCGCGGGGCGTACGCGTCGGCGTCAGGAAAGGCGGCTGTGCCGGGATGGAGTACACCGTCGAACTGGTGACCCAGCCCAACCCGGGCGACGATCACATCGAGCGCGACGGGGCGCATGTCTATGTCGCTCCGGAAGCGACGCTGTTCCTGCTCGGCACCGAAATGGGCTTCGAGACGACCAGGCTGCGCTCGGGCTTCACCTTCACCAATCCGAACCAGTCGTCGGCCTGCGGCTGCGGCGAATCGGTCGAACTGAAGCCGGCTGACCTGAAGGCCCTGGCCGAGGCGCGCGCCGCCGCAGGCGCCTGAGAGCTCCAGCCCGCGCCTGAGAGCGCCTCAGTCGACCCACAGGCCGCGGCGCCTGTGCCAGTCGGCGATGGATTCCTGCGGGTAGAGCTCGAAGACGTCGTCGCCGGGCCGGATGTCGGGCTCCACCCAGTCCGCCTTGTATTTCAGCATCAGGTGCACCCGCTGCGGCGCGCGCGGCAGGTCGCTGTCGATCGCGCTGGCGAAGGGGTGGACGAGGTCCGGCCATCGCGGGTCGAACAGCCAGAGCGCCGAACCGCAGCGCGTGCAGAACCGCCGCTCGCCCGACGACCGTTCGCAGCCGGGCCGTTCGTCGTCCTGGATCTCGGCGCGGTAGAGCCCGAGATGCGCTTCTCCGGTGACCGACAGCGTGCGCGCGTCGGCGCCGAGGTTGATCGCAAAGCCGCCGCCGCCCTGCTGCTTGCGGCAGATCGAACAGTAGCAGTACTGGTAGGGAACCGGCGTATGGCTGTCGACGGAGAAGCCGACGGCGCCGCAGCGGCAGGAGCCGTGAAGTCGAAGGGGCATGGATCTCTCCTCTTGAGCATGTCTCGCGGAAGTGGGCGCCGGTTTGCGGCGGAAGACATGCGCGCGAACGAAGACCTGACCCGGCCGGAGCGAAACTTCAGGTTCGCGCGACGCTTCGGGTGCGGGCGGGGAGTCAGCGCAGGGTTCCGAGCAGCAGGAAGACCCCGGAGGCGAGCAGGGCGGTCGCTGGCACCGTGACCACCCAGGCCGCGACGATGGTGGAGAAATGGGCGCGCCGCACCAGCCTGCGGCGGATGACGTCCTCGCGCGAGACCGGTTCCGTCGCGCCGGTCTCGGATCCGCCGTCGAAGTCGGCATCCTCCGCTTCCGGTTCCGCCTCGGCGACGCTGCCGTTCGCCCGGCGCTCTGCGCGCAGCCGCTCCGCCTTGCGCTCCATGTAGGCGCGGCGGCGCGGCGAATTGGCGGTATACCATTCGCGGAAGAAGCCGACGCCGAAGACGGCGCCAACGGCGATATGGGTGGAACTGACCGGCAGGCCGAACCATGACGCCACGATCACCGTCAGGGCCGCCGACAGGGCCACGCAGAAGGCGCGCATCGGGTTCAGCTTGGTGATCTGCTCGCCCACCATGCGCACCAGCCTCGGCCCGAAGAGAAGAAGGCCGAAGGAGATGCCGAAGGCCCCGATCAGCATGACCCACAGGGGGATGGCGACTGCTCCGTCCACGCCGCCGCTGCGCACCGTCTGGACGATGGCCGCCAGCGGACCCACCGCATTGGCCACGTCATTGGCGCCATGCGCGAAGGACAGCAGCGCGGCCGAGACGATCAGCGGCAGCTTGAACAGTCTGCGCAGCGACTGGTTGCGGTTTTCCATGCCGGCCGACTGCCGCCGGACGAGCATCTGCGAGAGGCCCCAGGTGAGAAGGAAGGCGCCGCCGCCGATCACCAGGATGGAAGTGCCGTCGAGACGGATCAGCTTGGACAGGCCCTTGGTCGCCAGATAGGCGGAAAAGGCGCCGGCCATGATGCCGATCAGGATCGGCACCCACAGCCGTGCGGCGCGGATCTTGTCGTCCTGATAGATGATGCGAGCCTTGATGAAGGCGAGGAAGCCGGCCGCGATCAGCCCGCCGAGCAGCGGCGAAACCACCCAGCTGGCCGCGATGCCGCCCATGACGCCCCAGTCGACGGCGGCCAGGCCCGCCGCGGTGATGCCGGCGCCCATGACGCCGCCGACCACCGAATGGGTGGTCGACACGGGTGCGCCGATGGCCGTGGCGAGATTGATCCAGATCGCCGAAGCGAAGACGGCCGCCATCATGGCGCGCACGAAGATGGCGGGGTCGGCGACGGCGGCGGGATCGATGATGCCCCTCGAGATCGTCTGCACCACGTCGCCGCCGGCGATCAGGGCGCCGGCCGTCTCGAAGACGGCGGCCAGCATCAGCGCCCCGCCCATCGTGAGCGCCCGCGCGCCGACCGCCGGCGCGACGTTGTTGGCGACGTCGTTCGCGCCGATGTTCAGCGCCATGTAGGCACCGATGGCGGCGGCGGCGACGATGGCGATCGCGCCCGGATCGCCGGCCGTGAAGATGGCGACCGCCACGGCGACGAAAGCCATGAAGAACAGCGCGATGCCCGGTGCCACCAGGCCGCGGGCGAGGAAGGTCGTCGCTTCCTCGACGCGGACGAGCTTGTCGAGATCCTTGTCGAGCGTCGTCTTGCGCGTGCTGTCTGTCGTGTCGGCCATCGGACGCCTCCGTGCTCAGGCGCTGGCTGCGGCGAAAGCGCCGGCGCGGCGCGCGAGGGACGCAGACGCGCCTTCTGTCATCGTCATGTCCGGGAGACCGCGCGTTTGCGCCGCTATGCGGCTGGATTGAATTCGGCGAGGATCGCGGCGAGTTCGGGCTCGCGCACCCGGCTTGCGCCGTGCTGCGGCGAGAACCATTTGCGCACGCGCTGGCCCTTCTCGGGCCATTTGGAACAGACCTTCTCCACCTTGAGCGGGAAGACGTGAACCTCGCAGCGCTGCTCGAGCCCCGATTTCAGGTTCTTGCCGTAGAAATACCGGCCGACTTCCTGTTCCGACATCGTCCCCACCAGCCCCGCTTCCTCGCCCGCCTCGCGAAGCGCGGCCTGCCAGCGGTGTTCGCCCGCTTCCGGCCATCCCTTGGGCAGCACCCAGCGGCCGGTGTCCCGGCTCGTGATCAGCATCACCTCCACGCCCTCGTCGGTCATGCGCCAGGGTAGCGCCGCGACCTGGATACGCGCCGGGACGCCGCCCAGCATGCGCCGGACTCGCTCGAGGGATGCGGTGAAGCTGCGCTGGTTGAGAAGCATTTCTTCCTTTCGGTTCCGGCGAAACAACTTTGCCAGCTTAGGATCGGATCCGCAATCCGGCACGTGCCGGATGACACCGATCCTCCGTCCGCGGGTGCCTGCAGAACCGCCGACGGCGCAGGATCGTTCCTGCGCCAACGATTCGCATCGCGTCAATCTAGCTCAAATAGGTGAACGTGCCGACAATGCAATCGCGCAAGGTTATCCGGAGGGTCTCGAATGCAGAAGTGCGGCGCGATTTCTCGCGCCGCACCTCGTCTTCACGGAAGAGAACTCAGCGGGAACTCGCCACCGGCGTCACCAGCGGGGTGATGCGGCGGATCGCGACGCGGCGATTCTCGCGCGATGGTCCTTCCGTCGAGACCTTCAGATAGCGCTCGCCATATCCCTGGGTCACGAGATTCTCCGGCGGGATGCCGTAGACCCGGGTGAGGGCGGATGCGGCGCTCTCCGCCCGCGCGTCCGACAGGGCGAGGTTGGCGATGTCGGAACCGACGGCATCCGTATGGCCCTCGATGAGGAAGGTCTCGGCCGGGTTCTCGTCGAGCAGCCGCAGCATGGCCTCCGCGATCCCTTCGAGTTCCGCCACTTCCGACCGCGCGATCTCGGCTGAACCGGTCGCGAAGGTGATGGTGTCGAGGTCGACGCGTCGCACCGTGTCGCGCAGCCGGGCCGACCGCTTCACCTCGTCGACGGAATAGAGGCGGCGGGTCTGCTCGACCGGCGGCTGGTCGAGGAAGTCGTAATAGGTGTCCACGTCCTCGACGCGCTCGGCGTCCAGAATGTATTCGCGGACGGGGATGCGCAGCCGAAGCGGCGGCAGCTCCTCGCCCGGGTCGCGCCACTCACGCTCGCGGTCCCAGTTTTCCTCGGCGACGTAGGACAGCACGATCTCGCGGCCCTCCGGCGTGATGCGCGACCGCCGGACGACCTCGCCGTAGCGGTTGCGGATGGTCACGATCTGCGAGCCGTTCGGGCGAACGATCGTCTCGCGCACCCGCCCGCGCGGCAGTTCCTCGTAGTAGACCTCGCGCGCATCGCGGGACAGCCGGGGCAGGTCGTTGCTCTCGACATAGGTCTGGTTGTTGAACTGGAAGATCACCCGGCCGCCGCTTTCGCGGACGACCTCGGAGCCCTCCGGACGCTGTCGGCGCTCGCGCCGGGCCTCCTCGCGGTCGACGCGGCGACCCTCCGTGGCCGTGATCGACTGGATCTCCTCCGCGCGGATCTCGGGCGCCTGGGCGTCTTCGTCGCTCGTCGGCGCCGGTCCGGCCTCTTCGGCGGGAGCCTCTGCCGCATCGCCGGACCGGTTGCGCTCGCGGCGGTTGGCACGGCGCGCGTCGGCATCGCCGCCGCCCGCTTCCTTGGCGCTGTCGAGCACGGGCGCGGCATTCTCCGGCAGGACGTCGTCGCCGGCCGTCTCCGCATCC
The DNA here is from genome assembly GCF_014495845.1 of Aquibium microcysteis. Lineage (NCBI taxonomy): Bacteria > Pseudomonadati > Pseudomonadota > Alphaproteobacteria > Hyphomicrobiales > Phyllobacteriaceae > Aquibium > Aquibium microcysteis. Next base: position 915,818 of record NZ_CP061080.1, read on the forward strand.
GCATCGTCCGCCGGGGTTGCCTCCACGTCTTCCGCGGCATCATCGCCGGCTTCGTCGGCGGGGCGCTCCGCCTCGCGCGGCGCCTCGGCGGCCGGTGCGGCCTCGGTGCCCGAGGCTCCTTCGCCGGTTGCGGCCGGAGCTTCGCCGTCGGCCGGCGCCTCGCCGGCCGCGTCGGCACCGCCGCGGTTCTGCCGTTCCGCGCGGCCGGCGCGGTTCTCGCGTCGTTCACGCCGCTCGCGTGCCGCCGGCTCGGCGGCGGGGGCGGCCTCTTCGGCTGCAGGTTCGGCTCTCTCGACAGCGGGTGCGGCTTCCGGGGCCGCGGGTGCGGCATCCTCTGCTGCTGCGGGCTCCTCGGCCGCCCGTGGCGCGGCTTCCTCGGCTTCGGTCGCGGTATCCCCGCCGCGCGCAGGCTCCTCGGCGGGTGCAGGCTCCTCGGCGGGTGCCGGCTCGGGCGTCGGTGCCTCGGCTGGTGCCTCCTGCTGCGGGGCGGCGGCCGGAGCCTCGGGCTCGGCTGGCGGAGCGGTCTCCTCGGCCGGGGCAGCCTCCTCTGCCGGAGCGGCCTGTTCCGCGGCCGGTGCCGCCTCTTCTTCGGCGGCCTCGCGGGCTGCCCGCTCCTCTTCGAGCTTGCGAGCCTCGGCGTCGTCCGCCTGGGCCATCAGCAGCGGTGCGGCGGCGGGAGTCTCGGCGATGGTCGGCGAGGACGCCATCAGCAGGCCGAGCGCCGTGCCGGCGAGAATTCGTGCGGGATGTTTCATCAGATGCTTTCTCCGGTCCGAAAATGACCCTTCGGCGTCAAGAACCATGGCGGGCCGGGATGGTTCCAGCGGCAGCGCCCGCTGCGTCCTCCCGCCGGATCGCAAATCGGCGGCCGACGCCCGCCGGGATCCACTTGACGACCGCGTCTGCCGGCGCGACATGCGCGGGATGGAAAAGCCGTTCTGGAAGACCACGCCGCTCGAGGCCATGTCCGAGGCGCAATGGGAATCGCTCTGCGACGGCTGCGGCAAGTGCTGCCTGGCCAAGCTGGAGGATGAGGACACCGGCGAGATCCACTGGACGAGCGTCGGCTGCCGGCTGTTCGACGCGAGCCTGTGCAGCTGCAGCGACTACGCCAACCGTCTCGCCAGGGTGTCGGACTGCGTCAAGCTGACGCCGCGGAACGTCCGCACCATCCCCTGGCTGCCCTCCACCTGCGCCTACCGGCTCGTGGCGGAGGGGCGGGATCTCGCCGGCTGGCACCCGCTGGTCTCCGGCAGCCGCGAGACCGTCCACGAGGCCGGCATCTCGATGCGCGGCCGGATCACCGCCTCCGAGGACGACCTCGCCGACGTGGACGACTATTTCGACCACATGCTCGGCGAGGACCTCTGACCGTGACCCGCGGTCGCCAGTGCCGTCGTCACTGGACGATGCCGAAGCTCACCGTCACCTCGACGCGGTAGCTGTTCTCGCCCGCTTCGACGGGCACGGCGTCCGCGGCTTCCGCCCGCACCTTCGCGGCCATGTAGGGCATGGGCTGCGGCCGCGCCGCCATCTCCGTGATCTCGAGGATGGGGCCGAGCTCCACGCCGGCGGCCTCTGCCAGGGTGCGGGCCTTGGCGACGGCGTCCGCCACCGCCTCGCGCCGCGCCGTCTCGATGGCCTCGTCCGGATCCGCGTTGGTGAAGGAGATGCCGCCGCCCTGGTTGACCCCCAGCGACACCACCTCGTCGAGGATGGCGCCCGTCTTCTGGACGTCGCGGACCCGAACCGTCAGCGTGTTGGAGACCTCGTAGCCCGTCATCACCTGGCGCTGGCTGCCGTCCGGACCGGTCGGGTATTCGTAGCGCGGATTGATCTGGATGCCGGCCGTCTGCAGGTCGCGCTCTTCGATCCCGTCGCCCTTGAGCGCCGCGATCACCTGCGCCATCGCCGCGTTGTTGGCCGTCAGCGCCTCGCGCGCGGTGCCGGCCTGCCGGACCACCGAGAACGACAGCACCGCCATGTCCGGCCGCATCGCATGCTCGCCCTCGCCGGTGACCGAGATCCGCGGCCGGGGTTCGGGCAGGGTCTGCGCGGCGGCGGGCGAGGCCGCGGCCACGAAGGCTGCGAAGGCGAGGAAGGGCAGGGCGGTACGCTGCATGGACGGCATCTCCGTTCGTTTCGGTCGCCGAGCGCTAGGCCCCGATTGTGTGATGATTGCGGCACCCGCCTTGTCTGCCACCGCGAAAGCCACTAATGCAGGCTGGCGTGGGGCCTGTAGCTCAATGGTTAGAGCCGGCGGCTCATAACCGCTTGGTTGGGGGTTCGAGTCCCTCCGGGCCCACCATCGAACCCCCCCGCTTTCCATCGCCTCGACCGGCCGGCAGGTGTCCTCCTTCTCCGCGACCGGAGCAGGAATCTGCGGCGGATCGTTGCTTTCAGCCAGGCCGTCGGCAACATTCCGGAAGGGTAGGGGCCGACCGGATTCTCCGCCGGCGGCGGGAGCAGATCGTGCCTTGCTGTCTGCAACCGCGACCTGATATCTGCGGCGGCAGAGGCACCTTGGGTTTCATTTGTCGGAGATCATCGATTGCGGGACTGGGGCGGAAGGCTGTGGCGATCGTTCGGCCAGGGATCGGACGTCAGGGCGATCCGTCGGAGCGGGGTCTTCGACGAGGTCCTGTATCGGAGCCAGCTACCGGCAGGAGCCGCGGTGGCCGACGCGATCTCGCACTACGTTGAGTTCGGCGAGAGGATGGGGCTGTCCCCCTGGAAGGATTTCGATCCGTTCCACTACGCGCGGCAGTATCCGGATCTGGAGGGATATGGCCGTCCTCTCCTGCTCCACTATCTCCGCCACGGTCTTCGCGAGGGTCGGCAGGGCAGGCCCGACCAGGCGCAGTGGGTGGCGTGGGCAGACGACCCGGATCGGCCGACCGTGCTGGTCGTCGTCCACGAATTGACGCGGACCGGTGCGCCGATCCTGGCCTGGAACATCGTGCGCAGGCTCAAGGCGGATGGCCGCCGCGTCGCCGTGGTCGCGCTGCGCGGCGGCGACCTCCTGGAGGATTTCCGCGCCGAGGCGGACGAGGTCGTCGAGGTCGCGGCCGACGAGAAGCTCGACGTCCTCGCCGGCAGCGTGATCGGGCGCTGCCGCCCCGGCTACGCGATCTGCAACGGCGCGTCGACCGCACCGTTCGGCCAGTACCTCGAGCGGTTGGGCGTGCGGACCGTCGGGCTGATCCACGAGTTCGGCTTTCCGACGATGCACACGCCTGGTCTCGCCGCCTGCCTCTCCGGATGGAGCGACGTGATCTTTCCGGCCGAGATCGTGCGGCGATCGATGGCGGACTGTTTTCCCGACGTGGCCCTCCGCAGGACGCAGGTCCTCCCGCAGGGGAAGTGCGTGGTTCCGGGCAATCCCGCCGCGAGGTTGGTCGATACCGCGCCGGTCTCGCTTCGCAAGTCCTACGACTACCTCGTCGTCGGAGCAGGAACGGTCGACTACCGCAAGGGGGTCGACCTGTTTCTCGCCGCCGCATCGGCCGTCGCCGCGGCGGCGCCGGACCTCACGGTCGGCTTTCTCTGGATCGGGCGCCGCCGCGCCGAAGACGGCATCTACCTGTCCATGATCGAGGAACAGGCGCGCCGGGCCGGGATCGCGGATCGCTTCGACCTGATGGAAGCCACCGAACACCTCGAAGCGGTCTATGGGGCGGCGGATGCCTTCTTCCTCTCCTCGCGGCTCGATCCCATGCCGAACGTCTGCATCGATGCGGGGTTCGCCGGCCTGCCGGTCATATGCTTCGCCGACGCGAGCGGGACGGCGGAACTGTTTGCCGCCAGCGAGCAATGCAGGGAACTCGTGGTTCCGCATTGCGACGCGCACGCGGCCGGAACGCTGATCGCCGGCCTCGCCCGGGACCGGCAGCGGTCGAGGCGGCTCGGCAACTGCGTGCAGAACCTGTCGAGACGCAGTTTCGACATGGATCGCTACGTGCGGGCGATCGACGCCGCCGGACTGGCGGCCGGGCAGCCGCAGCCCTTGGCCGAGCCGGCGGCCCAGCCGCAGCCCGAGCCCGAGCCGGCGTGAAGGTCGCCCTCTTCGGCGCCAGCGGATTCATCGGTCGCGTCATCGGCGACAGGCTGCGCGCGGAGGCGATCGAGCATGTCGGCCTGTCGCACCGCAACCGCAGCGGCTGCTTCGTGCCGATCGATTTCGGGCACCCGGACGGCTACGCGCATCTCCTGCGCGGCGTCACGACGGCCGTCCTTCTCGTGGCGCAGTCGCGGCCGGGCCTGCCGGGCGGTCGCACGGAGGCGGAAATCCGCAACGACGTCCGACCCTATGCGGCATTTGCCGGGATCGCCGCGGCAGCCGGCCTGCGCCACGTCGTCTACCTGTCCTCCGGCGGCACCGTCTATGGCTCCCAGCCCGATCGCACGCCGATCACCGAGGACCATCCAACGAACCCGATCGACGCCTATGGCGCCCGCAAGCTGATGACGGAGAGTGTCCTGCGGTCGTCGCTGGGGGCTGCGGGCGTCGGACTGACCGTGCTGCGGCCGTCGAACCCGGTGGGCGCGGCGCAGCGGTTCGAACCGGTGGGTTTCGTGGCCAGGGCGGTTCACGCCAGCGTCGCGGGGGCGACGATCGACGTCTGGGGCGACGGTTCGACCGTGCGCGACCATTTCGACGTCGCCGATCTCGCCGATGCCGTCATCCGCAGCCTCGGCGGCGACACGTCTCACCGTGTCTACAATGTCGGCAGCGGCGTCGGCACCGGCATCGACGAGGTGCTGGCGCTCGTGCACGATCTCGGCGGCCGGCCGATCCGCCGCCGGTACCTGCCGGCGCGCCCGTTCGACGTCCCGGTCAACGTGCTGTCGAGCGACCGGATCGCGAGAGACCTCGGATGGACCGTCCGCAAGGACATGAGACGGATCGTGTCGGACCTTCTGGAGGCGTTCGGGGGCACCGGCCGCAGCCCTGACGCGGCGGGGTATGCCGGTCTCCCACCGGTGCGGAGCGGACGATCCGCCGAACCGGCGCCCCGTCACCCCTCGCGGGAATAGGTGCCGTGGCCGGGGCGGTAGGTCTTGTCGTCGAGGAACTGCGACAGGCCCTTGGCGCGGCCGCGCTCGGGGTCGACGAAGGTCGTCTGGTCGGCCTTGGCGGTGAGGTATTCGGCCGATTCCTCCCAGGTCATCTCGCGCACGTATTTGTAGGCCATGCGCGCCTGGCGCAGCACCGTCGGGTTCTTGGCGAGAAGCACCCGGCAGAGCGCGACCGTGCGCTCGCGCAGCCGGTCGGCCGGCACCGCCTCGTTGACCAGGCCGAGCTGCTCGGCGACCTTGCCGCCGAACTGCTCGCCGGTCATCACGTAGTAGAGCGCCTTGCGGTCGTTCATCAGGGTCGAGATCGCCTTGGAGACCACGCCGCCGGGGATGACGCCCCAGTTGATCTCCGACAGGCCGAACACCGCGTCCTCGGAAGCGATGGCGAGGTCGCAGCAGATCAGCGGCGTGAAGGCGCCGCCGAAGCACCAGCCGTTGACCATGGCGATGGTGGGCTTGGAATAGTGCATCAGCGTGCGCCACTGCCAGGCGCGGGTGGAGCGGTAGGCGCGCATGCGCTCGACGTCGCTGACGCCGTCGGTGGCGCGGAAGAAGTCCTTCAGGTCCATGCCGGCGGAGAACGCCTCGCCGACGCCGGTGAGCACGATGACGCCGCAGCGGTCGTCGATCTCCAGCGCGTCGAGGACCCGGTTCATCTCCTCGGCGAGGCCGACGCTCATGGCGTTGCGCTTCTCCGGGCGGTTGAGCTTCACCCAGGCGATGCCGTCCTCGAACTCGACGAGCACGTCCTTGCCCCAGGGTTCGGGGCGGCTTTGATCGTGTGTCATGCTGGCGGTCTCACGTCTGGCTGACGAACTTGGTGGTGAGGTAGGCGTCCATGCCTTCGGTGCCGCCTTCGCTGCCGTAGCCGCTCTGCTTGATGCCGCCGAAGGGGGTCTCGGGCATGTTGATGAAGTTGTTGTTCAGGCCGACCATGCCGGCCTCCAGCGCGTCCGCCACCATTGCGGCGGTCCTGGACGACGTCGTGAAGGCGTAGGAGGCGAGGCCGAAGGGGAGGCGGTTGGCCTGGCCGATCGCCTCGTCGAAGGACGAGAAGCGCGACGTGATCGCCATCGGGCCGAAAGGCTCCTCGTTCATCGCCTGCGCTTCCACCGGCACGTCGGCGAGCACTGTCGGCTGGAAGAAGGAACCGCGGTTGGCGCCGCGCTCGCCCCCGGCCGCGAGCCTGGCGCCGCGGCCGACGGCATCCGCGACGAGCCGCTCCATGGCCGCGACGCGGCGGGTGTTGGCGAGCGGCCCCATGCCGGTGGCGGGGTCGAGCCCGTCGCCGACCCGGATCGCCGTCGCCGCGCTCGCGAAACTCTCCACGAAACGGTCGTGCAGGCTCTCGTGCACGTAGAAGCGGGTCGGCGAGACGCAGACCTGGCCGGCATTGCGGTACTTCGCGGCGACCATCGAGCGCACCGCGTGGTCGAGATCGGCATCCTCGAAGACGAGCACCGGGGCGTGGCCGCCGAGTTCCATCGTCGCGCGCTTCACGCCGGCCTCGGCCGCGAGCCTGGCCAGCTGCATGCCCACGCCGGTCGAGCCCGTGAAGGTGATCTTGCGGATCGCCGGATGGGCGATCAGCTGCTGCGACACCTGCGCCGGCACGCCGTAGACGACGTTGAGCACGCCCTTCGGCAGGCCGGCATCGTCGAGCGCCCGGGCGATCTCGAGCACGGAGGCCGGGGTCTCCTCCGACGGCTTGATCACCATGGTGCAGCCGACCGCGAGTGCGGCGGAAATCTTGCGGGCGGGGATGATGACGGGGATGTTCCACGGCGTGAAGGCGGCGACGGGGCCGACCGGCTCCTTCGTCACCATCCAGCGCGCGCCCGGCACGCGCGAGGGTACGATGCGGCCATAGGTGCGGCGACCCTCGTCGGCCGTCCAGTCGAAGATGTCGGCCGCGGCCATCACCTCCTGCCGGGCCTCCAGGATCGGCTTGCCCTGTTCCAGCACCATGCGCACCGCGATGGTCTCGACGCGCTCGCGCATCAGGTCCGCGGCCTTGCGCAGGATCTTCGCGCGATCGTAGGCGGGCAGCGCCTTCCACGGCCGGAACGCGCGCTCCGCGGCCTGCGCGGCCGCCTCGATGTCATCGCGGCCGGCATGCGGCACGGCGCCGATGGCCTCGCCGGTCGCCGGGTTGATCACGTCCTCGGTGACGCGGTCGCCGGCATCGAGCCAGCGGCCGTCGACGAAGAGCTGGAGCGCCCCGTAGCGCGCGTCTGCGGTCATGGTCCCCTCCCGGTGCGGCCGGATCGCCGCGTCAGTCCTTCACAAAGAGCGCGTCCAGCGCCACCGCGCCCGCCGCGCCCACCATCAGCGGATTGACGTCGACCTCGCGGATCGACGGGTCCGAAAGCATCAGCCGGCCGAGCGCGACCACGACGTCGGCGATGGCGCCGACGTCGCGCCGCGGCTGCCCGCGGAACGGGCCGAGCAGGGTCGCCGCCTTCAGCCGGCCGAGCTCGGCGATCACGCGCTCGCGGGTGGTCGAGGCCGGCAGCAGGCGCGCGTCCTTCAGCGCCTCGATCCAGACGCCGCCGAGACCGACCAGCACGACCGGTCCCCATTGCGGGTCGCGGCGCGCGCCGACGACCATTTCGAGGCCGGGCCTCGCCATCTCCTCCACCAGCACGCCGTCCAGTGCCAGCCCCGGCCGGGCGGCGGCGACACTCGTCTGCATCCGGTCCCAGGCGGCACGCAGCGCGGCCTCGTCGGCGATGCCGACGACGACCCCGCCGACGTCGCTCTTGTGGGCGAGGGCGGCGGCCTGCGCCTTGATCACGACGGGATAGCCGATGCGGCCTGCCGCTGCGGCGGCGTCTTCGACGGTCGTGGCCATCTCGCCGCGCGGGACGGCGATGCCGAGATCGGCCAGCACGCGCTTGCCCCGGTATTCGGCGACGACGCCGCTGCCCGGCACGCGCACGGCGACGGCCGGAGCCGGCCGCGTCTCGTCGGTCGCGGCGAGCGCCTCGGCATAGGCGGCGACCACCGCCATGGCGCGCAGCGCCCGTTCCGGCGAGCGGAAGAACGGGATGCCGCTCGCCCGCACGTCGGCCATGAAGCGGTCGTCGAGCGGATAGTCGTCGCCGATGATGTTCAGGATCACCGGCTTGGTGGACTGCGCGTAGACGGGCAGGATGGCGTCGGACTTGGCGATCTGCATCTTCGGCGAGCCGCCGGCATAGGAGAGCAGGGCCATGCCGACGTCGTGCTGCTTCAGCAGCACCGCCGCCGACGTTCCGTAGATCGCGGGATTGGCGAAGCCGACGGTTCCGATGTCGAACGGATTGTCGACATGCACGTAGGGCGGCACCAGCGCCTGCATCTCCGCCTCGATCTCGGGCGTCAGCGTCGCGAGTTCGAGGCCGATGCGTTCGCAGAAGTCGAAGCAGAGGCCGCGGATGGCGCCGGAATTGGTGACCACGCCGGCCTTGCCGGGCGGCGGGGCGGGGAAGCGCGACAGGATCGCCAGCACGTCGAAGAGCTCGTCCGTCGTCTCGACCAGAGCGATCGCCTCGTCGCGGAGGATGGTCTGCATCACCGCGTGGTCGCCGGCGAGCGCGCCGGTGTGCGACTGCGCCGCCGCGCGGCCCTTGGCGCTGGAACCGGGATGCAGGAGGACCAGCGGAATGCCGGCCGCGCGCGCACGGCGGGCGGCCGCGACGAACAGCGGCGGATTGCGGATCTGCTCGACATAGACGCCGATGGCGGCGTTCTGCGGGTCGCGCACCAGCACGTCGATGAAGTGCTCGGCGCCGAGCACGGCTTCGTTGCCGGTGGCGACGACGAGCGACGTCTCTATGCCGCGCGCATGCATGGCGAAGCGGATGTTGGCCGCGGTGGCGCCGCTCTGGGCGACGACGGCGACGCGCCGCCGGCCGGCTGCCGGAGCACGGACCTCGACGGGCTCGAAGGTCAGCGGGATGCCGTCGGGATAGTTGGTGTAGCCCATGCAATTGGGACCGAGCAGGGCGATGTTCGCCTCGCCGCAGAACCGGGCGAGTTCGTCCTGAAGCAGTCGTCCCTCCTCGCCGGCCTCGGCGAAGCCCGAGGCGAAGACCACCACCGCGCCGATGCCGCGCTCGGCGCAGGCGCGCACGGATTCGAGGATCGCGGCCTGCGGCACGATCAGCACCGCCACGTCGATGCCGGCGGGCAGGTCGCCGATCGTCTTGACGCAGGGCCGGCCGCGGATCTCGTCCTTCGAACGGCTGACGAGGTGGATGGCGCCGGAGTACCCGAACGCCTCCAGGTTGCCGAGCACGCCGCCGCCGATCGAGGTCGGCTCCGGCTGGGCGCCGACGATGGCGATGGAGCGCGGCCGGAGCAGCCGGTCGATGTCCGGTCCGGCGACCGCGAGCGGCGACGGGACGGCGTCAGCCACGGTCGTAGGTCTCCAGTCCGGGCTTGAACGACTTGTCGTCGAGGAACTGCTTCATGCCGGTGTTGCGGCCGTTCTCGGGGTCGCGGAACTCGGTCTGGTCGGACTTGGCCATCAGGTAGTCGGCGGCCTGGTCCCAGGTGAGATCCTTGACGTAGCGGGCGGCGGTCTTTGCCTGGCGCAGGACGTAGGGGTTCTTGCCCATCAGCGTCTTCGCCAGGTCGCGGGTGCGGTCCTTCAGCTCGGCGGCGGGAACCGCCTTGTTGACGAGCTTCATGGCCGCCGCCTCGCGGCCGGTGAAGGTCTCGCCGGTCATGATGTAGTACATGGCGTCGCGGAAGCTCATCACCTCCACCACCGCCTTGGTGACGATGCCGGCCGGGATGATGCCCCAGTTGATCTCCGACAGGCCGAAGACGGCGTCCTCCGAGGCGATGGCGAGGTCGGAGCCGATCAGGAACTGGAAGGCGCCGCCGAAGCACCAGCCGTTGACCATCGAGATGGTCGGCTTCGGATACTGCATCATCCGCCGCCACTGCCATCCTGCGTTGGCGCGGAACAGGCGTTCGCGTTGGATCGGCGGCACCTTGTCGGTGGCGCGGAAGTATTCCTTCAGGTCCATCCCGGCGGAAAAGGACTCGCCCGCCCCGGTCACGACCATCACCTTGCACCGATCGTCCGTTTCGAGCGCATCCATGATCGCATTCATCTCCCAGACGATCCCGGGATTGATGGCGTTGCGCCGCGCGGGGCGGTTCAGCGTCACCCAGGCGATCCCGTCCTCGAACTCGACGGTGACGTTCTCGCCCCACGACCCGTTCTGGGCGGAGGCACCGGGCGCGGTGTCGGCAGGCTGCATGAGGATACTCCGTGAATGTCGTGGCTCAATATCAGGCAGCCATATATCCGTCAACCTGATACGGCCTCAACCTCGCCCGAGGAACGGCATCGAGACCGGCAGGATGGTGGACTCGAACAGGTTCACGTCGTCCGGCAGTGTCGCCATGATCAGCGCCACGCGGGCGACGTCGGCCGGGTTCATCGAGCCCGGCCGCGGCCGGTCCGTGATCCCGGGAACCAGCATGCTGGTGGTCGAGCCCGGATGCAGCATCGACACCGCGATGCCGTGCTCGCGCCCGTCGAGCGCCAGCGAGCGGGTCAGGCCCTCGAGCGCGAACTTGCTCGCGGTGTAGGCCGCGGTGTGCTGTCGCGGCACCTTTGCGGAGATGCTGCCGACATTGATGATGCGGCCGCGGCCGCGCGGGATCATCATGCGCAGCGCCGCCCGGCTGCACAGGAAGACCGAGGTCAGGTTGATCCGCATCACCTCCTCCCAGCGCGCCAGCGCCAGGTCGACGGTCGGCGTGTGGTCGGCGATGCCGGCATTGTTGACCACCACGTCCGGATCGCCGAAAGCCTCGCGGCAGCGCGCGAAGAGCGCCTCGACCTGCGCTTCGTCGGTGACGTCGCAGGGGACGGCGAGCGCCGTGCCGCCGGCGCCGGCGATTTCCGCGGCGAGGTCGTCGAGCTTGCCGGCAGTGCGGGCGGCGAGCACGCATCGGGCGCCGGCGGCCGCATAGGTCTTGGCGATCTCCCAGCCGATGCCGGAACTCGCGCCGGTGACGATGGCGGTCTTTCCGTGAAGATGCATGTCGGTTTCCTTCGTCGTGGTCAGTGCGTTCGGTCGAGCGCGTGCAGGAAGTCGGCGAGGCCGCGGCGGTCGCGCACGCCGAGCTTGCGGTAGGCGCGGCGGCGGTAGGTGATGACGCTGCTGAGCGCGATGCCGGTCGCGGCCGAGATCTCGCGCTGGGTCCGCCCGAGATGGAGTGCGGCGGCGACCGCGGCCTCGCGCTCCGACAGCGCATGGCCGCCGTCGAGCAGGCGGCGGACGAGCTCGGGCAGGGGTTCAGGCACCGGTTCCGACGGGCGGCGCGGCATGTCGACGTGGCGGGCGAGCATGGCCATCGCGAGATCGGCGAGCCGGCCGAGCGCCTCGATCTCCGCCGGGCTCGAATGCCCGCTCTCGCGCGTCCGGTAGGCGCTCGCAAACAACGGTGCCGGACCGCCGGCATAGAGCGTCAGACGCTCCACGATGCCGCCGCGCTCGTAGCAGGCGCGACGGTAGTCGGGGTCGGTGATGCCGTTCCAGGCCTGGCGGACGATCTGCACCGGACCGGCGGCCTGCGCCAGCGCGCGCTGCATGGCGCGGTCGCGCTGCCAGTAGCTGCGCGCATAGGCGAGCGAGGCGCTCTGCGCGAAATCGGGAATGTCGCGGTGGGTCCCGGCGGCGAACAGGCAGCGCGGCGTGCCGTCGGCGTCGATCGCGAAGGCCGAACAGAGATCGGTGCCGGCCGCCGCGCGCAGCACGTCCAGGAAGCGGTCGGGGAAGGCGTCGGAGCCGATGGCCGCGACGGCGGCGGCCAGTGCCGCGGCGAGCGACCGTTCGATCATCGACGTCCTCCCGCCGGGGGGACAGACTGCGCTGCTGCGGCCGCTAGCTTCGGCTTCGGTCGCACCGGCGACGACAGCACGGAGGAAACGCCATGACGCCTGCCCCGAAAGTGAAGGGTCTCTACCACTATTCCTTTCCCTGCCGCGACGGCGAGGAGACGCGGAAATTCTACGAGGACCTGCTCGGTCTGCCGCTCGTCAACTGCATGACCGCGGACAAGGTGCCGAGCACCGGCGAGGAGAAGCCCTACGCGCATTTCTTTTTCGAGATGGCGGACGGCTCCTACATGGCCTTCTTCGACCTCGGGGAGAACGAGATGCCGCTGCCGTCGCCCAACACGCCGGCCTGGGTGATGCACTTCGCCATGGAGGTGGAATCGGTCGAGAAGGTGCTGCAGATGAAGGAGCGCCTCCAGCAGGCCGGCGTGAAGACGACCGACATCGTCGACCACGACTTCATCAACTCGATCTATTTCTTCGACCCGAACGGCCTGCGGCTCGAGATCACGGCCCGCACCGAGGAGCCCGGCTATCTCGAGAAGGCGGCGAGCGAAGCCCATGCGGCCATGGCGGCGTGGACCGAAAAGAAGGCCAGGATGATCGCCGCCAGGAAGGGCGAGGCCGCCTGACATCTTTTTCGTCTCCTCCCGTGCCGCGGACGACGGACGCCATCGGCGTCTGCCGCCTGCGGCGGCTCAGTCCTTGAGCAGGCCGTGCCGCCTGCTCCAGTCGATCACCCGGTCGAGGCAGATCTTCAGCTCGTCCGGCTGGTTGAGATAATAGTGCGTCGCGCGCGGAATGCGCAGATACTCCTTGTCCGGCGTCGCGAGCGCCGCCGCAATGGTCGGATTGTGAGTCGCCGGCACCGCTTCGTCGGCGTTGTTCTCGATCTGCAGGACCGGCGTGCGGCGGATCAGCCGCGCATTCTTCGGTCCCTTGGCATTGGACATGTCGTAGCTCCACTGGCTCAGCCAGGAGCGCAGGGTCGAGTAGCGCGCCAGACCGACCGGGCCGACGTTCACGGCCCGCGGGTCGCCCATGTAGCTCCAGCCGGGCCTGCGGTCGTTCGGATCGATCGAAGGGTCGAACCAGCGGACGTCGCACATGGTGCGGTGGACGACGAAGGCGCGCTCCTGCTCCGGGCCACCCTGCGCGCGAAGCCGTTCCAGCGTGGCCAGGCACCAGTCGGTGATCCGGCGGTTGCGGGCCACCTGCGCGGCACGGAAGCGGGCCACGAAGGCGGCGGAATAGGGCGGCTGGTCGGGGCACGCGGGCGCGTAGATGTCGAGCGCCGGGTCGCGACGGTCGGGATCGAGTTCGTCGATCACCGAAGGGTCGAGCCATTCGGTGAGGGTCTCGGCGCGCGACAGGTGTGCGGCGATGAAGATGACGCCGTCGGCGGGCTGCAGCCCGGCCTCGACCAGGTTCACCTCGTCGCCGGCCGGGGTGTGCGTGATCGTGGGGTTCTCCGCCTGCGCCTGATAGAACAGCGACAGCGAGCCGCCGCCCGACCACCCGACCAGCACGACCTTCGCGTAGCCGAGGACGGTGCGGGCGTGGTCGAGCCAGCGGCCGAGGTCGATCGCCACTTTCTCCATGATCAGCGCGCTGTCGTTCTTCGGATAGCGGCTCGCCGCGCACAGCACGTGCAGGCCGCGGTCGGCGAGAGCGGCGGGCATGGGCAGGAGCTGCAGCGTCGAGGTCGGGTGCATGAACACGTAGACCGTCGACGACGGCGCGGCCGGCCGCAGCAGCTGGCCTTCGAGATTGACCCGGCCCGAATTGCCCGCGAACCCGTAGGTCTCGGTGAATCGGGCCGTCTCCGGGAAGGAGACGATCAGCGGCACGCGCTCCCAGGCGGGCTTCGCGGCCGCTGGCGCGAAAGCCCCGGCGTCCTGACGCGCAGCACTCATCGCCGGGCGGAGCCCGCCTCGGCAAGGAAGCGCAGGCTGCGCTCCCAGGCGATCGCGGCCTGTGCGGCGTCGGGCGTGCCGGGCGCGCCGCGGTTGAAGCCGTGGCCGGCGGGATAGAGGTGGATGACCGCCTCGGGACGCTTCGCCCGCACCGTCTCGACGTTGCTCATCGGGATCGACGTGTCGGTCTCGCCGAAATGCATCATCACCGGGCAGAGCGGCTTCGCCTCTGCGAATTTCGCGATCATGCCGCCATAATAGCACACCGCGGCGTCGAGGCCGTCCAGACGGGTCGCGGCGAGGAAGGCGAGCGAGCCGCCGAGGCAGAAGCCGACCAGCGAGACCGCCTGCGTCTCCTCCCGCACGCGGTCGATGGCGGCCCGGGTGTCGAGCATCAGCGCGTCCCAGTCGAGCGACTTCAGGTAGGCGAGGGCGGTCGCGATCTCCTCGGGCGAATAGCCCGACTCGAAGTCGCGGGCGAAGCGGTCGAACAGGGCCGGCGCGATCGCCACGTAGCCTTCCGCGGCGAAGGCGTCGCAGACCCCGCGGATGTGGGCGTTGACGCCGAAGATCTCCTGCAGCACGACGATTCCGCCGCGCGGCGTTCCCTGCGGCGCGGCGCGGTAGGCGCCGAGTTCATGTCCGTCGGCGGCGCGAAGCCGCAGCATGGTCCCCATGTCGATGTCCTTCAGGCTGATTTGCGGTCGTCGGCGAGCGGATCGGCGAAGTCGTCGCGCAGCACGTCGGCCGGGCAGCCGAGCCGGCGCGAGACCGACGCCGCGGCGGCGTGCACGCGCCGCGCCGTCCGGCCCTGCGGGTCGATGTCGATGTCGTTCTTCATGCCGAGCGCGGTGACGGCGGCGGCGATCTCGCCGGCATAGTCGAACACCGGCGCGGAGATGGAGGCGAAGCCGGCGTTGAGCTGGCTGTCGGAGAAGGCGAGCTGGCGCTGGCGGATGAGCGGCAGGCTCTCCTCGGCGCGCTGCTTCAGCACCGCGTCGACCGGCCGTTCGCGGGTCTCCACGTGCTGGATCGCCGACCGGGCCTTGTAGGCGAGGTACACGCGGCCCGTGGCCGCCTGGTAGAGCGGCAGCACGTGGCCGACCCGGACGGACACGAGCACTTCCACCGTCGCGTCCACCTTGGCGATGATCACCGGCCCGCGGTTGCCCCACACGGTGAGGAAGACGAGCAGCCCCGTCGCCGACTGCAGCGCGTCGAGCGCCTCGCGCGAAACCTGGGCGACGTCGATCTGGCGCATCGCCGCGGCGCCGAGCTGCAGCGCATAGGGGCCGAGCCCGTAGCGCATCGTTGCCGGGTCCTGCTCGACGAGGCCGGCCTGCACGAAGCTCGCCATGTAGAGATGGGCCTTGCTGGCCGGCATGTCGGCAAGCTCGGCGATCTTGCTGAGCGGCAGCTTGCCGCCCGCCGCCTCGAGCACGCGGATCAGGCGGAAGCCGACGTCGATCGACTGGATGCGGCGCTGCTGGCGGACCAGGCCGGTCACTGCGCGCCCACCAGGTCCATGGAGCGGTCGTCGGACACCGGCACCGTGGTCGCGTCGTAGGTGAACAGCCATTCGTAGCGCTGCCGGATCTTCGATTCCTCCCATTCGGCATCGACATAGGCTTCGGCCTGCGCGGCATCCGACAGGGCGGGGTTGTGGAAGCGTCCGAGATTGGCCTCCGCCCCCTTGACGATCCTGGACGTCCGGTCGTTGCGCGCGGCCTCGTAGTGGCGGAAGGCCGCCGCGTGGTCGTCCGCGTTCGCCGCGAGCGCGCGCGACAGCACGAAGCCGTCCTCGATCGCCATCACCGCTCCTTGTGCGAGGAAGGGCAGGGTGGGGTGGCAGGCATCGCCGAGCAGCGTCACCCGGCCCTGCGTCCACTGCTTCATCGGCTGGCGCAGCATGAGCGCCCACTTGTAGGGCGTGTCGATGGCCTTGATCAGCGTGTGGACGTCCTCGTGCCAGCCCTCGTAGTCGGCGAGGCATTCCTCGACGGTCCCGGCGACGGACCAGGATTCGACCTGCCAGTTGGCGCGCTCGACCACGGAGACGTAGTTCATGAGTTCGCCGCGGCGCAGCAGATAGTGGATGACGTGGCCGCCGGGGCCGATCCAGTTGGTGCCGACCGGCCGGCGGAAGCGCTCCGGCAGCCGGTCGATGGGGATGACGCCGCGCCAGGCGACGATGCCGGTGAAGGTCGGGTCGTCGGCGCCGAACAGCGCAGTGCGGACGACCGAGTGCACGCCGTCGGCGCCGATCGCGACGTCGGACCGCGCCGAGGATCCGTCGGCGAAGCGCAGCGTGACGCCGCGCGCGTCCTGGTCGATGCCCGTGCACTGCCTGCCGAGCCGGATCGCGTCCGGCGCGATGCGGCGGATCCCGGCGGCCAGCGCCTGATGCAGGTCGTTGCGGTGGATGGTGATGTAGGGAAACCCGTACTGGGCGACCGAGAGCGGCCCGAGGTCGAAGAGCTTCCAGGTGCGGCCGGTGTTCCAGAGCCGGATCTGCTTGCCGCCCGGCTCGCTGGCCACGTCCATGATCTCTTTCTCGAGGCCGAGCGCGAACAGGATCCGGGTGCCGTTGGCGCTGACCTGCACGCCCGCGCCCACTTCGCGCAGCACCGGGGCCTGTTCGTAGACCTCGACCGCAAAGCCCTGCCGCAACAGGCCGAGCGCCGCCGTCAGCCCGCCTATCCCTCCTCCCACGATCGCGATCTTCATGCCTGCACCGTCCTCGAATTGCCCGAAACCATGAAACGCCGCGCGGGCGATGTCAATTTGCTTTTGACAGAGTATAACTCGGTTTGCTTAAATCCAACGGTCGAAGGGCGCGCGCCACCTCGCGCCGGACCGGGTCGTGTGTCTGATCGTCATTGACAAGCCATGTATGGCGGCCTGATATAAGGATGCCATATGATCCGGGGGAGGGACAGCGTAGGGAAGGGGCGGTCGCCGGACGACGTTTGAGAATGTCAAAGCCGATTGGTCTGCCGCGAACGCGGTGCGGGGAGTTCCGGTGCCGGGAGGCGTCGCCCCTGTGAATGCCGGCGCCGCTGCGCCGGAGCATTGAATGTCCTTGGGAGGAGGATTGATGCTCAAGGTGAAGAGCCCGCAGGACCTCGGTGCGGGGGTCCTGTTTCTGATGTTCGGCGGTGCCGGGCTCCTGTTCGGTCGCGACCTCGAGTTCGGCAGCGCGCGCAGCATGGGTCCCGGCTACTTTCCGATGCTGATCTCGGGCCTGATCATCCTGATCGGGCTGGTGGTGATGGTCCGGTCCTTCTCGCTCCGCGGACCCGCCATCGAGCGGTTCCAGGCCCGTCCCATCATCGTTCTGCTCATCGCTCTGGCGCTCTTCAGCCTGCTCATCCGCGAAGCGGGCGTGGTCATCACCTCGATCGCCATGATGGTCGCCGCCGCCTATGCGCGGCCGAAGGTGGCGATCGTCGAGACGCTCGTTTTCGCCGCCTGTGTCGCCGCCTTCGTGGCGCTCGTCTTCGTGTACGGCCTCAACCAGCCGATGCCGCTGTGGTGGAACAGCTAGATGGACATGATCGATCATCTGGCGACCGGCTTCGCCGCCGCCGCCTCGCTGCAGAATCTCTTCTTCTGCCTGATCGGGGTGCTGCTCGGCACGCTGATCGGCGTGCTGCCGGGCATCGGGCCGATCCCGACGCTGGCGATCCTGCTGCCGATCACCTTCGGGCTCGATCCGCTCTCGGCGCTGATCATGATGGCCGGCATCTACTACGGCGCCCAGTACGGGGGCTCGACCACGTCGATCCTGGTGAACATGCCCGGAGAGGCCTCATCCGTCGTCACCTGCATCGAGGGCCACCAGATGGCGCGGCGCGGCCGCGCCGGGGCGGCGCTGGCGACGGCGGCGGTCGCCTCCTTCGTGGCCGGCTGCGTCGGCACCGTCTTCCTCGCCGGCTTCGGTCCCGTGCTGTCGAAGGTGGCACAGCAGTTCACCTCGCCGGACTACTTCTCGCTGATGGTGCTCGGCCTCGTGATGGCGGTGGTACTGGCGCACGGGTCGGTGCTGAAGGCGGTCGCCATGGTGCTGATCGGGCTGCTGCTCGGTCTCGTCGGGACCGACGTCAACACCGGGCTCACGCGCTACACCTTCGACATCGACGGGCTGTGGGAAGGGATCGACTTTCTGCCACTGGTGCTCGGACTGTTCGGCATCGTCGAGATCATCCGCAACCTCGAGAACCCGCCCGCGCACCGCATACCGATCTCGACGCGCCTGCGCGACCTGTGGCCGACGCGCGCCGAGTACCGCCTGGCTTGGCCCGCGGCGCTCCGCGGCACCGGAATCGGCTCGCTGCTCGGCATCCTGCCCGGCGGCGGCGCCGTGCTTGCCTCCTTTGCCAGCTACACCGTCGAGAAGAAGATCACGCGCGAGCCGCAGCGTTTCGGCAACGGCGCGATCGAAGGCGTGGCGGGACCCGAGGCGGCCAACAACGCGGCCGCGCAGACGTCCTTCATCCCGCTGCTGACGCTCGGCATCCCCTCCAACCCGGTGATGGCCATCATGATGGGCGCCATGATCATCCAGGGCATCCAGCCGGGTGCCGCGGTGATGACGGCGCGGCCGGAACTCTTCTGGGGCATGGTCGCCTCGATGTGGATCGGCAATCTGATGCTGGTGATCATCAACCTGCCGCTGCTCGGCATCTGGGTGAAGCTCCTGTCGGTCCCCTACCGCTTCCTCTACCCGGCGATCCTGCTGTTCTGCGCCGTCGGCGTCTATTCGACCAGCACGGAGCCGTTCATGATGGTGCTGATGATCGCCTTCACGATCCTCGGCTACGTGCTCCTCAAATTCGGATGCGAGCCGGCGCCGCTGGTGCTCGGCTTCATCCTCGGTCCGCTGATGGAGACCAATCTCCGGCGCTCGCTGACCCTGTCGCGCGGCGATCCGATGATCTTCCTCGACCGGCCGATCTCCGCTGCCCTGCTCGCCGCCACCGTGCTGGTGATCGCGCTGATCGTGTTCCCGCAGTTCCGCAAGACCCGCGAGGTGGCGTTCCAGGAGGACTAGCCGCCGCCCCGCATCCCATCGTGCCGTCAACAGAACCCATCCAGGAGGAGAAAGACATGTCCAACGAACACCTCAAGATCACGCGCCGCACGGCGCTGACGCTCGCCCTCGGCGCGACCGCGCTGATGGCGCCCGGTCTCGCCTTCGCGCAGAGCGGCTATCCGAGCAAGACCATCAGCTTCATCTGCGCCTTCCCGGCCGGAAGCGGCGCCGACGTGCTGGTCCGCT
The DNA here is from genome assembly GCF_014495845.1 of Aquibium microcysteis. Classification (NCBI taxonomy): domain Bacteria; kingdom Pseudomonadati; phylum Pseudomonadota; class Alphaproteobacteria; order Hyphomicrobiales; family Phyllobacteriaceae; genus Aquibium; species Aquibium microcysteis. Next base: position 934,941 of record NZ_CP061080.1, read on the forward strand.
TCTTCGCCGACAAGGTGGCGGCGGTCTCTGGCCACACGGTCATCGTCGAGAACAAGCCGGGAGCCGCGGGCAGCATCGCCACCGAGTTCACGGCGCGCGCACCGGCCGACGGCCACACGATCTTCGTGCATTCGGGCAACTCCGTCGCGGGCAACATGTGGCTGATGAAGAAGCCGCCGGTCGATGCGGCCAAGGACCTGCAGACGATCGCGACGGTCAACAAGCAGGCCTTCATGATCACCGTGCGCGCCGACAGCCCCTACAAGACGCTTGCCGACCTCGTCGCCGACCAGAAGGCGAAGGGCGACAAGGGCTCCTACGCCGTCAACGCCACCTCCGGCCGCGTGCTGGCGGAGGAGTTCAAGCAGATCGCCGGGCTGCAGACCGTTCCGGTGTCCTATGGAACGGCTGCCGATTCCATCAACGACATCATGAGCGGTCAGGTCGATTTCGGCGTGCAGGACCCGGTCTTCTCGCTGGCCCAGGTGCGCGGCGGGCGCTTCCGGGTTCTGGCGCTCGGCGCCGCGGAGCGTCTCCAGGGCATCCCGGACATCCCGACCTTCAAGGAGCAGGGCTACGACATCGACCAGCTCGGCTGGTGGGGCGTGATGGTGCCGGCCGGTGTCCCGGCCGACGTCGTGACGACCATCAACGGCTGGTTCAACCAGGTGCTGGCCGACGAGGCGACCAAGGAGTTCCTCATGAAGCAGGGCGGCGACCCCTACGTCTCGACGCCCGAGGAGGCGCAGAAGCTGATGGAAGACACCATCACCGAGTGGAAGCGTCTCGTCGAAGTGGCGAAGATTCCGGCACAGTAATCACGCGTGACGGACTCGATCAGGGCGCCGGCAGAGATGCCGGCGCTTTGCCTTTCCTGCCGTCTGTCCGCACGGATGAAGCGTCGGCCGCGTGTTCGCAGGCGTTGCGTGGTCGAAGGATGCGGCTCCGCTTGCAGTGCAGGATCATCTCGGTTAGGCGGATTGAGGCAGGCAAGGGGGACGGAAACCGCATTGTCCACGAGCAAAGCTTCGACCGGCGCGGATCGCGCGATCCTGCGTCCGCGCGCCATGTTCTTCCTCAACCAGGCCAATCATGCGGTGCGCAGCCGCCTCGACGCCGCGCTGGCCGCCGTCGAGATGACGGGAATCCAGTACACCGTGCTCAGCGTCATCGGCCGCCACGAAGGGCTTTCGTCGGCGGAACTGTCGCGCCGCTTCTTCGTCACGCCGCAGACGATGAACGAACTGATCGGGTTGCTCGAGCGGCGCGACTACATCGTCCGCAAGGCCGATCCCGCCAACCGGCGCATCCTGCGCATGTCGGTCACCGATACCGGGCGGGGGATGCTGGAGACATGCGATGCCCTGGCAGACGCGGTCGAGCGCGACGTGTTCGGCGGCATGGCGGACGAGGACTACCGCCGGCTCTGCGAACTCACCCGCGATCTCGCGCGCCATCTGCGCACGCGCGACGAGCCGGCCGCCTGAGGTCTGGGGCGATACGGAGCGGCCGGAGCCGCTCCGCGTGAGGCGTGGCGTCAGCCGGTCAGGCCGAGCAACTTTTCGGCATTGCCGTGGTAGAGCTTGTGACGGACCTCTTCGCTGACGTCGAGCGCGTCGAGGATGCGCAGCGTCTCGCGGATGTACATCGGCCCGCCTTCCGGATCGAAGGGGGCATCCGAGGCGAACACCACGCGGTCCTCGCCGAAGAATTCGATCGCGTGCTCGATCGCCTTGCGCGACCCGAAGGAGGCGGTGTCGGCGTAGAACTCCTTGAAATAGTCGAGATGCGGCCGCTTCAGCGCCTTCAGCACCCCGGTCAGGTCGCGGTCGCTGGTGCGCTTGCCGAGCTGGTCCCAGCCGGGACCGACGCGGCCCTCGAAATAGGGGATCATCCCGCCGGCATGGTGGGTGATGACCTTGAGACCCGGATACTTGTCGAACATGCCCGAGAAGACCATGCGCGCCATGGCGGCAGAACTCTCGTAGGGCCAGCCGAGCGTCCACCAGATCTCGTATTCGGAGCGGCTCTCGCTCTCGTAGTCGGAGAAGTTCTGGGCGCGGGCGGGGTGCAGCCAGATCGGCTTGCCGGCCTTGGCCATGTAGTCGAAGAAGGGCGCATATTCCGGCAGGTCGACCGGCTTGCCCGAGATGTTGGTGAAGATCTGCATGCCGGCGGCGCCGAGATCGTCGATAGCGCGGCGGCACTCCTCGATCAGCGCGTCGGGATTGTTCATCGGCGCCGTGCCGATGAAGGCCGGAAAGCGATCGGGATATTTCTGGCAGAGCTCGGCCATCGAATCGGAGCCGATCTGCGACAGTTCCAGCGCGCCCTGCGGCCCGGCGAACTTCTCCAGCGGCGGCGAGGCCAGCGACAGCACCTGCTGGTACTCGTCGCCGAACATGTCCATCACCTCGAAACGGCGGTCGAGGTCCGTCATCATCGGCACGTCGCCCGACCGCTTGGTCATGTCCGACATGGTGCCGAGTTCCTTGACGAGCCGGTCGAAGAAGGGCTTCGGCCAGATGTGGTTGAAGATGTCGATCTTCCGCATGGGTCTCTCCAGTCTGCGAGGTTTGGTGTTGGTCTGTCCGTCCCGGCCGGCGGGTCGACCGCCGGCCGTGCGATGTCAGCCGGCCTGTCCGAGCTTGCCGGGGTTCATGATGCCGGCCGGATCGAGCGCCGCCTTGATGGCGTTCATGACGTCGACGGCCTCCCCGTGCTCGCGGCGCAGATAGGGGAGCTTGGCGATGCCGATGCCATGCTCGCCGCTGAAGGTGCCGCCCATCTCCAGCGCCCGGGCGTAGAGACGGCCGGCGAGGCGCTCGGCCTCGGCCAGTTCCTCGGGAATCTCCGGCTTGATCAGATAGCCGACATGGAAATTGCCGTCGCCGACATGGCCGATGATCTTGGCGGTGAGGAAGGATTGATCGACGTCGGCGCGCGCGGCGAGCACCGCCTCGGCGAGGCGCGAGATCGGAACGCAGACGTCGGTGGTGTAGGTCTTGCAGCCGGGGCGCAGCGACTGGTTGGCGTAGATCGTCTCGTGGCGTGCCTTCCAGAGCCGCTCGCGATCCTCGGGCAGCGTCGACCAGGCGAAATCGGAGCCGCCGGAATCGGCCGCGATGGCGGCGACGCTGCGCGACTGCTCCTCGACCCAGTTCGGGCTGCCGTGGAACTCCAGGAAAAGGGTCGGCGCACGCCTGAGGCCGAGATTGGAATGCGCGTTGGCCGCGTCGATCGCCACCTCGTCCAGGAATTCGATGCGGGCCACGGGAATCCCGCTCTGGATCGTGGCGACGACGGCCTCGACCGCGCCGCGCATGGTCTCGAAGGCGCAGACGGCAGACGCGATCGTCTCCGGGATCGGCTGCAGCCGCACGGTGACCTCGGTGATGACGCCGAGCGTCCCCTCGGCCCCGACGAAGAGCTTGGTCAGGTCGTAGCCGCTGGAGGATTTCTTCACGCGGCGCCCCGTCGTGATGACCTTGCCGGTCGGCGTGACCACGCGCAGCGCCAGCACGTTCTCGCGCATGGTGCCGTAGCGCACCGCCGTGGTCCCGCTCGCCCGCGTCGAGGCCATGCCGCCGAGCGTCGCGTCCGCACCCGGATCGATCGGGAAGAACAGGCCCATGTCGCGCAGATGCGCGTTGAGCTGCTTGCGCGTGACGCCGGCCTCCACCACCGCGTCGAAATCCTCGCCGTTGACGGCGACGATCCGGTTCATGCGGCTGACGTCGAGCGAGATCCCGCCGCGCAGCGGGATCGTGTGGCCCTCCATGGAAGAGCCGGCGGCGAAGGGCGTGACCGGCACGCCGGCCTCGTGGCAGGCGGCGACCACCCGCTGCACGTCGTCCTCGTTCTCGGCAAAGACCACGGCGTCCGGCAGGTGCGCCGGCTGGCGCGACATGTCGCGTCCGTGGTGGTCGCGTACGGCGTCGGCCACCGAGAGCCGCTCGCCGAAATGCGCCTTGAGGCGGTCGATCGTCTCCCGGAGCCGCGTCATCGCCGCCTCACGCGCCCGCCGCCGCGCGGTGATAGCGCGAGCGCTGGATTTCCTTGGCGGTGATGAATTCGAGCAGGACGGGGATGCCGGCCTTCGTCTTCTCGATGCCGCGGCGGATCGCCGGCACGATCTCGTCCGGCGTCGTCACCCGCTCGCCATGGGCGCCCATGGCCCGGGCGAAGGCGGCGTAGTCGCCGGAGATGTCGGTCGAGCGGTATTTCACGGTCGAGACTGGCATGATCGGCAGCTCCATCGCCATGGAGAAATTGTTGAGCAGGATCGACAGGATCGGAATGCGCTCGCGCACGGCGGTCTCGAAGTCCATGCCGGTGAAGCCGATGGCGGCGTCGCCCCAGACGTTGATGCAGAGCTTGTCGGGATGAGCGAGCTTGGCGCCCATCGCGAGCCCGAGGCCGTAGCCGAGCTGGGTCGACTTGCCCCAGCCGATATAGGTCAGCGGCTCGACGGTCTTCCAGAACGGCGAAAGCTGGTCGCGCGGACTGCCGGCATCGTGGGTGATGATCGTATTGGCCACGTCGACCGTCTGCTGCAGGTCCCAGAGCACCCGGTAGGGTGACAGCGGCGCGTCGTTCGAGGTGAGCTTCGGCATCCACATGGCGAGCCATTCGGCCTGCACGGCGGCGATCTCTGCGGCGGTGCCGGCGGCGTCGCGACGGGGTGTCCCGCGCGCGTCGAGCGCGGCGAGCACGGCGTCGAGCGTCAGCGCCGCGTCGCCGACCAGCGCCACCGTCGCCTCGACGTCCTTGTTGACGTGGTCGGGGTCGAGCGTGGCATGGACGATCGTCTTGCCGAGCGGCATCTGCACGCCGAAGGCGGTCTCGGTGAACGAGCAGCCGATGCCGAAGATCAGGTCGGACGCGTCGAGGAAGTGGCGCAGCGTCTTCGAGATCGCAGCACCGCCCGCGCCGATCGACAGGTCGTGCGTCTCGGGGAAGGCGCTCTTGCCTTCGAGGCTGGTCGCCACCGGGATCGCCAGGCGCTCGGCCAGCGCCTTCAGCTGCGGCCAGGCCTTCGCGTAGTGGACGCCCTGGCCGGCATAGAGCACCGGGCGCTTCGCGGCGAGCAGGAGGTCGACGGCGGCGTCCACGGCGGCCGGGTCGGGGCCGTAGCGGGTGGCGAGCACCGGGCGGTAGTCGAGCGGTTCCGGCACGTCGAGCTGCCACATGTCGTTCGGGATCTCGACCAGCACCGGGCCGCCGCGGCCGTTGCGCAGCCGGCTGAACGCGCGGCGGAAGACGTTGACCAGTTCTGCGGCCGAGGTGATCGGCTCGGCCGACTTGGTGATCGTCCGCATCGAGATCGTGGCGTTGTAGTTCGGGTCGACATGGGCGAGCCGGCGCTCGTAGCCCATCGGCAGCACCAGCAGCGGCACCGACTCCGAATAGGCCTGCGCGATGCCGCCATAGGAATTTTCCGTGCCCGGTCCGAGCTGCATGGCGAAGACGCCGATCCGGCGGCCCGACGACAGCCGCGAGATCGCGTCGGCCATGTGGATGCCGGTGCGTTCCTGCCGCACGATCACCGGGCGGATGTCCGCCTCCGCCGCGCGCTCCAGCACGTGGTTGACCGGGTAGCCGCAGATCAGGTCGACGCCCTCGCGCCTGAGGATCTCGGCGATCGCCGCTCCGAGCTTCATGGCCTGTCTCCTCCCAGGGTGTCGCGCGGCCAGGCCGTCGCATGCCGCACCGGCGCCTGCCGCGCCTCCGCTGCCGAGCGCAGGCCGCATTGGCCGAGCGCGATGGTGAACTCGTCGATGAAGCTCGCCGCCATGTGGCGCGCCCCGTCGTCGCCGATCGCCGCGAGCGCCAGCATGAAGGCGCGCCCGGCGAAGGTGGAGCGGGCGCCGCAGGCGAGCGCCCGCATCATGTCGACGCCCGATGTGACGCCGCTGTCGAGGATCACCGTCATGTCGTCTCCGACGGCGGCGGCGATGGCGGGCAGCACGTCGATCGAAGCGGGGGCGGCGTCGAACTGCCGGCCGCCATGGTTGGAGACGATCACGCCGTCCATGCCGATCGAGCGGGCCTGTGCGGCGTCAGCCGGATGCAGCACGCCCTTGACCAGCATCGGCCCGCGCCAGGCTTCGCGCAGCCGCGCCAGCACCTCCCAGGCGAAACCGCCGCCGACATGGGCGCCGACGAAGGCTGCGGGATCGCGCCCGCCGGCATAGGGCACGATGTTGGCGAAGGCCGGTTTGCCGCGCCGCACCAGGGCGCCGAGCCAGGGCGGCGAGGCGGCGATGTCGATGGCGTTGCGCGGTCCGATCCGGAACGGCATCACGAAGCCGTTGCGCAGGTCGCGCGGCCGCTTCGAGCGCACCGGCACGTCGAGCGTGGCGACCAGGACCCGCGCTCCGGCCGCTTGCGCGCGGCGCGCGAGGTCGAAGCTGACGCGGTGGTCGTCCGCCGCCAGCGGATAGAGCTGGAACCAGGTGACGTCGGGTGCCCGGCGCGTGACGTCCTCGATCGTGGCGGTGGCCAGCGTGCCGACGAGATAGGGGATGTTCATGCGCTGCGCGGCTCGGGCGAAGAGCTCGGTCGCGCCCGGCCACATCAGCCCGTCCATGCCGATGGGCGAGATGCCGATCGGCGCGGCGTAGCGGTGGCCGAAGAGCTCGACCGAGGTGTCGACGTCGCGGACCTCGCGGCCGTAGCGCGGCACGATCTCGATGCTGCGCAGCGCGGACCGGTTGCGCGCCGGGCCGCCGTCGTCGCCCGCGCCGCCCTGCAGGAATTCGAAGGCGAAGCGCGGGATGCGCCGTGCGGCGCGTCGCTCGAGGTCCTCGATCGTCGGGAAGCGGCGCCGCAGCAGCGGCAGACGCTGCGCCAGCCGCGCCTCGTCCGGTTCGATCGGCGCCCGCGCGTCCACTAGTAGCTCACCACCACGTCGAGCAGCGCCTGCCGTCCCGCGCGCGTCGCCTCGAGCGCCCGCCGGATGGCGGCAGGCAGTTCGGCGCCGTCCTCGACCCGTTCGGCATGGGCGCCGTGGGCGCGGGCGATGGCGGCATGGTCGGGCGTCGGGTCGAGCGCGGTGATCGGCATGACGTTGGCGGCGGCGGCCCTGCCGTCGGGATACATGTAGAGCGTGGAGCGCCGCACCGCGTTCCAGATGCCGTTGTTGAAGACGACGGTGAGCAGGGGCAGCTTCAGCGCCGCGGCCGTCTGGTGGCAGGCGACGGGGTTCGCGAACATGTAGGAGCCGTCGCCGATGGTGGCGATGACCTGCTTGCCCCGGTTGCCGAACTGCGCGCCGAGGGCTGCGGTGAGGCCCCAGCCGAGCCCGCCGGACAGCGGCGTCCCGAAATAGCTGTCGGGCGCTTCGAGCCGCATCGCCGCCGGCTCGATGCCGAGTTCGTTGAAGAAGACGGTGTCGGCGTCGGCGGCATCCGACAGGCACCGGCTGACATAGGCGGGCGACATCGGCGAACCGCTGCCCCTGGCCAGCCGCTTCTCGATTGCTTCTGCGGCAGCCGCGCGGGCGGCGGCGACCCTGGCGCGGCGTTCTTCGAAGGTCTCCCCGGCCGGGACCCGTTCTGCGAGTGCGGCGTCGAGCGCGGCGAGACCCGCATGCACGTCGCCGGCCAGCGAGACGTCGACGCGGAAGCTGCGCATCGGCACGGCCGGATGGAGCGGCTGCGGCCCGAGTGCCACGACTGTGCAGCCGTCCGCCGGCTGCACGTGCGCGGCGACCCAGGGAACCATGGCGGCGGCCACGACGATGACGTCTGCTTCGCGGACCCAGGCCGTCGGCTCCTGGCCGACGAGCATCGGATGGCTGGACGGCAGGGACTGCCGCGTCGCCCAGTACTCGACCACCGGCAGCGCGAAGCGCTGCGAAAAGCCGGCCAGCGGCTCGAATCCGTCGCCGCAGCCGCCGCTCTGCGTGATGATGACGGGGTTCTTCGCACGGGCGAGCGCATCGGCCGCGCAGGCGACCGCTTCCTTGGCCGGAGGTCCATAGGTGGTGGGCACCACCGCCGGCCCGGCGGCCGTCAGGTCGACGGCCTCCGCCAGGACCTCGCGCGGCAGGCTGACATAGACCGGGCCGCGCGGCTCGCTCATGGCGATGCCCACCGCGCGGTCGATCACCGCGGCCGCCTGTTCGGGATAGCGCAGCTCGTAGTCCCACTTGACGACCTCGCGGACCATGCCGGCCTGGTCGCGCATCTCCTGGCCCCAGTGGATCGGGCTCGACCGGCTACCGAAGCGGCCGCTCTCGGTCAGCGGCGTGCGGCCCGAGCACATCAGGATGGGCACGTTCTCCGATGCGGCGTTGATCAGCCCCATCACCGCATTGGCGAGCCCGACATTGACGTGCACCATCACCGCCGCCGGCTTGCCGGTGACGAGATAGTAGCCGTGCGCCATGCCGACCGCGACGCCCTCGTGCGGGATGACGAGCGGCTCGGGCATGGCGATGCCGCTCTCCGGCGCGCGTGCATAGGCCTCGATGATGGACGGGAAATCCGTGCCGCCATTGGCGAAGAGCACGTCGATCCCGGCCGCCTTCATCCGGCCGAGCACGGCCTCCGCGGCGAAGCTGCCGTCCGGCTGGGTGTGTTTCATGGCGTTGGCCTCCCTGCCTGTATGCGCTTCAGACCGTGACGCTCAGCGTCTTGGTGACGAGGAAGGCGTCGATGCCCTCCATGCCGACTTCCGAGCCGTGCCCGCTCTCCTTGACGCCGCCGAACGGCGTCTCGGGCATCGAGATGTTGAAGGAGTTGATGCCCACCATGCCGGCCTCGATGGCGTCGCCCAGCCGCGCGATGGCGGCGGCCGAAGAGGTGAAGGCATAGGCGGCGAGCCCGTAGGGCAGCGCGTTGGCCTTGGCGACGGCATCGTCCAGGCTTCCGAACGGATTGATCACGGCGACCGGACCGAACGGTTCCTCGCGCATGATCCTGGCGTCGGCAGGCACGTCGGCGAGCACCGTCGGTGCATAGAAGCTGCCCTCGTTGCCGATGCGGCGACCGCCCGCGAGCAGTTTCGCCCCTCGCTCGACCGCGTCCTGGACCAGAGCCTCGACCGCATCGCGCCGCCGCATGTGGACGAGCGGACCCATCTGCGTGTCCGGCTCCAGTCCGTCGCCGACCTTGATCCGCGCCGCCCTTTCGGCAAAACCCTCGCAGAAGCGTGCGTAGGATGCCTCCTGCACGTAGAAGCGGGTCGGCGACACGCAGACCTGCCCGGAATTGCGGTACTTGCGCTGCACGCCCATGTCGAGCGCGGTGGCGATGTCGGCGTCGTCGAAGACGAGCACGGGCGCGTGGCCGCCGAGCTCCATCGTCGTGCGCTTCAAACCGTCGGCGGCGAGCTTGATCAGGTGCTTGCCGACGGGAATGGAACCGGTGAACGAGATCTTGCGGATGACCGGGGAGGCCAGGAGATGGCGCGATATGGTGTCCGGCACGCCGAACACCACCGCGATGGCGCCGGCCGGAACGCCTGCGTCGACCAGGCACCGCGCCACCGCCAGCGCGGCGGCCGGCGCTTCCTCGCCCGGCTTGTAGACCATGGTGCAGCCGGCCGCGAGCGCAGCACCCATCTTGCGCGCCGCATTGCCGATCGGAAAGTTCCAGGCCGAGAAGCCCGCACTGGGGCCGACAGGCTCGCGCACCACCGAGAAGCGGGTGTGGTGCAGACGGCCGGGGATGACGCGGCCATAGCTGCGGCGGCCTTCTTCGGCGAACCACTCCATCTCTTCCGATGCGAAATGCGTCTCGAGCCGCGCTTCGGCGAGCGGCTTGCCCATCTCCAGCGTGGCGAGGCGGGCGATGTCCTCCTGGCGCTCGCGCATCAGGTCGGCGGCCTTCTTGAGGATCCGGCCGCGGTCCCGCGGGTTGACGTGTCGCCAGGTCGCGAAGGCCCGCTCCGCCGCCGCCAGGGCGCGGTCGAGGTCGGCCGGCGTGGCATGCGGCACGACGCCGACGGCGCGGCCAGTGGCGGGATTGACGACCGGCTGCGTCTCGCGCTCCGAGGCCTCGATCCAGACGCCGTCGATGAGAAGGGCAGGGGAGACGTAGCCGCCCGGCGCGGCGGGCGTGGTGGTCGCGGCGTTCATCAGTCGTCCTCCTCGATCCGATGGAACCCATCGTATCATCAGGGCCCCTGATAATTGTCAAGTCCCCCGTGAATCCTCTGGCGCCGTCCCCGCACGGCGCGTAAGGACCGCCGTCGTCGTCGCACACGCGAGGAAAGGTGCCGCTCATGGACAGCCCCGAGCCGATCGAGTTCCATTTCGATTTCATCTCGCCCTTCGGCTTCTTCGCGAGCCTGCGGATCGACGAGATCGCCGCCCGGCACGGTCGCGAGGCGGATTGGCAGTCGATGCTGGTGGGCATCAGCGTGCTCAAGGTGATGGGGCTGAAGGCGATCCCGGCCACGCCGCTGAAGGGTGAGTATGCGCGCCGCGACGCCGAGCGCTACTGCCGTCGCCACGGCCTGACGCTGGCGCGCGATTTCGGCGCGCCGCCGGCCAACCCGCTCGCCGCCGGGCGCACGTTCCACTGGCTGAAGAAGCACCAGCCGGAGCACCACAAGCCGGTCGCCCGCGCGATCTATGCAGCCTATTTCCTGGAGGGCCGCGACATCGGCGACCTCGGCCTGGTGCTGGACGTCGCGGCGGCCTGCGGCGCCGACAGGGCCGCGCTCGCCGACGGCCACGCGAGCGGCGAAGCCTCGGATCTCCTGCGCGCCGCCGTCGACCGCTCGCTCGGCAAGGGCGTCTTCGGCTCGCCCTTCTTCATCGTCGACGGGGAGCCGTTCTTCGGCGTCGAGAAGATGGAGCTGATGGAGGAATGGCTGGACACCGGCGGCTGGTAGGCGCCGCACCGGCGGCTGGCAGGCGCCGCACCGGCGGCGGTCAGCCGCCCGCGAAGTCGAAGGCGAGGGCCAGCATCGACATGTGCTCGACCACGATGCGCCGCGAGTCCTCGTGGCCGGGCGGATCGAGGCGGATGAGGACCCTGCGCTGGCCCTGCTCCTCGCGGCACGAAATGTCGCGGATCCGCCCTTCCGGCAGCAATGCGGAGAGGTCGCGCATCAGCACGCGCTCCGTCGCGGCCTGGCGCAGTGCCGGCTTGAAGACCTTGCCCGTCGTGGTGAGCGGCATCTCGTCCATCAGGTAGATCCGCTTCGGCACGGCTGCGGGCTCAGGAATGTGGCCGCGCACGCTCTCCAGGATCTCGTCCGGTGCGGTGCTGCGGCCCGGCTTCAGCTTGAGGAAGGCGACCGGCAGTTCGCCCGCGTGGCGGTCGGGCTCGCCGACGGCGGCGCAGAGTTCGACGTCGGGATGGTGCATCAGCGCCTCCTCGATCACCAGCGGGTCGATGTTGTGGCCGCCGCGGATGATCACGTCCTTGGACCGGCCGAGCACCACGACCTGGCCGTCGGGATCGATGCGCCCGGTGTCGCCGGTCGCCAGCCATCCGCCTGGGAGGAAGGCGGACGCGTTCAGTGTCGCGTTGACGTAACCCGGCGTGACGTTGGGGCCGCGGACCGCCAGTGCGCCGGCCGAGCCGACGGGAAGCGGACGCGTCGGATCGGGCCGGCCGTCCCCGTCGACGGCGAAGACGCGCACCTCGCAATAGGGCAGGGGCCAGCCTGACGAACCCGGCCGGCGCGCGGCGTGGCGCGGGACGGTGGCGATCATGCCCGCCGCCTCGGTCATGCCGTAGATGCTGCGGATCGGCACGCCGAAGCGTTCCTCGAAGCGGGCGGCGAGTTCGCCGGGCATCGGCGAGCCGCCGCCGTAGAGCGCCTTGATGCCCGGGACGCCTCGGACGTCCGGATGCTGGGCGAGCAGCGTCGACACGAAGGTCGGTCCGCCGGAGAGCACGGTGACGCCGCGGCGCGCGACGATTCTCCAGTAGTCGCGGACGAAGGCCTTGTTGCGCATGCCGAGCCGGGACGGGATCAGCGTGCCCGCGCCGGCGGCGATGGCGGCGGCGGCGAGCACGATCGAGCCCGCGACGTGGAAGAACGGGAAACCGTTGAGGAAGAGGTCGTCCGGCCCGACGTCGTACATCAGGCCGGCAAACCAGGCGACGTGGACCTGGTTGCGATGGCTGTGCAGGACGAGCTTGGGAACGCCGGTGGAACCGCCGGTGTGGAAGCAGGCGGCGATGGCGTCGCGGTCGACGTCGATCTCGAAGGACGGTTCCGCAGGCTGCGCGGCCGACAGTGTGGAGAACGAGTCGGGGCCGTCCTCCGCGCCGACGCGCAGGACGTGGAGCGGGCGCGCGACGAGGCGGCGGATCGCCGGGACCTTGTCCCAGATCGGAAAGGCGGGGTCAGGGCCGTGCGCCACGACGACGCTTGCGCCGGCGTGGGTGATCAGCTCGGCGATGTGCTCGGCCGACAGCATGTAGTTGAGCGGCATGACGCGGCCGGCGGCCTGCGCGGCGAGGAACGCGACGACGGTTTCCGGCATCGGCGGTAGGAGCAGGGCGACCGTGTCGTCGCGGCCGACGCCGAGGGAGCGGAAGAGGTTCGCCGCCCTGTTCACCGCCTCCAGCAGACCGGCGAAGCTCAGGATCTCGGGCTCGTCGGCGGCGGTTCCGTCGGGCAGGTAGACGAGGGCGCGGCGTTCGCCGTGAAGCGCTGCGGAGCGGCGGAGCAATCCGTAGGTCGACTGCACGGGCACGGCGCCGTCGTAGTCCGCACCGGTCAGCGCCGCGACGTCGGCGGCGTCGCGGATGGGGCGGCGCCCGGAGGCCGGCGAGGCGGGGTCCATGGTCTGGTGCAAGCTTGGGTCTTCCGTCAGGTGTCGCCGCCGCGGCGGGGAGCCTGCGACGCTGGTCTTCGGGGAGACAATAGACGCGGGTCTTCGCTTGACTAGGCGGACGCCGAGAACCCAAAGTGCCGAATATGGAACACTCGACACCGCCCGCCGCTGCCGCGTCCGCCCGTCCGGCGCGGATCGACCTCAATGCGCTGATGCTGTTCTACGAGACGGTCAATGCCCGCAGCATCAACAAGGCGTCGGCGCTGCTCGACATGCCGAAGTCGACCATCAGCCGGCGGCTGCGGCTGCTCGAACAGCAGTTCAGTTCGACCCTCCTGAAGCGCGGCGCGCGGTCGCTCGGCCTGACCGAGACCGGCCAGGCGCTCTATCACCGGTGCGAGCGCATCGTGGCCGAACTCGAGAAGGCCAACCTGCAGACGGCCGAGATGCAGGAGGAAATGAGCGGCGTGCTGCGCATCAGCATGCCGTCCTTCTTCGTGGGCTGGGTATCCGAGGCGATCGCGGACTTCGCGGCGCAGAACCCGGCGCTGCGGCTGGAGATCGAGGCGCACAACCGGCAGGTCGACGTCACCGAGGAGCCGTTCGACGTCGCCATCCATTTCGGCAAGCCGGCGGAAACCTTCCAGCCGACGCGGACGCTGGCCCAGCTTCCGCGCAGTTTCTATGCCACGCCGGCTTACCTTGCCATGCATGGAACACCGTCCCACCACATGGAACTCGCCGCGCACGACCTGATCGTCCACCAGTTCCAGATGCGCGACAGGATCTTTCCCTGGCTCCGGCAGGGCGACGGCGCCGGGCCGCCGCGGCCGCCGCGGGCCGTGGCCAACAACGCGGTGCTGATCCGCGACCTCGTCCTGGGTGGACTGGGGATCGGACTGCTCCCCGACATCATGTGCCATGAGGACGTCAAGTCCGGTGCCCTCGTGCGGGTCGCGCTCGACTGGGAGAGCCCGCCGCTGACGGCGTCCGCGACCTATCTCGCGCGCCGCTTCGCGCCCGTGAAGACGCGCGCCTTCATCGATCATCTCGCCACCTACCTGCGCCAGCGCGCGCAGAGCTGACGGGGCCACCATCCGCCCTGTCCGAGCGTGCCGATTTTCGAACACCGGGTTCGAGGAGGCCAGCTATTGGTGCGGGGGTCGCTCTGCTAACGTCCTGCGGATAGGGAGAGCCGGGGCGAAGCCCGACCGATTGCCGACTGGGAGGACGACCGTGGGCAGCACCGACAATCTATGGACGCTCTCGGCCCGGGCGATCGTCGACGGCATCGCCGCCGGCCGCTTCACCGCCCGCGACGTGGTACGGTCGACGCTGGCCCGCATCGACGCCGTCAACGGCAAGGTCAACGCGCTCGTCTCGGTCCAGGCCGAGGATGCATTGGAGCGGGCCGATGTGCTCGACGCGCATGCGCAGGCCGGCAAGCCGCTGCTGCCGCTGCACGGCGTGCCGGTGACCACCAAGGTCAACACCGACCAGCGCGGCCTGCCCACCACCAACGGCACCCGTTTCTTCGCCGACAGGATCGCGGCGGACGACGACGCCTGTGTGGCCAACCTGCGCGACGCCGGTGCCGTGCTGATCGGGCGGTCGAACGCGCCGGCCATGTCGATGCGCTGGACCACCGAGAACGACGTCCACGGGCGCACGCTCAACCCATGGAACGCCGAGGTGGTGCCGGGCGGGTCGAGCGGCGGCGCAGGTGTCGCCGTCGCGATCGGCCTCGGCCCGATCGCGCATGGCAACGACGGCGGCGGCTCGATCCGCATGCCCGCCTTCTGCGCCGGCGTCGTCGGTCTGCGGCCGACCGTCGGGCGCATTCCGGCCGCGGCTGCCGACGAGGCGCAGGGCCGTGCCTTCGCGGCGGGACTGATCTCGACCCAGGGGCCGCTCGGCCGCACCGCCGACGACGTGCGCATGGGTTTTTCCGCCATGGCCGCGCCGAGCGGACGCGATCCCGTCCAGGTGCCGGTGCCGTTCGACCCGTCGGCGAACGCCGCGCCCTGCCGGGTGGCGCTGTGCGTTGATCCCACCGGGACCGGGGTCGACGGCTGGACGGAGGCGTCGCTCGGGATTGCGGCCGACAGGCTGCGGTCCGCCGGCTACGAGGTGGTCGACGCTGCGCCGCCGCATTTCGGCGATGCCGTGGCGCTGTGGCATGCCATCGCCTCGCAGGCCCGCTTCGCCATGGGCCCCTTCATCGAGCAGCATGGCGACGAGGGCGCCCGGATCCTCAACCGCCGCGTCCAGCAGTGGAACACCTTCGAGCCCGGCCGCTTCATTGCGGCTCTCGACCGCCGGACCGGGCTGCAGAAGGCCTGGGACCGGTTCCTGCGCGACCATCCGCTGCTGCTCGTTCCCGTCATGAACGGCAGGCCCTTCGCCGTCGGCTACGATTCCAGCAGCGAGGCGGCGATGCACGAGATGTTCCGGCTGCTGTCGCCGATGCTGCCGGCCTCCGCGCTCGGCTATCCGGCGGCCTCGGTGCCGACGGCCGTGCTCGACGGCCTGCCGGGAGGGGTGCAGCTGATGGCGGCACGGTTCGACGAGGCGCGTATCCTGCATGCGGCCGCGATCGTCCAGGGCGACTTCGCCGACGGCCCGCCCATCGATCCGAAATTCTAGGCCGACCGATCGGTCGGATGCTTCAGGGAGGATGTAGACATGCCTGGTTCCACGACTTCCGTCCTGCGGAAGATCACGCTGTCCGCGCTCGCGGCGGCCTCCATGTTCGCCGCCGGTCTCGGCACGGCTTCGGCTGAAACGCTCAAGGTGGTCGCGCACTCGGCGCTGCGCGTCCTCGACCCGATGATGGCGGGTGCCTACATCATCCGCAACCACGCCTACATGATCTTCGACACGCTTCTGGCGACGGATGCCGAGGGCAACATCCGTCCGCAGATGGCGGACTGGACCGTTTCCGACGACAGGCTGACCTACGTCTTCACGCTGCGCGACGGCCTGAAGTGGCACGACGGCCAGCCGGTGACGGCGGAGGACTGCGTGGCCTCGCTGAAGCGCTGGGGCGCCAAGGATGCCGCCGGCCAGGTCCTGATGGCCAACACGCAGAGCCTCGCGGCGCTCGACGAGCGGCGCATCGAGCTGAAGCTGAAGGCACCGAACGATTTCGTGCTGGCCGCCATCGGCAAGCCGTCGTCCTTCGTGCCCTTCATGATGCCGAAGCGGCTGGCCGACGTGCCGGTGAACCAGCCGATCAAGGAGATGGTCGGTTCGGGTCCGTTCAAGTTCGACCAGGCGGCGTTCAACCCGGGCGTCCTCGTCGCCTATGACAAGAACCAGGATTACGTTCCGCGGAACGAGCCGCCGAGCGGGCTGGCCGGCGGCAAGGTCGCCAAGGTCGACCGCGTCGAGTGGGTGACGATGCCCGATCCGCAGACCGCCGTGAACGCGCTGGCCTCCGGCGAGGTCGACTACGTCGAGAGCGTGCCGGTCGACCTCCTGCCGATCATCGAGAACAACGAGGACGTGGTCGTCGACCTGCTCGATCCGGGCTACCAGATCACCGCGGTGTTCAACACGCTGCATCCGCCCTTCGACGACCCGAAGAAGCGCCGTGCAGCACTCGCGGCCTTCAACCAGAAGGACGTGATGGACGCGCTGATCGGCGATCCGCGCTACTACAAGCTCTGCGGGGCGATGTTCGGCTGCGGCAATCCGCTGGAGACAGACGTCGGCTCCGAGATCGTGATGAAGGCCGACCCCGAGGCGTCGAAGGCGATGCTGGCCGAAGCGGGCTACGCCAACGAGACCGTGGTCATCCCGCACCCGACCGACCTCGTGCTGCTGCGCGCGCCGGGCATCGTCGGCGCCGACGCGCTGAAGAAGGGCGGCTTCAACGTCGAC
This sequence comes from Aquibium microcysteis, assembly GCF_014495845.1. Classification (NCBI taxonomy): domain Bacteria; kingdom Pseudomonadati; phylum Pseudomonadota; class Alphaproteobacteria; order Hyphomicrobiales; family Phyllobacteriaceae; genus Aquibium; species Aquibium microcysteis. Next base: position 951,577 of record NZ_CP061080.1, read on the forward strand.
CTGCAGTCGAAGGACTGGCAGACCGTGCTCGGCCAGGTGGCCAGCCGCGAGGCTCCGGACAAGGGCGGGTGGAACATGCTGATCACCCTGCTCGGCGTGCCGGACATGGCCAACCCCATCATCAACGAGCGCCTGAACGCCAAGGGCACCAATGGTGGCGCGATGGGCTGGCTCGGCGATCCGAAGCTCGAGGAGATGCGTGCCGCCTTCGCCGCTTCCGCCTCGGCTGACGAGCAGAGGAAGATGGCGGAGGAGATCCAGGCCTATGCCTACGAGCAGGCCGTCTACGCGCCGCTCGGCCAGTTCTTCCGGGTGACGGCCTGGAGCAGTTCGATCGACGGCATCGTCCGTGCCCCGGTCACGCTGTTCTGGAACATCGAGAAGAATCCGTAAGCGGACGGCGGGAGGAACGGATTGCTCACCTACGTCGCGCTCCGCATCGGTTCCGCCCTGCCGGTCGCGGTTCTGGTGGCGCTCATCGTGTTCCTCCTCGTCCGGCTCACGCCGGGCGATCCCGCGGCCATCCTCGCCGGCGAGAACGCCAGTCCCGAGCAACTCGAGGCGATCCGCCTGAGCCTCGGGCTGGATCTCCCGATGCACCGGCAGATGCTCGACTGGGCCGGCGGCATCCTCGGCGGCGATTTCGGCACCTCGATCATCTCGCAGATCCCGGTCGTCACGATGATCGGGCAGCGGCTCGAGCCGACGCTGTCGCTGACCCTGATCACCTTCTGCCTGACCGTCCTCGTCGCCATCCCGCTCGGCGTGCTGGCGGCCTGGAAGCACGGCACGGCCGTCGACCGCGGCGTGATGGTGTTCTCCATCATCGGCTTCTCGGTGCCGGTCTTCGTGCTCGGCTACACGCTGATCCAGATCTTCTCGATCCAGCTCGGCGTCCTGCCGGTTCAGGGCTACCGGCCGATCGGCGAGGGGCTCGGTCCCTTCCTCTACCGCATGGTGCTGCCCGCGCTGACGCTGACGCTCGCCTTCACCGCTCTCATCGCCCGCATGACGCGCACGAGCATGCTGTCGGTGCTGGGCGAGGACTACATCCGCACGGCGCGCGCCAAGGGCGCCGCGGAGCCGAGGGTGCTGTTCCGCCATGCGCTGAGGAACGCCTTCGTGCCCATCATCACCATCCTCGGCAACAGTTTCGCGCTGCTCATCGGCGGTGTGGTCGTCACGGAGACGGTGTTCAACCTGCCCGGCATCGGCCGCCTGACCGTGGAGGCGATCCTGGCGCGCGACTATCCGGTCATCCAGGGCGTGGTACTCCTGATGAGCTTCGTCTATCTCGGCATCAACCTCCTGGTCGACATCGCCTACGTCGCCATCGATCCCCGCATCCGGTACTAGACCGATGACCGGCCGTTCCCTCTCCTCGCTCCGGCTGCCGGCGATCCCGCGCACGCCCCCGCTGGTCGGCGCCGCTGCGCTGCTGCTGGCCGTCGTCGTGGTCGCCGCCATCCTGGCGCCGCTGGTGGCGACGCATGATCCGAATGCGCTGAACCCGGCGCTGCGCTTCCGTCCGATGGGCGGCGAACACCTGCTCGGCACCGATTCCTTCGGGCGCGACATCTTCTCCCGCCTAGTCTACGGCGCGCGCGCCTCTCTCTTCGTGGGCGTGGTCACGGCCGTGGCCAGCATTTCCGTCGGACTGCTGATCGGCCTGGTCTGCGGCTATTTCCGGTTGGCCGACATGCTGCTGATGCGGCTGATGGACGGATTGATGGCCATTCCGGGCATCCTGCTCGCCATCGCCTTCGTGTCGCTCTGGGGCGCGTCGCTCACCAGCGTCATCGTCGCCATCAGCGTCCCCGAGATCCCGCGGGTCGTGCGGCTGACGCGCTCGGTCGTGCTCGCCACGCGGCATGAGGCCTATGTCGAGGCGGCGGTGACGCTCGGCACGCCGAGCTGGCTGATCGTCCGGCGCCACCTGATGCCCAACACGCTGCCGGCGCTGATCGTGCAGTCGACCTACGTCTGCGCCTCGGCGATCATGGTCGAGGCGATCCTGTCCTTCATCGGCGCCGGCCTGAGCTCCGACACGCCGACCTGGGGCAACATGATCGCCGACGGCCGGCTCTACTTCCAGATCCGGCCGTCGATCGTTTTCGTCCCCGCCGCCGTGCTGTCGGCCTGCGTGCTGGCGATGAACGTCATCGGCGACGAACTGCGCGACCGGCTCGATCCGCGCCTGAGCAGGGGAGACCGCCGTGTCGGCTGAACCGGTGCTGGCCATCGCGGGCCTGTCGCTCGGGCTGCGTCGCGGCGGCTGGCGACCGCTGCTCGAGGATCTGTCGCTTCAGGTGGCGGAGGGCGAGACCGTCTGCCTCGTCGGCGAGAGCGGTTCGGGCAAGTCGCTGACCGCGCTCGCGACCATGGGCCTGCTGTCGCCGTCGATCCAGGTCCGCGGCGGATCGATCCGCATCGACGGGCGCTCCGTTCTCGATGCGGGACCCTCGGCGATGCGCCGGATGCGCGCGTCCAGCATGGGCATGATCTTCCAGGAGCCGATGACGGCGCTGAACCCGGTCGTCACCGTCGGGGCACAGATCGACGAGGTGCTGGTGATCCATGGGCGCCAGTCCAGGCGCGAGCGCCGCGCCGAGGTGCTGCAGGTGCTGGAATCGGTGAACCTTCCCGATCCGGCCGCGATCTACGACGCCTATCCGCACCAGCTGTCCGGCGGGCAGCGGCAGCGCGCGATGATCGCGATGGCGCTGGTGCTGAAACCGCGCATCCTCATCGCCGACGAGCCGACCACCGCGCTCGACGTGACGACGCAGCGCCAGATCCTGTCGCTGATCAAGGCGCTGCAGGCGCGCAACCGGATGGGCGTGCTGTTCATCACGCACGACATGGGCGTCGTCGCCGACATCGCCGACAGGGTCATCGTGCTGCGCAACGGCCGCATGGTCGAGCAGGGACCCGTCGGGGACATCCTGCGCGCGCCCGAGGCGGCCTATACGCGCGAACTCCTGCAGTCGGTGCCGAGCCTGATCCCGGCGGCAAGGCGCCCGCCCGTCGAGACCGCGCCGGTGCTGACGGTCGACGGATTGTCGAAGCACTATGGCGGTGGCGGACTGTTCGGCAGGCGTCGGAAGGTGGCCGCGGCAGTGGACGTCGCCTTCGCGCTCCGGCCGGGCCGCACGCTCGGCATCGTCGGCGAGAGCGGATCGGGCAAGAGCACGGTCGCGCGCTGCGTCATGCGGCTGCTCAAGCCGGATGCAGGGCGGGTGAACCTCGCCGGCGAGGACATCGCCGTTCTTCCGGAAAAGGACCTGCACGCGAAGCGGCGGCACATCCAGCTCGTCTTCCAGGATCCCTATCGCTCGCTCAATCCCCGCATTCCGGTCGGCGAGAGCATCATCGAGGGCCTGACCAACTACGGCACCGCCCGCGCGGCCGCCATGGACCAGGCGCGTGCGCTGCTCGACCGGGTCGGGCTTCCTGCCGATGCCGTGAACCGCTACCCGCACGAGTTTTCGGGCGGCCAGCGCCAGCGCATCGCGATTGCCCGCGCACTGGCGCTCTCGCCGCAGGTCATCGTCGCCGACGAGGCGGTGTCTGCGCTCGACGTGGTCGTGCAGAAACAGGTGCTCGACCTGCTGCGCACCCTCCAGGACGATCTCGGCATCGCCATGCTGTTCATTACGCACGACCTGCGCGTGGCGGCGCAGGTGTGCGACGACATCCTGGTGATGCAGTCGGGAAAGGCCGTGGAGTTCGGCCCCGCCGCGGACATCCTGCGCCACCCGCGCCACCGCTACACGCGCGAACTCATCGACGCCGCACCGGGCCGGCACTGGGACTTCGCCCGTTTCCGGGCCGTCGAGACCGAGCACTCCCCGACAACCGGCGCCTAAGGCGGCAACCGGCGCCTAGGGCAGCATCTGGCGCCTAGGGCGGCAACTGGCGCCCAAGGCGGCAACTGGCGCCTGAAGCGGAATCCCGCTGTTGCCATATATCAGGAACCCTGATAGCCGAATGGCGAACGGGAGGAACGTGATGGGCGGTCAGGACGGCATCGGCGGGATCGAAGTCTGGCGTGGCGGCGTCAACGCCTGGGAATGCGACGAGATGGGTCACATGAACACCCGGTTCTACGTCGTGCGTTGCATGGAGGGCCTGTCCGTCCTGTTCGCGTTCTCCGGCCTGCCCGGCATCTTCGCGGCAGGCGCGACCGTGACCCTGCAGGTCGACGAAATGCACATCCGTTTCCACCGCGAGGCGGCCGTGGCGACGCCGCTGCGGCTGACGGCGGGGTTCGTGCGGGTGGGCGAGGCGGATGCGGACGTGGTGGCGCTGCTGCATCACGGCATCGGCGGAGCGCTCGCGGCGACCTTCCGGGTCGTGCTGAGGGCCGCTGCACCGGACGGCGGCGCGGCGGAATGGCCGGCATCCTTCCGCGAGCGGGCAGCAGGGCTCGGCATGGCCGTGCCGGCGGAGGCGCGCCCGCGCAGCGTGAAGAGCGGGCCGGTCCCGGCGATCGATGCAGCCCGCGCGCTCGAGGCCCACAGGCGGATCTCGCTCGGCGCGCTCGCGCCCGCCGACTGCGATGCCTTCGGGCGCATGCTGCCGCAGAAGTTCATGGGCGCCGTCGCCGACGGCATCCGGCAGCTGACGACGCCGCTGCGCGAAGTCGTCGTGGCGCATGCCGACCCCGCGCCGACGCATTTCGGCGGGGCGGTGCTGGAATTCCGGATGGTGCATTGCGGCCGGCCGCGCACCGGCGACTGTTTCGAGGTCCGCTCGGCCTTCACGGCGGCCGACGGCAAGACGATGTCGCTCGAGCACTGGATGATCGACCCGATCGACGGCCGGGTCTGGGGCCATATGGAATCGGTGGCGGTCGTGTTCGACATCGACCGCCGCAAGATCGTCGGCATCACCGCCGCGGCGCTCGAAGCGCTCCGCCCGATGATGCTCGCCTGACCGTATCCGGGGCCGCGCCTTCGTCGAAGCCGCGGCTCCCGTGTCCTTCGCCTATTCGGCCGGGCTCATCGGCGCGCAGGCGAAGTTCGCCGCATCGTTGGTGTCGCCGCTGCCCTTGTAGGTCGCGATCGTCGGATAGGGGCAGAGCGGTCGCGTCATCGGGCTGTCGGCCTTCGAGGCGATGATCCGCTCCGGCGCCTCGCCCTTCTCGACCCAGTTCTCCAGAGCAGTCAGCATGTCGAAGCGGTCGGGTCCGGCGCCGCCGCGGCAGTGGCCGACGCCCGGCGCGAGGAAGTAGCGCACGCTGTCGGTCACCGGTGCATCGATCTGCGGCCCGACGGTGGCCTCCACGGCCTTGTAGTATTGCAGCGTCTGCAGCGCGCTCGGGCCGGAATCGTTGAAGCCGTGCCAGAGCAGGAGCTTGCCGCCGCGCTTCACGAAGGGCGCGATGTCGGGATCCGTCGGGATCATGTAGTCGGTCGCCTTCGTCCCCAGCAGCTTCGCCATCTCCGTGTCGGGATCGAAGGTCAGCGGATCCCAGTCCGGGTCCTGCTTGTAGAGATAGGCCGTGGCGACGCCGCCGAAATGGACGTTGAGTCCCTTGGGCAGCGGCGGAATGCCCACGAAGCGCATCACCCAGTCGCTCTCGCCGCCGCGCAGCGTCGGGTCGGACACCGTGAGGCCGTCGGGCGTGACGTAGCCGGCATAGAGCTTGCGCACCGCGCCGGCCTGCTCCGGCGACAGGCACGCGGCGCCGGCGGTCTGGCCGGCCTCGCACTCGATCTCGGCCGGATCCCAGGTGCAGGCGAGCGGGTTGGTCAGGTAGCCGTCCTTCACCCCGTCGACCGCGTCGCAGGCCGCGATCACGGCGTCGCGGATCAGCGGCACCTGCTCGGCGGTGATCAGCGCGCCGGGCGTGTTGCGGAAGACCTGCGCCCGCTGGATCGACTGGGAGTAGAGCACCCAGCTGAACACCGGCGCGCCGGCGATGACGCCGTCGAAATCGTCCGGATGGCGCTGCGTTTCGGTCATGCCCTGGCGCCCGCCCGTCGAGCAGCCCTGCCAGTAGGCATGCGTCTGCGGCCGGCCGTAATGGGCCGCCACGAGGGCCTTGCCGACGACGGCCGACACGTGGGCGGCGCGCTCGCCGAAATCGGCGAGCACGACCTCGTTGAGCTGGCCCTTCTCCGTGATCATCCAGTCCATGCCGAGAGATTCGGTGCCGCCGTGGCCCATGTTGGTGCCGATGGTGGCGTAGCCGCGCGCCAGTGCGGGCGCGGCCGTCTCCAGCTTGGTGTCGCCGGCGAAGCCGCTGCCGCCGAGGGCGAGGAACTTGCCGTTCCAGTCCAGCGGCAGGCGCGTGACGGTGACGATCTGCGAGCCGGGAGCCGAGGCATTGACCGCCTCGACCTCGCAATAGGCGGGCAGTCCGTCCGCCGCGGCGACGTCGCGGGCGGCGGTGACGGTGGTGTCGGCGACCAGGCCGGGCTGCATGAGCGCGGCGCAGTCGGCGGCGAGCGCCGCCTGCGCGGTGCCGGCCGCCAGGACCAACGCCAGTCCGGCGGCGACTGTCTGTCTTCGGGTCGTCATCGTCTCTCTCCTCCTTCTGGTTGCACGGCAATGCTGCCGGCGATCCCGCCGCCTCGGCCTCCGGGCTCCTCTCCCGGAATCAGCCCGCTCAGCGGAAGCGTTCGGCCGTCGCGACACTGTTGATCAGCGCGGCGAGCTCCTTGCGGGAGGCGAAGGACGCCTCCGGCGCGGTCGACAGGAAGGCCTTGACGGCCCGCACCGTGGCGACCGAGTTCCTTGCCAGCTGCGCGACGATGCGCTCCGTCTCGGCCTCCAGCGCGTCGGTCGCGGCGACGACGCCGATGAGGCCGAGCGCTTTCGCCTCCGGCGCGGAGATCGCGTCGCGGGTCAGCACCAGACGCGCCAGCACCGCGCGGGGCAGGCGGTCGGCGAGCGCGTTCATCACCAGCGTCGGGGCGATGTCGTGGTTCATCTCCGGCACCTGGAAGAGCGCCGTGTCGGCGGCGACCGCCACGTCGGCGAGAGCGGCGATGGCGCAGCCGACGCCGCTGGCGCGGCCGCGCACCTGGCTCACCACCGGCACCGGGACCTCCCGCAGGACCTGGTAGAAGTCCAGCACCGGATCGGAGATCAGGCGTCGCAGGTCGAGCGCGGTGGCGCGGGTGCCGGCCGGCGGCATCGCCGCGCTGCGGCCGGTGCAGAAGTCGGTGCCGGCGCCGCGGACGAGCACTGCCCGCGTGTCCGGGTCGAGGGTGCGCAGCGCCGACGTGATCGCCTCGGCCATGACGGGCGTCAGCGCGTTGCCGTGATCGGGCCGGCTGAGCTCGATGTCGAGCACGTGGTCGTCGCGCCGGGTGATGATGACGTCGCTGCTCACTGGCTGTCTCCTCCGCTGATCGTCTGCCTTGCCCTTGCGTCCTGGATCGCCTGCCAGATCCGCGGCGGCGTCGCCGGCATCTCGACGTGACGCACGCCGAGATGGGCGAGCGCGTCCACGACGGCATTGATGGTGACGCCGAGCGCCGGCGTCGTGCCGCCTTCGCCGCCCGGCCGGAATCCCATCGGGTGATTTGCCGAGGGGATTTCGCTCAGGTCGGTGACGAAGGACGGAAAGTCGCCGGCGCGGGCGACCGCATAGTCCATCAGGGACGCCGACAGCGTCTGGCCGCTGTCGTCGAAGTGCATGCACTCGAGCAGCGCCTGTCCGGCACCCTGGACGATGCCGCCATGGGTCTGGCCGTGCACGATCATCGGGTTGAGTGCGCGGCCGACGTCGTCCACCGAGACGTAGTTGGCGATCTCCCATGCGCCCGTCTCCGGGTCGATCTCGATCTCGCAGACGGCGGCGCCGTAGGGAAAGGCGAGACCCGCGGTGACCGCGTCGGCGACGGCGCGGAAGGGGCCTCGCAGCGGCGCGGGCAGGCCGGCGCCGTCCTCGGCCTGACGGGCGAGCTCGAACAGGGTGGCGACGCGGTTGGTTCCGGCGACGCGGAAGAGGCCGTCCTCGGCGGCGATCTCGTCGAGCGGCCGGCCGGCGAGGGCGGCAAGCACGCTGCGGGCGCGCAGCACGATCTCCTCCGACGCCTGCCGGAAGACGATGGAGGCGAAACGCAGCGAACGGCCCGAATGCGAGCCGCCGCCGGCAGAGACGAAATCCGTGTCGCCGGTCCGGATGCGGACGGTTGTGTGAGGGACGCCGAGGAGACCGCCGACGAGTTGCGCGAAGGCCGTCTCGTGGCCCTGGCCGGTGTTCTGGGTCCCCACGACGACGTCGATCGTCCCGCCGGAGGCGTCGATGGCGATCTCGGCGCGCTCGCGGGGAATGCCGCTGGTGCCCTCGATGTAGTTGCCGAAGCCGATCCCGCGGCAGCGCCCGCGCGCTCGCGCCTCGGCCCGGCGGGCCTCGAAGCCCTCCCAGTCGGCGAGATCGAGCGCCCTCTGCATGACCGCCTCGTAGGCGCCGTTGTCGTAGGTCACGCCGAAAGGGTTGCGGTAGGGCTGCGCCTGCGGCGGGATCATGTTGCGGCGGCGCAGCGCGATCCGGTCGAATCCGCACTGGCGGGCGGCGAGGTCGATCATGCGCTCGATCGCATACATGGCTTCCGGCCGACCGGCGCTGCGATAGGGGATGGTCGGCGGCGTGTTGGTCATCACCGCGCGCGCCGCGACGCAGGCAGCCGGAACGCGGTAGAGGCTCGTCATCAGCTGCGCGCCCTTGTTGAGCGGCACGTAGGAGACGGTGTTGGCGCCGACGTTGGACGTGTTGGTCGAGCGGAAGGCGAGGAAGGTGCCCTCAGCGTCCAGCGCCAGCTCCGCCTCGATCTCGAGGTCGCGGCCCTGGTAGTCGGCGAGGAAGGATTCGGTGCGGTCGGCGATGTGACGCACCGGACGTCCGGTCTGCCGCGCCGCGAGCGCCAGCGCCACGAACTCCGGATAGAGCGCGTTTCGTGTGCCGAAATTGCCGCCGACGTCGGGCGGCGCGACGACGCGCACCAGGGCCGGGTCGACGCCGAGCGTCGCGGCGAGCTGGTCGCGCATGGCCACCACGCCGATCCCGCTCGAGGCGTGCAGCGTGAAGCGTCCGGTGGCGGCGTCATAGGCCGCGGCGCTGCTGCGCGGCTCCATGTGCGCGCCGGTCACGCGCTGGACATGGCTTCGGAAGGCCACGCGGTGGGCCGCCGCCTCGAAAGCCGCCGCGGTCGCGGCCGGGTCGCCGATCACCGCCTCGAGCGCGAGGTTGCCGGGCACGTGGTCCCAGAGCAGAGGGGCGTCCGGTTGCATGGCGGCCGAGGCCCGTGTGACGGCGTCGAGCACCTCCCACTCCACCGCGATCCGATCGGCCGCGTCCCTGGCGACGTCGTGGCTTTCGGCGACGACTGCGGCGAAAGCCTCGCCGACATGGCGCACCCGGTCGTCCGGCAGGACGCGGTGGGGCGTGCGGGCCCGCTCCGACCCGTCGGCATTGGCCAGCGGGACGTCGGCACCGGCCTTCGACGTGCCGATCGCGTGAGGAAGGGGGGCGAGCGCCCGCACGGCCGCGTCGCCGCCCGTGAGGACGGCCAGAACGCCGGGGACGGCCAGCGCCTCGGCGACGTCGATCGCCCGGATCCGCGCATGGGCGTGCGGCGACCGCGCGAACACGGCGAAGGCGGCGTTCGCGAAGCGCAGGTCGTCGGCGAACCGTCCGGCTCCGCGAACGAGTCGGTCGTCTTCCGTCCGGAGAACCTCCTCGCCGATTCCCTTCATTCGTCTCGTCCTCTCCGTCTCGTACCGTCGATGCGACGTCCGCCACGCGCCCGCGCGCTCCTCAGGTCTCGCGACACGCATATCAGGGAGACTTATAATTCATGAATGCCACATTGGATATGTCATTGTTGAAAATTTGCTGCTGCGATCAAGCGCCGGCGGTCCCCGCCGGAGGAGAAGCCATGGACCGGTCCCGACTATCCCGGTGAGAGAGGACATGCAGAGGTTCGTCGCCGAGCTTCCGTGATCGCCGACGCTCGTGCGGTGCCGCGACGAGCCGCCCGCACCGGTGGAGCCAGCCTGAACCGGACCCTCGCCGGCTGCCCGACCGTGCAATCACGCTTCCGAAAAACTCAGACGACGAAAGTTCAGAATAACAAATGAGAAAGATTACCGGTTGCGCTTGACGCGGATAGCAACTTGTCTAATCTTAATCCATTCGGATTCGGCCCGTTGTGTTCGCCCGGCTTGGAGCGGCGATGCAGCATTGGAGGTCAGTCGTGCGCAGTGCGTTGCGGTTGCCGATGTTGCGTCTCGAAGTCCGACAAGTCCCCCGCTCGCCAGATGGCGAGAAGGAGACGGTCTTCGGCCGACTTCTTCACGCGTTTGTTCTGTCGGCCAGTCGCTGGCGGCATGTCTGCTTTCCTGCTTTCGTCTGCATCTGTGCGCTTCTCCTCCTGGTTGGGGGCACGGGCGTGGCGGAAGCGGCCTGCGTGCCGACGGGCGCGACCATGGACTGCGTCGATCCGCCGGCGGGTGGCGCGCAGTACACGGCACCGGCGGTTACCACGCTGAACGTCAACGGCCTGACTGCCGACATTCTCCCGGCCGCAGGCGTGGCCGGCGTTTCCCTGGTCACCGCGCCGCGGCCCGACGGCGGCGGCGGTGACGACTGCGACATCGGGATCGTCTGCGACGGCGATCCGGGCAACCCGGGCACCGCAGGCGCGAACCTGACCATCGACTATGCCGGCGGCTCCTTCGACATCATCACGTCGGGCGGCGGCAAGGGCGTCGTCGGCATCAGCCTTGGCGGCTACGGCGGAAGCGGCGGCGACGGCTACGGCCTCGGCGGCTACGGCGGAACCGGCGGCGCCGGCGGGGCGGGCGGCACCGTGACGATCGACAGTTCGGGCGAGATCGTCACGTCCGGAGATTTCGCGCACGGCATTCTCGGCCAGAGCATCGGCGGCAACGGTGGGGTGGGCGGCGATGCCGGCGGCGTCGATGCCGAAGGCGGCACCGGCGGTGCCGCGGCCGGCGGCGGTGCGGTCAGCATCACCAGCTACTCGACGATCTCGACCGATGGCGAGTCGGCCCACGGCATCTTCGCCCAGAGTTCCGGCGGCCGGGCCGGTGCCGGCGGCGACGCGGGCGGCATCTGGGCCGAAGCCGGCGGCGGCGGAACGGCAGCTCCGGGCGCCGCGGTCACCGTCGACAATTTCGGCACTATCCACACCCAGGGAGGCTATTCCATCGGCATCTTCGCCCAGTCGGTCGGCGGCTTCGGCGGCGATGGCGGCAGCGGCGGCGGGCTGGTCGCCTTCGGCGGCGACGCGGCCAGCGCCGGCCCCGGCGGCACGGTCATCGTGAACAACCAGGGAATCATCGAAACCGACGAAGCCGGCTCGCACGGTATCCTGGCGCAGTCGATCGGCGGCGGCGGCGGATCCGGCGGTTCGGCCGGCGGACTGGTCGCGCTGGGCGCCGAGGGGTCGGTCGGCGGGGCGGGCGGTGCCGTGACCGTCACCAACGACGGGGCTGGCCACATCGAGACCCAGGGCAACAATTCCAAGGGCATCTTCGCCCAGTCGGTCGGCGGCGGCGGCGGTGACGGCGGCAATTCCGGCGGCCTGGTCTCGATCGGCGGCGGCGGCAGTTCGTCGAGCGCCGGCGGCGTGGTGGTCGTGACCAACGCGCAGTCGATCACCACCCATGGCGACCGTTCGGATGCCGTCTACGCGCAGTCGGTCGGCGGCGGCGGCGGCAGCGGCGGGGTCTCCGGAGGGCTCGTCTCGATCGGCGGCGAAGGCGGCAGCGGCGGCAGCGGCGAGACCGTGACGGTCACCAACAGCGGCACCCTGTTCACGTCGGGCGTGTTCGCGCGCGGCATCTTCGCCCAGTCGGTCGGCGGCGGCGGCGGCGACGGCGGCTTCTCCGGCGGTCTGGTGTCGATCGGCGGAGCCGGTGCCGAAGGCGGCAGCGGCAAGAAGGTCACCGTCGGCAATTCCGGCGACATCACGACGGAAGAGAATGATTCGGCGGCGATCTTCGCGCAGAGCGTCGGCGGCGGCGGCGGCGCCGGCGGCAATTCGCTCGGCGTCGGCGTGTTCGTGACCGTGGCCGTCGGCGGCAGCGGCGGCAAGGGCGGCGGCGGCGGCGACGTGGCCGTCAACGAAGGCAACACCGCCGGTTCGGCCGGTGCCAGGATCGAGACGAAGGGCGATCGCTCGGCCGGTATCCTGGCGCAGTCCGTCGGCGGTGGCGGCGGCAGCGGCGGTTTCGCGATCGGCGCGGCGGGCGCGCCCTATGGCAACGTGACGCTGACCTTCGGCGGCAGCGGCGGCGACGGCGGCGACGGCGGCGTGGTCTACGCCGGTGCCAATGGCGAGATCATGACCGGCGGCTCGTTCTCCTCCGGCATCGTCGCCGAATCGATCGGCGGCGGCGGCGGCAGCGGCGGCTTCACGGTGGCCGTGTCGGCATCGACCGGTGGCTCCGTGGCGCTCGGCATGGGCGGCACCGGCGGCAAGGGCGGCGCCGGAGGCGAGGTCGACGTCAACAATTTCGCGACCATTCGGACCGGCTGCGCCGATTGCACCCAGTCGCACGGCATTCTGGCCAGCAGCATCGGCGGCGGCGGTGGCTCGGGCGGCTTCGCCATCACCGGCTCGGCGGCCATGGTGGGAAGCCTGTCTCTCGGTTTCGGCGGAACCGGCGGGGAGGGCAATGGCGGCGGCACGGTCGACGTGGTGAGCACCGTCGCCGACGCGGCCGGTATCCGCACCGACGGCGACATGTCGCACGGCATCCTGGCGCAGTCCATCGGCGGCGGCGGCGGCAACGGCGGCTTCAGCGTCGCCGTGGGTGTCGCGCTCCAGGGTCCGGCGGCGAGCCTCGCCTTCGGCGGCGACGGCGGTGTCGGCGCTATGGGCGGCGTGGTGACGGTCGACAACACCGGCAACATCACGACGACCGGCGACGGCTCGAACGGCATCCTGGCCCAGTCGATCGGCGGCGGCGGGGGCACCGGCGGATTCTCCGGGTCGCTCGCCTTCAGCGTGCAGGGGGCGGCCGGCGCGGCATCCTTCGGCGGGGCGGGCGGCGAAGGATCGGAAGGCAACGACGTCACCGTCCATCATTCCGGCGACATCCGCACGAGCGGCGACAATGCCGCCGGCATCCTTGCCCAGTCCGTCGGCGGCGGCGGCGGCACCGGCGGCTTCAGCATCGGCGCGTCGGGCTCGATCAAGTCGACCGCCGCCGTCATGGCGATGGGCGGCGACGGCGGCACGGGTGGCGGCAGCGGGACGGTGACGGTGACCGACGTCTTCGGCACCATCACCACCAGCGGGCAGCAGTCGCACGGCATCCTGGCCCAGTCCGTCGCCGGCGGCGGCGGCACGGGCGGCTTCAGCATCGGCGCGAGCTTCTCGCTCAAGAGCGATTCCTACGCCAATGCGGTGGGCGGGACCGGCGGCACGGCGCAGAATGCGGGTGACGTCATCGTCGTCAACGACGCCGCCATCATCACGGGCGGCGCTTTCGCGCTGATCGGAGACCGCGAGATCGCCGCAGGCGTCGGTTCGCACGGCATTCTCGCCCAGTCGATCGGCGGCGGCGGCGGCACGGGCGGGTTCAGCGGCGCGGTCGCGATCACGATGGAAGGAGACGCCTCGGCCAGCACCACGGGCGGCGAGGGTGCCGGCGGCGGCGACGGCGGATCGGTCGACGTCACCTCCAACGGCACCATCATCACGCGCGCCGACAACTCCATCGGCCTCTTCGCGCAGTCGGTCGGCGGCGGCGGCGGCAGTGGCGGCTTCTCCATCGGCTTCGGCGGCTCGATGAAGTCGGATGCCGACACCAAGAGCGTCGGCGGCAAGGGCGGAGCGGCCGGCAGCGGCGGCGAGGTGACGGTCGAGGTCAACGAGGCGATCACGACCTTCGGCGCGCTGTCGCACGGCGTCCTGGCGCAGTCGATCGGCGGCGGTGGCGGCAATGGCGGCTTTTCGATCGGCCTCGGCGGTTCGCTCGAGGCGGATTCCAAGGTCGACAGCGTCGGCGGCGATGCCAGCGGCGGCGGCGACGGCGGCACCGTGACGGTGACGGTCGGGGCGCAGGACAATCTGCTGTTTCCGCTGATCCGGACCTTCGGCGACGGCGCGGTCGGCGTCTTCGCGCAGTCGGTCGGCGGCGGCGGCGGCACGGGCGGGTTCTCCGGCGGTCTGAGCATCGCGGTCGACGGCACCGCCGAGAACGAGGTCGGCGGCGGCGGCGGCGGGGAGGGCGGTGCCGGCGGCGAGGTCCACGTCACGAACTACGGCACCATCGTCACGCGCGGGGCCAATGCGGCGGGCGTCTTCGCCCAGTCGGTGGGCGGTGGCGGCGGATCGGGCGGATTCTCGATCGCGGCCTCGGTCGGGGACAGCCAGGCCGTCGCCAACAGCGTCGGCGGCGACGGCAGCGGCGGCGGCGACGGCGGCGACGTGCGCGTCGACAATTTCGGTTACATCGAGACCCATGGCGACTTCTCGCACGGAATCATCGCCCAGTCGGTCGGCGGCGGCGGCGGCAGTGGCGGCATCGCCATCGCGGCCGGTGTCACGATGAGCGGCGACAGCGGTTCGAGCGAGGTCGGCGGCGGCGGCGGCGGCGCGGGCGGCAATGGCGGCGAGGTGATCGTCGAGAACGACGGCGTGATCGTCGTCCACGGCGACAATGCCTTCGGCATCTTCGCCCAGTCGGTGGGCGGCGGCGGCGGCTCGGGCGGCATCGCCGGCGGTCTCGACATCAACGGCACGATGGAGAGCGCCGTCGGCGGCGACGGCGGGGCGGGCGGCAATGGCGGCGACGTCACGGTTACCAGCAACGGCAGCATCACCACGACCGGCGCGAATTCCTCGGCCGTCTTCGCGCAGTCGGTCGGCGGCAGCGGCGGCTGGGGCGGCTTGGCGATCGGGATCGGCACCGGCGCGGGAGATTCGGACGGCGTCAAGCTGAGCCTCGGCTCCAAGAGCATCACGGAAACCTGCCTGAGCCTGCAGTTCGCGGAATGTCTGCCGCAGGGCGGCACGCAAGGAACCGTCACGGTTACCATCGATGGCGAGACCACGGTCACCAGCGGCAATCTCGCCTACGGGCTGCTCGCCCAGGCGATCGGCGGCGGCGGCGGCGCCATGGGCACCGTCATGGGCGCCCTGAGCTTCTTCGGCAGCGACGTCGTCGTCGACGTGGGCTCCAACGGTGCGCTGTCGGAGAACGGCCAGGCAGTGACCATCACCTACGGCAACCCGACGACCACGACGGGCCTCGGCTCGATCGGTCTCATCGCCCAGTCGGTCGGCGGCGGCGGCGGCGTCAACGCGATGACCGCCGAGGAACTCGAGCTCAATCCCACCGGCGAGGACAGCTTCATCCTCAGCGTCGGCGGCTATTCGGAAGGCGCCGGCTTCGACGGCACCGGCAGCGGCGGCGGCTTCGACATGACCGCCGAAGGGACCGTCACGACCGGGAACCACAACGCCATCGGCATCGTCGCCCAGACCATCGGCGGCGGCGGCGGCGTCGGCACCATCACGGTGGAGTCGATCGTCAACGGCGGCAAGCTGCTCGACATCGTGCTCGGGGGATCGCAGCACACCGACGGTCCTTTCGTCGGCGATGCCGGACCGGCCTCGACCCTGACGGCCGAGGAGCAGGTGACCACCTCCGGCGCGCTCAGCCACGGCATCGTCGCCCAGTCCATCGGCGGCGGCGGCGGCATCGCCAATGTCGCGTTCCTCGATGGTCTCGTGCTGGGCGAGGGCGTCGAAATCACGCTCGGAAGCGGCACGGACGGTGCCGGCGGCGAAGGTGGCGACGTCACCGTGACGGCCCATGGCGTCGAGACCGGCGGCGCCGGGGCCATGGGCATCGTCGTCCAGTCGATCGGCGGCGGTGGCGGCCTGACCGGCGTCTATTCCGACGGCCTGCTGCTCGGCCAGGACGGTTTCTCGCTCACCCCCGTGACGATCACTGCCGCCGGAGCCAGCGCGGGCGGCAATGGCGGCGATGCCACGCTCTACAGCTATGGCGACGTCCGGACGGACGGCTACGGCGCCCACGGCATCGTGGTGCAGTCGATCGCGGGCGGCGGCGGGATCGTCGGTTCGGGGCTCTATGGCACGGACATCGACGATCCGGACCTGAAAGCCTTCGCCGGCAGCGTCGGCAAGCCCGGCACGGCCGGCAGGGTCTCGGTCACCCAGACCCGCAACGTCGTCGTGGCGGGCGAAGACAGCGTCGGCATCTACGGCCAGAGCGCCGGCGGCACGGCCAATGGCGACGTCGACATCGTCGTCGACCACAACGGCACGGACGGCAACGGCATCGGCCTCGTCTGGGCGGCCGACGGGACGGGAGCTGCGGTCCAGTTCGCCGATGGCGACGAGAACCTTCTGTCCAGCAACGGAACGCTCTACGCGCAGGGCAGTCTGGCCGCGCCCAACGTGCTGCCGCGGATCGACGGTCTGGCCGTTCTCGGCGGCATCGGCAACGAGGACGTCTTCAACCGGGCGCGCGGCGCAGGCTTCGTGGATGACTATGCCCTGACGGACGGGGTCACCCGGACCAGCAACATCATCGGCAATGTCGATCTCGGCGGCGGCACCAACAATCTGACCAATGAAGCCGGGGCGCTGTTCATTTCCGATGCCTTCGTGAAGCTGGGCATGGGCGGTTACCTCACCAACGAAGGCTTCCTCGCACCCGGCGATCGGGGGCGCGTCCTGACGACGTCGGTCGGAAGCCACCTCGTGCTGGCCGATTCCGGCTTCTACTACATCGACATCGACCTCAATCAGCAGAATGCCGACGACACGAAGGTGACCGACCTGATCTCGGTGAACGAGACCGCCACCGTCGACGGCGCGGGTCCGCTCCTGCTTCTGTCGATCGACAAGGCGTTCTCCAATGACGGCTACGTCATCGTCCATGCCGACGGCGGCGTCACCGACCAGGGCTTCACGCCGACGCTCACGCCTCCGGCCGTCGGCTTCATCTTCAGCGTCGAGGTCGAGGACAATCCTGTGACCGGCCAGGACCTCGTCCTCCTCGCCGAGAAGCCGGCCTTCCTCGACCTCCTCCAGGATCCGGCATCAGGCACCACCGATCCCAACGTCTGGCGGATGGGCGAGGGCATCGACGCGATCGAGCAGGCGATCGACGTCGACGATCCCTTCAATTATCTCGTCAATCTGCTGCGGCTGCAGCCCGACCACCAGGCGCTCGGCGACGCGGTCATCACGCTGACGCCGCACCAGGCGCCGCATCTGTTCGCAATGACGCAGCAGCGTTCGTCGGAGTTCCTCGACCTCTCGGCGTCATGCCCGGCCGGGCAGACAGATCCCGACGACCGGCGCAACTGCGTCTGGGCCGACGTCGTCGGGGGCGAGGCCAGTCGCGAGGTTGTCCAGGACAGCCCCGCGAACGAGGATGACTGGCGGTCCCTGGCCTTCGGCCTGCAGGGCGTGGTGAACGATCACTGGGCCGCCGGCTTCGCCCTGGGCACCACCGAGACGGCATCCAGCCAGATCCGGCACGGAGAAACGCTCTCCGACCTGAAGGGCAACATCCACTCCGCCAGCCTCTCGGCAGACTACCGCAACGGTCCGTTCGGGATGACCTTCGTGGCCGCCGGTTCCTATGGCGCCTGGCGCGCACGGCGGCATGTCGAGGTCGACGGCTTTCAGCAGACCTACACGAGTTTCGACGGCATCGCCTACGACGAGAACGATCAGGAGTATCCGCTGTTCTCCGAGAAGACGGTCGAGTTCGAAGGCATCGACGGCATCGCGAGAAGCAATCCCGACATACTCTCGCTCAACCCGCGGCTGCGGTTCAGCCACGTCCAGGCCTTCGGCGGCTTCGAGATGGTGTCCTATCTCGATCTCGACGGTTACTTCATGTACTCGCGTGAGCGCGACGAGACCGGTGTCGGCCTCGCCAACCTGACCTATCCGTCCCTGTGGCAGTCGGCCTTCGTCGTCACACCGCGTCTGGAAGTCAATCGCACGGTCGCGCTCGCTTCGGGGGCGACCCTGAGCGGCTTCGTTCGCGGCGGCGTCGCGCTCTCGCCGCAGGACTCCTGGTCTGCACGGACGCAGTTCATCGCGGCACCCGACGGGCTCGACCCGATCGAGATCGTCGAACCCTTCGACCAGGCGCGGTTCGAGATCGAGGCGGGCCTCGATCTCTACTGCTCGCAGTCCGGCGGCAGGATGCAGGTGAACTATGACGGCTCCTTCGGCACGACGACCAGCCAGCACGCGCTCAAGGCGATGCTGGCCTACAGGTTCGGCGGAGCGGCCGGTGCAGGCGGCTGTTTCTGATCGTCTGCGGGCCGTGGCAGGCCGACCACCCGGGAGAGCCGGCCGCCCGCTTGGCCCGCCATTCGGAGCGCGGCGTGCTGACGGGCGCAGCCGGTTGCGGCCGCTGCCCGCCGGCGACGCATGAAGCGGGCGGCCTTCGGCGTCAGCCGCGATGGAGAAGCCCGCAGGCCTTGCAATAAGCCTCGTGCACCGGTCCGCGGCCGAGATGGTGGCGGAAGCCCTTCATCTCCGCGAAATAGGGGATCGGCGCGCGCGCCGGACGCTCCGGCGCCTGGCCGAAATCGTCGAAGAGGGTCTGGATGGTGACGACGACGCGCTCGGCGTCGTTCCAGTCGCGGTACGCGCCGAGGTCGATCTTGTAGGCTGCCTCCAGGTAGTCCATGCCTTGCTCGTAGAGCGGCCGTGACCGGTCGGTGACGTATTGCAGATAGTCGCGCATCGTCCGCACGTCGTCCTTGGTCGAGATCGGGCCGTGGCCGGCGACGATCGTCTCGACGTCCATGTCGAGCACCATGTCGCAGACCCGGATCCAGCGGTCGACGGGTCCGTACCAGGCGATCGGCGTGCCTTCGGTGAACAGGATGTCGCCGGTGTAGATCACCTTGTCGTCCGGCACGTAGATCAGGGCGTCACCCAGCGAATGCGACGGGCCGACCTCGATCAGTTGCACCGTCTTGGAGCCGACCTTGATGTCGAGCGTGCCCGAGAAGGTTTCCGTCGGCGGGGTGAGCTCGATGCCGGAGAAATCGAACGGCCGGAAGCACTCCTTCATGAAGACCCCTGCGCTGCCGTACTGGTCGGCATTGGTAACGATCTTCTGCACCACCGCCGGGTCGAAGCGGGCGAAGTCGTCCACCGTCCCCTGGGTGGCGATGATGCGCGCGCCCTCGACGAGCTGGTTGCCGAAGGTGTGGTCGCCGTCCGCATGGGTGTTGACGAGAATGCCGATCTCCTTCGCCGCGGGAATGGAGGCGCGGTAGGCGGCGAGCATCTCGGCCGTGAGCTTCAGGTCGAACAGCGTGTCGACCATCAGCGACGCGTCGCCGTCGACGATCAGCCCGGCATTCGACCAGCCCCAGCTGCCGTCCGGCAGCAGGTAGGCGTAGCAGCCGTTGCCGAGATCGTGGATGCCTTTGGTGTATTGCCACTTGGCCATTGGGGAACTCCGATCGGTTTCAGACGAGCGCGGTTGCGAGCCACGGGAAGAGGAAGACCAGCACGAGCACCAGCAGCATCATCGCCGCGAAGGGGGCCGCGCCGGCGAAGATGTCGCCCAGCGTCACCGTGCTGTCGGGCCCCAGTGTCGCCTTCACCACGAAGGCGGCGATGCCGAAAGGCGGCGTGAGCAGGCCGATCTCGACCGCCAGCACCACCATCACGCCGAGCCAGATCAGGTCGACGCCGGTGCCGGTCAGGATCGGCAGGGCGATCGGCAGCGTCAGAAGCATGATCGAAGCCGAATCGAGGATCGTGCCGAGCAGGATGATGACGATCATCAGCGCCACGACGATCCCCGTGACGCCCATGCCGGACTCCACGACGTAGGACCCCAGCCAGCCCGGCATGCCCGACATCGCGAGCATCCGCGAGTAGAGGCTGGCGCCGATGATCAGGAAGCAGATCGACGAGGTCGTGTGGCCGGTCTGCACCAGCACCTGCCAGAAGCTCGCCCATGTCAGCCGGCGCTTGGCGAGCGAGATCAGAAGCGCCCCGAGAGCGCCCGCGGCACCTGCCTCCGTCGGCGTGAAGAAGCCGCCATAGATGCCGCCGAGCACGAGCGCGATCAGGATGACGATGGGCGCCAGCTTGCTGGCCATTTCGGCCACGCCCATGTCCTGCGACGTGTCGTAGGACGCTGCCCGTCTTGCCCCGACGAAGGACGGCCACCACCGTCCCATCGCAATGATGCCGGCGCAGTAGACCACCGCCAGCAGCGTCCCGGGGATGACGCCCGCGATGAACAGCGAGCCGACCGACTGCTCCGTCAGCACGCCGTAGAGAATGAACAGCAGGCTGGGCGGGATCAGCATGCCGAGCACCGAGGAGCCCGCGACCACGCCCACCGCGAAGCGCGGCGTGTAGCCGTGGCGGATCATCTCCGGCACCGCCACCTTGGTGAAAACGGCCGCCGAGGCGATCGAGATGCCGGTGATCGCGGCAAAGACGGCATTGGCGGCCACCGTGGCGATGCCGAGCCCGCCGAGCACGCGGCGGAACAGCTGCGCGGCCACCTCGAACGTGTCGCGCCCGATGCCCGCCACCGCCACCAGCAGGCCCATCAGCACGAACAGCGGCACCACGCCGAACAGATAGTCGCTGATGGAATCCTTGAAGGCCAGCACCAGCATGTTCGAGGCGATGTCGAAACTGCCGCGCAGCAGCCAGACCCCGCCGAAGGAGAGCAGGATGAGGGCGATGGCGACGTGCATGCCCGAATAGATCAGCGCCAGCATGAGGCCGATCGACAGGAAGGCGATGCCGACGCCGCTCATGCCGAACGCTCCCGCAGCGCGCGCAGGTCGTCGAGCGCACCTGCGAGGAACTGCAGCGCGGTCGCGGCGATGCCGAGGAAGACGAGGATGAACAGCGGCCATTGCGGGATCGTGAAGAAGCCCGGATTGCCCATGAAGTTGCGCTCCGGATGCAGCCATGCGGCGGCGACGCTCGGCCAGAACCGCCAGGCGATCATCGCCATCAGCAGCCCGCCGGCGAGATGGCAGACGCACAAGAGGGCAAGGCGAGCCCGCGGCGCGCGGCTTTCGAGCACGCCGAGCAGCACGTCCGACCGGGTCATCGATCCGGAGCGCAGCGTATGGGCGAGTTGCAGGAAGACGATACCGACGATCGAGAAGGCGACGAGTTCCGGAACGCCGGCGATCGGCGCGTCGAAGGCGCTGCGGCCGACGATGTCGGCATTGATCAGCAGCATCAGCCCGATGATCCACAGCGTGCCCAGGGCATTCATGATGCCGAGGATGCGCGCGAAAGGTCCGGCCGGCGGGCCGGGGAGGGGGGCTGAGTCTGGAGGAAGGGCGGATTCGCCGGCCATGAGGGTCGTTCCCGTCATCGGTTGGAAGGGCGGTCGCGGGCGCCTCGTGCGCCGGCATCAGGCACCCGCGCAGGTGCCGGTGCAGGCGGCGCCGCGGCGCCGCCCGTCCGTGTCGTCTGCAGCCCGGCGCCAGCGCCGGCTGTGCTCATTCCGCTAGGTAATCGCGCTCGTAGGTGAAGCCTGCCGCCTTCAGCTTGTCGCGATAGGCTTCCAGCACCGCCTTTGCCGGCTCTCCGCGCGCTTCGGCCGCCTTGATCCAGGCCGCGGTCGGATTGGGCAGCGCCTTGATCCAGGCGGTGCGCTCGGCCGGGTCGAACTCGACCAGCTTGCCGCCCGCCTCGACCAGCGTCTTCTTCGCCGCCTCGTAGCGCGCCTCCTGCTCGTCGAAATAGGCCTTGGTGTAGGCCGCGGCGGCGGTCCGGAAGGCGGCCTTGGTGCCATCCGAGAACGTGTCCCACTGCATCTTCGATACGCCCATGCCGCCGATGTACATCGCCCCGAAATGCGTCAGGTTCCAGTTCGGCGCGACCTCGTAGAGCTTGGCGGGAACATTGGCCGTCATCCAGCCGATGTTGCCGTCGTACACGCCCGTCTTGATGTCGTTGTAGAAGGACACGTAGCTGCCCTGCACGCCGACGGCCCCGGTGCCGGCGAGCCAGGCGAGGTTGGGTCCGGCGCCGCCGAGCTTGACGCCGTTCATGTCGGCGACCTTCGTCAGCTCGCGGGTGGAGGCGATGTTGTAGTCGTCGATGGCGATGCCGCCGCCGATGTAGACGACGCCGGTCGCCTCCTCGAGCTTCGCCAGCGCGCCTTCCGTCTCCGTCAGCGCGGCTTCCACGGCGGCGGTCACGCCGCGGGCGTCGGCCGGGCCGAAGGGCATGGCATAGGTCAGGTTGAGAAGCCCCATCGTGGCGGGATTGAAGACGCCGCTCATCTGACCGACGTCGATGATGCCCTGCTGGAAGGCCTCAACTTCCGAGCCGAGCTTGACGATGGTGCCGCCATAGCCCTGCGTCCAGTTGATCTTGACCTCGCCCGATTTCGCCAGTTCGGCGTCGACGGTCGGGATGAAGGTTTCCTTGATGTGCTTCACCCAGAGGAAGACCTCGGGGTGGCCGGTGGCGACGGTGAGATTGATCGTCTCCTGCGCGAAGACGGGCGTCGCGCCCCAGGCGACGGCGATGGCGGCCGCGCCGCCCAGCAAAGCGTTTCTGTTCATCGGGTTCCTCCCAGGTTGGACGGCGGCTCGCTCCCGGCCGGTGCCGTCGAACAGGACGGTAGCAGATTTGAACAGGTTGACAAGATACCTGTCATGACGTTCAATGACGCTCGTGATGGCGCGGCAGGCGTCCGGCGGAAAGGGTGCGACGTGGCGAGAAGCGAGAAGTCCGGCGAGGGCGACAGGGTCGTGGTGGTCGAACCGACGCCGCGCAACGCCATCGGCACCCGCAACCGCATCCTGATGGCGGCCGAAGGCGAGTTCGCCGATCACGGCTTCGACGGCGCCACGGTGCGCCAGATCGCGCTGCGCGCCGACGTTCCGGTCGCGCTGGTCAATTATCACTTCGGCAGCAAGGAAGGGCTCTACCGCGCGATCTTCGAGATGCGCGCGCCGATGATCGTCGACCAGCGCATCGCCGGCCTTCGCCTGGCCGAGATGGAGCCGGACCCGGAGCGCAAGGTCGAGATGATCGTCAAGGCGGTGCTCGTCCCCAACCTCCACATGCGCAGCACCGAGAAGAATTCGAGCTATGCGCGCATCCTGGCGCGCGAGGTGTCGGATCCGAAGTCTCACCACCGCAAGGTCGTCGCCGAGTTCTTCGATCCGATCGCCTACCAGGTGATCGACGCGCTGCAGCGCGCCATGCCCGACCGGTCGATCGAGGAGATCAACTGGGGCTACCAGGCCATGCTCGGCGTGATGGTCTACACCATGGCCGATACCGGCCGCATCAGCCGCCTGTCTGGCGGGCGCTGCGATCCGGAGGACGAGATGACCACGGCCAGGCACCTCGTGGCGCTCATGAAGGCGGCTCTTCTCTACAGCCGCGTGTCGTAATCGAAGCCGGACGGGCCATCCGCCGATCGCCGGACCCAAGGGAGGACGGACCAATGAAACTCGTGACCTACGAGCGCGAAGGCGCGCCGCGCGCCGGCGCCTTCGTCGAGGGCGACCGCCGGATCGTCGACCTCGCCGAAGCCCACCAGGCGGCCTACGGTGAGGCCTATGCGCCCTTCGCCTCCGTCCAGGCGATGATCGAGGCCGGCGACGCCGCACTCGACCGCGCCTACGAGACCCTCGGCAAGGCCGGAGCGGCCACCGTCGCGCGCGACGCGGTCAGGCTCATGGCGCCGGTCCCGGTGCCGATCCAGATGCGCGACTGCCTGTGCTTCGAGACCCACCTGAAGCAGTCCTTCGCCGCCGCAAGGCGGGTGCGGGCTGCGGCGTCGCCTGATCCGGAGGCGGCGATGCGCGAATTCGAGCGCACGGGCGCACTGTCGGTGCCGAAAATCTTCTACGACCAGCCCATCTACTACAAGGCCAACCGGTTCAGCGTGATCGGCGACGGCCAGGACGTGCTCTGGCCGAGCTATTCCAGCCTGATGGATTTCGAGCTGGAGTTCGGCTTCTACGTCCGCAAGAAGGGCGTCGACATCGCCCGCGACGCCGCCCGCGACTACATCTACGGCTACACCATCTTCAACGATTTCTCGGCCCGCGACGCCCAGACGCTGGAGATGGGCGGGCAGCTCGGACCCGCCAAGGGCAAGGATTTCGACTATGGCAACGCCATGGGTCCTTGTCTGGTCACCGCCGACGAGCTGAAGGATCCCTACGGCCTGACCATGGTCTGCCGCGTCAACGGCGAGGAGTGGGGCCGCGGCAGCACCTCCTCGATGTACTGGAAGTTCGAGGACCTGCTCGCCTACGTCTCCCGCTCCGAGACCCTCCACCCGGGCGAGTTCTTCGGCTCGGGCACGGTCGGCAATGGCTGCGGGCTCGAGCACATGAAGTTCCTGAAGCATGGCGACCTCGTCGAGCTGGAAGTCGAAGGCATCGGCACGCTGCGCAACCGTGTGCTGACGCGCCAGTAGCCGCGTCGCAGAGGGCGGGCAGGGGGCTTCGCTTCGGCCCGCGTCCCTTGCCGCTCTCTTTCCCGAGAGGCCGTCCGTTTGCCGCCGGCCTCGTCTTCATCCTGCGGAACGCTTGCCATGAACGTCCATGCCCTGATCGCCGACGCCGTCCGCCGTCGTGCCGATGAACCCGCGATCGAGCATGCCGGCCGGCGTCTCACCTATCGCGCCTTCGACGCCGCCTGCGCCGCCTTCGGCGAATGGCTGGAGGCGAGGGGATGCCGGCCCGGCGACCGCGTGCTCCTGTTCCTGCGCAACGGCTTCGACTATCCGGTGCTGCTGATGGGGACCATGCGCGCCGGCATGGTGGCCGTGCCGGTCAATGCCAAGCTGCATCCGCGCGAGGTCGCCTGGATCGCCGGCGACGCCGGGCCGCGCTTCGTCTTCACCCATGCCGAGCATGTTGACGCGCTGGCTGCCGCGCTGCCGCCGGGGAACGCGATCGAGGTGATCGCCATCGAGAATTTCGATCTCCCTGCCTCTGCCACCGCGCCGGCGGCGCCCGCGACTGTCGCGCCGGACGATCCGGCCTGGATCTTCTACACCTCCGGCACCACCGGCAAGCCGAAGGGCGCCACGCTCACCCACCGCAACCTCGTCGCCGCCTCCGTCAACTGTCTCGCCGACGTGTTCGACTTCCGCCAGACCGACCGCGTCCTCCACGTCGCACCGCTGTCGCACGGCAGCGGGCTCTATCTCCTGCCCGCGCTCGCCCGCGGCGCGCACAACATCGTCCACGACCGGGCCGGCTTCCGTCCCGACGAGGTTTTCGACACGATCGCCGCGCTGGGCGTCACCGCCATCGCCTTCGTCGCGCCCACCATGATCGTGCGCCTGCTCGAAGCCGCGCCGCGCGACGACATCGGCAGCCTGCGGGGCGTCATCTACGGCGGTGCCGCGATCCATCTGGAGCACGTCCGCGCGGCGGTCGCCCGCTTCGGACCGATCTTCCATCAGCTCTACGGCCAGGGCGAGGCGCCGATGACGATCTCCTATCTCCCCGGCCGTGATCATCAGGGCGCCGACGACGAGACGCTGGTCTCGGCCGGCTACGTGCGGTCGGGCGTCGAGGTCCGCATCCGCGACGAGGACGACCGCGACGTGCCTGACGGCGCCGAAGGTGAGATCTGCGTGCGCGGCGACGTGGTGATGGCGGGCTACTGGCGCAACCCGGAAGCGACCGCCCGCGCGCTCGCCGGCGGCTGGCTGCACACCGGCGACCTCGGCCGTTTCGATTCCGGCGGCCGGCTGCGCGTCCTCGACCGCCGCCACGACACCATCATCTCCGGCGGCACCAACATCTATCCCAAGGAGATCGAGGACGTCCTCGCCGCCCACCCCGCCGTACGCGAGGTCGTCGCTTTCGGCGTTCCCGACGCCGAATGGGGCGAAAGCGTCGCGGTCGCCGTCGTCGCCGACGATCCCGCGCTCGACGAACAGGCCCTGCTCGCCTTCTGCAAGGATCACCTCGCGAGCTTCAAGAAGCCCAAGCACGTCCACATCCTGCCCGACCTGCCGAAGAACGCCTACGGCAAGGTGCTGCGCCGGGATCTGCGGGAGAGGTACGGCCGGTAGGGACGGCCATGGAAACCATCGCGCCGATGGGCGACAATAACCTCGAAAGCCTGCCCGCCGTGGCCGACTGGCAGAACCGCCCGGGCCGTCCCGATAGCGGTCAGTGGTGACAAGCTACACCACTCCAAGGGACACGATCAAACCCACCTTGCCACGGTCGGCGTTTCGCTTCGTCCCCACTTGATGACGGTCGACCTGCTTCGCCGCCATGGACGGCCGGTCGAGGTGGGAGCGGAGTTCGCGGCGGATATGAAGAGCAGCGCCGTCGCCGACCTGGCGTCGTTCATCGCCGGTCATGGACTTTCGCACGAACAGGAAGAGATCAGTCCGCGGGCTCCGGCATGGTGAA
Organism: Aquibium microcysteis; assembly: GCF_014495845.1. NCBI lineage: Bacteria > Pseudomonadati > Pseudomonadota > Alphaproteobacteria > Hyphomicrobiales > Phyllobacteriaceae > Aquibium > Aquibium microcysteis. The sequence continues at coordinate 977,990 of NZ_CP061080.1, forward strand.
GCGGACGAATCCCCCGTCGCTTCGTCGGGACGCCCGTGTCGATCCTTAAGGCATCGACCAGCATCGCTGGTCGGCCCCCGATACCCTCCTTACCGCTCCATCCCCCGCCGGGCCCTGACGCGTGCCAGGGTGTCCGCGACGTCCTTCGCCAGGAGATCCGCCACACGGGTGGCGATGCGCGGCAGCGTGCGGCGGGAGCTGATCGCCAGCGAGATGCTCTGCGGCACGACGTTGTCGCCCTTGACCGGAACCGCGACGAGGCGACCGTCCAGCAGCTCCTGGGCCGTGTCGAGCTCAGAGGTGAGCGCCACATGGGTGCCGGCGACGACCAGTTGCTTCAGCAGTTGCAGCGAATTCGTTACCACCGGCGGCCGGTCGCCGGCAAACATCCAGCCGTGTCGCGCCTCGAGGATCCGACGGATGGCGAGTGCCGGGCTCTGCACCGCGATCGGGTGCTCGCGGACCTGCGACAGGCGCACGTCCGTCTGCCGGGCGAGCGGATGTCCCGGCGCCATGACGCACAGCAGCGGCAGTTCCTCGCTCCACATCACGTGGACGTCGCGCTGCGGACGCAGGTTGAAGGCGAGCGCCACGTCGGCATCGCCGGCATCGAGCACCGCCACCGCGTCGTCCGGCGTCGCGATCTCCACGTCGATGCGCACCTTGGGATAGACGCTGGCGACGTGCTGCAGGAAGCGCGGCAGCAGGCTGTTGACCAGGCTGTCCATCGTGACCAGCCTGATGTGGCCGAGATCGACGCCCTGCATCTGCTTGACGTCGGACCAGATGCGGTTCTCGTCGGCCTTCCAGCGGCGCGCCAGCACGATGAACATCTCGCCGACGGGCGACAGCGACATGCCCGTCGTCATGCGGTCGAACAGCTGCACGCCGAGACGCGCCTCCAGCAGCTTGATCTGCCGGTCGATCGCCGAGGCGGCGATGCCGACGGCGCGGGAGGCTGCCTGGATCGAGCCGTGCTCGGCGACCGCCTCGACATATTGCAGGCTGCGGGGCACGAGGTGGAGCGCCATGAATCCCATTCCAAAAATCAGTACGCAGAATTGTCGATAATGTCATGGATTGCAACGTCGCCCTGCCGTTAGCTTGCTTGCATCGACAGCCGGACGAACGGACGAATGACCACTCCTCTCGACATCCTCAACGCCGCGCCCCGCGACACGGCCGTCGCCATGATGGAGCCGCTCGTGGAGTGCTCGCCCTGGGTCGTCGACCGCGTGGTGGATGCCCGTCCCTTTGCAAGCGCGGAAGCGCTGTCGGCCGCGCTGGCTGAAACGATCGCTTCGGCCGATGCCGAGCGTCAGCGTGCGCTGTTTTCGGTCCATCCGGAACTGGCCGGGCGCGAGGCGGCCGAAGGGCGCATGACCGAGGCGTCGACGGGCGAGCAGCACCGGCTCGGCCTGCTGGCCCTGCTGCCGGCCGACGCGCGGCGTCTCGCCGACCTGAACCGCCGCTACCGCGCCCGCTTCGGCCATCCCTTCATCGTGGCCCTGCATCGTTTCGACGACCTGCCGTCGCTGTTTGCGGCGTTCGAGCAGCGTCTCGCCGCCGCGCCGGCCGAGGAACACGCCGCCACCCTGGCCGAAATCGCCTCCGTCATCCGCGCCCGCACCGCCCGCGCCTTCGGGCCGGGCAGCGGCGTCCAAGCCCATCCTGCCGCCGCAACCCTGGAGTAATGCCATGAAAGCCCTTCTGCCGCTCATCGCTTCATCTGCCATCGCCCTTTCCGTCGCCGCCGCCGACGCGAAGGATCTTATCCGCGTCGCCGGCAATTTCGCCGCCGAACACGCCTCGTCCCTGGCGATGGCGAAGTTCGAGGCGGAGCTCGAGCGCCTGTCGGGCGGCGAGATCGACGTCAACGTCTTTCCCGCCCAGCAGCTCGGCGGCGCGGCCGAGAACGTGCAGGCGGTCAAGATCGGCGCCATCGAGCTGATGTGGGTCGGCACCGCCTACCTGACCCGCACCGTTCCGGAACTCGAGGTCGTCGGGCTTCCGTTCCAGTTCCAGAGCCGCGAGCAGGCCTTCGCCATCGTCGACGGTCCGGTCGGCGCGGCACTCGACGCCAAGCTGGCCAAAGAGGGCATGACCTCGATGGGCTACATGGAACTCGGCTTCCGCCACCTGACCAACAACGTCCGCCCGATCCGGACGATCGACGACATCGCCGGCCTCAAGATCCGCCTCCAGCCCAACGAGACCCACCTCGCCACCTTCCGCGCGCTCGGCGCCAACCCGGTGGCCATGGACGTGAAGGAGCTCTATTCGGCGCTGGAGCAGAACGTCATCGACGGCCAGGAGAACCCCTTCGCCATCATCAATGTCGCCGGATACGCCGAGGTCCAGAAGAACATCTCCAACACCGGGCACTTCTTCGACTTCATCTCCGTGGCCGCCAACAAGAAGTGGTTCGACGGGCTCGACGCGGGCAAGCAGGCGATGGTCCGCGAGGCCATGGCGACCGCCGTCGCCTACCAGCGCGAACTGGCCGCCGAGCAGGACGCTGCCGGGCTGGCAACGCTGGTCGGCAAGGGCATGGTGTTCACCGAAGTCTCGCCCGAACTCGCCGCAGCGCTGCGCGAGAAGACCGCAGGCGTCGCGGCCGAAACCAAGGCCCGGCTCGATCCGGACCTGGTGACGCTGCTCGACGCCGAGACCGCGAAGCTCGGCATGTAGGCGATGGCGATCGACCGCATCCTCGCCTCGCTCCTGACGCGCGCCGATACCGGCGCGCGCCTCGTCGTCATGGCGGGCGCAGCGCTCATGGTCGTGGTCGTCGCGGCCCAGGTCGTCATGCGCTACGTCTTCAACGGGTCCTTCGACTGGGCCGACGAGGTGAGCCGGATCGCCTTCGTCTGGACGATCTTCATGGCGATCCCGCTCGGCATCCGCGACGGCACGCATGTCGGCATCGAACTCCTCGTGTCGCGCCTGCCGGTCAGGCTGCGCCGTCTGGTCGCCAGGCTGACCAGCGCGCTCGCCGCGATGATGATGGCGGTGGTGTCCTGGATCTCGATCGGGGTGGCGTCGGCCACCTGGTCGGAGCGGCTCGGGTCGATCGACATCACCTCGAGCGTCTTCTTCTTCCCCATCATCGCGGGCTCGCTACATGCGGCGCTGCATCTTGTCCGTCTCGCCCTGTCCCCGCAGGTCACCGGCCCATGAGCCTCTTCGTCATCGTCCTGTTCCTGGTGCTCGCCTTCCTCGGCATGCCGCTGGCCTTCTCGCTCGGCGTCTCCGCGCTTGCGGGGCTGTGGCTGGCAGGCTTCGATGCGGCCGTGCTGGCGCCGCGCCTGCTCAACGCCGTCAACTCCTTCCCCCTGATGTCGATCCCGCTGTTCATGATCGCTGGCGAGCTCATGCTCAAGGGCGGCATCATGGAGCGGCTGGTGGACTTCGCGAACGCCTTCATCGGCCGGGTGCGCGGCGGTCTGGCGCAGGTCACCATCATTTCGGGCGCCGGCCTCGCTTCGGTCTCGGGCGCCGCCGTGGCCGACGCCTCCGCGCTTTCGTCCACCCTGGTCCCGTCGCTTCGCCAGCAATACGGTCTCGGATTCTCCACCGGCATCGTGGCGGCCGCCGCCAATCTCGGGCCGATCATTCCCCCGTCGGGCGCCATGATCGTCTACGCCTTCATGGCCGGGTCGAGCGTATCGGTCGGCGGGCTGTTCATGTCCGGCGTGGTGCCGGGGCTGATCCTCTTCGTGAGCTTCATGGTGCTCTGCTGGTTCATCGCCTGGAAGCGGGACTATCCGCTGGCCGGCGCGCCGGTGACGCTTTCCAACATCGTGCACCAGACGCGGCGCAGCTTCGTCGTGTTCCTGATGCCGGTGATCGTCATCGGCGGCATCGTCGGCGGCATCTTCACGCCGACCGAGGGCGCGGCGGTGGGCGTCTGCTACGCGCTCTTCCTCGGCTTCTTCGTCACCCGCAGGCTGGAACTCGGTCACCTGCCGGAGGTGCTGCTGGGCGCGGCGAAGACCTCGGCGATGGTGGGCGCCATGATCGCCTTCGCCTCCACCGTGACGTTCCTGTTCACGATCGACCTGCTGCCGATGAAGCTGGCCGGGCTGCTGCAGGGGCTGACCGATGACCCGTTCCTGTTCCTGTGCCTGATCGCGGTCATGCTGCTGGTCGTCGGCATGTTCCTGGAATCGAACGCGGCCTACATCATGCTCGTGCCGCTGTTCCACCCGATCGCCATGCAATACGGGCTCGACCCGCTGCATTTCGGCTTCCTGTTCGTCCTGAACCTCGTCATCGGCATGCTCACCCCGCCGGTCGGCGTGGTGCTGTTCGTCGTCTGCGGCATCACCGGCGTGAAGATGGGCGAGCTGGTCCGCGAGAGCTGGCCCTTCATCGCCGCCATGTACGCGGTGCTCGTGCTGTGCATGGTCTTCCCCGGCCTCGTCACCTGGCTGCCGGAAAGGCTCGGCTACTGATGCGCCTGCTGCTGTTCAATCCCAACACCACCGCTGCGCTGACCCAGCGGCTGGCCGCCTCGGCGTCCCGCGTGCTGCCGGCCGACGTCGATCTCGTCCCGGTCACCGCCGGCACCGGCTTTCCCTACATTTCCTCCCGCGCGGAAGCGCAGATCGCCGGTGCCGGCGTGCTCGACGTGCTGGCGGAAAGGGCAGGAACCTTCGATGCGGCGGTGATCGCCGCCTTCGGCGATCCGGGGCTCCACGCGGCGCGCGAACAGTTCGATCTGCCGGTTACCGGCCTGTCGGAGGCGGCCATGATCATGTCGCTGTCGCTCGGCGAACGCTTCGCCTTCGTCACCTTCTCGCGGCGGATGCGGCCCTGGTACGACGAGCAGGTGGCGCGGGCAGGCCTCGCCATGCGCTTTGCCGGCACCTTCGCGCCGGAGGAAGGATTCGGTTCGATCTCGAGTGTCGCGGAGGAGATGCGCGAACCGCTCCTGCGCACCTGCCTGCGCGCGGCCGATGCGGCCGACGTCCTCATCCTCGCCGGCGCGCCGATCGCCGGCCTGGCGGGCGACATCGCGGGCGACGTCCCGGCGATCCTCGTCGATCCCGTACAGGCGGCGGTCATCCACGCCGTCGCCCTGCATCGGCTGCGGCCGCAGGGCGCCGACCGCGGCAGCTATGCGCGTCCGCCGGGCAAAGCCTCTACCGGACTGCCGGCTGCCATCACCATGCGGCTGGGAAGGTGACGGCGGAATGATGGCCGCGAGGGGCGCTCGGGAAGCCCACACAGGGCGGGCCTCTCCAGGGCAGCGCCGGACGCTCAGCTCCTCGCCTGGAAGTAGTGTGGGTTCTGCTCGATGATCTTCTGCACGGAGGCGAGCGTGCCGGACAGATGGGTGCGGACGGCATGCTCCACCGCATCCGGGTCGCCCGAGGCGATCGCGGAAAGGATCGCCTCGTGGTCCGCGATCACCTGGGCGATCTTGCCGGGGTCGGGCAGGTTGAGGCGCCGCAGCCGGTCGATATGCCCGGACCGGTCGGCGATCAGGTGCCACAGCGCCCGCACGCCGGCCGCCTCGAACAGCGACAGGTGGAACAGCCGGTCGAGCGTGGTGAATTCGCCGATGTCGCGATCGTCGCCGGCCATCTTCTGCATCCGCAGCAGCCGAGTCGTGGGCACGAGCAGGGCGGGATTGCCGGCCGCCGCCAGCGCGCGCGCCACCTCGAGTTCCGTGCCGACGCGCAGGAACTGCGTCTCGCGGGCATGCGCCACGTCGATCCTGGAGACCACCGTGCGCGACTGCGGATAGGAGATGACCAGCCCTTCCTGTTCCAGCCGCTGGATCGCCTCGCGGACCGGCGACTGGCTGACGCCGAACGTCCGCGCGATGTCGTTGCGGACCAGCGTTGTGTCCGGCTCGAGGTCGAGCGAGATGATCTGCGCCCGCAGCGTCGAATAGACCCGCCCGGCAGCCGAACCGCCCGGGCCGGACAGATCGTCGGCGGCGTTCATCAGCGCCGCCGAGAACGAACCGGCATTCAGGTCGGGTGAGGTCTTCCGTATCATCGTCGTCCCCTTCTACATCAGTCGGTCGGGCAGGAACAACGACACTGCCGGAACCAGCGCGAGCACGAGGAAGAAGACGATCATCGCCGCGAAATAGGGCAGGGCGGCGCGGGTGAAAGCACCCGTCCGAACGTCGAGAATGCCGCAGACGGTGAACATGATCACGCCGACCGGTGGCGTCAGTCCGCCGAAATTGATCAGCGTCACGATCAGGATGCCCATGTGCACCGGGTCGTAGCCCGCATGCACCAGGACGGGCAGCACGATCGGCGTCACCAGCAGGATGTTGGCCGCACCCTCCAGGAACATGCCGCTGACGATCAGCAGCACGACGACCAGCAGCAGGATGAAGCCGGGCTCGGTCGTCAGCGACGTGACGAATTCGGTGATCTGCTGCGGCCCCCGTTCGATCGTCACGGCATAGCCCAGCACCGCCGCCATCATGATCAGCAGCATCACCATGCCGAGATCGGAGACGGAGCCGGTCGTCGCTTCGTAGAACTTCTCCCATGTCAGCTCGCGGTAGACGAAGACGCCGATGAACAGCGCATAGCCGACGAGGAAAGCCCCGGCCTCGGTCGCGGTGAACAGGCCGAACCGGAAGCCGACGATGAGGATGACGGGGAAGGCGAGCGCCCAGATGCTGTCGAGGAAGCTCGTCCACAGGTCGCGCAGCGTCGGCAGTTCGGCCTGATCGCTGGCATAGCCGTTGCGCCGCGCGATCAGCCAGGCCGTCACCATCAGGATCGCCGTCAGCACCAGACCCGGCACCAGGCCCGCCACGAACAGGCGGCCGATCGACACCTCGTTGATGAAGCCGAACAGGATCAGGCCGATGCTGGGCGGGATCGTGGCGGTGATGATCGAACCGAAGGCCAGCACCGCCGCCGTCGCCGCCTTGGAGTAGCCGCCCTGGCTGATCATCGAGGGGCCGAGCAGGCGCGCCTCCATCGAGGCGTCGGCCACGGCCGATCCCGAGATGCCGCCCATCATCAGGCTGAGCAGGATCGAGACCTGCCCGAGCCCGCCCGCCATCCAACCCGTCAGCAGCCGGGCGAACCGGACCAGACGCTCGGTGATCCCGGTGGCGTTCATCAGGTTGCCGGCGAAGATGAAGAAGGGCACCGCCAGCAGCGGGAAGCTCTGCGTCGCCGTCACCATCTTCTGGATCGCGACGGTGGGCGGCATCGTGCCCGTCGCCACGAACACCGGGAAGGCGGCCAGCGCCAGCGCGAAGGCCACCGGCATGCCGATGAGGAGGAACAGGGCGAAGAGCCCGGCGATCAGGAGAAGCATCGTCAGGTACGCTTTCGTGCGAGGAGGGCCAGTCTGGCGAGCAGGCTCCTGATCATCAGCGCGAAGCCGATCACCATGGAGGCATGCAGGTAGGAGCCCCTGATCTGCAGCGCCCCGTCCAGCCGCGTGTGCATGAGCAGGGTGTTGCGCCAGGCGTAGCGGATCAGGAATGCCAGCAGCGCAACCATGATCAGCAGGTTGATCATCTCGACGATCCGGCCGATCCGCGGGGACACGTTGTCCTGCACGATCCGCAGGCCGAAATGCCGTTCCTCCTGGAGGGCGAGGTCGATGGCCAGGATGCACAGCCAGAGAAACAGCAGCTGTGCGATCTCGACGGACCAGATGATGGGCGTCCCCATGGCGCGGGTGACGGCGGCGAGCCCCACGAGCACCACCACCGCGCCGAGCAGCAGGGCCGCGCAGGCGAATTCAAGGCGTCTGAACACGGATGATCCCTTGCTGCCGGATGCGGACGATGTCGGTGGTGCCGGCCGCTCAGCGGCCGAGCACCTTGTCGACTGTCGCGGCTTCCGCCGTTAGGTTCAACATCCCGTAGACCCCGGCCACCGCGGCCTTGAAGGGAGCGATGTCGACATCCGACACGCTGACGCCCGACGCTGCAACGTCGGCGAGCGACTTGTCGCCGAGCGCGATGGTCAGGCCGGAGGCGTAGCGGCCGCTCTCCACCGCCAGGTCGCGCACGATCTTCTGGTTCTCCGCCGAAATCTGGTCCCAGGCCTCCGCTCCCACGACCAGCGCCGTCACCAGCTGGATGTGCCCCGTCTTGGTGACGTGCTTGACCACCTCGTAGAGCTTGGCGCCGGTGATGGCGGTCGGCTGGGCCTCGGCCGCGTCGAGCGCGCCGAGCTGCAGCGCCGAATAGACCTCGCCCCAGGCCATCGGTGTCGGTTCCGCACCCATCGCCCGGATCGTCTCGATCCAGATGGGCGCACCGATGGTGCGCATGCGGACGCCGGCGAGATCCTCCGGTCTGGCGACCGGCTTCTGCGTCAGGAGATGGCGCGGCCCCTGGTACCAGTTCGAGGCCAGCATCATCAGCCCGGACTTTTCCTTCAGCTCGTCGCCCCAGGCGAGATAGTCCGGAGAAAGCGCGAAGGCGTCGGCCTGTTCGTAGGTGTCGAACATGAACGGTGCCGACATGATCGCCAGCGACGGCACGAAGCTCGACAGCCGCGCGACGTCGGTCACGGTGCCGACATTGGCGCCGGCGCGGGCCTGGTCGATCATCTCCGTCGTGTCGCCGAGCTGGGAATTGTGGAAGATCTCGATCTTCACCTCGCCCTTCGTCGCGGCTTCCACGTCGGCCTTGAACTTCTCCAGGCCCTGGCCCATCGGGTCCGCCGGCGCCAGCACCGTCCCGATCCGCAGCGTGGTTTCCGCATGTGCGGGAGCGCCGAATGCCAGCCCCGCCAGCACGGCGGCGCACAGTCCCATCCTCGTCATCGTCGACTTCATCTCGTCCTCCTCCATTGGCCTTCGTAGACTAATATATTAGTTGCACTAGAGTCCTACTTGCGCTAGGCCTCGGGTGTCAAGGGGCAATCGGCCCCGGGGGAAGCGGGCGGTATGGACGTCGCATCGAGCCGGATAGTGGACATATGCCTGGAGCCGGTCGGGGACCACGGCGCGCTGCTTGGCGAAAGCCCGGTCTGGGACCTTGCGGACGGCATCTGGTGGGTCGACATCGAGGGATGCCGGCTGCTGAAGACGAGCCTCTCGACGCGCCGGACGCAGAGCTGGCCGACCCCGCAGACGCCCGGCTTCGTGGCGCTTGCCGGACAGGACCGGCCCGTCGTCGGGATGCAGCGCGGCATCTACGCCTTCTCGCCATCGGACGCGCGGTTCGAGCGCCTCGTCTCCTTCGGCGGGGAAGGGCGCTTCAACGATGCCACGGTCGACGCCACCGGGCGGCTGTGGGTCTCCACCATGGCGATGGACGCCGCGCCGGGGCGGGCGGCGCTCCATGTCGTGACGGCCGATCTCGGTCTGCGCACGGTGCTCACCGGCCTCACCACCCCGAACGGGCTGGCGGCGGATGTCGGTCGCGGCCGTCTCTATGTCTCGGACTCGCATCCCCACGTCCGGACCGTCTGGACCGCCGCCTGCGACTTCGCGACTGCCGACCTCGGGCCGCGCACCGTCTTCGCCGCAGCACACGACATGCCGGGACGTCCCGACGGCGCCGCGCTGGGCAGCAATGGCGACCTCTACTGGATCGCCTCGGTGGACGGCGCAGCCCTCTGCGGCTTCTCCGGTGACGGCGATCTCGCGGTGTCCGTCCCGCTGCCGTTCAGCGCCCCCACCAAGCTCGCCTTCTTCGACGGCGGCCTCGTCGTCACCGCCAAGTCGGCCGGCGGCTATGGCGGTCAACTCGCCGTCGCGACCGACCTGCCGCCCCTTCTTCGCGGACCCGCCGTGCCGTTCTGGCGCACCGGCGGCCCATCTCACGCCATTCGGACGAGGACCTGACCTCATGCCACGCAAGGACGCCAGGGATCTGAGAAGCGCCCGCTGGTTCGCCCCCGACGACCTGCGATCGTTCGGCCACCGCAGCCGCGTCCTGCAGATGGGCTACGGCTACGAGGACTGGCTGGGCAAGCCGGTGATCGCGATCCTCAACACCTGGTCGGACATGAACCAGTGCCACGTGCACTTCCGCGAGCGGGTCGAGGACGTGAAGCGCGGCGTCCTGCAGGCCGGCGGCTTCCCGGTCGAACTTCCGGCGCTTTCGCTCAGCGAAAGCGCGGTCAAGCCGACGACCATGCTCTACCGCAACATGCTGGCGATGGAGACCGAGGAGCAGATCCGCTCCCACCCGGTCGACGGGGTCGTGCTGATGGGCGGCTGCGACAAGACCACGCCGGGCCTGGTGATGGGCGCGGTTTCGGCCGGCCTGCCGATGATCTTCTTCCCCGCCGGCCCCATGCTGCGCGGCAACTGGCGCGGCAGGACGCTCGGCTCGGGCTCCGACGCCTGGAAACACTGGGACGACCGGCGGGCCGGCACGGTGACCGAGGCTCAATGGCAGGAGATGGAGAAGGGCATCGCGCGCTCGCATGGCCATTGCATGACCATGGGCACGGCCTCCACCATGACGGCGATCGCCGAGGCGCTCGGCCTGTGCCTGCCCGGAGCCTCGTCCATCCCCGCACCCGATGCGAACCACCCGAGGATGGCGGCCGCCTGCGGCCGCCGCATCGTCGACATGGTCTGGGACGATCTCGTGCCCGGCCGCATCCTCACCGCGAAGGCCTTCGACAACGCCAACACCGTCGCCATGGCGCTCGGCTGCTCCACCAACGCCATCATCCACCTGATCGCCATGGCCCACCGGGCGGGCGTCGCCCTGTCGCTCGACGACCTCGACCGCAAGAGCCGCACGACGCCCGTCATCGCCAACATCCGCCCGGTCGGCGACGTGTACCTCATGGAGGACTTCTTCTACGCGGGCGGGCTTCCGGCATTGATGAAGCAGCTCGGCGACCGTCTGAATCTCGACTGCCCGACGGTCAACGGCGGCACGCTCGGCGAGAACCTGGCCGATGTCGAGATCTTCGACGAGGACGTGATCCGCCCGCTCTCCAACCCGGTCTACAGCGAGGGCTCGCTCGCGGTGCTGAAGGGCAATCTCGCGCCCGACGGTGCTGTGATCAAGCCGGCCGCGTGCGATCCGCGCTTCCATGTCCACGAAGGACCGGCCTACGTCTTCGACGGCTATCCGGCGCTCAAGGAGAAGCTCGACGACATCGACTGGGACATCCCGCCGGACGCCGTGCTCGTGCTGCGCAACGCGGGCCCCAAGGGCGGTCCGGGCATGCCCGAATGGGGCATGATCCCGATGCCGAAGGCGCTGCTGAGGAAGGGGCACCGCGACATGGTGCGCCTGTCCGACGCGCGCATGTCGGGCACGTCCTACGGCGCCTGCGTCCTCCACGTCGCCCCGGAAGCCTTCGTCGGCGGGCCGCTGGCGCTGCTGCGGAACGGCGACCGCGTGCGGCTGAGCGTGCCGGAACGGCGGCTCGACATGCTGGTCGGCGACGACGAACTCGCCGCCCGCCGCGCCGCCTGGACGCCGCCCGCGCCGCGCTACGAGCGCGGCTACGGCTGGATGTTCACCCGCCACATCCTGCAGGCCGACAGGGGCTGCGACTTCGACTTCCTGGAGACCGGCTTCGGCGCGCCGGTCGACGAACCCGCCATCTACTAGATCAGGATCCCGCCATGTCGGACTATGTGCTCGGCGACGAAACCCGCGACCGGCTGAAGCGGGCCTCGACCGCCTCGATCGCCACGGCCCTCTTCAAGCGCGGCCTGCGCAGCCAGGTCATCCAGGGCGCGCTGCCGGTTGCGCGCAAGGCGGGCACCATGATCGGCCAGGCCTTCACCCTCCGCTACATGCCCGCGCGCGAGGACCGCAACCCGATCTCCGTGTTCCGCAACGAGGACCATCCGCAGCGCGTCGCGGTGGAGCGCTGCCCGCCGGGCCACGTGCTGGTGATCGACAGCCGCAAGGACGCCCGCGCCGCCTCGGCCGGCTCCATCCTGGTCACCCGCCTGCAGGTGCGGGGCTGCGCCGGCGTCGTGACCGACGGCGGCTTCCGCGACGCCGAGGCCATCGGCGCGCTCGACATCCCCGCCTTCCACGTCCGCCCCTCCGCTCCCACCAACCTGACGCTGCACGAAGCCATCGACATCGACGTCCCGATCGGCTGCGGCGACGCGCCTGTCTTCCCAGGCGACGTGATCGTCGGCGACGGCGACGGCGTGGTCGTCATCCCCGCCCACCTCGCCGACGAGATCGGGCTGGAATGCGCCGAGATGGAGGACTTCGAGGCCTTCGTCTGGGAGAGCGTCCGCGCCGGCCACGCCATCATCGGCCTCTACCCGCCGACCCGCGAGGAGACGCTGGAACGCTATGAGGAGTGGCGGCGCCGGCGCGGCGGCTGATCGTGGACCGTCGCAAGATTTCGCGCCCGGTCGGGCGCTACCTCCGCCCCGGGGTCTCCGGCCGGTCCCAGCTCGCCACGCTGCGCGGCCGGTCGAGCTGCAGCGTCGAGGCGGGCGGGTTGGCCTGCGGGTGGACGTGGCGGAAGCCGAGCCAGTTGTTGGGGCGTGCGCGGATGTATTGCGGCGGGTAGGCGATGTCGGCGCCGAGCTCGGCCGCCGCATGGATGCCCCAGCGCGGATTGTCGAGCATCGGCCGCGCCAGCGCCACGAAATCGGCGGCACCCGTAGTCACGATCGCCTCCGCCTGCCTCGCCTCCACGATCATCCCGACCGCCATGACGGCAAGGCCGGTCGCCTCCTTGACCGCCTGCGCGAAAGGCACCTGGTGGCCAGGTGTCGCCGGCGGGATCGCGATGCCGGGGCGGATGTTGCCGGACGACATCACGACATAGTCCAGTCCCTCCGCCTCCAGCGCTGCGGCGAGCGCGACGGCGTCGTCGAGCGTCGAGCCTTCCGGGGTCCAGTCCGTTGAGTTCATCCGCAATCCCAGCGCCCGCTCGCGCGGCCATGCCGCCCGCACCGCGCGCACCACCTCGACGGCGAAACGGTTGCGGTTCTCGGCCGAGCCGCCCCAGCGGTCGGTGCGCCGGTTGGTGATCGGCGACAGGAACTGGTGGATCAGGTAGCCATGTGCGCCGTGCAGTTCGAGAAGATCGAAGCCGGCGCGGGCGGCGCGGCGCGTGCTGTCGGCGAAGGCGTCGATGATGCGCAGGATTCCCGCCTCGTCGAGTTCGTCCGGCGTCTGCCAGTCCGGGTCATAGGCGATCGGGGACGGCGCGACCGGCGTCCAGGCGCCTTCCTCCGGCGGCAGCGGCTCGCCGCGCCACCGCTCGGGGATCGTTCGGGTGGCCGCCTTGCGGCCGCAATGGGTGAGCTGGAGGCCGATCTTCGCCGGCGAGAGTTTCCGCAGCGCCCCGACCAGCCGGGTCAACGCCGCCTCCTGCGTGTCGTCGTACAGGCCAAGGCAGCCATGCGTGCCGCGGCCGGCCGCCTCGACCGCCGTGGCTTCGAGGATCACGAGGCCCGCACCCGACATCATCAGCGAGCCGAGGTGGACGAGATGCCAGTCCTGCGCGACGCCGTCGACGGCGCTGTACTGGCACATCGGCGAGACGACGATGCGGTTGCCGATGGAAATGCCGCCGATGCGGCCTTCGCTGAACAGAACGCTCATCCGGATCCTCCCTCGCAGATGTCACGCTCCTCTCCACCATCCCGCCGGGCCGAAGGCAAATCGGCGGCCTGTCTTCCGGGACATTTCACAGGTGTGAATCGACCCTGCGCATATGCGCAGTCGATTGACTTGCCACGATACCCCGCCGATTTTGCGGCGCGCCGGTGGAGGCTGGCTCGACTTCAGGGAGGAATGCCAATGCTGGGCTTGATGCAGGACAGGCAGCTGTTGATCTCGACGCTGATCGAGCACGCCGCCCGCTACCATCCGCAGGTCGAGATCGTCAGCCGCACCTGCGAAGGGCCGATCGTGCGCACGAACTGGGCGCAGGTCCGCTCGCGTGCCGCAAAACTGGCCAAGGCGCTCATCCGCATGGGCATCAGGCCCGGCGACCGGGTCGCGACCCTCGCCTGGAACACGCACCGCCACGTCGAACTCTATTTCGCGGTGTCGGGCATCGGCGCCGTGCTCCACACCGTCAATCCGCGGCTCTTTCCCGAGCAGATCGACTACATCCTCAATCACGCCGAGAGCAGGGTCCTCCTGTTCGACGTCACCTTCGCCGGCCTCGTAAAGGACCTGCGGCCGAAGCTCGGCAAGGTCGAGCGTTTCGTCGCCATGACCGACGCTGGCCATCTGACCGGTGACCTGGCGGGCTGCGAAGCCTACGAGGACCTGATCGCTGCCGAGGACGACGTCTTCGACTGGCCGCAGTTCGACGAGAAATCCGCCTCCTCGCTCTGCTACACCTCGGGCACGACCGGCAACCCGAAGGGCGTGCTCTATTCGCACCGCTCCACGCTGCTGCATTCCTTCACCGCCTGCGCGGCCGACGGCCTGCGCCTGTCCAGCGCCGACAGCGTGCTGCTCGCCGTGCCGCTGTTCCACGTCAATGCCTGGGGCATTCCCTATGCCGCCGCCATGTGCGGCGCCAAGCTGGTGCTGCCCGGCCCGCAGCTCGACGGCCGCAGCCTGTTCGACATCGCTGTCGCCGAAGCCTGCAACTTCTCCCTCGGCGTTCCCACCGTCTGGCTCGGCTTCTTCAAGCATGTCGACGACACGCCGGGCATCGACCTGTCGGGCCTGAAGCTCGAGCGGGTGGTGATCGGCGGCTCGGCCGCGCCGCGCGCCGTCATCGAGCGCTTCCGGCGCGATTTCGGCGTCTTCGTCATCCACGCCTGGGGCATGAGCGAGACGAGCCCGCTCGCCACCATCGGCAATCTGCTGCCGAAGCACAGGGAGGCATCGGAAGACGATCAGGTCTCCATCCAGGCGAAGCAGGGCCGCGCCATCTACGGCGTCGAGCTGCGCATCCGCGGCGAGGACGGCCGGCCTCTGCCGCACGACGGATCGGTCGCCGGCGACCTCCTCGTGCGCGGGCCATGGGTCGCGTCGGGCTATTTCCGCGGCGAGGGCGGCGACGTGCTCGATGCCGAGGGCTGGTTCGCGACCGGCGACGTCGCCAAGATCGACGCCGACGGCTACGTCCAGCTCACCGATCGTTCGAAGGACGTGATCAAGTCGGGCGGCGAATGGATCTCCTCGATCGACCTCGAGAACGCTGCCGTGGCGCATCCGGGGGTCGCCGAGGCAGCGGTCATCGGTGTTCATCATCCGCGCTGGCAGGAGCGCCCGCTGATGATCGTGGTGCCGAAGCCGGGCAGGGCGCCCACCCGGGAAGAGCTTCTCGCGTTCCTGGCCGAGCGCGTCGCGAAATGGTGGCTGCCCGACGACATCGCCTTCGTCGACACGCTGCCGCACACCGCCACCGGCAAGCTGCAGAAGACGAAATTGCGCGAGCAGTTCCGCGACCACCGGCTGCCGTCCTGACGCGCGGACGTCTGACCGCTTCACATTTATGAAACGACACTGCAGCAAGCTGTTTCGTTTGTACGCCAGCGAGGCTTCGCCTACCGTGCGGCGCAGGACGGCTTGGGCTGCATCCGGGAGGAATGATGCCGCAGACCATTTTCGATGATGCCGAAGGCATGCTCGCCATGCTGCGCGACAGCGTTGCGACGCTCGCTTCGCGCCAGCCAGGGCCGGCCTCGGTGCGCCGCAAGCGTGCGGCCGGCGCCGACACGGACCGGGCGCTCTGGACGGCGATGGCGGAGGCCGGCTGGACCGGCATTCTCGTTCCCGAGGAACTGGGCGGCACGGGTCTCTCCCTCACCGAGCAGGCCGTCGTCAGCGAAGCGCTCGGGCGCGCGCTGATCAGCGAGCCCGTCGCCACCGCTGCCGTGTTTTCGTCGAGCCTTCTGTCCCGGGCGGCCGCCTCGGCGGAGCGCGACCGCCTCGTGGCCGGCCTCGTCGACGGCAGTCTGACGCTGGCGCCGGCATGGATGGACGTCGCCGGCCGTGCCGCCGCCGCGCGGGTCGCGCCGGACGGCGGATACCTGATCTCGGGCGAGAAGCGTCACGTCGATCTGGCGCTCTCGGCCACGGACTTTCTGGTCGTCGCTGCCCTCGACGGCGGTGTCGGCCTGTTCTCCGTTCCGGCCGGCAGTGCCGGCCTGACGGTCGAGGCCGCCGCCGGCGTCGACGGCGCGGCGATCGGCAGGCTCCGCTTCGACCAGTGCCGGCTGCCGGACACCGCCCTGATCGCGCAGGCGCCGGGCGAGGCGGAACTGCTCGGCGAGGCGGTCGGCAATGCCCGTGTCGCGCTCGCGGCCGAACTCGCCGGCATCGCGTCCCGCGCGGTCGAGATCACCATCGACTACACGAAGGCACGCGTGCAGTTCGGCAAGCCGATCGCCAGCTTCCAGGCCATCCAGCACCGCCTCGTCGAGATGTGGTCGGACGCCGAATTCGCCTGCGCGGCCGTCGTCAACGCGGTCGAGACTCTTGCCGCCGGCGATGTCCGGGCCGGTCATCTGGCCGTGCTCGCCGCCAAGGCGCGGGCGGGCGACGCAGCCGTCTCGATCTGCCGCCGCGCCGTCCATCTGCACGGCGCCATGGGCTTCACCGACGAATGCGACATCGGCCTCTACCTGAAGCGCGCGATCAGCCTGAACGCGACGCTCGGCCAGCCGGAGGCGCTGCGTCTGGAATTCGTCAAACTGGAACGTGCGGCCTGAGGCCGGGAGGAAAACCATGCGCAACAATCTCATCAAGGTGACGATCGAAGACCGCGTCGCGGTCGTCAAGATGGACAACGCCCCGGTCAATGCCTACTCGCGTGACTTCTCGGAGGAGATGATCGAGGTCTTCGACGAACTCAACGACACGCCGGAAGTCCGCTGCATCGTCATCACCGGCCGCGAGAAGATCTTCTCGGCCGGCGCCGACATCAAGAACCGCCAGGCCGTCGGCGACATCAAGGGCGAGACCTACCGCCACCTGCGGCGCACGCGCGAGGTGTCGAACTGCATCATGGAATGCGGAAAGGCCGTCATCGCCGCCGTCAACGGTCCGGCGCTCGGCGCCGGCATGGGTCCCATCATCGCCGCCGACATCATCCTGGCCTCCGACAATGCCGTCTTCGGCCTGCCCGAGATCGACATCGGCCTGATGGGCGGCGCGCGCCACACCATGTCGCTGTTCCCGAAGTCGCTCGCCCGCCGCATGATCCTGACCGGCTACCGTGTTCCGGCCGAAGAGGCCTATCGCCGCGGCATCATCGAGGCCTGCGTGCCGCTGGAGAACCTGATGGACGAGGCCATGAAGATGGCGCGCACCATCGCCTCGAAGAGCCCGAAGGCGCTCAGCCTCGCCAAGCGCGCCATCAACACGGTCGAGCACATGCCCTTGCGCGACGGCTACCGCTTCGAGCAGAATCTGACCGTCGAGATGACCCGTCACCCGGATTCCAAGGAAGCCATGCGCGCCTTCGTGGAGAAGCGTCCGGCGGTGTTCAAGGACGAGATCTGATGGCGCCCGCGACCGACTGGAATGCGATGTCCGACGAGGCCTTCCGAGAGGCCTTCCGCGATCTCGTCGCGCGGCGGCTGCCGGCCGAGCTGCGCTTCATGCGCAAGCAGCGGCCGCTCTTCGACGAGGTCTCGGTCTGGTACCATGCGCTCGCCGAGGAAGGCTGGCTCGCGCCGGTCTGGCCGGTCGAGCACGGCGGCATGGGCCTGACGCCCGCCAAGCACATGATCTACGTCGAGGAATGGGGCCGGCTCGGCTGCCCGCGCATTCCCGATCACGGCCTCGGCCTGATCGGCCCGCTGCTGCTCGAACACGGCACGGAGGAGCAGAAGGCGCACTACCTGCCGCGCATCCTCACCGGCGAGCACGTCTGGTGCCAGGGCTACTCGGAGCCGAACTCCGGTTCGGACCTTGCCAGCCTGCGCACCGCCGCCGTGCGAGACGGCGACGTCTTCGTCGTCAACGGCCAGAAGATCTGGACGACGCTGGCGCATTGCGCCAACTGGATCTTCGCGCTGGTGCGCACCAGCCGCGACGAGAAGGTGCGCCAGAAGGGCATCACCGTCCTCCTGATCGACATGACGACGCCGGGCGTGCGCGTGCGCCCGATCGCCAACCTGCGCGGCGAGACGGATTTCTGCGAGGTCTTCTTCGACGACGTCCGCGTTCCCGTGGCAAACGTCGTCGGCGAGATCGACCAGGGCTGGGACGTGGCCAAGTCCGTGCTCGGCCATGAGCGCATCTTCCTCGGCGCTACCACGCGGCCCGAGATCGCCATCGAGCGGCTGGAGAAGCTCGCGCGTGCCCGCGGCGCCTTCGACGATCCGGCCTTCCTGTCGCGCTATGCCAAGCATCGGCTCGACATCTACGATCTCGGCTCTGCCTTCGAGCGCTTCGCCAAGGTGCTGCGAGACGGCGGCGAACTCGGCGCCGACGTGTCGATGCTCAAGATCTTCACGACCGAGCTCTACCAGCGCATCACCGAAGAGACGCTGATGCTGGCGGGCGAGGACGCACGCTTCTTCGACGACATCGAAGCGGGCAACGACGAGGTCGACGCGATGAACCTGTTCCTGGATTCCCGGGCGCCGGCCATCTTCGGCGGCTCCAACGAAATACAGAAGAACATCCTGGCAAAGGCCGTCCTGAGACTGCCGAGCTGATCGACTGCCGCGGGTTTCCCGCGTTCGAGGGAGGAGAATATGGCCACCATGGCTGATGCCGTGCCGGCAGGGGCTGCCGCGACGGCAACGGGCGGGGAATACGCATTGGTCGGCGAAGGCCTGACGAAGGTCTTCGGCGGCTTCGCGGCCGTCAAGGACGTGAACCTCGCCGTCCGGAGGGGCTCCATACACGCCCTCATCGGCCCCAACGGTGCCGGCAAGACGACCTGCTTCAACCTTCTCACCAAGACCCTGCAGCCGACGAAGGGCAGGATCCTGCTCAACGGCGAGGACATTTCCGGACTGCGGACCGCCGAGGTCGCGCGGCGCGGCCTCGTCCGCTCGTTCCAGATTTCGGCGATCTTCCCGAACCTGACCGTGCTCGAGAACGTGCGCGTGGCGCTGCAGGCGCCCTACGGCACCGGCTACCATTTCTGGCGGTCGCTGCGCGCCGTGGCGCCGCTCAACCGGCGCGCCGAGGAACTGCTCGAGCAGGTCGGCATCGTCGAGAGCCGGGGCATCACGGCGGCCGAACTCTCCTACGGCAAGAAGCGCGCCCTGGAGATCGCCACCACGCTGGCGCTCGAGCCGCAGGTGATGCTGCTCGACGAGCCGACCGCCGGCATGGGCCACGAGGACATCGAGCCGATCACTGACCTGATCCGCAAGGTGGCCGTCGGGCGGACCGTGCTGCTCGTCGAGCACAACCTGTCGGTCGTCTCCAACCTGTGCGACCGCATCACCGTGCTGCAGCATGGCGAGGTGCTTGCGGAAGGAACCTACGGCGAGGTCTCCAGCGACCAGCGCGTGGTCGAGGCCTACATGGGAGGGGTGGATGAATAGCCTTGCACAGCCGGCCGGTCCAGCGGGCGGGACGACCGGTTCGCCGCTGCTCGAGGTCCGCGACCTGCGGGCCTGGTACGCCGAATCGCGCGTCCTGCACGGCATCGGCTTCGACGTCCGGGAGGGCGAACTCGTCACGCTGATCGGCCGCAACGGCGCCGGCAAGACGACGACGCTGCGCTCCATCGTCGGCCTGATGCAGAAGCGGACCGGCTCGATCCGCTTCGCCGGCGAAGAGACCATTTCGCGCCGTCCGTTCCAGATCGCACGGCTCGGCATCGGCTATTGTCCGGAAGAGCGCGGCATCTTCGCCTCGCTCTCGGTGAAGGAGAACCTGTTCCTGCCGCCGGTCCTGCGTCCGGGTGGCCTGTCGGACGAGGCGCTCTACGAGACCTTCCCCAATCTGAAGGCCCGCGCCAACAGCCCCGGCACCAAGCTGTCGGGCGGCGAGCAGCAGATGCTGGCGATCGCCCGCATCCTGCGCACCGGTGCCAGGCTGCTCCTTCTCGACGAGCCGAGCGAAGGCCTGGCCCCTGTGGTCGTCAAGGAGATCGGCGAGATCATCAAGCGGCTGAAGGCGCAGGGCTTCACCATCATTCTCGTCGAGCAGAACCTGCGTTTCGCAAGGCTCGTGGCCGACCGCCACGTCGTGGTGGAGAACGGCAACGTGGTCGATACGCTGACCAACGACGAACTCGCCGCCGACATGGGCCGCGTCAAATCCTACCTGGGGGTGTGAGCCGATGTTCGACGGTATCTCCACGCAACTGCTCATGGGGCAGGTCCTGATCGGGCTGATCAACGGCTCGTTCTACGCCATGCTCTCGATGGGCCTCGTCATCATCTTCGGCATGATGCACGTCATCAACTTCACCCATGGCGCCCAGTACATGCTCGGCGCCTTCGTGGCCTGGCTGCTGCTCAACCATCTCGGCATCGGCTACTGGCCCGCGCTGGTCATCGCCCCGGTACTCGTCGCGATCACCGGCATGATCCTCGAACGCTTCCTGCTGCGGCCGCTGGCCGGCCTCGACCATCTCTACAGCCTGCTCGCCACCTATGCGGTCGCGCTGATCGTCGAAGGCCTCGTGCGCTACCAGTACGGTTCCACCGGTCTGCCGTATCAGAATCCCATTCCGGGCGGGGTCAATCTCGGTTTCATGTTCATGCCCTACTACCGGCTCTGGGTGGTGGTCTTCTCCGTCGTCACCTGCATCGGAACCTGGATCCTGATCGAGCACACCAAGCTCGGTTCCTATCTGCGGGCCGCCAACGAGAAGCCGCAGCTCGTCCAGACCTTCGGCATCAACGTGCCGAAGATGATGACGCTCACCTACGGCTTCGGCGTCGGGCTGGCCGGGCTCTGCGGCGTGCTCGCCGCGCCGATCTACCAGGTCTCCCCGTCGATGGGGTCGAGCCTGATGATCGTCGTGTTCGCGGTCGTGGTGATCGGCGGCATGGGTTCGATCATCGGCGCGGTCGCCACCGGCTACATGCTGGGCGTCGTCGAGGGCCTGACGAAGGTCTTCTATCCGGAAGCCGCCAGCGTCGTCATCTTCCTGTTCATGACGGTCGCGCTCTACCTTCGGCCGGCCGGTATCTTCAGCGGCAAGGAGCAGAACTGATGGTCCGTCTTCTCCTGATCGCCGCGGCGATTGCGCTTCTCGCCGTCGCGCCCTTCCAGTTCTACTCGGTCACGCTGATGACGATCATGTGCTTCGTCGTCTTCGCCTGCTCGTTCAACCTGCTGCTCGGCTATTCCGGGCTCCTGTGCTTCGGCCACGCCATGTTCTTCGGCGGTGCGGCCTACGTCACGGGTTATCTGCTCAAGTCGACCCCGCTCTCGATCGAACTGGCGATCCTCGCCGGCGCGGCCGCCAGCGGCCTGCTCGGGCTCTTCATCGGCCTGCTGACGATCCGCCGTCAGGGCATCCAGTTCGCCATGATCACGCTCGCCTTCTCGCAGTTCATCTATTTCATCCTGCTGCAGGCGCCGTTCACCGGCGGCGAGGACGGCATGCAGGCCATCCCGCGCAGCCCCCTGTTCGGCCTCTTCGACGTCGCCGACAACGGCACCTACTACTACGTCGTCGCCGCCATCACCCTGATCAGCGTCTTCGTCTACTACCGGGTGGTCCATTCGCCCTATGGCGAGATCCTGAAGGCGGTTCGCGACAACCAGCCGCGCGTGGAATCGCTGGGCTTCGACCCGGAGCGCATCAAGCTGCTCGCCTTCGTCATCTCGGCGACCATGGCGGGCGTGGCGGGCGGCATGAAGGCGACCGTCTACCAGTTCGCGACGCTGACCGACGCCTCCTGGCCCATCTCGGCCGAGGTCATCCTGATGACGCTGCTCGGTGGCCTCGGCACGCTGCTCGGACCGATCTTCGGCGCCGGCATCATCATCTGGCTCAACGACTATCTCGCCGGCTTCGGCGAGTGGGCGCTGATCAGCCAGGGCGTCATTCTGCTCGTCGTGATCGTCTTCTTCCGCCGCGGCTTCGTCGGCGAGCTGTCGGCGCTGGCGACCTTCCTCGCCAGCCGCCGCAAGGGCGAGGCGAAGGCCGACGCGCCGGGGCAGGCCCGGGCGCACTGAGCCGGGCATCCGCGTTTCGCGCCGGCCGCCCGCGCGGCCGGCTCAGAACCCGATGTCGATCGGCTGGTCGAACGGATCGGTCGGCTGCACGGCCCGCGCCGCCCGCTGCAGCGCAGCCAGATAGCGGTCGCGGTTCTGGCGGATCCGCTCGGCCGCGCCGCCGAGCCCCAGAACCACCGGCTGGTTCTGGATCGTGACCGGCAGGAGCACGCAGATCGTTCCGCCGCCGAGGAAGGGCACGTTCTCGGTCCAGCAGAATCCGGTTTTCCGGACCTCCCGCACCTTCTCCATCATGTCGGCGATCTTCACGCGGTCCGCGGGCTTCGGCGTCGCGATGTTGGCACGGCGCACGATGTTGTCGATCTTGTCGTCGGGCATCGTCGACAGGAGCATCCAGCCGACCGCCGACTGCGTCAGCGGCCGCAGCGTGCCTTCGTCGACGTGGAACCGCAGCGCATGCACCGACTGGATGATCTGGATGTACTGCAGGTAGACGTCGTTGCGGATGCCGATCGACACCGTCTCCCCGGTCGCCGCATGCACGTCGCGCATCGCGTCGAGCACCCGGCTGGTGCCGAACAGGGCCCGCGGTATCCAGTCTCCGAGCGACGTCACCTTGGGTGTGGGGAAATAGAGGCGGTCGCTGCGGTCGAAGTTCAGGTAGCCGAGCGTCACCAGCGTCTTCAGCAGCACCGTCGTGCTCGACTGCGGATAGCCGAGTGCGATGGCGATCTCCGACATCGCCCGTGGCTGCCTAACGCGCTTGAAATATTCGAGGATCTCGATCGCCCGTGTAGCCGACTTGACCTGCGAGTTCTGCATCGGACGGTCCATTGGCGAGGCGGAGATTCAGAGATGTGAAACTGCCCGCCACGTACGAGTTTGTCTGGTTCCGGCGCACTCCGCATGACAATGTATCGCTCGTCAAGGCCGAACACGCCGTGGCGCCGGGAGGAGACGAGACGGACGGCCCTTGGGAACGTCCGCGGCGGGAGGAGGATGAGCCATGCGGCTCGGGATCCTTATCGAACGATTTGTGCGGCAGTGCCGGCAAGGGAACGCTGTGGCGCGGCCCTGCGCTGGGGCGCGCCGACGGGCAGCGTTCGCCCGCGCTGGAAGCGTCACCGCGGGGCATGTGCGGCGCGCCCCTCCGCGGGGGCGCCTGTCTGCCGGGGTGCCGGCGGTCGCCCCCGGGCGTGACGGCCGGGCGGCCGCGGCGGTTTAGCCGGACGCAATGGAACGGGACGTGGACATGCAGGAAAGAACGACGATGGCAGGCAGGCTCGCGGGGCGCGTGGCGCTCGTGACCGGTGGCGGCCGCGGTATCGGCCGCGCGATCTCGGAGGCCTTCGCCCGCGAGGGCGCCGCGGTCGGCGTGCTCGACCTGAAGCCCGAGATCGCAGGCGAGGCCGCCGACGCGATCAATGCGGCGGGCGGCCGGGCCATCCCGCTCGTCGGAAACGTGGCGAAGCGCGCCGACGTCTTCGAGGCCGCCGCGCGGCTCGAAGCCGCCTTCGGGCCGACGACGATCCTCGTCAACAACGCCATGTTCAACCGATACGGCCCGCTCCTGGAGCAGGACGAGAAGACCATCGGCCTGATGATCGACGTCGGCTTCAAGGGCGTGATCTGGGGCTATCAGGCCGTCGTGCCGCAGATGGAGAAGGCCGGCGGCGGCTCGATCGTCAACATCGCGTCGCCGGCGGCGCTGCTCGCCATGCGGCACGGCGTGATGTACAGCGCCGTCAAGGCGGCCGTCCAGGCATCCACCCGCTCGGCCGCGGCCGAATTCGGCCCGCTGAACATCCGCGTCAACGCCATCGCGCCGGGCTCGACGCGCACCGACGGCGCCAACCTCGTCGTCGACGAGGCGGGCTGGGAGCGGCGACGCCAGAAGGTGCCGCTCGGCCGGCTGGGCGAGCCGGAGGACATCGCCAATGCCGCCGTCTTCCTGGCCGGCCCCGAATCCGGCTGGGTCAGCGGCGACATGATGCTCGTCGACGGCGCCATGACGTTCGCATTCTCGTGATCCATCGCGGCATGAGCCGTCGATGCAACCGTCTTCGATCGGGGTGATCTCCGGGGCATCGAAGATACTGAAGTGGAGGAAATGACATGAAGAAGCATGTGTTCAGATACGCGGTCGCCGGCCTGCTGGCCTCGACCGTCCTCGTCCCGTCGGCCTTTGCCGAGGGCATCTCGGGTGACGTGGTCAAGATCGGCGTCATGAACGACCAGTCCGGCCCCTATGCCGACAACGGCGGTCCGGGCACCGTCGAGGCCGCCCGCATGGCCATCGAGGATTTCGGCGGCGAGGTGAACGGCAAGAAGATCGAACTGGTCATCGCCGACGACCAGAACAAGCCCGACATCGGTGCGGCGATCGCGCAGAAGTGGGTCGACGACGAGGGCGTCGATGCCATCGTCGGCGGTTCGGCCTCGTCGATCGCCATCGCGATCCAGGCCATGATGGCGGAGAAGAAGAAGCCCTACATGCTGGCCGGCACCGCGTCTTCGGGCCTGACCAACGACGCCTGCTCGCCCATGGGCACGCAGTGGGTCCTCGACACCTATTCGCTCGCCAAGGGCGTCATCAAGTCGATGATCGCTGCCGGCAACGAGACCTACTACTTCATCACCGTCGACTACACCTTCGGCAAGCAGTGGCAGGCCGACGCGACCAAGTTCATCGAGGATGCCGGCGGCAAGGTGCTGGGCTCGGTGCTGCATCCGCTCAACAGCAACGACTTCTCGTCCTACCTCCTGCAGGCGCAGGCGAGCGGTGCCGACGTCATCGTGCTGGCCAATTCGGGCGCGGACTTCGCCAACGCGGTCAAGCAGTCGCAGGAATTCGGCATCCAGGCCGGCGGCCAGCAGGTCGTGGCGCTCGGGCTGCAGATCAACCAGGTGCACGGCATCGGCCTCGACGCGGTCAAGGGCATGTCGATCGTCACGCCCGGCTACTGGGATCTGAACGACGAGACCCGCGAATTCGCCGACCGCTTCAAGAAGCGTTTCCGCGACCGCATCCCCAACGAGACCATGGCCGGCACCTACAGCGCGATCACCCACTATCTGAAGGCCGTCAAGGAAACCGGCACGGACGATGGCGAGGCGGTCGTGGCCAAGATGCACGAGATGCCGGTCAACGACTTCCAGATGAAGGACGTCAAGATCCGCAAGGACGGGCAGGTGATGCGGCCGATGTATGCGGTGACCATCAAGAGCCCCGACGAGGTGAAGCAGCCCTACGACTACTACACCGTCACCTCGACGATCCCCGCCGAAGACGTGTGGCGGCCGGCTTCCGAGAGCAACTGCCCGCTGCTCAAGACCCAGTAAGCCCTCCCAAGGCTCCGGCGAAGGGGCTTCGGCCCCTTCGCCACTCTCCGATCCTCCAAGGCATGTCCATGAACCCGAAGTTCCATCTCGTCTCGCGGGACGCTGATCTGTTGGGCGAGAGCCCCGTCTGGGACGGTCGCGACCGCACCCTCTACTGGGTCGACGGCGTCTCGCGGCTGATCCACGCGCATGATCCCGCCACGGGTGCGTTCCGGTCCTGGAAGACGCCCTCGATGGTCGGCTCGATCGCGCTCGGCGCCGGCCGGACGCTGGTCGCCGGCCTCGCCGACGGCATATGGGAACTCGACCTCGACACGGGCGCCTTCAGTCCGATCTTCAAGCCGGAACCCGACCCCAGGGTCCGCTTCAACGACGGCAAGAACGACCGCTTCGGCCGCTTCCTGTGCGGCACGATGGGCGTGCACGCCGATCCGCTCGGCAAGCTCTGGCGCGTCGACCGCGACGGACGCTCCGAGGTCTTCGCCACCGGCATCCGCATCTTCAACGCGCTCTGCTTCAGTCCCGACGGCCGTACGATGTATTTCGCCGACAGCCTCGATCGCGCCATCCGCGCCTTCTCCTACGGTCCGGGCGACACGCCGGTGGGAGATCCGCGCCTGCTCGTCGACACGAACCCATGGGATTCGGGCCCGGACGGCGCCACCGTCGATGCCGACGGCTGCATCTGGGTCTGCCTGGTACAGGTTGGCAAGATCGCCCGCTTCACGCCCGCCGGCAAGCTCGACCGCATGATCGAGGCACCGACCGACATGCCTTCCTGCGTCGCTTTCGGCGGCGACGACCTCTCGACGCTCTACGTCACCTCGATCAAGGATTCCGGCTCCGGCCGCGCGATCTCGCGCCATCCGCAGGGCGGCTGCCTCTTCGCCATCGAAGGGCTGGGAGTCCGCGGTCTGCCCGAGACCCGCTTCGGCGAAACGACCGAAACGATCGCGAAGGCCTCCTGATGCTCGACCGTACCGACGCGCTCTCGGCCCTGCTCGCGCCGAACTCGATCGCCCTCGTCGGCGCCTCCGACGATGCCCAGCGCATCGGCGGCCGGCCGCTGCGCTATCTGCGCGAGGGCGGCTATCGCGGCGCCGTCTATCCGGTGAATCCGAAGCGAGACACCGTGCAGGGCCTGCGCGCCTATGCCTCCATCGCCGACCTGCCGGAAACGCCCGATGTCGCGATCCTCGCCGTCCCGGCGTCGGGAACGCTCGACGCCGTGCGTGCCTGCGCCGACCGCAAGGTCAAGGCGGCGATCGTCTTCACCGCCGGTTTCGCCGAGACCGACGAGGCGGGCCGGGCGATCCAGGACCAGATGACCGGCATCGCCCGCGAGAGCGGCATGCGCCTGCTCGGCCCCAACTGTCTTGGCGTGTTCAGTTCGGCGACCGGCTACTACGGCACCTTTTCGGCGATCCTGGACGGCGCCTTCATCGCGCCCGGTCCTGTCGGCGTCGTGTCGCAGAGCGGCGCCTACGGCTCGCACATCGCCCATCTGGCACGCCAGCGCGGGCTCGGCATCGGCCACTGGATCACCACCGGAAACGAATGCGACGTCGACGTCGCCGAGGCGCTGCGCTGGATGGTCGAGCAGCCGGACGTCAACGTCGTGATGGCCTACGCCGAAGGCATCCGCAACCGCGACGCCTTTGTCGAGGCGCTCGAAGTGGCGCGCGAACGCGAGAAGGCGATCGTCTTCATGAAGGTCGGCCGCTCCGAGGTCGGCGCGCATGCGGTGAGCTCGCACACGGCCGCGCTCGCCGGCTCCGACGCCGTCTTCGACGCGGTGTTCCGCCAGTACGGCGTCTGGCGGGCGAAGACCACCGCCGAACAGCTCGACGTCGCCTATGCCTGCTCGCGCGGCCTCTATCCGGCCGGCAACACGCTCGGCATCTTCACCCTGTCGGGCGGCTTCGGCATCCAGATGGCCGACGACGCCGAGGCCGCCGGCCTCGACGTGGCGCCCATGCCGGAGGAGGCGCAGGCCGAGCTGAAGGCGATGCTGCCCTACGCCTCGCCGCGCAATCCGGTCGACGCGACGGCGCAGGCGCTCACCGACCTGCCGCTGATGACGAAATACGTCGCGGCGATGCTGGAGAAGGGTGGCTACGATTTCTTCACGGGCATCTTCGGCAGCGGTCCGGCGAGCCCCACCTTCGCGGGCCGGCTGCGCGAGGTGCTGGAGACGGCGTCCGCCGCCTCGCGCGGCACCATCATGGCGCTCACCATGTCGGCACCGCCGGAGATCGTCCGCTCCTACGAGGAGAAGGGCTTTCTCGTCCACGAGGACGGCACCGCCCTGATGAACGCGCTCGGGGCGCTCGTCCACTTCCGCCGCTCCTTCGATCAGGCGAAGGCCGCGCACGGGCAGGTTCCCGCGGCCGAGCCCGTCGCGATCGGCAGGGACGCGATCGGTGAGCACGAGGCCAAGCGAATCCTGTCGGCCGCCGGCATCCCGTTCCCGCAGGAGGCGCTGGTGAGGGTGGGGGAGGACGCCGGTGCCGCCGCTGCCGCGATCGGCTTCCCGGTCGTCGTCAAGATCGCCTCGCCCGACATCGCCCACAAGACCGAGATCGGCGGCGTGATCGTCGGCCCGAAGGACGAGGCGGAAGCGCGGGCCGCCGCCGCCGAGATCCTCGCGAGGGCCGCCAAGCATCGTCCGGACGCGCGGATCGACGGCCTGCTCGTCTCGCCGATGATCGCTGGCGGCGTCGAGGTCATCGCCGGGGTGACCAGCGACCCGGCCTTCGGCCCGGTGGTGATGTTCGGCCTCGGCGGCGTCTTCGTCGAGGTGCTGAAGGACGTCACCTTCCGCGCCGCGCCTTTCGACGTCGCCGAGGCGCACCGCATGATCCGCGAGATCCGCGGCTTTCCCATGCTCGAAGGCGTCCGCGGTGCCCCACCTGCCGACGTCGACGCGCTGGCGCGGATGCTGTCGGACCTGTCGCGCTTCGCCGCCGCCAATGCCGCGGGCATCGAGAGCATCGACCTGAACCCGGTGCGGGTGCTGGAGCGGGGCAGGGGGCTCGTCGCGCTGGATGCGCTGATCGTGCCGAGGGCCTGAGGGAATGACCGGAGAGACGTGCATGGACGACGCCAAGCTGACGGAACTGCTCGACCGGGAGGCGATCCGCGACTGCATCTTCCGCTACTGCCGCGGCATCGACCGCGCAGACGAGGCGGCACTGCGCTCCTCCTACTGGGAGGACGCGCACGACTGCCATGGCGCCTATGTCGGGCCGGCGGACGGATTCATCCGGCATGCGCTGGAGGTCTTCCGCAAGGGCCCCCGCAACGTCCACCAGGTCTCCAACATCCTGATCGAGTTCGCCGGTCCGGAGGTTGCAGTCGTGGAGAGCTATTTCAACGCTCTGCAGCGCGGCCCAGACGGGTCGGGGACGGTGCGCCAGTATCTGCTCGCCGGCCGCTACTGCGACCGCTTCGAGAAGCGGGGCGGAGAGTGGCGGGTGGCCGACCGCGTGGTGGCCTACGACTGGGTCGAGGAACAGCAGCCGCCCTCCGAGGACGAGGCCACGCGCTTCGGTCCGCGCCGGCCGATCGGCGCGGCCTTCCCGGACGACGCCATCTATGCCGCGATCCGCAAGGCCGCGACGGCGCGGCCGGCCCCGTCGGCGGCCTCGTGACGGTCCCGCGTGCAGCCGGTCGGCCCGAAGAGGCGCGCGTCCGGCAGGGCGCGGCGTGACGATCAGCCAGGGAGCGTGAAATCCGTGAGCAGGACACGATCGCCGGACGCATCGCTCTCCGACGTCGGTCCCGTGCCCGGCGAGCCTGCGGCGTGGGCGGCCGGGAAGGCACTGCCCGCAGGCATCGAGGAAACCGCGTTCAAGATGGCCATGCGCCAGGTCGCGAGTTCGGTCGCCGTCATCACCTCGCGCGCCGGCAGCCGCATCAACGGCCTGACCGCCACCGCGGTCTGCTCCGTCTCGGCCAGCCCGCCGGTGCTTCTGGCCTGCGTCAACAAGGGCGCGTCCGCCGAAGCCATCATCGCCGAGAGCGGCGTCTTCGCCGTGAATTTCCTGACGGAGCAACAGCACGTCGTCGCGCGTCTGTTCTCCACCTCCAAGCTCAGCCCCGAGGAGCGGTTCGGCGAGGGCCGCTGGCAGGTGCAGGCCACCGGCGCTCCGGTTCTGGAAGGCGCTCTGGCGAGTTTCGACTGCCTCGTCGAGAACTGCATCGCGTCGGGTACCCACAGCATCTATTTCGGCCGGGTCGTGGCGGCGGAATCGCTCGACCAGGAAGGACTGATCTATCGCGACGGCTCGTTCCGTCGCCTCGCGCCCGTCACCTGACGCGCGCCGGCCGGGGAGGATACGGACATGGTCGAGACGGGCAGGATCGTCATCGTGACGGGGGCTGCGGGGGGTATCGGGCGGTCGCTCGCCGGGCTCTTCGCCGATGACGGCGATACGGTCGTCGCCGTGGACCTGCCGGGCTCGGACGTCGTCGCGCTGGCGGAGCAACTCGGTCCCAGCCACCTCGGGCTGACCTGCGACGTCTCGTCGGAAGCCGACATCCTCGCGCTCTACGCCCGCATCGACCAGCGCTTCGACCGGGTCGACGCGCTGGTCAACAACGCCGCGATGGGCCCGACCATGGCGGCCACCGTCGATACCGGGCTCGACGCCTTCCGCAAGGCGATCGGCGTCAACCTCGTCGGTCCCTTCGTGATGGCGCGCGAAGCGGTGCGGCGCATGAAGCCGGGCGGCGTCGTCGTCAACATCGCCTCGCTTGCCGGCGTGCTCGGCAATCCGCGCCGCAATGCCTATGCCGCCTCCAAGGCCGGGCTGATCTCGTTCACGAAGTCGCTCGCATGCGAATGGGCCGCGCGCGGCATTCGCGTCAGCGCGGTCGCGCCGGGCTACGTGCGCACGCCGATGGTCGCCGAACTGGAGCGCACCGGCAGGGCCGACCTCGCCGCCGTGCGCCGCCGCGTTCCGGTCGGCCGGATGGCCCGCCCCGACGAGATCGCCCATGCCGCCCGCTTCCTCGCCTCCGACCATGCCCGTTACGTCACCGGAGCGGTTCTGGCGGTCGACGGCGGCTGGGCATCGTTCAATCAGCCGGGCGAGGCGCATCCGCCCGTCGACGGCACGCCGCCGGACGAACTGTCGCGTCCCGACATGGCCGCGACCGGCCGCGTCGTGGTGGTCACGGGTGCCGCGCGCGGCATCGGCGAGGCGATCGCGCGGTCCTTCGCCGCCAATGGCGACACCGTGGTCGCTGCCGACCGCGACGGGGAGGGCGCCCGGGCGGTGGCTGGCTCGCTCGGCGCGCCGCATGCCGGCTACGCCCTCGACGTCACCTCGGAAGACCAGGTGGTCGCCGTCTTCGCCGACATCGCCGCCCGCTTCGGCCGCATCGATCTGCTCGTCAACGACGCGGCGGTGGCCGACGGGTTCAAGCCGGCGCTCGACCAGGGGCCGGCCGACCTCGAAGCCGTGCTCGACGTCAATCTCGCCGGCGCCTTCCTGTGCACCCGCGAGGCGCTGAAGAGGATGCGGCGCGGTTCGATGATCCTCAACGTCGGCTCGATCAACACCTTCCTGCCGTTTTCGCCCCGCCATGCCTACGGCGCCTCGAAGGCGGGCATCGACATCCTCACGCGCTGCATGGCCGCCGAACTCGGCCCGCAGGGGATCCGCACCGCCACGGTCGCGCCGGGCTATATCCGCACGCCCGGGGTCGCGGCCCTCGAAACGGCCGGGCGGATCGACGCGGGCGCCATCCGTCGCCGCATCCCGATGGGCGACATGGGCCGTCCGGGTGACGTCGCCGATGCCGTCCTCTTCCTGGCCTCGCCGGCCGCGTCCTACGTCAACGGCTCGATCCTCTACGTCGACGGCGGCTGGACCGCCTTCGGCAATGCCGGCGTCGCCAGCGAGCCGGCAGACGAGACGGAATAGGAGAAAGCGTATGATCGTCGACCATTCTCCCGCGGCCGGCCTGCGGCTGCTCGAACCCGACGACGTCAGGGGCTTCAAGCTGCGGCTGTCCGGCCATGCCGAATCGCGTCCGGCGATCGCCGGAATCCGCTTCGTCGACGATGGCAACGTCCTGATCGGCGTCGACCTCGTGCCCGCTCTGCCGGGCGCGCCCGACACGGCGGAATGGCGTGAAGCCTACCGCGCGATGGTCGCCTATGCCGCCGGCAAGGGATGGGTCGACGACGCGTCGAACGCCATCCGCGCCCATGTCGAGCGCCGGCCCTGAGGCTCGCCGCATCGGCACGCCGTTCGTGAACTGAGAAAGCATCGAGGAAACGTCATGGAATTCGGAACCTTCATCCTCGCCGCGCAGCGCGGCTACCACCAGCCGTCCGACGTCGTGCTGAAGAACTCCATCGAGCAGGCCGTCACGTCCGAGAAGGCGGGCTTCCACACCGCCTGGTTCGCCGAGCACCATTTCAACAACTACAGCCTCGTGCCGTCGCCGCTCATGATGGTCGCGCATCTGGCCGGCGTCACCCGCACGATCCGGCTCGGCACGGCCGTCTGCGTGCTGCCGCTCTACCAGCCGCAGCGACTTCTCTCCGAGATCGGCTTCGCCGACATCGTCTCCGACGGCAGGCTCGAACTCGGGGTCGGCTCCGGCTACCAGCAGTTCGAGTTCGAGCGCTTCGGCGTCGACGTCGACCAGGCGCCGGCGGTCTTCTCCGAATATCTCGACATCATCCTGAAGGGCCTCAACCAGAAGATCTTCGAGCACGAAGGCACGCACATCCGGATCCCGCCGACGGCGATCTCCGTGCGCACCATCCAGAAGCCCACCCCGCCGATCTGGATCGCAGCCGGGTCGCCGCGCAGCATGGGCCGGGGCTTCCGCGAGGGGCACAACCTCTTCGTCACCGCCCTGCATGGCGGTCTGGACGCCATCGCCGGCCTGCGCGCGATGCTCGAACAGGCGGCCGCGGCCGAGAAGAAGCAGGTTGGCGACGTGAAGGTCGCCCTGCTGCGCTGCTGCTATGCCAGCGAAAACGAGGCCGAGGTCGAAAGCTATCTGGAGAACGCGCGGTTCCAGCGCCGGCTCTCGGAGGCGCTGCACCAGCGCCGCCAGCAGAGCGAGGACGGCTACATGCTCAAGGAGACGCCGACCCAGAAGGATCTCTCCTTCGAGACATTGCGACAGAACCTCCCGGTCGGCAGCGTCAACCGGGTGATCGACCGGCTGCTGGAGGAGATCGAGATCCTGAAGCCGGACCAGATCGCCGTCCAGACCCAGCTCGGCGACTTCGACCAGAAGACCATGCTGAAGCAGATCGAGATCTGGGGCGAGAAGATCATCCCGGCAGTGAACAAGGCGCTGGGCAGCTCCACGCCGAAGGCGATGGCCGCGGCGGGGGTGATTTGACGGCACCGACCCGTCGCGCGGTCACGGCGCGGTCTCGGCCGTGACCGTCACGCCGCCGCGGCGGCACATGCCGGGGCGCAGCCTTGGCCGCGGCATCGCCGGCCCGCGCTGCGCCCGCCCGGCGCCGCGCGACTGCTCTAGCCGAAGACCGACCAACCCATGCGTGTGGTGAGCTGCTCCAATGCCAGTGTGCCCAGAAGCGAGTTGCCGTTCTCGTCGAGCGTCGGCGACCAGACGGCGATGGATGCGATGTCGGGAGCTATGGCGAGGATGCCGCCGCCGACGCCGCTCTTGGCCGGCAGGCCGACCCGGTAGGCGAATTCGCCCGAACCGTCATACTGGCCGCAGGTCATCATCAGGGCGTTGATGCGGCGAGACAGTCTGGCATCGGCCTGCGGGTCCTCCGCCTTGCCGTCGATACCGTCATGCATGAGATAGCGTCCCGCGAGCGCCAGCTGGCGGCAGGACAGCTCGATGGCGCATTGCTCCGCATAGAGCTTCATCACGGCCTCAACGTCATGGTGGAGATTGTCGAACGCTTTCGCGAGATTGGCCATCGCCCGGTTCTGGAAGCCGGCGCCCTTGCCATCTTCCGTCACGATCTCGTCTCGCCGCCCCAGCTTCTTCTCCCCCACGTGATGCTCGAGGAAGGCGCGCACGTCGGCATGTCCGCCGTGGTCCTTTGCCCGACCGAGCACGATGTCGCAGACCACCAGCGCACCGGGATTGATGAAGGGATTGCGCGGAATACCCTTGTGGCGTTCGAGATCGACGATCGAGTTGAACGGATCGCCGGAGGGTTCGCGGCCGACACGCTTCCAGACCGCGTCGCCGAAGGCGCGCAGGGCGAGCGTGAGGGCGAAGACCTTCGATATGCTCTGGATCGGAAACGGAACTTCGGCATCTCCGCCGAGAACCAGAGCCCCGTCGACCGTGGCAACGGCGATACCGAAGCGGTCGGTCTCCATCCCGCCGAGCCCCTCCACATGATCCGCTGCCTTGCTGAACTCCTCGATGACGTCCATCCGCCGGACGATCTCTTCCACCACCCGCTCGAGGTGGTCGAGGTCGACCTTGCGTGCCTTCTTTGCCATGATGTTGCTCCCTGCCGGGGCCGAAACGCGCAAGGAGAGATATCGCTCCACGGCTGGTTCATTGCGACGGGATCTTCCGTTGCCGGTCGCGCGCCTGCAGCAGGCCGGTCCGGCACCCCGCTCCCTCTTGTGTTTTTCGCCGGTTGAGGCTAAGCGCGCGGCAACCGCAACAGGCCGGCAACGGCCGTCCAGGGAAAGAGACATGGCAAAAGGTAAATTCGAGCGCACCAAGCCTCATGTGAACATCGGCACGATCGGTCACGTCGACCATGGCAAGACGTCCCTGACGGCTGCGATCACGAAGTACTTCGGCGAGTTCAAGGCGTACGACCAGATCGACGCCGCTCCGGAGGAGAAGGCGCGCGGCATCACGATCTCGACGGCGCACGTGGAATACGAGACGGCGGCGCGTCACTACGCCCACGTCGACTGCCCGGGCCACGCCGACTACGTGAAGAACATGATCACCGGTGCCGCACAGATGGACGGCGCGATCCTGGTGGTTTCGGCCGCCGACGGCCCGATGCCGCAGACGCGCGAGCACATCCTGCTCGCCCGCCAGGTCGGCGTTCCGTCGATCGTGGTGTTCCTGAACAAGGTCGACCTGGTCGACGATCCGGAGCTTCTGGAGCTGGTGGAGCTCGAGGTTCGCGAGCTCCTGTCGATGTACGAGTTCCCGGGCGACGAGATCCCGATCGTTCCGGGCTCGGCCGTGTGCGCGCTCGAGGACAAGCAGAAGGAGATCGGCGAGGACGCGGTGCGCAAGCTGATGGAGGCGGTCGACGCCTACATCCCGACGCCCGAGCGCCCGGTCGACCAGCCCTTCCTGATGCCGATCGAGGACGTGTTCTCGATCTCTGGCCGCGGCACGGTGGTGACGGGCCGCGTCGAGCGCGGCATCGTGAAGGTCGGCGAGACGGTCGAGATCGTGGGCATCCGCCCGACGACGTCGACGACGGTGACGGGCGTGGAGATGTTCCGCAAGCTGCTCGACCAGGGCCAGGCGGGCGACAACATCGGCGCGCTGCTGCGCGGCGTGGACCGCGAGGGCGTGGAGCGCGGGCAGGTGCTGTGCAAGCCGGGCTCGGTGAAGCCGCACACCAAGTTCAAGGCCGAGGTCTACATCCTGACCAAGGACGAGGGCGGCCGCCACACGCCGTTCTTCACGAACTACCGTCCGCAGTTCTACTTCCGCACGACCGACGTGACGGGCGTGGTGACGCTGCCGGAAGGCACGGAGATGGTGATGCCGGGCGACAACCTGGCCGTGGACGTGACGCTGATCGTGCCGATCGCCATGGAGGAGAAGCTGCGCTTCGCCATCCGTGAAGGCGGCCGCACCGTCGGCTCGGGCATCGTCGCCACCATCGTCGAGTGATCGGCGGGAGCCTCGGGCTTCCACACTCCTGAAATCGAAAGGGCGCCCATGAGGCGCCCTTTCTGCATCCGGGTGGCCGCGTTGTCCGGCGGCGGGGAGGGGCCTGCCCCTCAGGCGGCCTGCCTGTCGCCGACCGGAACGGCCCACGCGTCGTAGGCATAGACCCAGTCCGCATTGCCGCCCTGCCGCAGCCAGTCGTTGGCGAGCGAGCCCTCCTGCACCCGCGCGGTCCGCTCGCGCCGCGCCGCCTCGTAGGCGGAAAGCGCGGATGGCACGTCGGGATTGGCGTCGACCGCCCTTGCCAGCACCACGCCGTCCTCGATCGCCATGCAGGCGCCCTGCGCCATGAAGGGCACCATCGGGTGGGCGGCGTCGCCGAGCACCGTCACGCGGCCCTTCGACCATTGCGGCATGGGATCGCGCACGTGCAGCGCCGAGCGGGTGACGGTCTCGCAGGCGGCGAGCAAGGCCCGGGCGTGCGGGTGGAAATCGGCATAGGCAGCGCGCAGCTCGGCGACGTCGCCGGGCAGCGTCCAGCCTTCCTCGCTCCAGCCGTCGAGCGGCGTCGTGGCGAAGACGAAGATCTCGGCGCCCTTGCGCAGCGGGAAGGTGACGATCTGGTGGTCGGAGCTCTGCCCCCACCATTTCGTGAAGCTGTCGAGATCGGGGATGCCGGCCAGCCTTTCGCGCGGCACCGTGCCGCGCCACGAGACGAGGCCGGTGAATCGCGGATGGTCAGGGCCGAACAGCGCGGCGCGCACGACGGAATGGATGCCGTCCGCGCCGATCACGAGGTCCCCCGCCACGCGCGCGCCATCGGCCAGCACGAGCACTGCCCCTTGTTCGTCCTGCTCCACGCCCGCGGCCCGGGCGCCGAGCCGGATCGTTCCCGGCGCAAGCGCCGCGCGCAGCGCGTCGAGAAGGTCGGCGCGGTGGATGGTGAGCTGCGGGGCGCCGTACTTCGCCTCCGCCGCCGCCGACATCGGCAGGCGCGACGTCTCCTCGCCGCCGTCGCCGGTGCGGCTGATCCGGAACTCTGGCCGCGCCGCGGTCTCCTCCAGGGCAGAGCGCAGGCCGAGCCCGTCGAGCGCGTGGACGGCATTGGGCGTCAGGTTCACGTCGGCGCCGATCTGGCCATAGGCTCCGGCCTGTTCGCAGATGGCGACGGAATGCCCGGCCTTCTGGAGAGCCAGCGCGACCGTCATGCCGCCGACGCCCCCACCCGCAACGACGATCCTCATGTCAGGCCTCTCATTTTCAGGAGTGTTCAAATATGCACGAAGTGTTCACATTATGCTATGTGCTGATGCAGGACCTGTCAATGTCGCGGCTTCGGGCGCATCCGGACCCGACGGGCGACGCTTCACGAAGCTTCTTGACAGGCCCGTCGCGCTGGCTCATCATAATATGAACAGATCGTTCATATGTGAACACACAGCGAGAGCCGCCATGGATGCCTTCAAGGACCGCCTGTCACGACGCGCCCGCGACACCAGCCGCCCTGCGCTGGCGCACCAGTCGCGCGGACGGGCCCTGACGGAGGCCGAAGCGGGCTTCGCCGCCGCGCTGATGGACATCTACCGGACCGGAACGCAGGAGTTCGGCGCCGTCGCGGCCGAACTGTCGCGGCGTGCCGTCGCCGCACCCCGTTCCGGCTCCGTCGACTGGTCCGTTTCGCTCCTCGAAGCCGAACTTTCCGGCATCAACGCCGATCTCGACGCGGCCTATGCGGAGCATGGCTATGGCGCTTGAGTACCGCGGCGTCAGCAAGGATTTCGTCACCAATCCCGACAATCCGCTGACCGCCGTACGCGACATCAATTTCCGGGTCGAGGAAGGCGAGTTCGTCTCCATCGTCGGCCCGTCGGGATGCGGCAAGTCGACGATCCTGTCGATGACTGCCGGCCTCTACCAGCCGACCCGCGGCGAGGTCTTCGTCAGCGACGAACGCGTCGTCGGCCCCAACGCCCATGTCGGCTTCATGCTGCAGAAGGACCTGCTGCTGCCCTGGCGCAGCATCGTCGCCAACGTCGAGTTCGGCCTTGAGGCGAGGGGCGTCGGCAAGGCGGAGCGGCGTGAGCGGGCCATGAAGGAACTGCGCCACTGCCACCTCGCCGGCTTCGAGAACCATTTTCCCTACCAGCTGTCCGGCGGCATGCGCCAGCGCGCAGCCCTTGCCCGCACCCTGGCGATCGATCCCGAGATCATCCTGCTCGACGAGCCGTTCTCGGCTCTCGACGCGCAGACCAAGCTTCTGCTGCAGAACTCTTTCGGCGGCACCATCGCGGCGGCGGGCAAGACCACGCTGCTGATCACCCACGACCTCGCCGAGGCCGTGCTGATGTCCGACCGGATCCTCGTCCTCTCGGAACGTCCGGGCACGATCGTCGCCGAGATCAGGATCGACCTTCCGCACCGCGACCAGCCGCTGAAGCGGCGCGTGCTGCCGGAAGTGAGCCGATACGCCGCCGAACTCTTCGGGCACCTGAAGCTCGAGGAGAAGGCGCTGTAACCACCAGAAACGTCAACGAGACCAGGGGAACTTCATGAGACATTATCTGCGCAACGCCGTCGCTGCCATGGCGATCGCCTTTTCGGCGACAGCCGCCTTCGCCGACGAAGCCGTCACCTATCTCTTCCCGGCACCGGACTTCCTGCCCGCCTTCGCCCCGTTCCAGCTCGCCAAGGGCAAGGGCTACTTCAAGGAAGCCGGCCTCGACGTCACCTTCCAGGTCGGCAAGGGCGGCGCCGACGTGGCGACCCAGGTCGCGGTCGGCAATGCCGACATGGGCGGCGGCATCGGCGACACGCCGATCATCGTGCGGGCCAACGGCCTCGACATCCGCGGCGTGGCGCTGCTCGGCGGCCGCGGCCTGACCCAGATCGCCTGGCGCAAGGACCGCGGCATCACCGGCCCGAAGGATCTCGCCGGCAAGAAGATCGGCGTGCTCGCCTTCCAGGACACCACCTATTACAACCTGCTCGGCGTGCTCGCTTCCGAAAGCCTCTCGAAGGGCGATGCCGACATCCAGGCGGTCGGACCCGGCGGCATCATCCAGCTGATGATCTCCGGTGATCTCGACGCCATGTCCGGCGTGCCGGAATGGATCGCCGCCATCCGGGCC
The DNA here is from genome assembly GCF_014495845.1 of Aquibium microcysteis. Taxonomy (NCBI): domain Bacteria; kingdom Pseudomonadati; phylum Pseudomonadota; class Alphaproteobacteria; order Hyphomicrobiales; family Phyllobacteriaceae; genus Aquibium; species Aquibium microcysteis. The sequence goes on from NZ_CP061080.1 coordinate 1,016,291, forward strand.
GCCGGCGTCGAACTCGACGAGATGCCCGTGGACACCGTGTTCCCGGCCATGGCGCAGGCCATCATCGCCTCCGACAAGACGATCGCCGAGCGTCCCGAGATGGTGAAGGGCTTCGTCGGCGCCGTGCTCAGGGGCATCGAGGACATCACCACCGATCCGGCCAAGGCCGCGGCCGACTATGTCAGCTTCATGCCGCAGCACGCCGGCAAGGAGGCGCAGATCGAGGGCATCATGCGCGCCTACGCCAAGCTGGTCTATCCGGAGGGCGAAAACCAGCCGCTCGGCTCGTTCGATCCGGAGCGTATCGCCAAGGTGCAGAAGTTCTACGTCGACAACGGCATCGTGCAGACCGCCGTGCCCGTCGAGAACCTCTACACCAACGAGTTCATCCAGTAATGGCTGTCGCTGCTCAGCAGGCCGGGACCCGCGTCCCGGCCGGCGCGAAGCCCCGCCGGAGCTTCTCGCTTGCCCGACACGGCACGCTGCTTGCGAGCCTCGGCATCCTCGCGGGCTTCCTCCTGCTGTGGGAGTTCCTCCCGCCGGCGCTCGACGTGCCGAAATTCATCATTCCGACGGTGAGCGACTGCCTCGTCGAACTGAAGCGCATGTGGTTCCAGGAACGGCTGTTCGGCCACACGATGTCGACGGCGTTCTACACCGTGCTCGGCTTCGCCATCGGCAGCGCGCTCGGCGCCGTGATGGGCTACCTGCTCGGCATGTCGGCCTTCTGGGAGAAGGTGCTGTCGCCCTACATCCTGGCCCTGCAGATCGCGCCGAAGGTCGCCTTCGCGCCGTTGTTCATCATGTGGTTCGGCTACAACGCCATGCCCAAGCTGCTCGTCACCGTGCTGATCGTCTTCTTCCCGGTGATGGTCAACGTGCTGCAGGCCATGCGCACGGTCGACCGCGACCTCGTCAACCTGGCGCGCGCCTACAAGCTGTCGCGCTGGGGCATTTTCCGCAAGATCGAGATGCCGTCGACGCTGCCCAACCTCATGGCCGGCCTGCGGATCGCCTCGACGCTCGCGGTGATCGGCGTGACGGTCGGCGAACTCGTGGGCGGCAACACCGGCCTCGGCTTCCTGATCTCCTATGGCGGCGGCCAGGCCAATGCGGCGATGGTCTTCAACGCCATCCTGTTCCTGACGCTGATCGGGATCGTCCTCTACACGGTGCTCGCCCGCGTCGAGGAGAAGATCCTGCACTATCTCCCCAAAGCAGAACACTGAGCGGCCAATCCAGGAGACGACGATGACCGTCATCGACAAGAAAGCGCTGATCGAGGAGCGGGTGAACCAGGGCCTGCTCGGCCAGTGGTACCCCGTGGCCAAATCCGTCGAGGTCAAGGCGACGAAGCCCTATGGCGCGAAGCTGCTTGGCCGGAAGGTGGTGCTGTGGCGCGACCAGTCGGGCGCCATCCGCTGCATCGAGGATTTCTGCCCGCACCGCGGCGCGCCGCTCTCCTACGGCGAGGTCCACGAGGGCAACATCGGCTGCCGCTATCACGGCGTGATCGTCGATGGCGACGGCGTGGTGAAGCGCGTGCCCGCCATGCCCGAATGCGCGCTGGAGGGCCGCAAGGCACTCGAGAGCTTCGAGGTCACCGAGGCCAACGACGCCGTCTTCGTCTACATTCCCTCCGTCGAGCAACCGGTCGCACCCGCGCTGGTGCTGCCGAAGGAACTGACGGGCGACGACTGGGCCGGCTTCCTCTGCACCTCGGTCTGGGAGACCAACTACCGCTATGCGCTCGACAATCTCGCCGACCCCATGCACGGCTGCTACCTGCATTCGGAGAGCTTCACGCTCGCCTTCGGTTCCAAGCAGGACCTGATGCAGCTCGACAAGACCGAGGCCGGCTTCCGCGTCAGCCGCGTCGGCCAGGTCGGCGAGAACTTCGACTGGACGGAGTTCGAGATCCATCCCGGCAACATGTTCTGCTTTCTCGACATCCCCTATCCGCCGGCGGCGGGTCCGGGCGGCTTCATGCGCATCGTCGGCTTCACGACGCCGATCGACGAGCGCACCTGCAAGGTCTTCTTCTGGCGCCTGCGCCAGGTGTCGGGCCTGGCTCGCGAGAGCTGGCGCTTCCTCTACAGGGCGCAGCTCGAGGAGAACCACTGGAACGTGCTCGAGCAGGACCGCGTCATGCTCGAAGGCATGCCCGACGACGCCCGCAAGCGCGAGATGCTCTACCAGCACGATCTTGGCGTCAGCCGCGTCCGCCAGCTCCTGACCAGGGCCGCCAAGAGCCAGATCGAGGCCGAGCTCGCGTTGAAGGTCGCGGCCGAATGAGCCTCGAGGGCCGCCATATCCTGGTGACGGGCGCCGCGCGCGGCCTCGGCGCGACCGTCGCGAAGGCGCTCGCCGAGAGAGGCGCGCGGCTCGTCCTGGCCGACATCGCCGAGGAGGAGGGGCGCGCGGTCGCTGCCGCGCTCGACGCCGCGTTCCTTCCCGTCGATCTCGGCGAGCCCACCTCGATCGAGGCGCTTGCCGGCGCGGTCGGTGCGACGACCGGCGGGGCGCTGCACGGTCTGGTCAATAACGGCGCCATCGCCACCGGCATCGGCGGCATCGGCTTCGAGGAGATCGAGATCGACAGCTGGGACCGCGTCCTGCGCGTCAACGTCCGCGGCACCTGGCTCCTGACGAAGGCGGTCGCGCCGCAACTGCGTGCCAGCGGCTCCGGCCGCGTCGTCAACGTCGCCTCCGACACCGCGCTCTGGGGCGCGCCGCGGCTTCTCTCCTACGTCGCCAGCAAGGGCGCGATCATCTCCATGACGCGCTCGCTCGCCCGCGAATTCGGGCCCGACCGCGTCGGTGTCACCGCCATCGCGCCGGGCATCCTGACGACGCCCTCCACCGACTACGTGCCGGAAGCCCGCCACCGCCTCTACGCGGAGGGTCGCGCCGTTCCCGGCCCGCAGGCACCCGAGGAGGTGACCGCCACCATCGCCTTCCTGCTCTCCGAAGGCGCGCTGGCGCTGACCGGGCAGGTGCTTCCGGTCAACAACGGGTTCGTCTTCACATGACCGCCGTTCAGAACCTCGCGCTTCGCATGGTCGGCCCGGTCGAACTCGCCGAGCGGGCAGGGGACGGCCCGGCCTGCGTGCTTCTGCACGGCATCGGCAGCAACGCCTCCTCCTTCCTGCCGCTGATGGCCGAACTGCCGGCCGACTGGCGCATCCTCGCCTGGAACGCGCCGGGCTACGGCCGCTCCGAACCGCTTGCCGGCGACTGGCCGCTCGCCCGCGACTATGCCGAGGCGCTGGCCGCGATGCTCGACGAGCTGGGCATCCGCCGCGTCAGCCTGCTCGGCCATTCGCTCGGCGCCCTGATGGCCGCCGCCTTCACTGCGGCCCGGCGCGACCGGGTCGACCATCTGGTGCTCGCGTCGCCGGCGCTGGGCCACGGCATTCCGCGCGGCAACGTGCTCAGCGCGTCGGCCCAGGCGCGGATCGACGATCTCGGCATCGAGGGACCGGAGGAATTCGCCGCCCGCCGCGCCGCCCGCCTCGTCTTCGAGCCGGACGCCAATCCCGCCCATGTCGAGGCGGTGCGCCGCGCCATGAGCCAGGTGCGTCTTCCGGGCTATGCCCAGGCCGCCCGCATGCTCTCGGCCGGTCGCCTGCTCGACGACATCGCCCAGATCACCGTGCCCGTCGACGTCGTCGTCGGCGCCGACGACCGCGTCACGCCCGCCGACGGTGCGCGCTGCGCCTATGATGCGTTGCGCACGCCGTGGCGCGGACGCTTCGTCGAGGTGCCGCAGACGGGCCATGCCATCGCACATGAACGGCCGGACGCGCTGGCGCGGCTGCTCGCCGCCGTGCCCGAAACCGTCCGCTAGGAAATGAGGATCACGTCATGACCGATACCGTCCGGGTCGAAAGTCTCCGCGGCATCATGATGCGCGGGCCGGGCATCACCGCCACGCTGCCCTTCTACGAGGACATGTGGGGCCTGCGTCTCGCCCACAAGGAGGACGGCCTGGCCCTGCTGCGCGGCACCGGTCCCGAGGCCTATCTCTACGGCCTCAAGGACGGGCCGGTCTTCGGCATCGAATACATCCACTTCGCCATGCGCGACCGCGCCTCCATGGACGCGCTGTTCGCCCAGGTCGTCGCGCGCGGCGCCTCCGTCGTCGGTCGCCCGGCACCCTTCGACGACTGGGTCGGCGGCTACGGCTTCGAGCTCATCGATCCCGACAACCGCCGCCTGCGCTTCCGCACCGAGGCGCGCCGGCACGACGAGGAGCCGGAATGGGCCAAGCCCCGCAAGGTCTCCCACGTCGTCCTCAACACCGCCGACATGGAAGGCGTGCAGCAGTTCTACACCGACGTGCTCGGCTTCCGCGTCTCGGACTATTCGGCCGACCAGATGGTCTTCCTGCGCTGCAACACCGATCACCACTCGATCGCGCTCGTCCGCAACGCCTATGCCAGCGTCAACCACGTCGCCTTCGAGATGCCGACCATCAACGAGTTCATGCGCGGCATCGGGCGCATGAAGCAGAAGGGTCACGTGCCGACCTGGGGACCGGGCCGCCATGGTCCCGGCAACAATCCCTTCGCCTATTTCGTCTCGCCGTCGGGCTTCTGCATCGAGTTCACCTCCGAACTGCAGCAGATCGACGAGGCGACGCATGAGGCGCAGGTCTGGTCGCGCAACGATCCCGAGGCGATGGACCGCTGGATGACCGCGGGCCCGCCCACGCCTGCGCAGCGCGCCGTCATGCAGGGCAGGCCCGATCCCGGCTTCCCGGACCTGCGCATGGCAGAGGCCACGTGATGGACTACGGCTACGGGGATCAGGTCGCCGTCGTCACCGGCGGCTCGTCGGGCATCGGCCTCGCGACCGTGCGCCTGCTGCTCGACAGCGGCGCGAACGTCGCCTTCTGCGCCCGCGACGAAGCGCGGCTGCGGGCCGTCGAGGCGGAGCTCGCCGCCGCGTTCGGTGCCGGCCGTGTGCTCGCCCGGGCGCTGTCGGTGCTCGACGAGGCGGCGGTCAAGGCCTTCGCCGGCGAGGTCGAGGCGACGTTCGGGCGCTGCGACCTGCTCGTCAACAATGCCGGGCAGGGCCGCGTCTCGACCTTCGCCGAAACCGCCGATGCCGACTGGCGCGCCGAATACGAACTGAAGCTGTTCAGCCAGATCTACCCGGCCCGCGCCTTCCTGCCGATGCTGAAGGCCTCCAAGGGCGCCATCGTCGCGGTCAATTCGCTGCTCGCCTACCAGCCCGAGCCGCACATGGTCTGCACGTCCTCCGCGCGAGCCGGCGTCCAGAACCTGTTGAAATCGCTCAGCGTCGAGTTCGCGCCCCACGTCCGGGTGAACTCGATCCTGCTCGGCCTCGTCGATTCCGGCCAGTGGAACCGGCGCTACGACGCCCGCGAGGACAAGACCCAGTCCCGGGCAGACTGGTACGGCGCGCTCGCCGCGCGCAAGGGCATTCCGCTTGGCCGGCTCGGCAATCCCGCCGAGGCGGCCGCGGCCATCGCGTTCCTCGGATCGCGCGCGGCCAGCTACATCACAGGCGCCCAGCTCGAGGTTTCGGGCGGGCTGTCGCGACACATCTGAGGCCGGACATTATGAAGATGGAATCCCTCGTGCAGGCCGAGACCGTCGGCGACTTCATCGCACGCTATCTCGCCGACGTCGGCGTCACGGTCATGTTCGGCGTGATCTCGATCCACAACATGCCGATCCTCGACGCGGTCGCGCGGCAGGGCCGCATCCGCTTCGTCCCTGCGCGCGGCGAGGCGGGCGCCATGAACATGGCCGACGCCTATGCCCGCGTCTCCGGCACGCTCGGCGTCTGCATCACCTCCACCGGCACCGCCGCCGGCAATGCCGCCGGGGCACAGGCCGAAGCCCTGACCGCCGGCGCGCCGGTGCTGCACATCACCAGCCAGGTCGATCTCGCCTATGCCGACCGCGACCGCGCCGCGATCCACGACGTGCCGCGCCAGCCCGAGATGCTGCGCGGCATCTCGAAGGCCGTCTACCGCCTCTGGGACGCCAACGGCGCGATCGGCGCGCTGACGGCCGCCGTCTCCGCGGCGATCTCGGCGCCGACCGGCCCGGTCAGCCTCGAAATCCCCGTCGACGTGCAGCGGACGCCGGCCCGCGGCGTCGCCCGCATCCACCCGCCGCTGCCGCAGCGGCCGCGCGCCTCGGACGCCGTCATCGACGACCTCGCCGAGCGCATCCTGCGCGCCCGCCGGCCGCTGCTCTGGCTCGGCGGCGGCGCCCGTGGCGCTGTGGCGGAGGCGACCGAGCTGCACCGGCGCGGCATGGGCGTGGTCACCTCCACCAACGGCCGCGCCGTCGTTTCGGAGGCCTCGTCGGGCAATCTCGGCGCCTTCAACATGACGCCGGAGGCCGAGAAGCTCTACGCGAGCTGCGACCTGATGCTGGTCGTCGGCTCGCGCCTGCGCGGCAACGAGACGCGCAACAACGAGCTGCAGCTGCCGTCGCCGCTTCTCCAGATCGACGCCGAGGCCTCGCAGGGCGGCCGCAACTATCCCGTCGACATCTTCGCCCATGGCGATGCCGCCGACACGCTCGCCCGCCTGCTGGAGCGCCTGCCGGCGAAGCTCGACACCGACCCGGACCTGTTCTTCGACATCGCCCAGGCCCGCGCCACCGCCGAGGGGCGCATGCGCGACCAGATCGGCGCCTATTTCGTCGTCGCCGACACGCTGTCGGAGACGGTGGCGGCAGGTGGCCATGCCTGGGTGCGCGACGTCACCATCTCCAACTCCACCTTCGGCAACCGCTATGTCCGGCTCACCGATCCCCGCCAGGGCGTGCATGCACTCGGCGGCGGCATCGGCCAGGGCGTCGCGATGGGCATCGGCGCGGCGCTCGCCTCGAAGGGTACCAAGGCGATCACGCTGCTCGGCGACGGTGGTACCATGCTCGGCCTCGCCGAGATGATCACCGCCGTCGACGAGGCCGCGCCGCTGGTCTACGTGATGATGAACGACCAGGCCTACGGCGTCATCCAGAACATCCAGGACGCGCAATACGGCAGCCGCCGGCACTATTCCAAGATCGCCGTGCCGGATTTCAAGCTCTTCTGTGCCTCGATCGGCATGCCGCACCACCGCGTCGACGACGTCGAGGCCTTCGGCGACGTGCTGCGGGCGGCGCTCGCCGCCGAGGGGCCGCAGCTGATCGAGATCGACATGGTCGCCATCGGCCCCTTCGCCCAGAGCTTCGCCGGTCCGCCGGCAGGTGCCGCCGGCAAGACGGACTGATCCCATGCGCCTCGGCCTGATCGGATACGGCACCATCGCCCGCACGCTCGCCGGACATCTCGGCGCGGTCTCGGGCATCGAGGCCGTCGCCGTGCTGGTGCGGCCCGGCCGCGCGGCGGACGTGCCGGCATCGTTCGACGACGGCGCCATTCCGGTCGCCGCCGTCACGACCGTCGATGCGCTGCTCGCCGCTCGGCCCGATTTCGTCGTCGAATGCGCCGGCCATTCCGCCGTCGACGCCTTCGTCCCGCCGCTGCTCCATGCGGGGCTCGACGTCGTCGTGGTCTCGATCGGCGCGCTGGCCGACGAGGCGCTCCACGCCCGTCTCCGCGAGGCGGCGGCAGCCGGCGGCGCCCGGATGATCCTGCCGGCCGGCGCCGTCGGCGGCATCGACATCCTGTCCGCGCTCCGGGCCGGCGGGGACGTGCAGGTGCGCTACACCGGCACCAAGCCGCCGAAGGCCTGGGCCGGCACGCCGGCCGAAACCGTCGTCGATCTCGCCGCGCTCGACCGCCCCGCCGTGATCTTCGAGGGCAGCGCGCGCGCGGCGGCGACCGCCTATCCGAAGAACGCCAACGTCGCCGCGACGCTGGCACTCGCCGGCGCCGGCTTTGACGCGACGCGGGTCGTCCTCGTCGCCGATCCGGCGGCTTCCGGCAACGTGCACGAATTCGAGGCCGTGTCGCCGGTGGCGCTGGTGACCATGCGCATCGAGAACGCCCCTTCGGGCAATGCGAAGACCTCGCTCGCCACCATCATGAGCGTGCTGCGCGAGATCAGGAACAGGCAGGGACCGGTGGTGATCTGATGGATGCTCATGCGATCGACCTGCCCGATGGCCGCCTCTTCGTCGGCGGCGTCTGGGAAGAGGGCACCGGCGCCGAGATCGTCTCGATCTTTCCGGCCGACGGCTCGGTCAACCGCGTGCTGCGCGGCGCCTCCATCGCCGACGGCGAGCGGGCCATCGCGCGTGCGAAGGCCGCGCAGGCCGATCCGGCCTGGCGGCGGCTGAAGTCGCACGAGCGCGCGCGCTTCCTCCACCGTATCGCCGACGGCATCGAGGCGAATGTCGAGCGCATCGCCTTCATCCAGACCCGCGACACCGGCAAGACGCTGCGCGAGACCCGCGCGCTCGCGGCCTCCGCGGCCGGCACCTTCCGCTACTACGGCGCCGTGCTCGAAACATCCGACGACCTCGCCACCGTCCAGCGCGGCGACGCGCTGACGCTCTCCCTGCACGAGCCGATCGGCCTCGTCGCCGCCATCACGCCGTGGAACTCGCCGATCGCGTCCGACGCGCAGAAGGTCGCGCCCGCGCTCGCCGCCGGCAACGCCGTGCTGCTCAAGCCGGCCTCGTGGTCGCCGCTTGTGGCGCTCGAACTCGCCCGCATCGTCGAGGCTGCCGGCCTGCCGGCCGGCCTGTTCTCGGTGCTGCCCGGCGCCGGCTCCGAGATCGGCAACCTGCTCGTCGAGCATCCCGACATCGGCCGCGTCAGCTTCACCGGCGGCACCTCGACCGGCCGCGCGCTCGCCCGCAAGGCGGCCGAGAAGCTGATGCCGATCAGCCTGGAACTCGGCGGCAAGTCGCCGACCATCGTCTTCGCCGATGCCGACATGGACGTGGCGCTGGCCGGCGTGCTGTTCGGCATCTTCTCCTCGACCGGCCAGAGCTGCATCGCCGGCTCGCGGCTCTTCGTCGAACGGTCGATCCACGACGGCTTCGTCGAGCGGCTGGTCGCGGCGACCCGCAAGCTGAAGGTCGGCCATCCCTTCGATCCCGCCACGCAGGTGGCGCCGCTGGTCCATCCGACGCACCGCGACAGCGTCGCGGCCTATGTCCAGTTGGCGCGGAACGAGGGCGCCGAAGTGCTCTGCGGCGGCGCGGCGCCCGAAGGCCCGGCCTACGACGGCGGCGCCTACTACCTGCCGACGATCCTCGCCGGCGTCGCCAACACGGCCCGCATCTGCCGCGAGGAGGTCTTCGGCCCGGTGCTCGTCGTCATCCCCTTCGACGACGAGGCCGACGTGATCGCGCAGGCCAACGACAACGACTACGGCCTCGCCTGTGGTCTCTGGACGCGCGACTTTCCAAGGGCCATGCGCGTCGGCAGGGCCATCCGCGCCGGCACCGTCTGGGTCAACACCTACAAGCAGTTCTCGATCTCCACGCCCTTCGGCGGCGACGGCGAGAGCGGGCTCGGCCGCGAGAAGGGCCGCGAGGGCCTGCGCGCCTACATGACGCAGAAGAGCGTCTACCACGACCTGTCCGGCGCGCCGCATCCCTGGGCGGGGGAGGCGATCCGATGAGCCGCCGCGTCGCCATCCTCGGCGCCGGCCCGTCCGGCTGCTTCGTCGCGCAGGCGCTGTTGAAGGCGCGCCCGGATCTGCGCGTCGACATCCTCGACCGCCTGCCGGTGCCCTACGGCCTCGTCCGCTACGGCGTGGCGGCCGACCACCAGGGCACCAAGGCGATCACGCGCCAGTTCGCCCGGCTGTTCGAGCGCCAGGGCGCGCGCTTCTTCGGCAACGTGACCGTCGGCCGCGACGTCACGCTCGAGGCGCTCCGTGAAGCCTACGACGCCGTCGTGGTCGCGACCGGCCTGTCCACCGACCGAAGGCTCGGCATCCCGGGCGACGACCTGCCGGGCGTCCATGGCGCCGGCCGCATCACCCGCGCGCTCTACGAGCATCCCGACGCCGAGCCGCTGCCGCCGCTCGGCCCCCGGCCGCTGATCGTCGGCAACGGCAATGTCGCCATCGACCTGCTTCGCCTGCTCGCCAAGACCTCGGAGGAACTCGACGGCTCCGACCTCGGACCCGGCCCCACGGCCTGGCTGGCCGGCAGCGGTATCGACGAGATCACCATCCTCGGCCGCTCCCCGGCTGCCGCCGCGCGCTTCGACGCGGTGATGCTGAAAGAACTCGGCAGGCTATCCGGCGTGTCGATCGCGGTCGACGATCTCGGAACCGCCGGCACGGAGGAGGGCGCCCGCACGCTGGAGGCGCTGTCCGCACTCCATGGCCACGGCGCCGGGCCGCGCCGCATCCGCTTCGTCTTCGCTCGCCGGCCGATAGCGGTCGAGGGCGATGGTTGCGTCAGCGGCCTCCTCTGCATCGCACCCGACGGCCGCGAGGAGCGCTTCCCCGCCACGTCCATCCTCACCGCGATCGGCTTCGACGGCGAGACCGCGACGGCAGAGAGCGGCGCCGCCGTCCGCATGGCGCCGGGTCTCTACGGCGCCGGCTGGTTCGCCCGCGGCCCGCGCGGCACCATCCCCGACAACCGCGCCGACGCGCAGGCGCTGGCGGCCGTGATCCTCGCCGATCTCGACGCCACGCCCGCATCGTCGTCCATTCCCGGCGATGTCCTCGCTTGCCTGCCCGGCACCGTCACCTATGACGGCTGGACGCGCATCGACGCGGCCGAAACCGCCGCCCCGCCGGCGGGCCGCTGCCGTGCCAAGATCACCGGCCGCGCCGCGATGCTTTCGCTGGCGGCCGCCCCCGACGAGAAGGAGACGCAGCCATGAAGATCGCCGTCCTCTACGGAACCGAGACGGGCAATGCCGAGATGCTGGCCGAGGACCTCGCCGGCGAACTCGAAGGCGACCACGACGTCAGCTGCGCCAACCTGTCGGGCTTCGATCCGGCCGGCTTCGATGCCGGCACCTTCTACATCCTCGTTTCGTCGACCTATGGCGACGGTGACCTGCCCGCCTCCGCCCAGCCCTTCGCGAAGGCGGTGGAGGCGAAGGCGCCGGATCTTTCCGGCATCCATTTCGCCGTCTTCGGCCTCGGCGACAGCGAGTATCACGAGACCTTCAACGGCGGCGGCGAGAAGCTCGCCGCGCTGATGGCCGCGCGCGGTGCCGTGCAGGTCGGCGAGCGGGTCACGCACGACGCATCCGGCCCCGACATGGCTGAAGACCTCGCCTTCCCCTGGGCGAGGCAGGTGATCGAAATGGCCGCCGGCCTCGTCGGCGAGGACGCCTGATGGATCCGGCCGCCATCCGCGATGCGCTCGTCGCGCCCTGGCGGCACGGCCGGCATGTGGATCTGAGGGACGTGACGGTCGACGGTCCGCTCGATCTCGCCGGTCTCGACCTGACGGGCGTCGACTTCTCCGGCGCGCGCTTCCCGTCCGGCATCGACGCCACCGGCGCCCGCTTCCTCGGCCTCGCCTGGTTCCGGGGCGTCGAATTCGGCGGACCGGCGCGCTTCGGCGGCGCCGTCTTCCACAACGACGCCCGCTTCGAGGATGTCCGCTTCGCGCGGGACGCCTCATTCCGCCAAACGGAATTCCGCGGCATCGGCCTGTTCGACCGGGCGCGCTTCTCGGCCGGCGCCGACTTCGCCGGCATGGTCGGCTTCGGCAACTTCTCGCTGCACGAGGCGGCGTTGCAGGGTCAGACCGGCTTTGCCGGCGCCGAATGGCTCGGCGGTTTCTGGGCCGACGGCGCCTCGTTTCCGGCTGAGGCCGATTTCGAGGATGTCCAGGCCCATGGCCGGGTCTGGGTCCGCCGCGCCCGCCGCGGCAATGCGCCGCTCGGCCTGCCCGAGACCGGCATCGCCTTCGGCTACACCTACAGCTGATCCGAGCCCCAGCCGCGATAGCCGAGCGCCTCGGAGACCGACCGCGCGGCCCGCTTCAGCGTCTCCTCGATCCTGCCCGCCGCCGGGCTCCCCGGCGCGAACGCGCTCGAATGTCCGGTCACGTTGATTCCGCCGACGGCCCGGCCCTGGTGGTCGAGCACCGCCGCCGCCGCCGAGCCGATCTCCGGCTCGAAGAAGCCGACGCTCCAGGCCACGCCGCGCGCCCGGTCGGCGGCCAGCTGCTCCTCGAGAGCGGCGAGGCTGGTGCGCGTCTTGTCGGTATAGGCCGGCAGCTCGACGTCCCTGTAGAGCTCGTGCAGGGCAGCGCGCGGCAGCTGCGCCAGGAGAATCCGCCCGATCGTGGTGGCGTGCGCCGGCAGCCGTGTCCCTTCGCGCACCATGCTCGCCAGATGCGAGTTCGGCGTCTCGCGCGCCAGGTAGATGATCTCGCGCCCCTCGATGACGCCGAGATGCGCCGACAGGTTCAGGTCGTCGACCAGCTTGCGCAGCACCGGCCGCGACACCTGCAGGATGCCGCGCTCGTTGAGCGACTGCGCCGCCAGCGCGATCAGGCTGGTGCCCAGACGGTAGCCGCCCGAATCGGGCACCTCCTCGATCATGTCCTCTTCCGCCAGCGTGGCGAGGATCCGGATCAGCGTCGTCCGGTTGATGCCGAGCGCCTTGGCGGCGTGGCTCAGGTTGCGGCAGCGGTTGCCGGCGGCAATGTAGCGCATCACCGCGATCGCGCGGCTGACGGGTGGAACGCCGTAGGCCTTCGCCTCGGATGATGCGATGTCGGTCACGCCTGGCTCCTCCCGCCGATGGCAGAATCGTTGAACGCGCTGTCCAATAGTGAACGGCTCGATGTCTTAGCGACTGCCGCAGGGGGCTGCAACGCCATCTCTGCGATCGGCCGGGCGGCAAGGGCCGCCACCCGTGTTCAACGCTCCTGCGGCGCCCGCATCGCGCCGTCCCAGCCCAGCATGCGCGAAATCCTCCGCGCCGCCGACAGCAGCGAGTCCCGCACCGCGCCCTCGACGTCGGCGACCGCCTCCGGCGTATGCGGCGCCGTGACGTTGATGGCCGCGACCACCCGGCCCGTCATGTCGCGCACGGGCGCTGCGGCCGAAACGATGCCCGCCTCGAAATCGCCGGCATGGACCACAACTTCCGCCAGGCGGTCCTGCGCGGCCCGCGACAGGATGCCGGGCAGGGCAGGGGACCGGCCCTTCGACAGACCTGCCGCATCGGCGCGAAACAGCGAGACGAGTTCGGTCTCCTCGAGGTCGGCCAGCAGCACCCGTCCGAGCGTCGTGCTGCGAGCGGGAAGCCTGCTGCCGACCTGCACGATCGCCGCATTGTGGCGATCGCCGGCGATGCGGATCAGGTAGAGCACCGACGTCCCGTCGCGCACGCCCAGATGCACCGACCAGCCGGAGGTGCTGCGCAGCTTCTCCAGCTCGCCCTGCGCGATCTCCACCACCTCGCGGGTGGCGAAATAACCATAGCTCAGGCGCATCACCCCCGGGCCGAGCGCATAGCGCTGCTCGCGCTCGTCATGCAGCAGGCAGCCCATCTCGGTCAGCGTGTAGACCGTGCGGAACGCCGCCGAGCGCGAGATGCCGAGCGCCCGCGCGATCTCCGTCAGCGACAGCGCGGGGCGCTCGGGCGTGAACAGCTTCAGCGCCGTCAGGCCGCGCACGAGGCCCGGAACGAGATAGCGGTCGCCGCCGGGTTCGTCTGCCATCGTCCCTGATCCTTCGCCGTGTCTGCCGGCAAGGCCCTACATCACCCGATCCTGCTTTGCCAGCAAAACGCAGCCTCGCCCGCAAAGTGTGCCTCGTCTAGGTTCGCGTCAGTTCGAGGCTGACCGCAGGAAGGAACCCGCCATGACCGCACAGTACCGGAACTTCGACACGCTCGCCGAGGCGCTCGCCGCCCACACCGGCCGCTTCACCGACAAGACCTTCGACTGGAAGGCCTTTCCGTCGAATGTCGGCTTTGACGATCTCGCCCGCGCCCAGATGCGCTACATCGGCGCCGGCGGCTCGCCCAAGGTCGGCGACACGACGACCCTGAAGCCCGACCATTTCACCCTCAGCCTCATCTACAAGGAGCCGGGCAAGTACGCCGCCTGCCACAGCCACGAGATCGAGGAGAGCTTCCTGATCATCGACGGCGCGCTCGTCGTCGGCTGGGAGAAGGACGGCGAGGTCGTCGAGGTCAATCTCGGGCCGAAGGACATGATCCTCAACGCCCGCGAGATCGGCCATGGCTTCCGCGTCGACGGCGTCGAGCCGGTGCTGATGACCATCTCGGTCGACGTCGGCAAGCCGCTGCCGCCGGTCTACCACTACCACCCGAAGGACCACGCCCCCGAACTCGCCCGCAGCTTCGGCGCCGAGCCCGGCAAGACCATGAGGTTCGATCCCAAGGGCACCCACCCGCTGCAGCAGCTGATGGCGAAATACGTCGTGCGCCATGCGCTGCAGCCCACCATCTGGGAGAAGGCCGGCTTCACGCGCAAGGTCTATGTCGGCCAGGGCGGGCTCGCCACCGACAGCTGCCGCAAGGAAATGTGGGGCATCCCGTCCCGCGTCGCGCTGAAGCCCTTCGTCCGCCCGGTCGAGGATGCGTTCCTGGTGCTCGAAGGCTCGCTGGTCGTCGGCTGGGAAGACGACGGCAAGACCGTCGAGGTCGAACTCGGACCGCGCGATCTCGTCAAGACGCCCGCCGGCCAGAAGCACTGGATCCGCAACGACGGCGCGGGTGCTGCCACCGTCTGGCACGTCATCGGCACCGCCGAAGACGACGGCGTGACCTACGAAGCCGCCTGAGCGCGCCGAAGTCCGACCGTCATCGAGGGGGCGTCCGCCGGGCGCCCCTTCGTCATGGTGGACCGGCCAGCCCCTGTCGGCTCGGCGCGTCGCGGGGACCGCAAGAACGGGATCGGACGGCGAGGACCAGCCGAGCCACTCGTCATATGAACATGTGTTCATTTAAATTGATCTGCGTCAACGACCATTCTCTCCTCAGGGCCTATAGGCGGCGATGGCCTGTTCGGCCGCATCTGAAACCGTGGAGGAGAAGACATGGCACATGTGGTCGTTCTCGGCGCCGGGCTCGGCGGCACAATCATGGCCTACGAGCTGCGCGACGCGCTCGGCAGGCAGCACAGGATATCGGTCGTCAACAAGGGCAGCCGCTATTCCTTCGTCCCGTCGAACCCCTGGGTGGCGGTCGGCTGGCGCAGCAGGGAGGCGATCGAGGTCGACCTCACCAGGGTCTTCGGCAAGCGCGGCATCGAGCTGCATCCGCAGGGCGCCGCGAAGGTGCATCCGAAGGAGAAGCAGATCGAGCTGACCGACGGCGCGCGCCTGGCCTACGACTATCTCGTCATCGCGACCGGACCCGATCTCGCCTTCGACGAGATCGAGGGCTTCGGCCCCGCCGCCAACAGCCAGTCGGTCTGCCACGTCGACCACGCGCTGCAGGCGAAGGACGCCTTCGACCGCCTCGTCGCCAATCCGGGGCCGGTGGTGATCGGCGCCGTGCAGGGCGCCTCGTGTTTCGGCCCGGCCTATGAATTCGCCTTCATCCTCGACAAGGCGCTGCGCGACGCCAGGGTGCGCGACCGCGTGCCGATGACCTTCGTGACGTCGGAGCCCTATGTCGGCCATCTCGGTCTCGATGGCGTCGGCGACACCAGGGGCCTGCTCGAGAGCGAGCTGCGCCAGCACCACATCAAGTGGATCTGCAACGCCCGCGTCGACCGCATCGAGCCGGGCATGCTGCATGCCAGCGAGATCGCCGAGGACGGCTCGGTCCGCCAGGTCCACGCCGTGCCGCAGAACTTCATGATGATGCTCCCGGCCTTCCGCGGCGTCGAGGCCGTGCGCGGAATCGAAGGTCTCACCAATCCGCGCGGCTTCATCCTCGTCGACCAGCACCAGCGCAATCCCGCCTATCCGGAGGTGTTCGGCATCGGCGTCTGCGTCGCCATCCCGCCGGTCGGCAAGACGCCCGTGCCCGTCGGCGTGCCGAAGACCGGCTTCATGATCGAATCCATGGTCACCGCCACCGCCCACAACATCGCCCGCCTCGTCGAGGGCAGGGCGCCCGACGCGCAGGGCACCTGGAACGCCGTCTGCCTCGCCGATTTCGGCGATTCCGGCATCGCCTTCGTCGCGCAGCCGCAGATCCCGCCGCGCAACGTCAACTGGTCCGCCTCGGGCAAATGGGTCCACACCGCCAAGATCGGCTTCGAGAAGTATTTCCTGCACAAGATCCGGTCGGGCCAGGCGGAGCCCTTCTACGAGAAGCTGGCGCTGCAGGTGCTCGGCATCGACAAGCTCAAGGAGATCCGGATCGACGCCGGCGCCGGCGGGCAGCAGGCCTGACCCGGTCCGTGTCGGGAAACGGCGTCCCGGGCCTTGAACTTTCCAAAACACATGCATAAGTGATCATGTGTTAATTCGAAACGGAGATTCCCTATGTCCCTCGATCGTTCCGTCCTCGCCTTCGCCGGCGTCATGGTGCTCCTGTCCGTCGCGCTGACGGCCTGGGTGTCGCCGCTCTTCGTCTGGTTCACCGTCTTCATCGGTCTGAACCTGCTGCAGTCCGCCTTCACCGGCTTCTGCCCGGCCGCTTCCATCTTCAGGCGGTTCGGCGTGAAGCCGGGCTGCGCCTTCTGAACCCGGGATCGACGCGATGCGCCTTGCCCTCCTCACCGCTGCCCTTCTGGCCGCCGCCCCGGCGGCTGCGGCCGGCTTCACTGTCGAGCCGATCGCCATCACGGAATGGAAGGCGGTCTACGGCCGCGTCGAGGCACGCGATCTCGTGCCCGCGCGGGCACGCATCGGCGGCATCGTCGTCGACCTCCTCGTGACCGAGGGCGACGAGGTGGCCGCAGGCCAGCGCATCGCCACCGTACGCGACGACAAGATCGAGTTCCAGATCGCCTCCTATGATGCCCAGCTCCGCGCCCTCGAGGCGCAGCTCGCCAGGGCGCAGTCCGAGCTCGAGCGCGGCCAGTCGCTGGTCGACAAGGGCATCGCCACGGCGCAGCGCCTCGACCAGCTCAGGACCGACGTCGACGTGGCGCTGAACCAGATCGCGGCCACGCAGGCGCAGCGCTCGGTTGTCGTGCAGCAGGGCCAGGAGGGTGCCGTGCTGGCGCCCGCCGACGGTCGCGTGCTCACCGTGCCTGTCACCCGCGGCGCCGTCGTCATGGCCGGCGAGGAGATCGCGACGCTCGGCGGCGGCGGCTTCTTCCTCCGGCTCGCCATCCCCGAACGCCATTCCGGAACGCTCGTGCCGGGCGCCGGCATCCGGATCACCGGCAACGGCAGGCAGCTGACCGGGCGCCTGGCGAAGATCTATCCGCAGATCGAGAACGGCCGCGTCGTCGCCGACGTCGAGGTCGAGGGGCTGGACAGCGCCTTCGTCGACGCGCGCGTCCTCGTGGAAGTGCCCGTCGGCGAACGCCAGGGCCTCGTCGTCCCGCGCGATGCGGTGACGACGCGGTCCGGCATCGACTTCGTCTCGGTGCTGCACGACGGGAAGCCCGTGGCGCGCGCGATCGTCCTCGGCGAGCCGCTGGTCGGCGACGCCGGCACGCTGGAAGTCCTGACCGGTCTGTCGGCCGGTGACGTGGTGGAGCTGCCATGACATCCCCAGAGACACCGCACGGCACGCCGCTCGGCATCGCGGGCGGCCTGACGCGGGCCTTCATCGGCTCGCCGCTCACGCCGCTGTTCCTCATCGCGGCCTTCGCCTTCGGCCTCGTCGCGCTGATGACGCTGCCGCGCGAGGAGGAACCCCAGATCTCCGTGCCGATGGTCGACATCCGCGTCGATGCCTCGGGCCTGAAGGCGGAGGACGCCGTCAAGCTCGTCACCGAGCCGCTGGAGACGATCGTCAAGGGCATCGACGGCGTCGAGCACGTCTATTCGCAGACGCAGGACGACGGCGTGCTGGTCACCGCGCGCTTCGTCGTCGGCATCTCGTCGGATTCGGCCGTGCTGCGCGTCCACGACAAGGTGCGCGCCAACATGGATCGCATTCCCGTCGGCGTGCCCGAGCCGCTGATCGTCGGCCGCGGCATCGACGACGTCGCCATCGTCTCGCTGACGCTCTCGCCGAAGCCGGAGGCGGCCGCCACCGTCACCGCCAACACCCTGACCCGCATCGCCCGCGAACTGCGCACCGAGATCGCCAGGATCGACGATGTCGGCCTGACCTATCTCGTCGGCGACCAGGACGAGCGCATCCGCATCGCGCCCGATCCCGAAAAGCTCGCGCTGTTCGGCGTGACGCTGCAGCAGCTGGCCGGCAAGGTGCAGAGCGCCAACCGCGCCTTCCCGGCGGGCCGCGTCCGCGACGGCGGCGATCAGGTGATGCTGGTTGCCGGCGAGACGCTGGGATCTCCGGCCGCGATCGGCAATCTCCTGCTGACGGCCCGCGACGGGCGCCCGGTCTATGTCCGCGACGTCGCCGACATCGGCTTCGCCGAGGACGGCGCCGACACCTATGTCGCCACCGTGACGCGCGGCGAGGGCGGTCCGGTTCGGGTGCCGTCGGTCACCGTCGCCGTCGCCAAGCGCGCCGGCTCCAACGCCGTCACCGTCGCGGAAGCGATCCTGCACCGGGTCGAAAGCCTCGAAGGCCGGCTCATCCCCGAGGAGATCGCCGTCGAGGTGACGCGCGACTATGGCGAGACCGCCAACGAGAAGGCGAACGAACTCCTCTATCATCTCGGCCTCGCCACCGTGTCGATCATCCTGCTCGTCTGGTTCGCGATCGGCCGGCGCGAGGCGGTCGTGGTGGCCGTGGTCATCCCCGTGACCATCCTCCTCACCCTCTTCGCCTCCCGTGTGATGGGCTACACGCTGAACCGCGTCTCGCTCTTTGCGCTGATCTTCTCGATCGGCATCCTGGTCGACGACGCCATCGTCGTGATCGAGAACATCGCCCGCCACTGGGGCATGGGCGACGGACGCGACCGCAAGCAGGCGGCCATCGAGGCCGTCGCCGAAGTCGGCAATCCGACCATCGTCGCGACGCTCACCGTGGTCGCGGCTCTCCTGCCCATGCTCTTCGTCTCGGGCATGATGGGCCCCTACATGAGCCCGATCCCGGCCAACGCCTCGGCGGCGATGATCTTCTCCTTCTTCGTCGCCGTCATCGTCACGCCCTGGCTGATGCTGAAGACGGCCGGCAAGGCGCCGATGCCCGCCCATCACGACCACGCCCATGGCGGCATGCTCGGCAGGATCTACGCGGCAACCGCGCGGCCGATCCTGGCGTCCAAGGCCCGCAGCTGGATCTTCCTTCTCGCCGTCGGCGTCCTGACCCTCGGCTCGCTGGCGCTCTTCTATACGAAGGACGTGACGGTGAAGCTCCTGCCCTTCGACAACAAGTCGGAGCTGCAGGTCACGATCGACCTCCCCGAGGGCGCCTCCGTCGAGGCCACCGACGCGGTGGCGCAGGCGGTGGCCGGAGAGGTGCTGGCGCTGCCGGAGGTGAAGTCGGTGCAGACCCATGCGGCGACCGCCGGACCCTTCAACTTCAACGGCCTCGTGCGGCATTCCTTCTACCGCACCGAACCGCAGCAGGGCGAGGTCGCGATCAATCTCCTGCCCAAGGCCGAGCGGTCGCGCTCGAGCCATGCCATCGCGCTCGACATCCGCCGGCGCATCGCCGGCCTGCCCGTGCCGGCCGGCACCAGCCTGAAGGTCGTCGAACCGCCGCCCGGGCCGCCGGTCATGGCGACGCTGCTGGCCGAGATCTACGGACCGGATGCCGAGACGCGGCGGCTCGTCGCCGCAAAGGTCGAGGCGGCCTTCCGCTCCGTGCCCTTCATCGTCGACGTCGACAATTCCTACGGCGAGCAGGCGCGGAAACTTCGCCTCACGATCTCCACCGACGACCTCGAATTCTTCGGGGTGGAGGAGGGCGACGTGTTCGACACGATCGGCATCCTCAATGGCGGGCAGACGGTCGGCTATTCGCATCGCGGCGGCGGACGCCAGCCGATCGCCATTCGCCTGGAGCGGCCGAAGGGCGAACGCACCCTCGACGAGCGCTTCCTGACGACGCCGATCCCCGCCAACGTGCTGCCCGGCGCGCGTGGTGTCGTCGAACTCGGCGACGTGGTGGAACTGAAGGCGGAGACCGCCTCCTACCCGGTCTTCCGCCACAACGGCCGCGCGGCCGAAATGGTGACGGCCGAACTCGCCGGCGATTTCGAGGCGCCGCTCTACGGCATGCTCGCGGTGCAGGAGGCGATCGACGCGCAGGACTGGACCGGGCTCGAGAAGCCGGTGATCGCGCTGCACGGCCAGCCGCAGGACGAATCGGTCCCGACGCTGCTCTGGGACGGCGAGTGGGAGGTCACCTGGGTGACGTTCCGGGACATGGGTGCCGCCTTCATGGTGGCGCTGCTCGGCATCTACATCCTGGTCGTGGCACAGTTCGGCTCGTTCAAGGTGCCGCTGGTCATCCTGACGCCGATCCCGCTCACCTTCATCGGCATCCTGGGCGGGCACTGGCTGTTCGGCGCGCCGTTCTCGGCCACCTCGATGATCGGCTTCATCGCGCTCGCCGGCATCATCGTGCGCAACTCGATCCTGCTCGTCGACTTCATCCGCCACGCCGGCGGTGCCGGCCGGCCGCTGACCGAGATCCTGATCGAGGCGGGCTCGATCCGCTTCAAGCCGATCCTGCTCACCGCGCTCGCCGCCATGATCGGCGCGGCGGTCATCCTCACCGACCCGATTTTCCAGGGCCTGGCGATCTCGCTGCTGTTCGGGCTGGCGTCCTCGACCATCCTGACGGTCCTGGTCATCCCGGCCATATACCGGGTGCTGCGCACCTGACGCCCCGCACCTGACGCCAATGCGGCGGACCTGATGCTTCGGCAGCGGTCCCCAACGGAAAAGCCCCGCTCCGGCAAAGGCCGGAGCGGGGCTTTTCTCGTCTCGAAGCGTGTCGAGACGACGCCGCAGTGCGGGCAGCCCTTGGTCCAACGGCCCTTGCGGTCGCCGATCGGCGCAACACCTCCGCCGTCATCCTCGGGCTTGTCCCGAGGATCTGCCGCGTCCGGTTTATAGGGCGGTATTGCCCGCGCATGGAACGCGCGGAAGCGCCAACCGCGCGGAAATCGGCAGATCCTCGGGACAAGCCCCATACGCGCTAACATAGCTGCCGATGTGCAATTGCGCGCCGTCGTCGCGGTGGCTCGCGCAGTCGGTGGAGCAGACGGTCGATGGGGATCCGTCTGGTTGGTCCCTGCAAGACCGCCAGGGAGATGTTGGCGAGCGCCATGGCTGCGAGACGCCAGATCGGCAGGGCGGCCCGGTTCAGGCGGCCAGGGGGAGAGAGTCCGGCGCCTCGGGACCGAGGGCCGGCAGGTCGTCTTCGGTCAGCAGGGCGGCCAGAAGGGCGGTGTTGATCCACAGGCGCGCCAGGTTGGGATCTTTTGCGCGGAGGTCTTCCAGGCCCACCAGCGACTTCATCCGTTTGAACGCCAGCTCGACCTGCCATCGCAGCCGATAGGTCGAGGCGAGCCGTTCGGGCGGCCAGCCGTCCGACGGGAGCGACGTCAGCAGCACCAGACAACCGGCCATCTCGATGCCGGCCTCGCTGGGCTCGTACCCCGCCTTGGCGGCCAGACGGCGCGCCGCGCGCCTGGCCTTCGCCGCCGCCTCGGGCGGCAGGGGCAGGATCACCACCCGGGCGGCCACCTCGACCTTCGACTTGCGGTCCTGGACCCTCACCGGCCGATCGAGCACGCCCTTCTCGCCCGCCTCGCGGCACAGCGCCAGACGATCCAGCAGCCGACCCTCCCCATCCAGCAGGCGCGGATGGGTCGAAGGGGCGCGAACCAGGAACGCGCCGCCAGCCTCGACCACCCGAGCCAGATCGTCCGCCCTGGCGTGGGCGCGATCGGCGATCCGCAATTCGCCGGCCTGGACGACGCCGCGCGACAACCGCTCGGCATCATGCCGATCGGTCACGTCCACCGAACACAGCCTGAGCCTCGAGAGGTCGAACACCGTATGCACCATCCAATAGGCCCGCTTGGGTCCGGGCGGCGCCACCACCGTGGCGTCGACCGCCATCATCCGCAGTCCGCCGCTCGAACCGGCCAGGGCTTCGGGGCAGCGCTCGGCGAGCAGTTCCGAGACCAGGTCGCCCACCCAGTCGGCACTGGCCTTCAGCCGCCTGAGCATCGCCACGTCGGACATCGACGCCAGGCCTCGCTGCTCGGCCCAGGCCGCCAGCGTGCGAAGCGAAAACCGCCCCAGCACATAGGCGAAACACAACCGCAACAGAATTGTGGCGCTGGACACCTGCCGCTTTCGAAGCAGCGCACCCGCCTCCCGCGCGCTCCTCGTCAACTCCTCCTCCGAGCCCAGTCGCGCGACCAGCTCGTCCCAATTCATGGCGTGCAGCGAATCATTCATGCGCCAAACGAATCACGCGCCGAATGCACCGTCAACGCTATGTTAGCGCGTATGGGGCTTGTCCCGAGGATCTGCCGCGTCCGGTTTATAGGGCGCTATTGCCCGCGCATGGAACGCGCGGAAGCGCCAACCGCGCGGAAATCGGCAGATCCTCGGGACAAGCCCGAGGATGACGGCCGTCCGATGAAACTGGCTTCTGCTGACCGGCAATCGACGAAGGAGATGCGACCGGTCGAGCGTCGGAGCCGCAGTTCCTACTCCGGAAACACGATGGTGCGCATGCCGTTCATCAGCACGCGGTCCTCCAGATGGGCGCGCACCGCGCGGGCGAGCACGCGGCGTTCGATGTCGCGCCCCTTGCGCACCAGTTCCTCGGCGGTGTCGCGGTGGCTCACCCGCTCGATGTCCTGCTCGATGATCGGTCCCTCGTCGAGATCGCTGGTGACGTAGTGGGCCGTCGCGCCGATCAGCTTCACCCCGCGCTCATGCGCCTGGTGGTAGGGCTTCGCCCCCTTGAACCCGGGCAGGAAGGAGTGGTGGATGTTGATGCAGCGCCCCGCCAGATGCTCCGTCATCTCCTCCGACAGGATCTGCATGTAGCGGGCGAGCACGACGAGATCGACCGCGCCCGCCTTGACGATGTCGAGAAGCTTCGCCTCCTGCTCGGCCTTCGTCTCCTTCGAGATCGGCAGGTGGTGGAACGGAATGTCGCCGAAGGCGAGGTTCGGGTAGATGTCGCGCGGATAGTTGGAGACGATGCCCGCGATCTCCATGTTCAGCTCGCCCATGTGAAAGCGGTACAAGAGGTCGGCCAGGCAATGGTCGAAGCGCGACACCATGATCAGCACGCGCCGACGCTCGTTGCGCGCCCGCAGCGACCAGTCCATCCCGAAAGGCGCCAGCACGGGGGCGAGCAGGTCGCGTGCCTTCTGCGCCCCGATCGGCGCCGTGGCGCCCGAAAACACCACGCGCGAGAAGAACCGGCCGGTGCCGTGGTCGTCGAACTGCTGCAGGTCGGCGATGTCGCCGCCCATGTCGAAGATCGCCTTCGACACGGCGGCCACGATGCCGGGCTTGTTGGAGCAGGAAGCGGAAAGGATCAGGGGTTCGTCAGCCAATTTGATCTCCATTCGGTCGGGTCGGGTCGGGCCGGGGCGGCGCGGCGGGAGGACCGCGGCGCCCGGGCGTGTCAGAAGGCGCCCCCGCTGCGGGCCAGAAGCATCGCCAGCACAGCCGAGACGGTGAAGAGGCCGGCCACGGTCGCGATGATCAGCGCGGCCGCCGCCTTGGTTTCCAGCCCGTAGCGGCGGGCGAGGACGGGGTAGATCGTTAGCATCGAGGCGCTCGAGAAGACTATCGCGCATGCGGCAAGTCCTGCCGGAACGCCGGGGACGAGGAGCAGCATGCCGCCCACCGCCAGCGGATGCGCGACGAGCTTGCCGATCACCACCGGCCCGAGGTCGGCCGTCACGTCGCCGCGGTTGAGCCCGGCGACCACGCCGCCGACCACGAACAGGGCGACCGGCGCCGAGGCGCGACCGAGCAGGTCGACCGCCGACGACAGCAGGCCGGGGATCGGCACCTCGGCGAAGGAGAGCGCGGTGCCGGCGAAGATCGCCCAGATCAGCGGCATGGCGGCGAGCCGCCGCACCGTCCCCGCAAGCAGGCTCGTCACCGAGCCGCCGCCGTCGCGGCCGAGTTCGGCCAATGTCAGCGCCAGCGGGATGACCAGAATGTTCTCGACCAGCATGGTCAGCGGCATCGCCACGAAGGCCGGGGCGCCGATCACCAGCGAGGCCACGGGAAATCCGATGAAGCCGGTGTTGGCGCCCGTGCCGCCGAGCGCGCCGATCGCCGCCGTCGTCAGCGGCCGCCGCAGCACGAAGCCCATCAGCGAGAACACCGCCGCGAAGGCGATAAGCGAGCCGCCGGCATAGACGGCGAGGTAGGGCAAGTTGATCGTCTCTCCCAGGTGCTGGCCGGTGAAAGTGGAGAAGATGACGGCGGGCAGCGCGAAGTTCACCACGAACCCCGCCAGCCCGTCGATCTGCGCGGGCGTGGCATAGCCCGTCTTCACGGCCAGGAAGCCGAGGCCGATCAGGAACAGGATCGGGAACATCAGCGGGAAGATGGCGGGCATCGGGCCGTTCGGGGGTTGGTCGCCGGCGAAGGCGCGAAGCCGGCCGGCGTGCGGGTGAGGATCGGATGCTGCGTAAGGTCTGTCGGGGCCACGGGCAAGAGGCGGAACGGCATTCTGGTCGGTGGCTGCCAGGCGACGCAGCAGCTTCGGCTCCTCCTCCCGGCGATCCGCATGTATGCATCATGGCCGTCAGGAGCAGCCCTGTCAACCGGACACCGCGCGCCGCACCCCCGCCGGCGCCCGTCCTCGGCAAGCCTCGCACTCGTCTTTCGCCCCCGCGTCGACCGCCGAAACGAAGGCCAGACGAGAGCCTTCGCGCCGAATCCGGATTCGATGCGCAAGCATTCCCACGGCGATCGAGACCACCTGCCGCCTTTCACGGGGAACCTCGATGGGTATCATCCATGTATACAGATGCCGCTCGTACCGGCAGCGCCGAGGCCGCCCCCCCCCCCCCGCACCTTCGTCATCCCGGAACGGCGTCCAAGCGCAGCGCAGGACGGCGTATCCGGGATCCATGCCTCGCCGCCCATGCCCGCGATCCGGTGCACGACGAGGCACGTGCCGCCCGGTTGCCGCCGCGGGCGCCGCATCCATCAGCGTCGCGCCCCCCCTCCGTCGTCGCTTCGCGACGCCACCTCCGCCCCCACTGCGTGGGGTGGAGGATAGCCAACCGCCAGCACCGCCGCCCATCCTCCAACCCCACGAAGTGGGGGGGAGGTGCCGAGCGCAGCGAGGCGGAGGGGGGACCCCGCTGCCCCGAGCCGGGACGGTGAACGGTCGGCACGACGGACGTGGCGAGGTCTCCCGTCATGCTCCCGCGCATCGGCAGCCCGAGGCAGCCCGGCACGTCCGGCACGGCCCGGCAGACCGCCACCCTTGCGCCCATCGGCAGCCGGCTGCTCCGCGACCGCCACCACCGTCGCGCCGCCCCTCCGCTTCGTCATCCCGAAACGGCGTCCGAGCGCAGCGCAGGACGACGTATCCGGGATCCATGCCTCGCCGCCCACTCCCGCGATCCGGTCCACGACGAGGTCCGCGCCGCCGACCGCCGGCGCCGTCCCTCCGCCGGCCCCGCTCCACGGCCGCTCCCGTCGTCACGGTCGTCGCCGCATCCACCAGCGTCGCGCCCCCCCTCCGTCGTCGCTTCGCGACGCCACCTCCGCCCCCACTGCGTGGGGTGGAGGACGGACTGCCACCAGCGCCGCCGCCCATCCTCCAACCCCACGCAGTGGGGGGAGGTGCCGAGCGCTGCGAGGCGGAGGGGGGACCCCGCTGCCCCGAGCCGGGACGGTGAACGGTCGGCACGACGGACGTGGCGAGGTCTCCCGTCATGCTCCCGCGCATCGGCGGCCCGAGGCAGCCCGGCACGTCCGGCACGGCCCGACAGACCGCCACCCTTGCGCCCATCGGCAGCCGGCTGCTCCGCAACCTCCGCAACCGTCGCGCCACCCCTCCGCTTCGTCATCCCGGAACGGCGTCCAAGCGTAGCGCAGGACGGCGTATCCGGGATCCATGCCTCGCCGCCCATGCCCGCGATCCGGTGCACGACGAGGCCGCCGACCGCCGGCGCCGTCCCTCCGCCGGCCCCGCTCCACGGTCGCGACCATCGTCACGATCGTCGCCGCATCCATCAGCGTCGCGCCCCCCCCTCCGTCGTCGCTTCGCGACGCCACCTCCGCCCCCACTGCGTGGGGTGGAGGACGGACCGAGGCGGCGCGTATCCGGGATCCATGCCTCGCCGCCCATGCCCGCGATCCGGTGCAGGACGGCCAGCGCCGCCTCAGCGATCCTTCACCGTCTCCATCGCCACGAAGGTCGAGGTCTGCGCGACGTGGGGCAGCGCCGAGATGCGCTCGCCCAGCACGCGGCGGTAGCTCGCGATGTCCTTGGTGCGCACCTTCAGGAGATAGTCGAAGCTCGACGCGATCATGTGGCACTGCTCGATCTCGGGCACCGCCAGCACCGCCTTGTTGAAGGCCTCCAGCGCCGCCGAGCGCGTGTCGGAGAGCTTGACCTGCACGAAGGCGACATGGCCTTCGCCCATGCGCTCGCGGTCGACGATCGCCGCATAGCCGCGGATGTAGCCGTCGGCCTCCAGCCGCCGCACCCGGGCCTGCACCGGCGTCTTCGACAGGCCGACCCGCGCGGCGAGTTCCGCCATCGACAGCCGTCCCTCGCGCGACAGCGTCGCCAGGATGTTGCGGTCGATACGATCCAGTTGATCCGTCGGGCGCTCGTTCATGGTCCGCACCGTTGAAAATGGCCGCGCCAAACGGGACGATCGGCCTGGATTTCTCTCCTGTATGGACCGGCCGCCCGTCAAGGGAAATGCTATGATGGGCCACTGGCGCGTCGACCAGCCTCCCGAGGCGGCGGCACGCGGCCAGCCGTCCTTTCCCGGGGTCAACGCCATGCCGACACGTCCTGATCTGCGCGAAACCATCCGCGCCAACACCCTGCCGGACGAGGACGCGGCGCTCGCCCGGCTCGTCGCCGCAGCCCGGCTGTCGGATGCCCAGCGCGCCGACATCTCCGCCCGCGCCGCCGGTCTGGTGCGCACCGTGCGCTCCTCCTCCGACCGGCAGCTGATGGAAGTCTTCCTGTCCGAATATGGCCTGTCGACGCAGGAGGGCGTGGCGCTGATGTGCCTGGCCGAGGCGCTGCTGCGCGTGCCCGACGCCGAGACCATGGACGACCTGATCCGCGACAAGATCGCGCCGCACGACTGGTCTGCGCATTCGGGCGAATCGGCCTCGATCTTCGTCAACGCCTCGACCTGGGCGCTGATGCTCACCGGCCGCGTGCTCGACGAGGGCGAGGGCACCATCGAGCGGACGCTGCGATCCATGGTCCGCCGCCTCGGCGAGCCGGTCATCCGCACGGCGGTTTCGGCCGCCATGCGCGAGATGGGCGAGAACTTCGTGCTCGGCCGCAGCATCGACGAGGCCGTGCGGCGCGGCCGCGACTTCACCCGCAAGGGCTATCTCTATTCCTACGACATGCTGGGCGAGGCCGCCCGCACCGAGGGCGACGCGCTGCGCTACCACCGCGCCTATGCCGACGCCATCGCCGCGCTGGCCGCCACTGCGACCGGCAACGAGGTCCGCCGCAATCCCGGCATCTCGGTCAAGCTGTCGGCGATCCATCCCCGTTACGAGCAGGCGCAGCGCGATCGCATGCTGCCGGTCATGGTCGAGCGGCTGACGGCGCTCTGCCTCGCCGCCCGCGACGCCCGCATGGGGCTGAACATCGACGCCGAGGAGGCCGACCGGCTCGACCTGTCGCTCGACGTGATCGAAGAGACGCTGTCCAACCCCGAACTCTCCGGCTGGGAGGGGTTCGGCGTCGTCGTCCAGGCGTACGGCCCGCGCGCGCCCTTCGTCATCGACTGGCTGCATGCGCTGGCGACAGGCCTCGACCGCCGCATCATGGTGCGCCTCGTCAAGGGCGCCTACTGGGACACCGAGATCAAGCGCGCCCAGACGCTCGGGCTCGCCGGCTATCCCGTCTTCACGCGAAAACCCAACACCGACGTCTCCTACATCGCCTGCGCGCGCAAGCTGCTCGGCATGACCGATCGCATCTACCCGCAATTCGCCACCCACAATGCCCACACCGTGGCCGCGATCCTCGCCATGGCCGACGACGCCCACGCCTTCGAGTTCCAGCGCCTGCACGGCATGGGCGAGGCGCTGCACGAGGCGGTGCGCAGGACGGAGGGCACCCGCTGCCGCATCTACGCCCCGGTCGGCGCCCATTCCGACCTGCTCGCCTATCTCGTCCGCCGGCTGCTCGAAAACGGCGCCAACTCCTCCTTCGTCCACCAGATCGTCGACGAGGCGGTCAGCGCGGAAGCGATCGCGCGCGATCCCTTCGAGGTGGTCGCCTCCCAGGGACCGGCGCACAATCCGGCGATCCCGATGCCGGCGGCGATCTTCGGCGCGGGCCGCAAGGCGGCACACGGCTTCGACATCACCGACCCGGTCACCATCGCCGCGCTCGACGCGGCGCGGGCGCCCTTCATGACGGGTTCGGTCTGGACCGCCCGGCCGATCACGCCGGCGGCGGGCGAGGGCGGTCTCGCCCGCGTGATCGTCAATCCTGCGCGGCCGGGTGAGGCTGTGGGAACCGTGGTCGAGGCCGACGCAGCCCTTGCGGGCGAGGCCGTGCGGATCGCCGCCGCCGCGCAGCCCGCCTGGGCCGCGACCCCCGTCGCCGACCGCGCCGCCATGCTGCTGCGCGCCGCCGATCTCTACGAAGCGCATGCCGCGGAATTCTTCGCGCTCTGCACCCGCGAGGCCGGCAAGACCTTGGCCGACGGCATCGCCGAGGTGCGCGAGGCGGTCGACTTCCTACGCTACTACGCCGCCGGGGCCGCGGGTGCCGAGGCGGGCACGCAGGCGCGCGGCGTCGTCGTCTGCATCTCGCCGTGGAACTTCCCGCTCGCCATCTTCACCGGCCAGGTGGCGGCCGCCCTCGTCACCGGCAACGCCGTCATCGCCAAGCCGGCCGAACAGACGCCGCTGATCGCCGCCCGCGCCGTGGCGCTGCTGCACGAGGCCGGCGTGCCTGCCGACATCCTGCAGCTGCTGCCGGGCGACGGCCCCTCGGTCGGCGCGCCGCTGGTCGCCGATCCGGGTATCTCAGGCGTCTGCTTCACCGGTTCCACCGAGGTCGCGAGGTCGATCGAGCGCCAGCTGGCGCGAACGGCGTCGCCCGACGCCATGCTGATCGCCGAGACCGGCGGCCTCAACGCCATGCTGGTCGATTCCACCGCGCTGCCCGAACAGGCCGTGCGCGACGTGCTGGCCTCCGCCTTCCAGAGTGCCGGCCAGCGCTGTTCGGCATTGCGGATCCTCTACGTCCAGACCGACGTCGAGGAGAAGATCATGGAGATGCTGACCGGCGCCCTGGCCGAACTCGTCGTCGGCGACCCGGCGCAGCTGTCGACCGACGTCGGCCCGGTCATCGACGACGAGGCGCGGGCCTCGATTTCGGCCTACTGCGCCGGCATGGAAGCGCAGGGCAGGCTGGTGGCCAGGCTCGACGCGCCGGGCGAGGGGCATTTCGTGGCCCCCCACATCCTCCGCGTCTCCGGCATCGGCGAACTGGAGCGCGAGGTGTTCGGCCCGGTCCTGCACGTCGCGACCTTCGAGGCCGACCGGATAGACCGCGTCATCGCCGACGTCAACGCGATGGGCTACGGCCTCACCTTCGGCCTGCACACCCGCATCGAGGAACGCGTCCAGCGCTTCGTCGACACCGTCCATGTCGGCAATCTCTACGTCAACCGCAACCAGATCGGCGCCGTCGTCGGCTCCCAGCCCTTCGGCGGCGAAGGCCTCTCCGGCACCGGCCCGAAGGCCGGTGGCCCGCATTATCTGCGGCGGTTCCGGAAGGGTCCGTCCCGCTTCGCACCGGCCGCGGCGACCAACTCCGCGGCGGTACCCATTGCCGCCACGACGGGGCAGGCGGCCGCCGCAATCGGACAAGCGTTTGGCGTGACAGGTCAGCCGACCGAGGCGGCAGGACAGCCGATGGTTCAGACGGGGCAGGCGGTCGCCGCCACGGAGCAGGCTGTCGGCGCGAAGGAGCATGCGGTACCGGGGTCGGGACGAGAGGCCCCGGCATCAGGACAGCCGGTGACGGCGTCAGGCCAGATCGTTACCGCCGCGATGATCGCCGAGCGCTTCCCCGATGCCGCCGGCTCCGACTGGCCGACCCGCGCCGACCGCATCGGCACCCTGCGCAAGCTCCTGCGCGGCAAGGCTTCGGAAGCGGTCGCGGCGGCCGCCGGCCTCGAAGCCGGCCCCTACGATCTCCCCGGACCGACCGGCGAGGCAAACTCGCTCATGCTGGCACCGCGCGGAAAAGTGCTCTGCCTCGGCCCGGACGCCGACCTCGTGCTGGCGCAGGCGGTTCAGGCGCTCGCCCTCGGCAACGCCGTGCTCGCCGTCGCCCCGGGCGCCCCCGCCGCCCTCCAGCCGCTGCTCGGCAAGGGCCTGCCGGTCGCCGCCCTCGACGTCACACTCGCGCCCGACGAACTGGCCCACCTCGCCCTCGACGCCGTCGCCTCCGCCGCCGAGCCAACCCGCCAGCGCGCGCTCCGCCAGGCGCTCGCCGCCCGCGCCGGCCCGATCGTCCCGCTGATCAGCGAAACCCTCGCGCCGGCGGCCTACGCGCAGGAACGCGCCGTCTGCGTCGACACCACGGCGGCGGGGGGCAATGCGAGTTTGCTGGCGGCGGCGTGAGGGGGAAGGTCGGGGGTCCGCGTAGAGGAAAGCCGCGAAGACCACAGATCCGACGGCCGACCGTCGCCGCCGATCCGACGCCGCCTGCCGCTCCAGCGTCGTCATCCTCGGGCTTGTCCCCATACGCGCTAACATAGCGTTGACGGTGCATTCGCCGCGTGATTCGTTTGGCGCATGAATGATTCGCTGCACGCATGGAATTGGGACGAGCTGGTCGCGCGACTGGGCTCGGAGGAGGAGTTGACGAGGAGCGCGCGGGAGGCGGGTGCGCTGCTTCGAAAGCGGCAGGTGTCCAGCGCCACAATTCTGTTGCGGTTGTGTTTCGCCTATGTGCTGGGGCGGTTTTCGCTTCGCACGCTGGCGGCCTGGGCCGAGCAGCGAGGCCTGGCGTCGATGTCCGACGTGGCGATGCTCAGGCGGCTGAAGGCCAGTGCCGACTGGGTGGGCGACCTGGTCTCGGACCTGCTCGCCGAGCGCTGCCCCGAAGCCCTGGCCGGTTCGAGCGGCGGACTGCGGATAATGGCGGTCGACGCCACGGTGGTGGCGCCGCCCGGACCCAAGCGGGCCTATTGGATGGTGCATACGGTGTTCGACCTCTCGAGGCTCAGGCTGTGTTCGGTGGACGTGACCGATCGGCATGATGCCGAGCGGTTGTCGCGCGGCGTCGTCCAGGCCGGCGAATTGCGGATCGCCGATCGCGCCCACGCCAGGGCGGACGATCTGGCTCGGGTGGTCGAGGCTGGCGGCGCGTTCCTGGTTCGCGCCCCTTCGACCCATCCGCGCCTGCTGGATGGGGAGGGTCGGCTGCTGGATCGTCTGGCGCTGTGCCGCGAGGCGGGCGAGAAGGGCGTGCTCGATCGGCCGGTGAGGGTCCAGGACCGCAAGTCGAAGGTCGAGGTGGCCGCCCGGGTGGTGATCCTGCCCCTGCCGCCCGAGGCGGCGGCGAAGGCCAGGCGCGCGGCGCGCCGTCTGGCCGCCAAGGCGGGGTACGAGCCCAGCGAGGCCGGCATCGAGATGGCCGGTTGTCTGGTGCTGCTGACGTCGCTCCCGTCGGACGGCTGGCCGCCCGAACGGCTCGCCTCGACCTATCGGCTGCGATGGCAGGTCGAGCTGGCGTTCAAACGGATGAAGTCGCTGGTGGGCCTGGAAGACCTCCGCGCAAAAGATCCCAACCTGGCGCGCCTGTGGATCAACACCGCCCTTCTGGCCGCCCTGCTGACCGAAGACGACCTGCCGGCCCTCGGTCCCGAGGCGCCGGACTCTCTCCCCCTGGCCGCCTGAACCGGGCCGCCCTGCCGATCTGGCGTCTCGCAGCCATGGCGCTCGCCAACATCTCCCTGGCGGTCTTGCAGGGACCAACCAGACGGATCCCCATCGACCGTCTGCTCCACCGACTGCGCGAGCCACCGCGACGACGGCGCGCAATTGCACATCGGCAGCTATGTTAGCGCGTATGGGGACAAGCCCGAGGATGACGACCGACCCGTCATTGCACCGCCCCATCCTCGTCGACCCCGCTGCATCCGATGGTTCCGGCCCGGGCACCGTCAGTCGACGGCGCTGACCACCGCTGGCGTCATTCCGGACCGGATGCCGAGCGAAGCGGAGGCATCCGGATCCGGAATCCATTCCGCGGACGCGGCGGCAGGCATCGTCCGCTCGTCGATATCACCGTCATGCGTCACAGAATGGATTCCGGGCAGGCTCCACCGCGCCCCGCGCGGCTCGCCTTCCGGAATGACGCGGGCCTGAACGATGCGGCCCGGCGGCCGGAGCCGAGCCCGGTTCCGGAGGAGCTTTCCTCCTGCGCGTCGGCGCCGCGCGCTCTGACATTCGCCGCCGGCGAGGTCCGATGCCGTCACGAAGGCGCCTCGATTGCCCGCACCGTTTCCACGCCTGGAGGCTCAGTGCGTCTTATGCCGGAATTGATCGCAACCCAGAGGAGAATTCGCTATAGGGAGAGCAAGACGGCTGAAGGCCCCGCTCTCCAGGCAACGCTGACCATATGCAGCACCATAATTTTCGCCAGAACGGCACCTTGATCGACCTCAGCCATCTGCGTCAGACGACCACCGATTTCGATTGGAGGAGTCCAACCGGAAAGCAGACATACAGGGTGTGGCTCCGGTATTCGACACATTGCTATTCCCGGGAACTCGGCGAGGGAGAAACCTTGGGCGAAAGTGACCATGTCGTCGAGACCCACCCCAGGCTCAGGGTCTACTGCCCGGAAAGATACGGCCAAACGGGACGGCTGGTCATCATGATCCGCGGCCTGTTCGAGAAGCCGACCTCGAAGGTCTCGCTGACTCGTGAAAGAAACTGGACCACCTTCACCTTTTACGAGCATTCTGAAGGGGGCGGCCAGCACAGGTATTGCGCCTTCTTCAGGATCAGGAACTCGGCGAGACAGCTAGAAGACCCGAGCCTGCATTCCCTCGAAATGTACGTGGAGAGCGCCTACGTCAGGTCGGACATGGTCCGGACACTGCGGTCATGCCCCTTTGGACTCGTCGCACATATGACTAGGTACCGGATTCCCTACTTCTGAAACGAGGAGGGGGACCGTTACCGGTCCCCCCATGGGTATCCTCGACGACGTCAAACCCGAAGGTCCACAGCCATAGGCAAGTGATCGAGCGGAATTCCCGACGACCTCGGCACTATCGATCCCGTAGGATCTCAGTCGATCTGCACCGATCCAGAGGAAATAGGGCAAGAGGGCATGCGGGTCAAGGCAGCGCACGCTGCCTCGGTCGACGGTAGCCCGCCGCGCTGCGGTTCGCGGCTATTTCGCAAGCCCGTCACGCCCCCTCGACCGCCGTAAACCCCTCGAACTGCGGCGGGCCCATGTACAGCGGCTTGTTGTTCCCCGCATTCCTGTGCGCGGCGCGGAACTGTTCCGACTTCGTCCAGGCGGAGAAGTCGTCGTAGCTCGCCCACACCGTGTGCGAGGCGTAGAGCGTGTAGCCCTCGGCCTCGTTGGTGGCGCCGCGCAGCAGGTGGAAGGTCCGGAACCCCTTCATCTCCGACAGCGTCGAATCCCGGCCCTTCCAGACGGCCTCGAAGGCCTCTTCCGAACCCTTGTTGACCTTGAAGCGGTTCATGGCGACGTACATGGCGGGTCTTCCTTCCTGTTCAGGCGTGGCGGGATGGGGCGAACGGCAGGCAAGCGGAAGCCCCCGCGCGGGCGGGTGCAGGCGGCGCCGGCGCCCACCGTCAGTTGGCGATGGCGTGGCCGGTGTTGGCGTCGATGCCGAGCAGGAGCTGCAGGCTCGGCCGTTCCTTCGCCAGGTCGGCGATGGTGTAGCTCTCCAGCACGTCGAAGAAGGCGCCGAGCGCCTTGCGCAGCGCCGCGTTCAGCGCGCAGCTGTCGATCAGCGGGCAGTCGGCCGCGTCGTTCTCGAAGCATTCGGCCATGGCGAAGCTCTCCTCGGTCACGCGCACGACGTCGAACAGCGTGATCTCGGCGGCCGGCTTTGCGAGCTTCACCCCGCCATTGCGGCCGCGAACCGTCGCGACCAGCTGGTTCTCGACCAGCGGCTGCAGGATCTTGAACAGGAACAGCTCCGACACCGTATAGGCCGCCGCGATCTCGGGAATCCGGCTGAGTCGGCCTTCGTTGGCCGCGCAATACATCAGGATGCGGATGGCGTAGTTCGTCTGGCGTGTGAGCCGCATAGGTCGTCCTCGCTGCCATGGTCCGAGTGGCGTGGCCTCTCTTTAGAACAGTTCCAGACAATATGGTAGAGGGCGAACGAAAAAACATGAGCCTAATTATCATATTTCTGTGGGCAGGGAAGCGGGGTGCGCGGAAAGGCGAGGGATTGTCGCGCGGATGCAGCGCGAGCCTGTTCAACCGCTGCCGACATTGCTCTAGCTGTCCCGGACCGCCCCCGCGGCGTGAGGCACAACAGTCCGGAAGTCGGCCATGATCGAGATCGTCCACGAGAATTCCATCCCCGTCAGCTTCGGCGACTGCGATCCTGCGGGGATCGTCTACTATCCGAATCACTTCCGCTGGTTCGACGCCACCTTCCACGCACTGCTCTACCGCTATGGCGGCGGTCACGCCGCGATCTGCGACGGCCTCGGCTCGATCGGGCTCGGGCTGATCGACGTCGGCGCCACGTTCCGGTCGCCCGCGGCCAATGGCGACCGTCTCGACCTCGTCGTGCGCATCGTCGAATGGAATGCCAGAACCTTCCGCCTCGCCTATCGCGGCGTCATCGGCGAGCGCCTCGTGGTCGAAGGCTTCGAGCTGCGCGGCGTCTTCATCCGCGAGGGCGAGGGCCTGCGGGCGGGTGCGGTCGCGCCGCTCAGGGCCGTCATCGAAGCCGGCGCGGGGAGGGCGCGGTCGTGACGCCCGCAGCCCTCCGCGACCTGATCCGCGTGCCCGCGCGTCCGCGACATGCCCCGCCGGCGCTGGCGCGCAGCGTCGTCGCCGGCGCGGGCGTGGCCATCGAGACCCTGCGGTTCGACCTCGGCGAGGGCCGCAGCGCGCGGGCCTTCCTCGCCCGGCCCGAAGCGCCGGCAGGGCGCCTGCCGGCCGTGCTCTACTGCCACGCCCATGGCGCCCGCTACGGCATCGGCGCGGCCGAGCTGCTCGACGGCCGCCCGAGCCTGCTCTCGCCCTGGGGGCCGCTGCTCGCGCAGCGCGGCTTCGTGACGCTCTGCCTCGACATGCCGACCTTCGGCGAGAGCGCGGACGAGCGCGAGGATCCGCTGTCCAAGGCACTCCTGTGGCAGGGCAGGACGCTGATGGGCGAGATGCTGGCCGACCTTCTCGCCGGCTTCGACCATCTCGCCGCCCGCAGCGACGTCGATCCCGCCCGCATCGCCGCCTTCGGCCTGTCCATGGGCGCCACGCATGCCTATTTCCTCGCCGCCATCGAGCCGCGCATCGCCCGCGTCGCGCATCTGTGCTGCTTTGCCGATCTCGCCGGCCTGATCCGCACCGGCGCGCACGACCTGCATGGCCATTACATGACGATCCCGGGGCTCCTGGCGCAGACCTCCTTCGGCCGCATCGCCGGCATGGTCGCGCCGCGCCCGCAGCTCGTCTGCACCGGAGACCGCGACCCGCTGACTCCGCCTGACGCGGTCGAGACTGCCTTCGCCGAGTGCCGTGAGGCCTATCGTGCCGCGGGTGCGGAGCAAGCGCTGCTCCGGCTCACCGATCCCGACACGGGCCATGCCGAGACGCCGGCCATGCGCGGGGCGGTGCTCGGTTTCCTCGGCGCCATGCGCTGAACCGGCATGCGGTTCAGCTGATGCCGATGCCGGCGAGCGCGGCCCGCACCGACTGCGACCGCGCCGCGTCGCCATGGGTCTCGTGCACGAAGCGCCGCCCCTCCGCCGCGAGCCGCCGGCCGAGGTCCCGGTCCTGAAACAGCTGCGACAGCGCCGACACGAAGTCGCCGGTCGTCTCGGCGCGCAGGAAGTGCCGCCCGTCCTCCAGTGCCAGGCCTTCCACCGCCTTGGCCGTCGCCACCACCGGACAGCCGACCGCCAGCGCCTCCAGCGCCTTGATCCGCGTGCCGCCGCCCTGGCGCAGCGGCATGACGGCTGCCGCCGCGTCGCGGTAGAGCGGCGCCATGTCCGGCGGGTCGGCGGTCAGCCGGTGGCCGTGCGCGCCGAGCAGCCGCGCCTGGCGCTCGCGCGGCGCCCGGCCGCCGACATGCAGTTCGGCATCGGCGAAGTGCTGCCGCAGCGCCGGCATGATCGCGCCGACCAGTTCGTCGACGGCGCGCCGGTTCGGGGCGTAGCCGAGATGGCCGACGAAAAGAACCCTGCGTCCTGCGCCGCGTTCCGCCCAGGCTCCGGCGGTCCCGCACCAGGACGGGATGGGATTGGGCACCACAGGCACCGCCCGCGCTTCGCCCATGGCGCGTACGGCGGCGGCGTCGCGCTCCGAACAGGTCCAGACCGAATCGGCGATCCGCACCGCTTCCCGGTCCGCGGCCGCGGCGGCCCGCAGCCGTCGCAGCAGCAGCAGCCGGGCGAACGGCCGCACCGGCGCCGCAAGCCGCGCCAGGCGCACGTCCCTGTAGAGCGGCCCTTCGAGGTTGTGGAAATCGACGACGATCTTCACCTGCGGCAGCGCCCGCCGCACCTCGCGCATCGCATCGAGCAGGGCCACGCCCTCGAACAGGATGAAGTCCGGCCGACCGGCCCGCGCGGCCTCCACGAGGCCGGCCACGTCGCCCGGATCAAGGGCGGCCACTGTCGGAGCGGCGCGGCGGGAGGCGTGGAGGTTTTTCCGCAGAAACAGCCGCGCTCCCTGCAGACGGCCCGAAAGGACTTGATAATTGGCGTCATTCCGGATTTCTGCGCCGGACACACGGCCGTCCTCCTCAATCAGGTTTGCTTGCAAGAATGGCACATTCCGTCTCCGCCGGCATTCCGCGCATCATACACCAGACCTGGCGCAGCAGGGACCATCCCATCAAGGCGGGCGACCCGAAAAGCTGGGAGACCCTCAACCCCGGCTGGCGCTACATGTTCTGGTCCGACGAGGATCTGCATGCCTTCATGGCCGCAGAGTTCCCGCATCTGCTGCCCATGTTCGACGGCTATTCCCGCCCCGTGCAGCGGGCGGATCTGGCGCGCTACTGTCTGCTGAAGCACTTCGGCGGCATCTATGCCGACATCGACACCATCTGCACGGCCTCCCTCGAGCCGCTCGCGGGCGATCCGCGCGTGGTGCTGTGCGAGGAGCCGCGCCTGCAGCACCATCCCGCGCGCTTCCGCGGCATGCACGCGCTGTGGTTCAACGGCACCATGGCGAGCCCCGCCGGCCATCCCTTCTGGGACCGCGTCATCGACCTGTGCACCCTGATGTACCCGCGCCGCGACTTCGACGTCCTTGAGACGACGGGTCCGCTGATTCTCTCGGCCGCCGTCGAGCAATGGCCGCAACCGGCTTCCCTGTCGCTCAACTCCTCGCATCTCTTCGCCGGCATCACCGTCCACGGCGACGACGCCGCCGATCCGCGCTGGGGCGATTTTGCCGGCGGCGTCCTGTCGGTGCATTGCTGGCAGGGGAGCTACTTCGACAATCGCCCGCATTCGCTCTACCACCGCAAGCTCGCGCAGCTGCGCGAGCTGCGAAGCCGGCTGCGGTGGGACGAGCGCCTCACGTTCAAGGCTGCGCGGCGGCAGGTCGACCAGGCGATTCTGACGCTGCCGCTCCGGCGCCCGGCCGAACCGCCTTTCGTCAAGGTGCTCATCCCCGTCCGCAATGCCGAGGCTTTCCTGGAGGAGAACCTGCGGCAGCTGCTCGGGCTCGATCATCCGCGCGACCGCATCCACGTGCTCTACGGCGAGAGCGGCAGCAGCGACCGGACGGCGGACGTCATCGCCGATCTGATCGCGCGCCATGGCCGCGACTTCGCCTCCATGACGAGCGTCCGTCTGCAGCGCGGTGCGCCCGACGTTCCGCGCGACCGCCGCTGGCATCCGAAATACCAGCGCGCGCGCCGTGCCGGCATCGCCAGGGCGCGCAACGACCTGATCGACCACGCGCTGCGCAGCCGCTTCGATGGCTGGTATCTCTGGCTCGATGCCGACATCGTCGGCCTGCCGCGCGATCTGATCGGTTCGCTGCTTTCCGCCGAGGCCAAGATCGTCGTGCCCGACTGCGTCATCGTTCCCGACGGTCCGAGCTTCGACCTCAACACCTGGCTCGCCGTCGGCAAGCCGCACCGCGTCGAGCACTACCGCTACCTCAAGCACGGACTGACCCAGCCGCCGATCGACGCCTGGTGGCGGCGGCACCTCCATGACCTGCGCTATCTCGATCGCGTTCCCCTGAACGGCGTCGGCGGGACCACCCTCTTCGTCCATTCCGACGTGCACCTCGCGGGTCTGAAATTTCCCGAGATCCCCTATGAATGTCTGATCGAGACCGAGGCCTTCGGCCAGCTGGCGCGCGATCTCGGCGTCACGCCGATCGGCCTGCCCAGGGTTCAGGTCCGGCATCATGCCAGCTGAGCGGCCCGATATCTTCATTCTGACGTCGGGGGCTTCGCCGGCCGCCCGGCTGCGCTCGGCGCTCGACCAGGCGGCGCTCGTCGCCGAGGCGGGCCGGATCGGCGTGATCCACGGCGCGACGCCTTCCGATCCCCTGGTGTCGGCACTGCATGATCCGAAGGCGGCGGCGCGCTGGAGCAAGCGCCCGCCGATCCCCGCCGAAATCGCGGCCTACGCCACCCACCGCATGGCCTGGCGGGCCCTGCTCGACGGCGGCCGGCCCTTCGCGCTGGTGCTGGAGGACGACGTCGTCGTCCCGGACCCGGACCGCCTCCGCGTCGTCCTCGCCGCCGCCGACGACCTGCTGGCGGACGGCCGTCACCTCGTCAAGCTGTTCGACTTTCCCGGCGAGCGGGCGAGGGGGCGCACCGTCGAGCGCAGCGTCGCCGGCATCCGCCTCCTCAAGCGCGAGCACGTGCGCGCCGGGCTGGTCGGCTACCTGATCTCGCGCGAGGGTGCCGCCCGCTTCCTGTCGCGCGCCCGGGTCTTCCGGGTTGTCGACGAGGACATCAAGTACCACTGGGAGCTCGGCCTCGACGTCTGGTCGGTCGCCGAGAACCTCGTCGCCGACGGCAGCGCCGCCCTGGGCGGCAGTCTCATCGAGAGCGCCCGCAAGGCCTCACGCCGCCGCTCGCCCTGGCGCTCGCTCAAGGGAAACCTGCTCGCCTTCCACCGCGACTGGCGCACGCGCCGCGCATTCGACGTCTGGCTGGCGCGGGAAGGGCAGGGCGGTCGGTAGGGCGCCCGGCCGGTTTCTCGGGCGGATCCCGATGGCGGGCTCAGACCGCGGTTCGCGGGCGGGCGGAACGTTCCCGCACGCCGATGGCTCGAAGAGGCCCACGCCCCGGACGGGACGGTTGCACCGGACGAGAACCGAGGATGACGGTCCGTCGAGCATGCGCCGAGAAGGAAAGGTTCGACCTGCCAGGCCGGGGGACGCTGGCACGACGCCCGAAACCGCCGCCATCCCCCCGCCTGCGCGCGCGCCCTCACAGCCTCGTCCACGCCGCGTCGTTCCTGGACGATGCCACGCAGGCCTCCACGAAGGCGACGCCCTCGACGCCGTCGGCGACGGTGGGATAGGTCACGTCCGGATCGGGGGCCGCACCCGAGCGGGCGGCGCGGATGGCGCGGGCCGCTTCGGCGTAGATCGTGGCGAAGCCTTCGAGATAGCCTTCGGGATGGCCCGACGGCACGCGGCTGACGCGGGCGGCCGCCGGTCCGGCGCCGGCGCCGGACCGTGTCACCAGCCGCTTCGGTTCGCCGAACGGCGTGAACCAGAGGTGGTTCGGCTGTTCCTGCTCCCATGCGAGCCCGCCCTTGGTGCCGTAGACGCGGAGCTTCAGCGCGTTCTCGTTGCCGGGCGCCACCTGGCTCGCCCACAGCATGCCCTTCGCCGCCGGGGCATCGCCCTTCGCCTTGAAGCGCAGCATCACATGGGCGTTGTCGTCGAGCGGC
Organism: Aquibium microcysteis; assembly: GCF_014495845.1. Taxonomy (NCBI): domain Bacteria; kingdom Pseudomonadati; phylum Pseudomonadota; class Alphaproteobacteria; order Hyphomicrobiales; family Phyllobacteriaceae; genus Aquibium; species Aquibium microcysteis. The sequence goes on from NZ_CP061080.1 coordinate 1,056,503, forward strand.
CGGCCCTCGACGAAGGCCGTGAGATCGGCCGACAGCGCGTCGAGTTCCAGCCCGGTGACGAAGCGGGCGAGGTTGTAGGCGTGCGTCCCGATGTCGCCCGTCGCGCCGCCGGCCCCGGACTTCGCCGGATCGGTGCGCCAGGCCGCCTGCTTCTGCCCGCTCGCCTCCAGCCGCGTCGTCAGCCAGTCCTGCGGATATTCGGCCTGCACCACGCGGATGTCGCCGAGTTCGCCCGCCGCCACCATCGCGCGGGCCTGCCGCACCATCGGATAGCCGGTGTAGTTGTGGGTGAGCACGAACAGCTTGCCGCTCTTCTCCACCGCCGCGGCGAGCGCCCGCGCGTCGGCGAGGGTGGAGGTCAGCGGCTTGTCGCAGATGACGTGGATGCCCGCCTCGAGGAAGGCCTTCGCCGCCGGGAAGTGCATGTGGTTGGGCGTCACGATCGCCACCGCCTCGATGCCGTCGGCGCGGCCGGCCTCCGCCGCCGCCATCTCGGCAAAGGAGCCATAGCTGCGCTCGGGATCGAGCCCCAGTTCCGCCGCCGACGCCTTCGCGCGCTCCGCATCCGACGACAGCGCGCCGGCCACCAGCACGAACTCCCCGTCGAGCCGCGCCGCGATCCGGTGCACCCCCCCGATGAACGCCCCCTGGCCGCCGCCGACCATGCCGAGGCGGATGGGGCCGGACTGGGTGGAGAGGTTCGATGCGCTGACCATGGGGGGCTCCGGGGGTTGGAAGTTGGAAGTTGGAAGTCGGCAGTCGGCAGTCGGCAGTCGGAAGGAAGATGGAGAGACGTGGCGCGGAAGGCGCAGGACAACGGGATCACCCGGACGAAAACGCTTGTATCGGGACCCGGTCCCGGTCACCTTTTTTCCGACTGCCGACTGCCGACTGCCGACTGCCGACTGCCGACTGCCGACTGCCGACTGCCGACTGCCGACTGCCGACTGCCGACTGCCGACTGCCTACTCCCCAATCCCCATCATCCTCCGCAACGCCGCCCGATCCGTCGACCCGCCCGCAAAATCGTCGAAGGCCTTTTCCGTCACGTCGATCAGATGGCTCTTGATGAAGGGCGCGCCTTCGGCGGCCCCCTGTTCGGGGTGCTTCAGGCAGCATTCCCATTCCAGCACCGCCCAGCTGTCGTAGCCATATTGCGTCAGCTTCGAGAAGATGCCGGAGAAGTCGACCTGCCCGTCGCCCAGCGAGCGGAAGCGGCCGGCGCGGTTGGTCCAGCCCGCATAGCCCGAATAGACGCCCTGCCGGCCGGTCGGGTTGAACTCGGCATCCTTGACGTGGAAGGCCGAGATGCGCTCGTGATAGATGTCGATGAAGGCGAGATAGTCGAGCTGCTGCAGCAGGAAGTGCGAGGGATCGTAGTTGATCGTGCAGCGCCGGTGCCCGCCCACCGCGTCGAGGAACATCTCGAAGGTGGTGCCGTCGAACACGTCCTCGCCGGGATGGATCTCGTAGCCGATCGAACAGCCCGCATCCTCGTAGGCGTCGAGGATGGGCCGCCAGCGCCGGCCGAGCTCGGCGAAGGCCTCCTCGATCAGCCCTGCCGGCCGCTGCGGCCAGGGGTAGAGATAGGGGAAGGCGAGCGCGCCGGTGAACGACACCGAGACGTCGAGCCCGAGATTCTTCGAGGCCCTGGCCGCGAGCAGCATCTGCTCCACGGCCCAGGCCTGCCGCGCCTTCGGATTGCCGTGCACGGATGCCGGCGCGAAGCCGTCGAACTGCGCGTCATAGGCCGGATGCACCGCCACCAGCTGGCCCTGCAGATGCGTCGACAGTTCGGTGATGGCCACGCCCGCATCGGCGCAGATGCCCTTCATCTCGTCGCAATAGGCCTGCGACCCGGCTGCCGTCTTCAGGTCGAACAGCCGCCCGTCCCAGGTCGGGATCTGCACCCCCTCGTAGCCCAGCCCCGCCGCCCACCGGGCGATCGAGGGCAGCGAATCGAACGGCGCCGCATCGCCCGCAAACTGCGCCAGAAAGATCGCAGGCCCCTTGATCCGCGCCGCCATGGTGCTCCTCCCGTTGGTTTTCACCGAGAATATCCGGACTGAAACGTTGCAGTCCAGTCGTCGGGCGCGCTTGTCCACGCGTTCTGCGGCTGCCGCTCCGCCGGCGCACCGGTCGTCGGCGGCGCGCCGACCGGCGGTCCTTGGACGCATCGACATGGCTGTTGAACGACTGTCGAAAACCTATGGACACCCGGACATGCTGCCGCTAGAACCGCCCGGACGGGAAGGAGGCGGCAGGACATGGCCAGGGCAGGGAAGGAGACCGATTCCAGGACCGCGATTCTCGACGCGGCCGAGGAGCTGTTCTCGCGCCATGGCTACGGCGCGGTGGCGCTGCGCGAGATCGCGCGCGCCGCGGACCTCAATGTCGGCAGCCTGACCTACCATTTCGGCGACAAGGCCGGCATCCTCTCGGCCATCTACGAGCGCCACACCCGGCCGATGAACGCGCGCCGCCTCGAACTCATCCGCGAGGCGACCCGCATCGAGGAGCGCAGCGCCCGGCTCACCGCCATCCTGCGCGCCTATGTCGTGCCGGCCTTCCGCTCCTCCGACGATCTCGTCGGCGGCGGCGCCCGCTTCACCCGGCTGCGCGCCATGCTGTCGGCCGAGGGCAGCGAGCAGGCGCGGCTGATCATCGCCGATGCCTTCGACACCACCACGCGCGCCTTCATCGACGCCATCGCCGATTGCGTGCCGGGCTCGCTCCGCGAGGACATCGTCTGGCGCAGCCAGTTCCTGCTCGGCTCGCTCTACTACACGCTCATCAATCCCGAGCGTATCTCGCGTCTCTCGGACGGCCGGGCGGACGGCTTCGACCACGACGAGGCGATCCGCCAGATCGTCGAAGCCAGCCACGCCAGCCTCTGGGCGCTCGCCCGTCCCGCGGCGGCGGAAAGAACCGCCGCGACGGCTCGTTCAACCTGATCCATCCATAGGGAGGAAAGACCATGAAGCATCTCGCAATGAAGGCGGCGCTCGCCGCGTTCGCGCTGGCGGCGACGCCGGCCATCGCGCAGGAGCGCATCTCCATCGGCACCGGCGGCACCGGCGGCCTGTTCTACGTCATCGGCGCCGGCATGGCCGACGTGCTCAACAAGCACATGGAAAACACCACCGCGCGGGCCGAGGTGACGGGCGCCTCGGTGGAGAACATCCGCCGCGTCGCCGCCAACCAGATGACCTTCGGCTTCTCGTCCTCCTCCACGCTCTACGAGGCCAAGAACGGCATGGGCCCGTTCGACGGCGATGCGCAGAAGGTGGCGGCGATGGCCTATCTCTATCCCGCCGTGCTGCAGGTGGCGACCACCGCCGACACCGGCATCGCCTCCTTCGGCGACCTCGCCGGCAAGCGCGTGAACCTCGGACCTCCCGGATCGAACGCCGCCGTGCTCGCGCAGCGCCTGCTCGAGGCCTATGGCGTGTTCGACGCCGGCAATGCGCAGTTCCTGTCCTACACCGAAGGCACCAACGCGCTGATGAACGGCACGGTCGACGCGACCGTGGTGCTCGCTGGCGCGCCGACCGCAGCCCTCATCGATCTCGACGCGCAGCGCGACATGGTGCTGCTGCCGATCGAAGAGGACAAGGTCGCGGCGCTGTTCGAAAAATACCCCTTCTACCAGCCCTACGAGATCAAGGCCGGCACCTATCCGGACCAGACCGCGCCGGTGATGGTCATCAACGACCCCGCGACGATCTTCACCGCCGAGGGCGCCGACGAGACGCTGATCAACGGCATCACGAAGACGATCTTCGAGCACCTGCCGGAACTCGGCGAGGTGCACCCGCAGGCGAAGGCCATCGCGCTCGACACGGCGACGCAGACGCCGATCGACCTGCATCCGGGCGCCAAGGCGTTCTTCGACCAGGCCAAGTGAGCAGGCGACGCGCATGATCGGGGCACTCGACAGGCTGCGGATCGACCGCGCGGCGGACCGCGGCGAAGGGGAGGCGGCGACCGCGTCGCTCCTCTTTGCCGTCATCGCCGTGGCGGTCACCGCGCTGGTGATCTACGGCGCCTATTTCGGGCTGATCACGGCCCTGATCCTGCGCTCGCTGTTCTATTCGCTGGTCTCCGCCGGCGGGCTGCTGCTCGTCGGCATCAATGCGCGGGCGAGCTGGGTCCGGCTCGCCTGCTATGCGCTGGTGCCGGTGGCGCTGGTGCCGGGCTTCCATCTCTGGCAGTCCTACATCGACATCGTCATGCGCGGCGCCATGGCCACGCCCCCGGATCTCTGGATCTTCGTCGGCCTGATGGCGGTGGTCTTCGTGCTGGTGCGCATGGCGCTGGGCTGGGCGCTGGTCGCCCTGATGGTGGCCGCACTCGCCTATGCCTGGTTCGGCTACCTGATCCCCGGCCAGTACGGCCATGGCGGCTACGACCTGCGCCGGCTGGCCTCGACGCTCATGCTCTCCACCGAGGGCGTCTACGGCCTGCCGATGGGCGTGGCGGTCGAATACATCTTCCTCTTCGCGCTGCTCGGCACGCTGCTGATGAAGATCGGGACCGGAGAAGTCTTCGTCGACATCGCCCGCGGCATCACCGGCCGCATGCAGGGCGGGCCGGGCCTGTCGGCGGCGCTGTCCTCGGCCATGCTCGGCACCATCAACGGCAGCGCGGTGGCCAACGTCGTCACCACCGGCACCTTCACCATCCCGCTGATGAAGCGCGTCGGCTACTCGCCGACGCTCGCCGGCGCCATCGAGGCCGCAGCCTCCTCGGCCGGCCAGATCCTGCCGCCGGTCATGGGCGCGGCGGCCTTCCTGATGGCCGAGATCATCGGCGTCCCCTATGCGCAGATCGCGCTCGCAGCCCTCGTGCCGGGCCTCCTCTACGTGCTCGCCCTGATGGTCGCGGTGCGGCTCGAGGCCGGCCGTCTCGATCTCCAGCCCGACCGCGACGCGGGCCTGGCGCTGCTGCGCGAGACGCTCGCCAGGCGCGGCTACCTGCTCCTGCCGCTGGTGGCGCTGATCGCCTTCCTGATCATCGGCTACACGCCGACGCGGGCCGCCGTCATGGCGCTGGTCTTCGGCCTCGCCGTCTCGCCCTGGCGCAAGGAGACGCGGGTCGGTCTCGTCGACCTCGTGGCGGTCTGCCGCGAGACCCTGGTCTCGACCATGCCGATCGTGGCGGCCGTCGCCGCCGCCGGCGTCGTCATCGGCGTGCTCAATCTCTCCGGCCTCGGGCTGATGCTGTCCGGCCTCATCGTCGATCTCGGCGGCCAGAACATCTGGGCGATCCTGGTGCTCACCGCGCTCGCCTCCTTCGTCCTCGGCATGGGCCTGCCCACCTCGGCGGCCTATCTTCTGCTCGCCGTCCTCGTCGCGCCGGCCCTGACGCGGCTCGGCCTGCCGCCCATCGTCGCGCACATGTTCATCTTCTACTACGGCCTCGTCTCGGCGATCACGCCGCCGGTGGCGCTGGCGGCCTATGCGGCGGCCTCGATCTCGGGCGGCGACGCCAACAGGACCGCGTTCGAATCGGTCCGTCTCGGCTTCGTCAAGCTGCTGGTGCCGTTCCTCTTCGTCACCATGCCGGGGCTGCTCACCATCGGCACCGGTCTCGACGTCGCGCTCTCGGCCATCCTCGCCGCCATCGGCGTGGTCGGCCTGACGACGGCCTTCGCCGGCTGGCTCGGCCGCGACCTCGGCGCCGCCGAGCGGCTCGGCATGGCCGCCGCCTCGCTGCTCGTGCTGTGGCCGACGACCGTCACCGCGACCGATCCCGTCACCCTCGTCGCGCGCCTCGCCGGCTGCGCTGCGCTCGGCGTCCTCGCCTGGCGGGCGCTCTCGGCGGGCGCCGCTCTTCCCAGCCGACACGGAACGTCCTGATGCAGCCTGCCGCCCTCCCATTCCACCCGGACCCCAAGACCCCCGACATCGTCCTGCCGGCCGGCGCCTGCGACGCGCACTGCCACGTCTTCGGCCCGGCGGCGCGCTTTCCCTTCGCGGAGAGCCGCACCTACACGCCGGTCGATGCGCCGAAGGAGACGCTGTTTGCCCTGCACGGCAAGCTCGGCATCGACCGCTCGGTGCTGGTCCAGGCCTCCTGCCACGGCACCGACAACTCGGCCATGCTCGACATGATCGCCGCAGGCGAGGGGCGCTACCGGGGCATCGCCATGGTGAAGGCCGAGGTGACGCCGGAAGAGCTCCAGGCGCTGCACGCCGGCGGCGTGCGCGGCGTGCGCTTCAACTTCGTGGCCCATCTCGGCGAGGATGCCGACATCGACGCCGTGCGCATGATCGTCGAAAAGATCGCGCCGCTCGGCTGGCACGCGGTGGTGCATTTCGACGCCGTCAAGCTCGAGACGCTGGCCCCGGTGCTGAAGGAGATTCCGCTGACCATGGTCATCGACCACATGGGCCGCGTCGACGCGAGCCGGGGCCTCGGCCAGCCGGCCTTCGCCATGCTCTGCGACCTGATGGAAGACGAGCGCTTCTGGGTGAAGGTCTGCGGCGCCGAGCGCATCTCGCGCGCCGGCCCGCCCTTTCACGACGCCGTGCCCTTCGCGCGCAGGCTGGTCGAGCGCTATCCCGACCGCGTGCTCTGGGGCACCGACTGGCCGCATCCCAACATCCGCCGCAACATGCCGGACGACGGAGCGCTGGTCGACCTTCTGGCGCTGATCGCGCCCGACGAGACGCATCGCCGCAAGCTGCTGGTCGACAATCCGACGCGCCTCTACTGGCCCGAAACGATTGCCTGACCAGATATTTGGACGGATTGAAGGAATCAACACGCGAGCGGCGCCCGGGGGGCGGCCGCGGGCAGGAAGGGAGAGAACGGGCATGAGCAGGAAGACCGGACTGGTGGTGAGCGCGCATTCGGCAGACTTCGTCTGGCGCGCCGGCGGCGCGATCGCGCTGCACGCCGAACAGGGCATCGACGTCACCGTCGTCTGCCTCTCCTATGGCGAGCGCGGCGAGAGCGCCAAGCTCTGGCGCCAGGACGGCATGACGCTCGACCGGGTGAAAAGCGAGCGCCAGGCCGAGGCCGAGGCCGCCGCGAAGGCGCTCGGCGTCGCCGACATCCAGTTCTGGGATCTCGGCGACTACCCGATCACGCTGACCCAGGAGAGCCTGTTCCGGCTGGTCGCGCTGATGCGGAAGATCCGCCCGTCCTTCGTGCTCACCCATTCGAAGGAGGACCCCTACAACCGCGACCACCCGCTGGTCAGCCAGTTCGCGCAGGAGGCCCGCATCGTCGCGCAGGCGCATGGCCACGACCCCGAGGTCAAGGTCATCGGCGCGCCGCCGGTGATGCTGTTCGAGCCGCACCAGCCCGAGCAGTGCCGCTGGATGCCCAACACGCTGCTCGACATCACCCCGGTCTGGGAGAAGAAGCTCGCCGCCATCAAGTGCATGGCGGGCCAGGAGCATCTGTGGGAATACTACACCCGCGTGGCGCTGCAGCGCGGCGTCCAGGCCGCCCGCAACTCCGACAAGACGATCAAGTATGGCGAGGCCTACGAGGCCGTCTTCCCGCACGTGGTCGAGACGCTGGTTCCGACGGAGGGACGCTGATGGGCGGCGTGGTTGTCCAGACCGTCGAGCGCACCCCGCTCGACACGGTCGACGGTCTCAGCGCCTGCGGCGTCGCCACCGTCCACGAGGCGATGGGCCGCACCGGGCTGATGCGTTCCTTCATGCGCCCGATCTATCCGGGCGCCCGCATCGCGGGCAACGCGGTCACCGTCTCGATCGCTCCCGGCGACAACTGGATGATCCACGTCGCCGTCGAGCAGTGCCGCGAGGGCGACGTCCTCGTCGTTTCGCCGACCAGTCCCTGCGAGGACGGCTATTTCGGCGAACTGCTCGCCCGGTCGCTCATGCATCGCAAGGTGCGCGGCCTGATCATCGAAGCCGGCGTGCGCGACGTCCGCGACCTGACCGAGATCGGCTTCCCGGTCTGGTCGAAGGCGGTCTTCGCGCAGGGCACCGTCAAGGAGACGGTCGGCTCGGTCAACGTGCCCGTCGTCTGCGCCGGTGCCCTGGTGAACCCCGGCGACGTCATCGTGGCCGACGACGACGGCGTCTGCGTCGTACCCCGCGCGACGGCCGACACCGCGCTTCAGGCGAGCCGGGCGCGCGAGACCAGGGAAGCCGAGACCCGCCGCCGCCTGATGGCCGGCGAGTTGGGCCTCGACATCTACGGCATGCGCGACAAGCTCGCGGCCAAGGGGCTGAAATATGTCTGATGTTTTGAGACCCGCGCCGAAGCACCCCCTCACCGACCCTTCGGGCCACCTCTCCCCCTGCCCGGGGGAGAGGAATCGCAGCTTCGGCGTCGCGCCGTTTCCGTTGCTGGAAGCGAGACAAGCCGGGCGCCTATCCTCTCCCCCGGGCAGGGGGAGAGGTGGCTCGCGAAGCGAGACGGAGAGGGGGTGCTTCCGTGCGTGGGAACCGGAGATGGGAAAATGACAACTCCACCGGACACCGCCATCCCCTGCCTGTGGATGCGCGGCGGCACCTCGAAGGGCGGCTACTTCCTCGCCGGCGACCTGCCCGCCGACACCGCTGCCCGCGACGCCTTCCTCTTGCGCGTCATGGGCTCGCCCGATCCGCGCCAGATCGACGGCCTGGGCGGCGCCGACCCGCTCACCTCCAAGGTCGCGGTCGTCCGCAAGTCCGCCCGCGACGGCGTCGACGTCGACTATCTCTTCCTGCAGGTCTTCGTCGACAAGGCGATCGTCACCGACGCGCAGAACTGCGGCAACATCCTCGCCGGCGTCGGCCCCTTCGCCATCGAGCGCGGGCTGGTCGCGGCGCAGGACGGGGAGACGCCGGTGCGCATCTTCATGGAAAACACCGCCCAGACGGCGGTCGCCACCGTCGCCACGCCCGGCGGCCGGGTCACCTATGCCGGGAACGCCCGCATCGACGGCGTGCCGGGCACCGCCGCGCCCGTGCCCATCGAATTCGAGGACACGGCTGGCTCCTCCTGCGGCGCGCTGCTGCCGACGGGCAACGCCGTCGACGTCATCGACGGGATCGAGTTGACCCTGATCGACAACGGCATGCCCTGCGTGGTCATGCGGGCGTCCGACATGGGCATTTCGGGCGAGGAAAACCCGAAGGACCTCGAGGCGAACGCCGCGCTGCGCGCGAAGCTGGAGGCGATCCGCCTGAAGGCCGGACCGCTGATGAACCTCGGCGACGTCGAAAAATCCTCGGTCCCGAAGATGACCATGGTCTCGGCGCCGCGGAACGGCGGCGCCATTTCCACCCGCACCTTCATCCCGCATTCCTGCCACTCGTCCATCGGCGTGCTCGGCGCCGTCAGCGTCGCCACCGCCTGCCTGCTGCCCGGCTCGCCCGCAGCCGAACTGGCGCAGGCGGGCGAGGGGGCGCGCCGCTCCCTCTCCATCGAGCACCCGACCGGCGAGATGACGGTGGTGGCGACGCTCGACGCGGCGGGCGGCGTCAAGAGTGCCGCCATCCTGCGCACGGCGCGAAAACTCTTCGACGGCGTGGTCTTCGGCGACTGAGAGGATGTGAAGAATGCCCGTTTCCGCGAAGCCGGAGCCAGAAATCTCGAGGATTTCGGTGGGTGTTCTTTCGCATCCCCGATCGATTCACACATTCTGAGGAGGCGGAAATGCGCATCGGCTTCATCGGCTTCGGCGAGGCGGGCCGCGCCTTTCGCGACAGTCTGGCGGCGGCCGACCCCGCGCTCGCCTTCGCCGCCTTCGACCGCCTGCTGCCGGGCGAGGGCGTCGACGGCCCCTGCCGCGCGGCCCTGCGCGGACGCGGCGTCGCCGAGGCCGGCCGCGAGACCGGCATGCCCGACGCCGGCTGGATCGTCTCCGCCGTCACCGCCGACCAGAGCCTGGAAGCGGCGACCGACGCCTGCCGGTGGCTTCGGCCGGGCCAGGTCTTCCTCGACGTCAACTCCGTCTCGCCCGACCGCAAGCGCCAGACCGCGGCCCGCGTCTGCGCCACCGGCGCCGTCTATGTCGACATGGCGGTGATGGCACCCGTTCATCCCAAGGGCCACCGCACCCCGACCCTGCTGGCCGGACCGGTCGACGCCGCGCTGCGCGACCGGCTGGCCGCGCTCGGCTTCGCCTTCGAGCTGGTCGGCCCCGAGCCGGGCGCGGCCACCGCCATCAAGATGGTGCGCAGCCTGTTCGTGAAGGGGCTGGAGGCGATCACCGTCGAGGCGCTGCTCGCCGCCGAGGCCTCCGGCTGCCGCGACTACATCCTGAAATCCCTGTCGGGCTCCTATCCCGGGCTCGGCTGGCCGGCCTTCGCCGGCTACGAGTTCGAGCGCACCATGAAGCACGGCGCCCGCCGCGCCGCCGAAATGCGCGAAAGCGCCGCCACCCTCGACGCGCTCGGCCTCCACGGCGCGCTGGCGCAGGCCATCGCCGACGTCCAGGACAGGATGGGCGCACTCGCCGCCCCCCCGCCCGACTTCTCGACCGGCACGCCCGACCTGTCGACGCTGGCCCGGCTGCGGCAGGGCCGAACCTGAACCGCCCGCGCCGTCCTCCCCCACCTTCGTCATCCCGGAACGGCGTCCGAGCGCAGCGCAGGACGACGTATCCGGGATCCATGCCTCGCCGCCCATCCCCGCGATCCGGTCCACGACGAGGCACGTGCCGCCCGGTCGCCGCCGCGGGCGCCACATCCTGCGCCGCCCCCCCTCCGTCGTCGCTGCGCGACGCCACCTCCGCCCCCCTCCGTCGTCGCTGCGCGACGCCACCTCCGCCCCACTGCGTGGGGTGGAGGAAGCCCGCCCCAAGCGCCGCCGCCCATCCTCCAACCCCACGAAGTGGGGGGGAGGTGCCGAGCGAAGCGAGGCGGAGGGGGGGACCCCGCCGGGCCTGGTCGCGACGACGGACGGTCGGCACGACGGATGTGGCCAAGCCGTCCATCATGCTTCTGCGCATCGACGGCCCGAGGATCCGACCCGTCGCGCGCCCCTTCACCTTCGTCATCCCGGAACGGCGTCCAAGCGCAGCGCAGGACGCCGTATCCGGGATCCATGCCTCGCCATCCGTCCCCGCGATCCGGCCCACGACGAGGCACGTGCCGCCCGGTCGCCGCCGCGGGCGCCGCATCCTCCAGCGTCGCCGCCCCCCCTCCGTCGTCGCTTCGCGACGCCACCTCCGCCCCCACTGCGTGGGGTGGAGGACAGGCGCTTCCAGTGAAAACAACGCCTTGCGGAAAATCTGTCCACACCCCTGCCGGTCCACCGCAGACTGGCCGCAGCTGAAGGAGGGCGGACATGGGCGGGGCGGGACTGAACGGGCGGAAGCTGCGGGAGACGATCACGCTCCTGCTGTCGCTCGCCGCGCATGCCGACGCCGCCGCCGGCCGTTGCTTCGCCGTGCGCTGGCTGGTGCTGTTCTTCCTGCGCCGCGGCGAGCGGGCCGCACGGGTCAGCGTCGCGGACGCGCTGCGGATCGACGTCGAAGCGATCGAGGACGAACTGGCGGCCGCCGCCGGGCCGGACGACGCCAGCCCCTTCGATGCCGCGCTGGTCGCCTGGCGCTACCGCTGGTGCGCGGCGATGCTCTCCGCGGTGCTGGCCAGCATGGGCGGCACCGCCTGGGCGCCCGGCCGCGACGCGATCCCCGGACGCCGCGCGTGCCTGGCCGTCGCCTGCCCCGTCCTGCCCGGCCTGCCGCTGCCGCAGGTTCACGACACCTCCTGACGCCGACGCCGCGCCGATCCCATCCCGATGTCCCGCAGGCCGGGCGGCAGCGCCGCTTCCCGGCCCGCCCGTGCTGGCGGAAATGCGGGGACAGTCTGCTTCATTCGACCTGAAACCGACCGCGAAAGCGCGGCGACCGGTGCCGGATTGAGGAAACCGGCCCCGGTTTTCGTCCGCGATCACGCCCCTCGGGACGGCGCGTCGGACGATCGCGAACGAAGGAGACCGTCCCCGGAATTCCGCACCCTGCGAGCGGGTCGCTGCGGGGATGTTTCGCTGCGGCGATTCCGCCCCGGGTCGAATGAAGCGGACGCTCCCCGGCGACCGCAACGCCGCTTTCCGTCTTCCGGACCGTCGGCGAACATGCGAGACCTTGGGGCAGACACGCGCAGCCGAACAGGAGGCCGACGATCATGACCGATTTCTTCGTCTCGACCGGGTGGCTCGCCGAGCATCTCGACGATCCCGGCCTGTCGGTGGTCGACGGTTCCTGGTACCTTCCCGCGCAGGGTCGTGACGCCAGGGCGGAGTACGAGGCCGGCCACATCCCGCGCGCCGTCTTCTTCGATCAGGACGTGGTGGTCGCGCCCGGATCGACGCTGCCGCACACGCTGCCCCCGCCGGAGGTCTTCGCCACCTTCGCCGGTTCGATGGGCATCGGCCGCGACGACACCATCGTCGTCTATGACGGGCCGGGCCTGTTCTCGGCGCCGCGGGTCTGGTGGATGTTCCGGATCATGGGAGCAAAGGACGTGCGCATCCTCGAAGGCGGCATCGACCGCTGGAAGCGGGAAGGGCGCTTCGTGACGGACAAGCCGACGAAGGTCGCCCCTTGCCTGTTCGAGGTCGCGTTCGACCCCGGCCGCGTCGCCTCGCTCGACGAGATGCGCAGGGTGGTGGAGACGGGGACGGCCCAGGTCGCCGACGCCCGCCCGGCCGGCCGCTTCGAAGGCGTCGATCCGGAGCCGCGCGCGGGCGTGCGCGGCGGCCACATGCCGGGCGCCCGGAACGTGCCGGCGCTGTCGCTCGGCCGCGACGGCCGTCTGCTGCCGCCCGACGAACTGCGTGCAGCCTTCGAGACCGCCGGCATCGACCTGACGAAGCCGGTCGTCACCTCCTGCGGCTCGGGGGTCACGGCCGCCGTGCTGGTGCTGGCGCTGGAGACGCTCGGCCATGCCGACACCCGCCTCTACGACGGATCCTGGACCGAATGGGGCGGACGGCCCGACACGCCGGTCGCCACGGGAAAGGCCTGACCGCCATGACGGCCCGCATGCTTACCGCCCGCATCACCCATCTCGAAATGGCCGCGCGGCCGGCGCACCGGGTGCCGGCGCCGCTCGGCGCGCAGCTCGCCGTCATGCGCGCGCCGAAGATGCCGCTGCATTTCTACCGCTACCTCTACGAGCGGGTGGGCCGGCCGCATCACTGGGAACTGCGCCGCCGGATGGACGACGATGCGCTGGCGGCGGTCATCCACGCCACGACGACGCTGATCGACGTGCTCTACGTCGACGGCGCGCCGGCGGGCTTCGTGGAGATCGACCTGTCGCGCGCGCCGGAGCAGGCGGAGGTGGAGTATTTCGGCCTGATGGCCGAGTTCCAGGGCAGGGGCCTGTCGAAGTTCTTCCTGTCCTGCGCGCTGCATGCCGCCTGGCAGCACGATCCGAAGACGCTGATCATCCAGACCAATTCGCTCGACAGCCCGCGCGCGCTGCAGCTCTACCAGACGATGGGATTCGTACCGGTCGGCACCTCGCAGGCGGAGGTCGAGGCCTGGGACTGAGTACCCGCACGCCTCGTCTCGGGCACGAAAAGGCCCGCCGGCGGTGCAGACCGGCGGGCCGGCACGCTTCGCGCGGGAGGGTGCGCGAAGGTGTCGTAGGATCAGGCGGCCTTCAGCGCCGCCTGCGGCTCGGCCATCTCGTAGCCCAGCGCCTCGGCCACGGCGCGGTTGGTGATCCGCCCCTTGTGGACATTGAGGCCGTTGCGCAGATGGTGGTCGTCGACCAGCGCCTTCAGACCCTTGTCGGCGAGCTGAAGCCCGTAGAACAGCGTCGCGTTGTTCAGCGCATGCGCCGAGGTGACGGGCACCGCACCCGGCATGTTGGCCACGCAATAGTGGATGATGCCGTCGACCCCGTAGGTCGGCTCGGCATGGGTGGTGGCGTGCGAGGTCTCGAAGCAGCCGCCCTGGTCGATGGCGACGTCGACGAGCACCGCGCCCTTCTTCATGCCCGACAGCATCTCGCGGGACACGAGCTTCGGCGCGGCAGCACCGGGGATCAGCACGGCGCCGACCACGATGTCGGCCGAAAAGCACTCCTCCTCCAGCGCCTCGACGGTCGAGTAGCGGGTGTGGATGCGGCCGTTGAAGATGTCGTCGAGCTGGCGCAGCCGCGGGATCGAGCGGTCGATGATGGTGACGTCGGCGCCGAGCCCGACCGCCATCTTGGCCGCATGCAGGCCGACGACGCCGCCGCCGATCACGGCGACCTTGCCCGGCAGAACGCCCGGCACGCCGCCGAGCAGCACGCCGCGGCCGCCATTCGCCTTCTGCAGCGCGGTCGCGCCGGCCTGGATCGACAGGCGGCCGGCCACTTCCGACATCGGCGCCAGCAGCGGCAGGCCGCCGCGCTCGTCGGTGACGGTTTCGTAGGCCACCGCGGTGACGCCCGAGGCGATCAGGCCCTTGGTCTGCTCCGGATCCGGCGCCAGATGCAGGTAGGTATAGAGGATCTGGCCCTCGCGCAGCTGCACCCATTCGCCCGGCTGCGGCTCCTTCACCTTGACGATCATGTCGGAACGCTCGAACACCTCGGCGGCGGTCCTGGCGATCGAGGCGCCGGCCGCGCGGTAGGCGTTGTCGTCGGCGCCGATGCCGGCGCCCGCGCCGGTCTCCACCAGCACCTCGTGGCCATGGGCGACGTATTCGCGGACCGCGCCCGGCGTCAGGCCGACGCGGTATTCGTGGTTCTTGATTTCCTTGGGGCAGCCGACGCGCATGTGAGCCTCCTCGTTGAGCTGGGGTGCCTGTTCCCTGATCGTCGGATTCAACCACATCCGGCGTCGAATGTGTTTGCGAAGTCGGTTGCGGGGAGGCGGCTGCGCGGCTATTGCTTGCGCCGGTCAGGGTCATCGTCGAAGGAATCGCCGCGCATGGGGCTGGACAGGATCGATTTCGCCATCCTCGACACGCTCCAGAAGGACGGTCGAATCTCCAACGCGTCGCTGGCCGAGAAGGTCGGCCTGTCGCAGTCGGCCTGCTCGCGCCGGCTCGACCATCTGGAGAAGAGCGGCGTCATCGAGGGCTATCATGCGCGGCTGTCCAACGGCGCGCTCGGCCACAAGATGACGGCGATCGTCCACATCTCGCTGTCTGGCCAGTTCGAGAAGTCGCTGGCCGAATTCGAGGCCGCCATCCGGCGCTGCCCCAACGTCCTGTCGTGCCACCTGATGTCGGGCGAATACGACTACGTGCTGCGCATCGCCGCCCGCGACCTCGAGGATTACGAGCGCATCCACAAGGAATGGCTGACGGCAATGCCGCACGTCATCAAGATCAACTCGTCCTTCGCCCTGCGCGAGGTGATCGACCGCACCTGGATGGGGATCAGGCCGGAAATGGCCTGACGGCCGGCGCGGCGCTCAATCCTCGAAAGGATCCGGCAGCCGCCGCGCCGGATCGCGCCGCACCAGCACCTCGCGATGCGGGTAGGGGATCTTGATGCCGTTCGCCTTGAAGGCGTCCCACAGCGCCAGGAACACCTTGCCGCGCACGTTGGTCAGCCCCTGCTGCGGATCGTGGATCCAGAAGCGCAGCACGAAATCCAGCGACGAGTCGCCGAAGCCGGTAAGCCAGCAGACCGGGCGCCGGTCGACGTCGACGCGGCCGACCCCCATCGCCGCCTCGATCGCCAGCGCGCTGACCTCGTGCGGGTCGCAGTCGTACGAGACGCCGAACGCGACGTCGAGGCGCACGAGTTCGTCGCTGAACGACCAGTTGATCACCCGCTGGGTGACGAAATCCTCGTTCGGGATCAGGTATTCGCGCCCGTCGCGGGTGACGACGGAAACGAAGCGCGCCCGCAGCTCACGGATCCAGCCGAAGGTCTCGCCCACCGAGATCGTGTCGCCCGGCTTGATCGACTTGTCGGTCAGCATGATGATGCCCGAGACGAAGTTGGAGACCACCTTCTGCAGGCCGAAGCCGAGGCCGACGCCGACCGCGCCGGAGAAGACCGTGAAGGCGGTGAGATCGACGCCCACCGACGTCAGCGCGATGGCGCCGCCGGTCAGGACGAGACCGAATTTCAGGACCTTGCCGACCAGGACGCGGATCGACGGAGTGAGGTCCTTCGACTGCTGCACGCGCTCGTCGAGATAGCTGCCGATGGCGCCGGCGACCCACAGGGCGAGCGTCAGCAGGACGGCCGCCTTGAGCAGCGTCAGCGCCGACAGCCGCGACTGGCCGACCGGGAGCGCCAGGCTGTCGAGCAGAAACGCGGCGCGGGCATCGAAGCCCAGGATGACCAGCGCCGCGTAGATCCACACCGCCCAGCCGACCAGACGCGCGGCGAGGCGGTTGCGGATCACCCGCGAGGCGATCGACACGACGACCCAGGCGAGCGCCAGCCACAGGAGGAGCGAAAGCAGCCAGCTGCGGCTCGGCCATGTCGTGGCCCGCAGCACGGTGACGAGCAGGAACATCAGCACGACGAAGACGATCCAGTCGACCCTTCGCAGGGTGGCGACGAGGACCCGAAGCAGACCCGGATGGCCACGGATCGCGCGCGCCCGGCGCTCCAGCGCGCTTTCGATCCGTCTGCCTGCAAGCTTGGCCACGGCAAGCAGGATTGCCGCCGCCACGACCTGGAAGAGAAACCACGGATCGGTCGCATGGACGAGCCAGCCCTCGATCCAGCCGGTGACGACGTCGGCGATCGCCCGCAGCTGCATCTCCATCGCGCGCCCTCCTCATCCAGGTCGGAACCGACCGACGGCTTTCTTCACAGGCCGGAGCCAGGGCGCCGCAGCGTCAGCGACGCCCGCTGCGCCCTGTCATCAATCCGTCTCCTGAATCTGCTGGACTCCCTGACAGACCGGCGCGACACTCGCTCGCTTTCAGCCGGCTAACGTCAAGCGAGACCCTTCAGGAGGCACCATGTCCATTCTCGTCAACCGCCTATCGCGGCGTTCGTTCCTGTCGGGCGCCGCGGCGTTCGGCGGCCTCGTCGTCCTGCACCCCTTCGCGGCGCGCGCGCAGGCCAACCAGGCGCATCTGCGCATCATGGAAACGACGGACATCCACGTCCACGTCCACCCTTACGACTACTATGCCGACAAGCCGAACGACACGATGGGCCTCGCCCGCACCGCCTCGCTCATCGACGCGATCCGCGCCGAGGCCGGCAATTCCATGCTGGTCGACAATGGCGACTTCCTGCAGGGCAACCCCATGGGCGACTACATCGCCTACGAGCGCGGCATGAAGGCCGGCGACAAGCATCCGGTCGTGCAGGCGATGAACGTGCTCGGCTACGACGTCGGCACGCTGGGCAATCATGAATTCAACTACGGCCTCGACTTCATGGTCAACGTGCTCGCAGGCGCGTCCTTCCCCTTCGTCTGCGCCAACCTGACCAAGGGCCAGCTCGCGACCGACCCCAAGGACGACGATCTGTTCGCCAAGCCCTACGTGATCCTGGAAAAGATGGTGAAGGACGGCGCCGGCAAGGAGAGCCCGGTCAAGGTCGGCTTCATCGGCTTCGTGCCGCCGCAGATCATGGTCTGGGACGTGCGCCACCTGGAAGGCAAGGTGCAGACCCGCGACATCGTCGAGGCGGCGAAGGCCTGGGTTCCGGTGATGAAGGAAGAGGGTGCCGACATCGTCGTGGCGCTGTCGCATTCCGGCATCGACGCCAACCCCGCCAGCGAGCGCATGGAGAACGCCTCCTATCACCTCGCCACGGTCGAGGGCATCGACGCCATCATGACCGGCCACCAGCATCTCGTCTTCCCGGGCCCGAAGACCTGGGACGGGCTCGAAGGCGTCGATCCGGTGAAGGGCACGATCCATGGCAAGCCCACCGTGATGGGCGGCTTCTGGGGCTCGCACATGGGCCTGGTCGACCTGCTGATCGAAAAGGACGGGTCGGGCTGGAAGATCGTCGACTTCACCGTCGAGGCGCGGCCCATCTACAACCGCACGGAGGATCGCAAGATCGTCCCGACGGTCGAGAGCAAGCCCGAGGTGCTGGCCGCCACCAAGGCCGAGCACGAGGCGACGCTCGCCTATGTCCGCACGCCGGTGGGCGAGACCGCGGCGCCGCTCTATTCCTACTTCGCGCTGGTCGCCGACGATCCGTCGGTGCAGGTCGTGAGCCAGGCGCAGACCTGGTACATCAAGGACATGCTGAAGAACTCCGAGCACAAGGACCTGCCGGTGCTCTCGGCAGCAGCGCCCTTCAAGGCCGGCGGACGCGGCGGTCCGGAGTACTATACCGACGTGCCGGCGGGGGCGGTGGCCATCAAGAACGTCGCCGACCTCTACCTCTATCCGAACACCGTCCGGGCGCTGGTGATCACCGGCGCGCAGGTCAAGGAATGGCTGGAGATGTCGGCCGGCATGTTCAACCAGGTCGAACCGGGCAAGGCCGACCAGCCGCTGATCAACCCCGACTTCCCGTCCTACAATTTCGACGTCATCGACGGGGTGACCTACCGGATCGACCTGTCTCAGCCCGCCAAGTACGATCCGAAGGGCGCGGTGCTGAACGCGTCGGCGAACCGCATCGTCGACCTGTCCTTCGACGGCAAGCCGATCGACCCGGCGGCGAAGTTCGTGGTCGCGTCGAACAATTACCGCGCTGGCGGCGGCGGCAACTTCCCGGAGATCAACGCCTCCAAGGTCGTCTTCGAGGCGCCGGACACCAACCGCGACGTGATCGTCCGCTACATCGTCGAGCAGGGCACCATCAACCCGTCTGCCGACGGCAACTGGGCCTTCGCGCCGGTCGAGGGAGCGACGGTGCTCTTCGACACCGGTCCGAAGGCGAGGGATCTGATCGCCGACGTCAAGGGGGTGAAGATCGAGGCGGCCGGCGAGGGCGCCGACGGCTTCGCGCGGTTCCGCATCACGCTCTGACGCGTTGCCCCGAAACGGGAACGGCTTCCCCTGAAACAGAAACGGCGCCCTCAGGGCGCCGTTCGTCGTTTCGTCGGGACTGCCGATCAGCTGTAGGGCGACCAGCACTGCTGGCGCGGGCCGCGATAGGGCTGGAACGTGTTGTCCCACGCGCGGTAGGAGCGGTAGCGATTCTCGCACCAGTTGATGTGCGCGCGAGTCAGGCTGACGCGGGGGGCGTAGCGGCGCGGTTCCACGTAGCGGTAGGCCGGCACGCCGAGATAGATGCCGACGTTCGGGCCGCTGTGGCGGTACTTGTGGCGGTACTTGTGACGCTTGTGGCCGTGACGGTAGTCGCCGTCGCGATAGTCGTGGTGGCGATAGCGAAAGTCTCCGTGACCCTGGTAACCCGGGCCACCGAAGATGTTCTCGTTCTGGTAGCGGGGGATGCCGGCGCCGTCCTGTGCGGAAGCGCCCGCCGTGCCCGCAAGCATGGCCGCGCCCACCACGGCGCAGAGCCACCCGATCATTCTGGGCGTCTTTGACATCTGCTTTCTCCTCGTTCGTCTGGTCCGGTCGACCAGATCCGTATCGGTGAAGGGATAACGGCCGGAACCTGAACCCGACATGAACGCGGCGCACCGAAGGTGGTTCCGGGCCGGAATTCCGAAGCACCGGAGGCGGAGCTTGTCATTCCTGGCGGGCGCGGGCAATGGTCTGTCATGTCGCTTCGCATCGCCACCTTCAACATCGAGAACCTGATGGCCAGGTTCGATTTCTCCGGCTACCGCAACGAACTCTGGCGGGACCGGGCCGTGGCCCTGTTCGAGGTGAAGAACGAGGCCGAGTACCGCGAACTGGAACGTGCCCGTGCCATCGCCCACACCGACGACGCCCGACAATTGTCGGCGCTGGCGATCGCCCGCGCAAAGGCCGACATCCTGTGCCTGCAGGAGGTCGACACCATCGAGGCGCTGAAGGCCTTCGAATACGGCTACCTGTTCAAGATGGTGGGGCAGGGCTACCGCCACAAATACATGACGCCCGGCAACGACAGTCGCGGCATCGATCTCGCCGTCATGATGCGCGAGGAGACGCGGCACGGCCAGCCGATCGAGTTCGTGCGCATGTCCAGCCACGCCCATCTCACCTTCGACGATCTCGGTCTCCACACGCCGCTGCTCGGCGAACTGGGCAACGACCCGCACGAGCGGGTCTTCCGCCGCGACTGCCTGGAGATCGACGTGACCGTGGGCGGCCGGCCGCTGACGATCTACACCGCCCATTTCAAGTCGATGGGCAGCCCGCGCAACGGCATGACCGGCCGCGAGGCGACGATGCCCGTCCGCATCGCGGAAGCCCTGGCCGTGCGCCGCATCATCGAGGACCGCTTCGGCAAGGACCGCACGGCCGACAGGCGCTGGGTGATCTGCGGCGACCTGAACGACTATGCCGAACGCGTCATCATCGAGGGCGACGAGGATGCCCCGCGCTTCCGGGTGGCCAGGGAGGCGGGCAGTTCGATCGACGTGCTGACGGCCGACGGCTTCTGCGAGAACGTGGTTCAGCGCCGTCCGGAACTCGACCGCTGGACGCTCTACCATACGCGCGGGCCGCAGGAGCGGCACCTGTGCCAGCTCGACTACATCCTGCTGTCGCCGGCTCTCGCCCGCAAGAATCCGGGTGCGGTCCCCGACATCATCCGCAACGGCCAGCCGTATCGCACCGTCTTTCCGCCCGGCCAGGCGGTGGAACGCTTCCCGCGCACCGGCTGGGACCGGCCCAAGGCGTCGGACCACTGCCCCGTGGCGGTCACGCTGGACATGGCCTGAGCCGACGATGAGCGTCATCGGCTTCGCCCAGGACCACATGCTGCCGACCCCGGACGTGACGCTCCGGCTCGTCGGCGAGCCGCATCCCTACGAGGTGCTGCACGCCGCCGGGATCGAAGCGAACTGGCAGGCGGAGCTTGCACGCAACCCCGACCTGTTCGACGGAAGGACCGTCCTGTTCTCCCGCCTGGCGCTCCACGACGGGCGCCTCGTCGGAGACTGTCACGAGGTCCGCTACGCATCGCTGCTGCACTGGCGTCTGGCGCGCCGGACCGACATGGCTGCCCACCTCTTCGCGATGGCGCTTCCCGTCACCGCCGACGGCGCGGTGCTGACGGTCCGGATGGCGCCCTGGACGGCCAATGCCGGCCAGGTCTACTTCGCCGGCGGATCGCTGGAGCCGGCGGATTTCGTCGGTGGCGTGGCCGACGTCGATGCCAACATGCAGCGCGAAGTGCTCGAGGAAACCGGGATCGCGCTGGCCGGCACGCCGCGGGAAGCCGGCTATCGCGTCCTGCGTTCGGATCGCGGCGTCGTCGTGATCCGCCGCTACGCGCTGAAGCAGACCGCCCGCGAGATCGAGGCTCGGATCGCCGCCTTCGTGGCCGGCGAGGCGCGTCCGGAGATCGTCGAGCCGGTGCTCGTCACGCGCACGCAGCCGCGCGCTCCCGGCCTGCTGCCCTGGGTCGGCCGGATCGTCGACTGGCACTTCGCGACGCAGGACGGCGCCTGAGCCACCGCTACTTCGACTGCCCGACCGCCAGACACGGATAGTAGCCCTCCTCGTCGACGGCTGCGGCCGTACACTGGTCGAAGGCGGCGAGTTCGGCTTCGTCGTCATAGAGGATGTACGGGTCCACCAGCATCCGGCCCTTGAGGTCGAGCGAGTTGCCCAGCCGGTCGATCTGCCCCTCGACCTCCGGGCTCAGCGTCAGAAGCGCGTCGCGCAGCACGTTGCCTTCGACGAAATTGTCCGGCAGCTGGTCGAACGGCCCGTCGAAGAAGGTGTTGAGCGACGTCTCGGCGGCACGCACGCCGACCAGGATCCAGCGCTCGCGGTAGCGGTCCTTGTACCAGGCAAAGTGGGTGCGCCGGCCGATCTTGACCTGGGTCGACGCGCTCGACTGGAAGTAGCTCTCGGTGACGACGGACTCGTCGAGGACGTAGTGGAAGGTCTCCGTCGCCGGGTTCCACATCAGGAACATCTGCACCCCGGACTCGTCGAACACCGGGCCGATATACTGCTCGCCGTCGGCCACGATCGCTTCCGGCGGCTTCACGCCGCGCAGGTCGTTGAGGCGGAAGAGGACCATACGCCCCTTCGCGGTGATCGCATAGTCGAGTTCACCCCTCTTCTCGACCTTCACCCCGAACTGCTCGGTGTAGGCCCGGTGCTCGGAGATCTCCTGCTCGACGAAGGGATTGTTCTCCGAGAAATAGGCGAAATGCACGATCCCCTGGTCGCGGTCGGCGATGTCGAGGCGGAAGTTGCCGGCATAGGGCACGCCGCCATGGACGAACTTGAAGTAGTAGTAGTTCTCCGTCGGATAGACGGTCACCGCGTCGCCGAGGCTGGAGAAGACGTAGTCGAAGACCTCGTCGATGGAGCGGATGTCGAATTCCGGAGCGCGCAGCACCTCCTCGACATAGGCCTCGTTGGTCTTGATCGTGTTCTGGGCGGCGGCCAGGCCGGTGGCGGACCCGGCGAGAAGGCTGCCGGTCAGGAGCGCCACGGGCGCGAGCGACAGGTGAAAAGCACAGCGAAAGCCCATTGGCTGTCTCCGGAGAGGCTGGGAACGGCGTGGCGGACGCGGGCGGGACGCAGGGTCCCGCCCGTCATGGCGGACGTCACTGGATCTGCGGGATGATCGGCAGAACCGGCTGGATTTGGATCGACCCCGCCTTCTGGTGCGACTCCTCCTTGCCGTGCCGGCTGCGCGACCCTTCCTTCTGGTGCGACTGTTCCTTCGTATGCACGCTGCCCGATCCCTCCTTCTGGTGGGATTCACGCTTGCTGTGACCGTCCGAACCCTGCTTCTGGTGGGACTCCCGCTTGGAGTGGTCGTTGCCCGAGCCGTCCTTCTGGTGGGACTGGCGCTTGTCGTGAATCACCGAACCCTGCTTCAGGTGGGACTGCACCTTGTTGTGCGGCGAACCGGTCTTCAGATGCGACTCGCTCTTGGTATGGACGTCCGAGCCCTGCTTGCGGTGGGACTCGTTCTTGGTGTGGATGTCCGAGCCCTGCTTGCGATGGGACTCGTTCTTGGTGTGGACGTCGGAGCCCTGTTTGCGGTGGGACTCGTTCTTGGTGTGGATGTCCGAGCCCTGCTTCAGGTGGGACTGGAGCTTGTTGTGCGGCGAACCGTCCTTCAGGTGCGAGACGGTCTTCTCGTGGATGAACGAGCCGGCCTTCTTGTGCGACTGGACCTTGTTGTGCGGCGAACCGTCCTTCAGGTGCGAGACGGTCTTCTCGTGGATGAACGAGCCGGCCTTCTTGTGCGACTGGACCTTGTTGTGCGGCGAGCCGTCCTTCAGGTGCGAGACGGTCTTCTCGTGGATGAACGAGCCGGCCTTCTTGTGCGACTGGACCTTGTTGTGCGGCGAGCCGTCCTTCAGATGCGAGACGTTCTTTTCGTGGATGGTCGAGCCGAACTTCTGGTGCGACTGGATCTTGTTGTGCGGCGAATCGTACTTCTGATGCGACTGGACCTTGTTGTGCGGTGATCCGACCTTCAGGTGCGACTGGACCTTGTTGTGCGGCGAGCCGACCTTGAGGTGGGACTGCACCTTGTCGTGCGGCGAACCGACCTTGAGGTGCGACTGGACCTTGTTGTGGGGAGAGCCGATCTTGAGATGCGACTGCACCTTGTTGTGCGGCGAGCCGATCTTGAGATGCGAGTTCCACTTGGAGTGCACCGGCTGCGGGCGGTCGGTCGTCACGTCGTGGCAGTCCTCGTCGTTGGAGGCGTCGAGATCGCCCGCGATGCCGACGAGGCCCGGGTAGAGCAGCGCAATCGTGCTTTCGTCGATCTCGCCGGTGGCCGGCAGACCGTTGTCGGCCTGGAACCGCGCCAGCGCATCGCGGGAGCGCGGTCCGAACACGCCGTCGACCGTACCGAGATCATAGCCGAGCAACGTCAGAGCCGACTGGATCGCCAGCATGTCGATCGCACCGGTCTCGTCGTAGAGCCACTGGACGGCGATGCAGTTGCTCATCACGTCCGATGGATAGCGCGACGGGATGTCGATGCTGAGCGTGAAGGAAGACGTCTGGCCGACCCCGAGCGACAGCGCCGGGTTGAGGCACTGGATGCCGGTCCCGAGATCGTAGCAGGACCAGTCGCCGCCGCTGACGCCCGACAGCGGCGCCTGGTTCGGCTGCATGAAGTCCCAGAGATAGACCGGACCGGAGAAGGCGCCCGGACCGCGGTTGGTGAGCGTGATGGTGAAGTCGCAACGCGTGCCGCCGAGGCACTGCAGCGGCCCCGACTTGTCGATGTCGAGGTCATAGCCCTGCGGCTGCGGCAGGCCCGGGGGCGGCGTGGTCCCGCCGCCGCCGCGCACCACCTCGACGTCGCCGATCTTCGTCGAGTCGTGCTTGAGGGCCTGGAGCCGGACCGGGGCGCCGGCCGCCGTCACGTTGGTATCGAGATCGACGAGATAGGAGGCGAGCGGACCGTTGGCGGGGTAGGGGTCCCCATTGGCCGGATAAGGACCCGTCGCGCCGGCGGGCAGGATTTCGCTGGTCTCGGCGATACGCGTGCCCTGCAGGCCGTGCACCTCGTCCTTGTTCGTGCGCTGGCCCGTCGACGGGTCGACGCAGGCGCCCGTGGGCGAGCAGAGGAAGTCGCCGCTCATCCAGGCGGTGTCGTAGGGACGGTTCGGGTCGATCGCGCCCGCGGCATCGTAGCCGTGGCCGAAGTCGACGCCGCCCGCCGCCCCCGCCCGCAGCCACGGCGCGCCGACGCTGCGGCGGTCGTCGAAGCCGACGTCGTAGCGGCCCTGCGGCGCCCATGTGCCGTTCTGGGCATGCACGTAACGCAGCACGCGCGCTGCGTTCGGCGCGGCGAAGGGCTGCGGCTTGTCGAGACCGAGATTGCGCAGGCCGCCGCGCTCGGCCACCAGCATCTCGCCCTGCGGCGAGATCGCGATGTCGGGCACGACGCGCGGTCCTTCGGAGGCGGTGCCGAAATCAGGCAGGATGAACTCGCGCCGGACGTCGGCGGCGTCGAAGCCGCCATTGGCGTCGAGGCCGACGGACCAGACGGCGTTCTTCGCGTCCTCGCCGGCCGCCGCCCAGTCGGCTGCGCCGAGCCCGTCGCCGCCGGAGACGGCATAGAACAGACGGGTCTCGCCATTGACCGGATCGGTGTGCACGGCCAGGCCCCAGACGCGGCGGCGGAAGTCGGCGACGTTCCAGCACGAAGGCGTCAGCGAGAAGTCGGCGGGCGCGCCCGCGCCGTCGGCGCAATCGAACAGCGCGGCCGTGCTGGCGGGATCGAAGGCGATTGCGGCGAGTGTCTTGTTGGTGCCGCTCGCCACGTCGAGGAACGAGGTCCGGCCCTGCGTGCCGTGGTCGAAGCGATCGATGTGGGTGCCGTCGAGTGCCACCCGGTGGATCATGCCCGTCTCGAGATCCGAAACGAAGAGCTGCCCGACGGCGCGGTCGAAAGCGACGTTGCCGAGCGCCGCACCGCTGTTCTCGCGGCCGTCGAGATCGATGATGGTGAAGAGCTGCGGCGCGTAGCCATTGTCGGGGCTGAGCACGTAGATCGCGCCGGACCCGCCTTCGCCGAACTGACCCGGCAGCCAGTCGCTGCCGTCCTCGAAGCGGTGGAGGCCGAAGGCCGAGGTTGCTGCGAGGTAGATCGAGGGTTCCGCGTCGTCCGAGATGGCGATGCCGAACACCTGGCCGATTTCGGCCGCGGTAACCGCGAGATGCTGGGGCTCGTTCGCCCAGTGGCGGCCGTCGGCCGTGAAGCCGGGGCTGCGGATGTCGATGGCGCTGGCCACCACGCCGTCCTCGTCGATGAGCGTCAGCCGGGAGCCGTCGCCGAGCGTGATCTCGGTGGTTCCGGAGAAGCGGGTGGCGAAGGCTTCGCCGGCCGCCGGTGCCTCCTGGGCGAAGGCGGGCGCCACGAGCGCCGAGGATGCGAGAAGCAGCGCCGAGATCAGTGCCGTCCGCCTGCGGTCACGCCGGGACGGGGCGTTCGAAACGGTGGTAGCCATGCCTGTTTCCTCCTCTGGGCGCCGCGGAGCGGGCGCCACCTTGGATGGCGGCGATTGGTGTCACGCGCCGTCAACCGGTTCCATGAAGCTTTTCACATCTCCGTGAAGCGCGACACTATCCGGGGATTGTTTCGGCAGCGCGGAAGATGTTTGCAGGCTCACAATCGGCCGCGCCACCTGAACGGTGGCTGAACGATGGATTTCCGGTGGCTGGGGAATGGCGAACGCGCGGCGGGGCACCTCACCCCGCTGGTCGGTGGCGCCTGTCGACGTCGGAGGGGCGACCGGCCAGCGCCAGCCGCGTCTTCTGCCGGGTGCGCTCGGCCACGACCTTGCCGCGCGCCACGACGCACAGCCTTTCGGCGCGCAGCCGAACGGCCTCGGTCGGGTTGCCGGCGTCGAGCACCATGAGGCTCGCCCGCTTGCCGACGGCCAGACCGTAGTGGTCGAGACCCATGATGGCGGCGCTGTCGACCGTCACCATGTCGAAGCATTTGCGCATCTCCGCCGGATGCGACATCTGCGCCACATGCAGGCCCATGAAGGCGACGTCCAGCATGTCGGCGGTGCCGAGCGAATACCAGGGGTCGAGCACGCAGTCCTGGCCGAAGCCGACGCGAATGCCCAACGCCAGCATCTCCTTCACCCGGGTCATGCCGCGGCGCTTGGGGAACGTGTCGTGGCGGCCCTGCAGCATGATGTTGATCAGCGGATTGGGGATCGCCGACACCTCGGCCTCCGCGATCAGCGGCAGCAGCTTGGAGACGTAGTAGTTGTCCATCGAGTGCATGGAGGTGAGGTGCGAGCCGGCGACGCGGCCCTGCAGGCCGAGCCGCTGCGTCTCGTAGGCAAGCTGCTCGATGTGGCGCGACTGCGGGTCGTCGGTCTCGTCGCAATGCATGTCGACCATCAGTCCGCGCTCGGCGGCGATCTCGCAAAGGTCGGTGACGGAGCGGCGGCCGTCGGCCATGGTGCGTTCGAAATGCGGGATGCCGCCGACCACGTCGACGCCCATGTCGAGTGCGCGGACGGTGTTGCGGCGCGCCGAGGGCGAGCGGTAGAGCCCGTCCTGCGGGAACGCGACGAGCTGGAGATCGATATAGGGCGCGATCTCGCGCTTGACCTCGAGCAGCGCCTCGACCGCCAGCAGCCGGTCGTCGCAGACGTCGACATGGGTGCGGATGGCGAGCAGGCCCATCGAGACCGCCCAGTCGCAATAGGCCAGCGCGCGGCTCTTCACCGCCTCGTGCGTCAGCAGCGGCTTCAGCTCGCCCCACAGCGCGATGCCTTCCAGCAGCGTGCCGGACGCGTTGATGCGCGGGATGCCGTAGGACAGCGTCGCGTCCATGTGGAAATGCGGGTCGACGAAGGGCGGCGCGACGAGATTCCCGGTCGCGTCGATCACACGTCCTGCGTCCGAACCGAGCGACGGCGCGATGGCGGCGATGGTCTCGCCGGTGATGCCGATGTCGGCCACGGAACCGTCGGGCAGGGTGCCGCCCTTGATGAGGAGGTCGAAGGTCATGGGCAAGATCTCCGTATGCGCGCCGTCATCCTCGGGCTTGTCCCGAGGATCTGCCGATCGTTGCTGGTTGGCGCTCCGAACCTGCCGGGACCAGCAGATCCTCGGGACAAGCCCGAGGATGACGGCGGCGTGAGGCAGTACGCCGGACGAGACGTGTGCGACATTACCGCTCGCCCTTCTGGTACGGCACCATCAGCGCCCTGGGATAGGTCGCGCGGCGGGCGACGAGGACCAGGGCCAGGATCGACAGCACGTAGGGCAGCATCAGGAACAGCTGGTAGGGCACGACGCCGCCCGTCACCTGCTGCAGGCGGATCTGGTAGGCGTCGAAGGCGGCGAACAGGATCGCGCCGATCAGCGCCTTGCCCGGCCGCCACGATCCGAAGACGACGAGCGCGATGCAGATCCAGCCGCGGCCGTTGATCATCTCGAAGAAGAAGGAGTTGAAGGCCGACATGGTGAGGAAGGCGCCGCCGATCGCCATCAGCGCGCTGCCGGCCATGACCGCGCCGATCCTGATGGCGGTGACCGAGAGCCCCTGCGCCTCGACCGCCGCCGGGTTCTCGCCCGCCGCGCGCACGGCCAGACCGAGCGGAGTCCTGTAGAGCCCCCAGCCGACCACGGCCACGGTGACGAAGGCGAGGTAGGTCAGCGGCGTCTGCGAGAACAGCGCCTCGCCGACGACCGGGATGTCGGACAGGACGGGGATCGGCAGCGGCTGGAACGGCTCGATCTTCGGCGGCGAGGTGACCTGCGGCAACGCCAGCCGGTAGGTGAAGTAGGTGATGGAGGTGGCGAGCAGCGTCACGCCGATGCCCACGACGTGCTGCGACAGGCCGAGCGGCACGGTGAGCGTCGCGTGCAGCAGGCCGAAGGCCGCGCCCGTCGCGGCTGCCACGACAACGCCCGTCCACAGGTCGCCGCCCGAATAGACCGTGAACCAGCCGGCGAAGGCGCCCGCCGCCATGATGCCCTCGATGCCGAGGTTCAGCACGCCCGCCCGCTCGCAGATCAGCTCGCCCATGGTGGCGAAGATCAGCGGCGAGGCGATGCGGATCGCGGCGACCCAGAACGAGGCGGTGAAGAGGATCTCGAAGGCTTCGATCATCACCGCCACCGCACCCTGAACCGCGTCAGCATGATCGCCGTGACCATGGTCAGCAACGCGGTCGCGACCATGACGTTGGCGATGTAGGAAGGCACGCCCGCCGTGCGGCTCATGGCGTCGGCACCGACGAAGATGCCGGCGACGAAGATCGCGGCGGCCACGACCCCGAGCGGGTTCAGCATGGCGAGCATCGCCACGACGATGCCCGAGTAGCCGAAGCCCGGCGACAGGTCGAGCGTCAGATTGCCCTTGAGCCCGGCCACCTCGGAGAAGCCGGCCAGCGCGGCGAGGCCGCCGGAGAGGACGGCCGTCTTGATCAGCACGCCGTTGACCGGAATGCCGGCGAAGCGCGCGGCGGCCGGGTTGTGGCCGACGGCGCGCATCTCGTAGCCGAGCGCCGTCTTCTTCATGACGATCCAGACGACGATCGCCGAGACGATGGCGAGCGCGAAGCCGTAGTGCAGGCGCTTGCCGGTAATGATGCGCGGCAGCCGCGCCTCGGCGATGAGCTTCTGCGACTGCGGCCAGCCGAGCCCCATCGGGTCTTTCAGCACGCCTTCGAGCAGCATCGAGACGAAGAGCAGCATGATGAAGTTCAGGAGCAGCGTCGTCACCACCTCGTCGACGCCGAAACGCGTCTTCAGGATCGCCGGACCGAGCAGGAGGAGCGCGCCGGCGCTCACCGCGGCGATCGCCAGCAGCGGCAGCAGGACGGGCGCGGGCAGCGGCAGCGCACCGGTGCCGAGCACGACCGTCGCGACCGCACCGGCATAGAGCTGCGCCTCCGCGCCGATGTTCCAGAGCTTGGCGCGGAAGGCGACCGCAATGGCGAGCCCGGTGAATATCAGCGGCGTGGCGCGGGTCAGCGTCTCCAGCAGGGCGAACTGCGTGCCGGCCGCGCCCTTCAGCACCAGCCCGAAGACCGACAGCGGCGAGGCGCCTGCCGCCAGCACGAGCAGCGAGGCGACGAGGACGGTGACGAGAACGGCGCCGACCGGCAGCGCGAGCAGTGTCGTCAGGCCGGGCGCGGGGCGGGGTTCGAGCCGCATCAGGCCGCCTCCAGTCCGTGCCCGGCCATGAGTTCGGCCAGATCGCGCACCGAGCGCTCGCCGCGCGCCGAGGGCGTCGACAGCCGGCCCCTGGACATGACCAGGATGCGGTCGGATAGCGCCATGATCTCTTCCAGGTCCTCCGAGATGAGCAGGATGGCGGCACCGCGCTGGCGCGCGGCGAGCAGGCGTCCGTGGACATAGGCGATGGCGCCGACGTCGAGCCCGCGCGTCGGCTGGTTGGCGAGGATCACGGCCGGGTCCGGATCGAGCGCACGGCCGAGGATCAGCTTCTGCATGTTGCCGCCGGACAAGAGCCGGATGCGGGCCTCGGGGGAGGGGCACTTCACGTCGTAGTCGCGGATGAGGTCTTCCGCGAACGCCCGGGCTGCCTTCCAGTCGATGAGTCCGCGTTTCGAGAAGCGCGCGGCGCGGTATTGTTCCGCGATCACGTTCTCCGTCACGCTCATGTCGCCGATCGTGCCGACGGCATGCCGGTCTTCGGGGATGCGGGCGACGCCTGCCGATAGGGCCGCGCGCGGCGACCAGTCGGCGACGACGGCGTCGGCAATCTCGATGCGACCGGACGCGGGCTTCTCCAGTCCTGCGACCAGGTCTGCCAGCGCCGCCTGGCCGTTGCCGGAAACCCCCGCAAGGCCGGTGATTTCCCCGCCGATCAGGGCCAGGGACACGTCGTCGAGCCGCTGCCGGGTGCCGCGCCCGCCGGTCGAGACGCCGCAGAGCTTCAGGAGGACCGGGCCGCGCGCGACCTCGGGCACGGCGGGCGGCCTGACGTCCTGTCCGACCATCAGCGCGGCGAGCTCCTGCCGCGTGGCGCCTGCCGTGCGGCGTTCGCCGGAGAGCTTTCCGGCCCGCAGCACCAGCACGCGGTCGGAGATGGCCAGCACCTCGTTGAGCTTGTGCGAGATGAAGATGATCGACAGCCCTTTTGCCACGAGCTTGCGCAGGGTCGCAAACAGCGCCTCCGTCTCGATCGGCGTCAGCACCGCCGTCGGCTCGTCGAGGATCAGGATGCGCGCGTCCCGGTAGAGCGCCTTCAGGATCTCGACGCGCTGCCGCTCGCCGACCGTCAGCGCGGCGACGGTGGCAGCCGGGTCGACCTCCAGCCCGAAATCTGCGGCGAGCGCGCGGATGCGGGCGGCGGCCCTGCGACGGTCGAAGGACAGGCGCCAGGCGCTCTGCGTCCCGAGCGCGATGTTTTCCAGCACCGTCATGTTGTCGGCCAGCGCGAAGTGCTGGTGCACCATGCCGACGCCCGCCCCGAGCGCCGCGCGCGGGTCGCCGGGCGGCAGTTCGCGCCCGAACACCTCCACCGTGCCCTCGTCGGCGACGTAGTGGCCGAACAGGATGTTCATCAGCGTCGTCTTGCCGGCGCCGTTCTCGCCCAGAAGCGCGACGACCTCGCCTGCCGCCAGTTCGAACGAGATCGCATCGTTCGCCGTCAGCGGGCCGAAGCGCTTCGTGATGGAGGAGAGGCGCAGGACGGGAGAGGTCATCGGGAGCGCTTGGTGTGAGGAGCAGGAAGGACCCCCCTCACCGTCTCGGGCTTCGCCCGAGCCACCTCTCCCCCACTTCGTGAGGGGAGAGGAAACGCCAATCGCCGAAGCCGCGTTTCCTCTCCCCCGGGCAGGGGGAGAGGTGGCACGCGAAGCGTGACGGTGAGGGGGTGCTTTGGCCAGGCCGTTCGTCAGCTCGACTTCGGCTCCTCGTCGTTGATCGCGACCGTGAAGGAGCCGTCCTTGATGGCCTTCTCCTTCTCGGCGACCAGCGCCATGGCCTCGGCCGGGACCTTGCCCTCGAAGGTACCGAGCGGCGCGATCGAGCAGCCGCCCTCCTTCATGAAGGAGTAGACGCCGTAGTCCGCCGCCTTGAAGGTGCCGGCCTTCACTTCCGCGATCGCCTTGTCGAGCGTCGGCTCGAAGTGCCAGAGCGCCGAGGCCACGACGGTCTCGGGATAGTCGGCCTGGGTGTCGATGACGTTGCCGATGGCGAGCACGCCCTTCTCCTTGGCCGCGTCCGACACGCCGAATCGCTCGGCGTAGAGGATGTCCGCGCCGCCGTCGATCTGGGCGAAGGCGGTCTCCTTTGCCTTGGGCGGATCGAACCACGAGCCGATGAAGGCGACCTGGAACTTCGCATCCGGCGCGGTCTCCTTCACGCCCGCCATGAAGGCGTGCATCAGCCGGTTGACCTCGGGGATCGGGAAGCCGCCGACCATGCCGATGTTCTTCGACTTGGTCATGGCACCGGCAATGATGCCCGTCAGATAGGAGGCGTCCTGAATGTAGTTGTCGAAGACCGAGAAGTTGGGCAGCGCGTCGTCCGGCTTGAAGCTCGAGCCCATCAGGAACGCGGTGTCGGGATAGTCGGCCGCAACCGTGCGGGCGGCCTCCTCGACACCGAACACCTCGCCGACGATCAGCTTGTTGCCGGCCTCGGCATATTCGCGCATCACGCGCTCGTAGTCGGTGTTGGAGACGTTCTCCGTCGCGGTATACTCGATGTCGCCGCGCTCCTGCGCCTTCAGCGCCGCCTGGTGAATGCGCGACACCCACTGCTGCTCGAAGGGCACGGTGTAGATCGCGGCGACCTTGAGCTTCTCCTGCGCGAACAGGCGCGTGGGCAGCGTGCCGGCCGCGGCCAGTGCCGCGCCCGCACCGGCGGCCTTGATCAGGGTCCGGCGCGACACGCCGGCAAGCATCGGACTGCGCAAATCGAAAGTCATGGCTCCACCTCTCTGTAGATGCGTGCGGCCGCTTCGGTCGCACCGGCATTTTTTATCGTTTGGTCAAGGGTAGGCGATATTTTTGGGCACTGCAATCGTGATGCACAAGCATGTTGCAGCGTTCTCCGCAGCTTTGTTTTCAGCCAAGCCGGGCGGGGAGGCGCTTTTCGAGCCTGCGGAAGGCGTAGACGATGATCCCGGTGATCATCAGATAGACGAGCGCCAGCAGCAGCAGCGGTTCGTAGACGATGAAGGTGTCCTGGCGGACCCGTCCCGCGACCGCATAGATGTCGATGACGGTGATGGTGGCGACCAGCGGCGTCGCCTTCAATTGCAGCACCGTCTCGCCGGCCAGTGTCGGCAACGCCCGCTGGATCGCCTGCGGCAGCCAGATGCGGCGGAAGATCGTCGTCCGGCGCATGCCGAAGGCCCGCGCCGCCTCGAGCTGCCCGCGCGGCACGCCGGCGAAGGCGCCGCGCATCACCTCGCCCTCGTAGCCGGCGAAGGAGAGCGTGAGCCCGAGCACCGCATAGGGCCAGGCCTGGCGCAGATAGGGCCAGAGCTCCGATTCGCGGATCCACGGAAACTGCGGGAAGAGCGAGCCGAGGCCGAAATAGAGGAGCCACAGTTGCAGCAGCAGCGGCGTGCCGCGGATGACGGTGCAGAAGGCGCGCGCGGGGACGGCGAGCCAGCGCGGCCCGGCGGCCTGCGCGAGGCCGAGCGGGATGGCGAGCAGGAAGCCGAGCGTGCAGGTGACGGCCAGGATCCAGATCGTGCGCCACAGGCCCTGCAGCGCCAGCGGCCAGTAGCGCTCGATCCAGTCCCAGCGCATCGTCGCGGCGGCCAGGGCGACGAGCCCGAGGGCGATGGCGATCATCACGACCCGGTGCGGACGCAGCCAGAGACGCAGCCGCGATGCCGTCGGAGTGTCGACGTTGGCCGCGCGCGCCATCAGTTGGCCCCTCCGACGGACGGCATGCCGCGCCGCGCCCGCTTCTCGATCCAGCCGATGATGACGTTGGAGAACAGGGTGAGCAGCAGGTAGAGCGCACCGGCGGCGATGAAGAAGGTGAAATAGGCCTTGGTCGTGCCGGCCGCCTGGCGCGTCGCAAGCGTCAGTTCGTTGAAGCCGACGACGGCGAGCAGGGCGGTGTCCTTCGTGGCGATCAGCCAGAGATTGGCGAGGCCGGGAATGGCGAAGGGCAGCATCGCGGGAAGGGTGATGCGGCGTAGCAGCTTGAGCGGGCTCATCCCGTAGGCGCAGGCGGCCTCGATCTGCCCCTGCGGGATCGACAGGATCGCGCCGCGGATCACCTCCGTCGCATAGGCGCCCTGCACGAAGCCGAGCACGGCGATGCCGGCGACGAGCCCCGAAATGTCGACCGGGGCATAGCCCATCGCCGCGAGCAGGCGGTTGATCAGGTCGGTGCCCGCATAATAGAGCAGCAGGATCAGCACCAGCTCGGGCACCGCCCGCACGACCGTCGTATAGACCTCCATCAGGTCGCGGACGACCGGTCCGCCATAGAGCTTGCCATAGGCGCCCGCGGTGCCGATCAGGAGGCCGATGCCGAAGGCGCCGAGCGCGATCTGCACCGAATTCGCCAGGCCGCGCAGGAGATTGCCGCCCCAGCCCGGCGGCGAGGGAGCAAGCAGGTCGAACAGGCTCGCCTGGGCGAAGGCGGAGAGGAGCGTTTCGATCGGCGCGGGCTCCGGCGGGAACGGGGCCGGCGGCGCGCGCGGCGCCACCGGCAGGTTCAGGTCGATGCGGAGCCTCAGCCGCCGTAGATGTCGAAGTCGAACCAGGGCTTGGAGATCGCCTCGTAGGTGCCGTTGGCCCGGATCGCCTTGATGGCGGCGTTGAGCTTCTCCTTGAGTTCGGTGTCTTCCTTGCGCACGCCGAAGCCGACGCCGAGGCCGAGCACGTCCGGATCGTCGGCGACCGTTCCCTTCACCTCGCAGCAGGCCTTGCCCTGATCCGTCTCGAGGAAGGCGTCGAGGGCGATGGAATCGGCCTGCGTGGCGTCGATGCGGCCGGCGGCGAGGTCCTGGTTGGCCTCGTCCTGCGTCTGGTACTCCTTGATCTCGGCCGCGGTGCCGCCGAAATGCTTCTTGGCGTAGTTCTCGTGCACGGTGGACACCTGCACGCCAAGGATCTTGCCCTTCAGCCCCTCCGGCGTCGCATCCATCTCCATGCCCTTGGCGCCGACGACGACGGTGGGCGTGTTGTAGTACTTGTCGGAGAAGTCGATCGTCTGCTTGCGCTCCTCGGTGATCGACATCGAGGCGGCGATGAAATCGATCTTGTTGGTCGTGAGGGCCGGAATGATTCCGTCCCAGGAGACCGGCGTGATCTCGCAGTCGAGTTTCGCCTCCGCGCAGATCGCCTTGGCGATCTCCACCTCCCAGCCCTCCCAGGCGCCGGAGGCCGACGGCGAGGCGAAGGGCGGATACGGCTCGGCGGCGATGCCGACCTTCACGGTCTGCGCCTGCGCGGGGATGGTGGCGGCCGAGAGCATCAGCGCTCCGGCGGCAAGCTTCAGGATCGTCTTCATCGTGGTACTCCCGTTCTTGTCGTTGGTCTTTCCCCTCGCTCCGCCGGTCAGGAGACCGTGCGGAGGAACTGCTGCAGGCGCTCCGATCGCGGCGCGCCGAAAATCTGCTCGGGCGGACCTTCCTCCTCCACCAGGCCGTTCCACAGGTAGATCACGTGGCTCGCCACCTCGCGAGCGAACTTCATCTCGTGCGTGACCAGCACCATGGTCCGGCCCTCCGCCGCGAGGTCGGCGATGACCTTGAGCACCTCGCCGACGAGTTCGGGGTCGAGCGCGGAGGTCGGCTCGTCGAACAGCATCACGCGCGGCTGGATGGCGAGCGCGCGGGCGATCGCCGCCCGCTGCTGCTGGCCACCGGACAGGAAGGCCGGATAGACGTCGCGCTTCTCGGCGAGCCCGACCCGGTCGAGCAGGCGCTCGGCGGTGGCGATGGCCTCGGCGCGCGCGACGCCGAGCACATGCACCGGCACCTCGATGACGTTCTCGATCAGCGTCCTGTGGCTCCACAGGTTGAAGCTCTGGAACACCATGCCGAGCCGCGAGCGGATGCGCTCGATCTGGCGCCGGTCGGCCGGCATCAGCCCGCCATTGCCGTCGCCCTTGAGCCTGATCTCCTCGCCATTCACCCGGATCAGGCCGCTGGTGGGGTTCTCCAGGCAGTTGATGCAGCGCAGCAGCGTCGATTTGCCCGAACCGCTGCCGCCGATGATGGCCACCACGTCGCCGTCGCGCGCCGACAGCGAGACGCCCTTCAGCACGTGCAGCTGGCCGAATTTCTTGTGCAGCTTCTCGATGTGGATCGCTTCGGCGGGCGCGCTCGCGGCGGCATTTGGATGATCGACGGGCGACGCCGCCGTCATCGCGACGGCTCCGTCGCTGACATCGCGATTCCGATCGATGGCCGGCGTGTGTTCACGCTCGTCGTTCCCCTTTGTGGCGCCAGAATGGACTGGCCCCACCGGACCCGTCAACTGGCGCACCAAGGCCGCATTACCGCACTTGCGGGCTTGTTATGCAAGCGTATAATTACGGCGCGCCGCAGGCTCGGCGAAAGTTCGTCGGGAGGTCGCGCGTGGACGCAGCATTCGGATCGCAGTCGATGGCAGCGCCGCTGAGGCGCGTGCTGATGCGCTCGGCGCGGGGCGCCATGCAGGGCGCCGACCCGGCCCGCTGGCACTACGGCCCGAGCTTCGACGCCGCGCGCGCCGCCGCGCAGCATGCCGCCTTCGCCGCTCTGGTCGCCGTCTCCGGCGCGGCGGTCGAATGGCTGGACGACGCCGACGACGGTCTGGCGGATTCCGTCTTCACCCACGATCCCTCGCTGATGACCGACAAGGGCGCCGTGATCCTGTCGATGGGCAAGGCGCTGCGCCGCGCCGAACCGGCCCTGCACGAGGCGGCCTACCGGCGGCTCGGCATCCCGGTGCTCGGCCGCGTCGAGGGCGAAGGGCAGGTGGAGGGCGGCGACTGCGTCTGGCTCGACCGGAACACGCTGGTCGTCGGGCGTGGGGTGCGGACCAACCAGGACGGCATCCAGCAGCTCGCCAACATCCTCGGCCCCATCGGCGTCTCGGTCTTCGGCTTCGACCTGCCGCTCTGGCAGGGGGAGGAGGCCTGCCTGCACCTGATGTCGGTGATCAGCCCGCTCGCCGACGTTCTGGCGCTCGTCCATTCGCCCCTCCTGCCGGCACCGTTCTGGCAGATGCTGCGCGGGCGCGGGATCACGCTCGTCGAGGGCGACCGAGACGAGTTTTCCGCAAGCGGCGGC
This sequence comes from Aquibium microcysteis, assembly GCF_014495845.1. NCBI lineage: Bacteria > Pseudomonadati > Pseudomonadota > Alphaproteobacteria > Hyphomicrobiales > Phyllobacteriaceae > Aquibium > Aquibium microcysteis. The sequence goes on from NZ_CP061080.1 coordinate 1,093,135, forward strand.
CTGTCGCTCAACGTGCTGCCGACGGCGCCGCGCGAGGTGATCATGGTCGCCGGCTTTCCGAAGACGCAGGCGGCGATGGAGGCCGCCGGCTGCACCGTCGCGACCTTCGAGGCCGATGCGCTCTGCATCGCCTGCGAGGGCGGGCCGACCTGCCTGACGCGGCCGATCCTGCGGCGCTGAGATGACCGGGCGTCGCAAGTTCCGCCGCGAGGGCGAGGAGCGGCGGCGCCAGGACCTGATCGAGGCGACGCTGGACTGCGTGGCGGCCGACGGTATCGAGGGTGCGACGCTGCGGGCGATCGCGCGCCGGGCCGGTGTGACGGCGGGCCTCATCCGCCACTATTTTCCCGGCAAGGAGGACCTGCTGCAGGCGGCCTATGCCACGATCGTCGAACGGATGACAGCGCAGGCTCTCGCGTCGTTGGACGCCACCGGAAGGGCCCCGGCGGCACGTCTCGCCGCCTTCGTCGCCGCCAATCTCGCCGCGCCGATCGTCGACGCCCGGGTCTTCTCGCTCTGGGCGGGCTTCATCGGCCGGGCGCATGCCGATCCGGCGCTCTCGGCGGTGCATCGCGACGGCTACATCGGGTTTCGCGACCGGCTGGAGCAGCTGATCGCCGAGACCTTCGCTGCGGCGGGCCAGTCGGCCGATGCCGGGCAGCTGCGTCGGCACGCCATCGCCGTCAACGCCGTCATCGACGGGCTGTGGATCGAGGGCTGCATGGCCGGCGATCTGTTCGAGACGGGCGAACTGGCCGCGATCGGTACCGCCTCGGTCGGACGGGTCCTCGGTATCGACATCCAGGGAGCGGACGCATGACGACGGTGGGCGAAAGGCTGGTCGAACTGCTGGAGGCGCGTGGTGTCGACATGGTGTTCGGCATCCCCGGCGTCCACACGATCGAACTCTACCGCGGGCTGGCGGCATCGACGATCCGCCATGTGACGCCGCGCCACGAGCAGGCGGCGGGCTTCATGGCCGACGGTTATGCGCGGGCGACGGGAAAGCCCGGCGTCGCCTTCCTGATCACCGGCCCCGGCATTACCAACGCCATCACCGCGCTGGCGCAGGCGCGGGCCGATTCCGTGCCGGTGCTGGCGATCTCGGGCGTCAACGCCCGCGCGACCCTCGGCCGCGGGCTGGGCTGCCTGCACGAACTGCCCGACCAGCGCGCGACCATGGCGAGCGTCTGCCTGTCGTCCGAAAGGATCGAGGACCCGCGCGACCTCGGCCCCGCGCTCGACCGCGCTTTCGCGCTCTTCGCCTCCGGCCGGCCCGGCCCGGTGCACATCGAGATCCCGGTCGACGTGATGGCGCTGTCAGCCGTCGAAGCGACCACCGATGCAGCGCCCTTTGCCGGTCCGCCGCAGCCGGACTCCGGCGTCGTCGCGCGCGCCGCGGCGCTGCTGTCGCGGGCGACAAGGCCGGCGATCCTGGTCGGTGGTGGCGCGAAAGGGGCGGCGGCGCTCATCCGCGAAATTGCCGAAAGGCTCGACGCGCCTGTGGTGATGACGGCGAACGGCCGTGGCCTCCTGCACGCGCATCCGCTGGGCGTTCCGGCGAGCCCGAGCCTGAAGGCCGTCCGCGCGCTGCTTGCCGACAGCGACGCGGTGCTGGCTGTCGGGACGGAGTTCGGTCCGACCGACTACGACATGTACGCCGTCGGCGGTTTCCCGCCGCTGAACGGGCTCGTGCGGATCGACGTCGACGCGGCGCAGTTGGCCCGCCACCCTTGCGACGTCGCAATCGTGGCGGATGCGCGTGCGGCCGTCGAGGCGCTCGTGGCGGCGCTCGGCCAGGGGCCGGACCGCGCCGTGCCAGGCGAGGGCGCGGCCCGTGCCGGCGCGGCCCGTAACGGCGCCCTGGAAGAGATCGGACCGCGCTACCGCATCCATCTCGGCGCGCTCGCGGCGATCCGGCAGGCCGCACCCGGCGCGATGATCGTCGGGGATTCCACGCAGGCGGTCTATGTCGGCAACCTCCTCTTCGACCACGACCGGCTCGGCGGCTGGTTCAACGCCGCGACCGGCTACGGCGCGCTGGGCTACGGCCCGCCGGCCGCGATCGGTGCGAGCCTCGGCCGGCCGGACGTGCCGGTCGTCTGCGTGGTGGGCGATGGCGGGATGCAGTTCGTGCTGGCCGAACTGGGAACGGCGATGGACGAGAAGGCCGCGGTCGTCTTCGTGGTCTGGAACAACGAAGGCTTCCAGGAGATCGAGAGCGCCATGACCGACGCCGGCATCGTCCCGGTGGGCGTCAGGCCCTCCGCGCCCGATTTCTGCCGGGTGGCGAAGAGCTACGGCATGCCGGCCGAGCGCATCCCGTCTCTCGGGGGCCTCGGCGCGGCGTTATCGCGGGCGCTGGCGCGGGAAGGCCCCGCGCTGGTGGAGATCGCCGGCGATCCGGCTCTCTGACGGCGGGCGGGCGCGGCGCGGGTCAGGCGCAGAGGCGCGCGAGATGCTCGCGGCTGGGGCGGGCCGGTACGTCGTCCTCCACCAGGATGCCGCGGCGGCGGGCATAGGCAGTGACGACGTCGAGCGCTTCGCCCGGGTCGATCTCGACGCCGTCGGCACCCGCGATCGCGTCGCGGCAGGCTGCGCAGGTCGCCTCGTAGGCCTCGTCGCGAACGGCGGCCGGTTCGCTCTCCAGCCATTCGAGCGCGCCGCGCGCGTCGCGGATGCGCAGCGGATAGCCGAGGCCGACGAGAATGGTGACGGACCGGTGGGACCTGATGGCGAACATGGGACGGATCCTTGGTGGGGACGCGGTGACGTTTCGGCGCCGCGTGACGGGCGCCGTGAGAAAGCCGCGGACCCGCCAAAGGTTCCGCCACCCGGTTGCGCAATCCCATGACCCTGCGGTCGCCGTCAGGAAGCGGACGGCTGCCGGCTGTCAGCCGTCGGCCACCTCCCACCGTCCGCCGGCTGCGCCGACCGCCGCCGCGATGTCGGCCGGGGGCGGGCGGTCGCTGACCAGGAGGTCGAAATCGGAGAATCCGCAGACCCTGACCAGCGCCGTGCGCTCGAATTTCGAATGGTCGGTCGCCACGATCCGGCTGGCACCGCAGGACAGCACCGTGCGGGCGAACTCAGCCTCCTCGAGCAGGTAATCCATCGGCCCCATCCGCGCGTCGATCGCGCCGATCGAGATGATGGCGTGGCGCACCCGGAAACGGGCGACGAAGTCGATCGCGGTGCGGCCGAAGGCGGCGCCGTTGTCGCCATGCAGCTCGCCGCCGGCCATGAACACCTTGTTGCCGTTGACGGTGGCGAGCGTGCGGGCAACGTCGGACGAGTTGGTGACGATGGTCAGTTCGCGCCGCGCCGACAGTTCGCGGGCGAGGATGCTGGTGGTGGTGCCGGTGTCCATCATGATCGAATCGCCGTCGGCGATGCGGGCGGCGATGTGTCGGGCGATGCGGCGTTTCTCGGCGGCGTTCTCGCGCATGCGCCGGTCGAAGGGCGCTTCTCGGCCATGCTCCGGCACGTGCACGGTGCCGTGCTTCTTGACCAGATGACCGTCGTCGACCAGCGGGCGGATGTCGCGGCGGACGGTCTCCAGCGAGACGCCGAGCGTGGCTGCCAGCGCCGAGATGCTGGCCGCGCCGTCGCGCCGCGCCGCCGCGAGGATCTCCGACTGTCGGGGGGACAGGGCCATCTGGGTCATGAATGTCTCATCCATGAAGCAATCTGTGCCGCATTTTCGGGCAAATCAACTCCAAAGCCACGCAATGCCACAGACTGGGCGGAAAAGGCCACAAATCCCGGTTGACATCTGACGCAGCGGCAATCCACACTTCGCGCCTGCGGCCTGTTCCCGACGATCAGAAGCGGGACCTGCCTGGCGAAAAACAGAGGGACGCGACCGATGCATAGCCGGACATTCTCCAGACTGGGACGTTTCACCGCCCTGACCGCCGCGGCGCTGTCGCTCGGCCTCGGCATGGCGCAGGCCGAACCCGAATCGACCGACCCCATCAAGCTGACGCTGCACGACTGGACCGGCCAGCTGATCACCACCAACCTGATGGCCGAGGTGCTGAAGAAGGCCGGCTACAATGTCGAGCTGGTGCAGGCCGACTATCTCGCCCAGTTCGCGGGGCTGGAGACGGGCGACCTGCACGTCGCGATGGAGATGTGGGAGACCACCGGCCGCGAGGCGATGGACGCCGCGACCGCCACCGGCAAGGTCGAGAACATCGGCCCGACCGGCATGAAGGCCAAGGAAGAATGGTGGTATCCCTCCTACATGAAGGACAAGTGCCCCGGCCTGCCCAACTGGGAAGCGCTGAAGTCCGACGCCTGCGCGGAAGCCTTCTCGACGGCCGAGACGGCGCCGAAGGGCCGTTATCTCGGCGGCCCGGTCACCTGGGGCGGCTTCGACGACGAGCGCGTCGAGGCGCTGGACCTGCCCTTCGAGGTGATCCATGCCGGCACCGACGCGGCGCTCTTCGCCGAGCTCGAGAGTGCCTATCAGCGCCAGGCGCCGATCCTGCTCTGGGTCTACGCGCCGCACTGGGCGCCGGCGAAGTACCAGGGCGAATGGGTCGAGTTCCCCGAATACACGGCCGAGTGCTACACCGACCCGAAGTGGGGTTCGAACCCCGACATGGCCTATGATTGCGGCAAGCCCTTCGGCGAGATCTGGAAGGTCGGCTGGGCCGGCGTGAAGGACAAGTGGCCGGGCGCCTACGAGGCGATCAAGGCCTTCACCATCGACAACGACCAGATGGGCGCGATGATCACCGAGGTCGATCTCGACGGCAAGACCGTCGAGACGGTCGTGGCGGACTGGATGGGCAAGAACGAGGCCGTCTGGTCGGCCTGGATCAAGTAGCGGCGCCTCGATCGGCGCATCGATGGCAGCCGCCGGCCTTGCGGCGGCTGCACGGACGAGAAGCGGGCGCCTGCGCCCGCGCCCTTCACCATCGCGGACACCATGCCTGAAACCGACGCGCCTGCAGCAGCGGCCAAACTCGTCTGCCGGTCGGTCTGGAAGTTCTTCGGCCCGGATGCCGACCGGCTGGGCAGGGCGGCCGACGCCGGCACCCTGCGACCCGAGGAACTCGCCGGCACCACCGCCGTCGCGGCCGTGCGCGACGTCTCGCTGTCGGTGCGCGAGGGCGAGTGCTTCGTCATCATGGGCCTGTCGGGCTCGGGCAAGTCGACGCTGGTGCGCTGCATGTCGCGCCTGGTCGAGCCGAGCGCGGGCGAGATCCTCTTCGACGGCGAGAACCTTCTGGCGGCGAGCGAGAAGCGGATGATCGAGATCCGCCGCCGCCACATGGGCATGGTGTTCCAGAACTTCGCGCTGCTGCCGCACTTGACCGTGCTCGGCAACGTCGCCTTTCCGCTGGAAGTGCAGGGGGTGGGACGCGCGAAGCGCGAAGCGCGGGCGATGGAGATGATCGCGCTGGTCGGGCTCGCCGGCCGCGAGCACTTCTTCCCGCGCGAACTCTCCGGCGGCCAGCAGCAGCGCGTCGGCATCGCCCGCTCGCTGGCCGTCGAGCCGGACCTCTGGTTCCTCGACGAGCCGTTCTCGGCGCTCGACCCGCTTATCCGCCGCGAGATGCAGGACGAGTTCATGCGGCTGCAGTCGGTGCTGAAGAAGACCATCGTCTTCATCACCCATGATTTCGACGAGGCGATCCGCCTTGGCGACCGCATCGCCATCATGAAGGACGGGGCGGTGGTGCAGGTCGGCACGCCCGACGAGATCGTGCTCGCGCCGGCAACGGATTACGTCTCGGAGTTCACGCGCAACGTCACCCGCGCCAAGGTGGTGAAGGTGGCCGCCCTGCTGACGCCCGCCGACGCGGCGACCGCCGGCGCTGTGGCCGGCGAGGTCTCCGACCGTGCCACCGTGGCCGAGGCGGCGCCGCTGTTCGGCGACACTGGCACGCATCTCCTCGTGCGCGGCCGGGACGGCGCGGTCGCGGGCGTGCTCGAGCGCGAGCGCGTCGCCGCCATGATGATGCGGGGCTGAGCCATGGCCGCGATCGGTCCGGCCGAGACGGCGCGTACGGGGTGGCCGGCGGCGCCGTCGCGCGGGCTCGTGGTGTGGGTCGTCGCGCTCTGCGCCTTCGCGCTGCTGTGGGCCGGCGCCGGTGCGCTGGTTCCCTGGGCGCAGGAATGGCCGCGCGCCTGGACCCCGCGCTTCGCCGCCTCGATCACCGCCTTCATGCGCTGGCTGGTCGACGACGCGCATTTCGGCCTCTTCACCTTCACGGAATTCACGCGGTTCCTGTCGGCCATGGTCGAGGCGCCCTATCGATTCGTGCTCGCCATCCTCTCGACGGGCCTTCTGTCGGGGCAGGGCTCGCAGGCCGTGCAGATCGCGCCGCCCGTCTCCTGGGCCGGCGTCATCGGCGTCTTCGTGATCGCCGCGCATGCGGCGGGCGGACGCCGGCTGGCGCTGCTCGCCGTCGCCTGCCTCGGCTTCATCCTCGTCTTCGGCCAGTGGGACAGCGCCATGGTGACGCTGGCCTCGATCGTCGTGGCGGTGCCGGCGGGTGCCGCTGGCGGGCTGCTGCTCGGGCTCGCCGCCTATCGCTGGCCGTCCTTCGAGCGGGCGATCTCGCCGGTGCTCGACCTGATGCAGACCATCCCGATCTTTGCCTATCTGGTGCCGATCCTGTTCCTGTTCGGGTTCGGACCGGTGGCGGCGATCCTCGCGACCATCATCTACGCCATGCCGCCGATGACCCGCATCGCGGTCGTCGCGCTGCGCGCCGTGGCGCCCGAGATCCGCGACCTCGGCCGCATGACCGGCTGCACGCCGCGCCAGATGACCTGGCGCGTCATGGTGCCGGCGGCGATGCCGGGGCTGATGGTCGGCGTCAACCAGGTGATCATGCTGTCGCTCAACATGGTCATCATCGCCTCGATGATCGGCGCCGGCGGCCTCGGTTTCGACGTGTTGTCGGCGCTGCGCCGGCTCGACTTCGGCGCCGGGCTGGAGGCGGGTGTGGCGATCGTGGCGCTCGCCGTCCTGCTCGACCGCACCTCGCAGGCCTTCGCCCGGCAGACCGTGCAGCGCGCCCATGCCGAGGGTGCCGGGCTCGTCGCGCGCCATCAGCATCTCGTCGCGGCAGCTCTGGTGCTGGTCGCGAGCGTCCTCGCCGGCCTCGTCGTGTCTCCGCTCGCCCGGTGGCCGCAGGCCTGGGAACTGTCGACCGGCACCTTCTGGTCGGAACTGGTGCGCTGGATCAACGTCAACTTCTTCGACCAGCTCGAGGCGGTGAAGAACGCGCTGCTGCTCAACGTGCTGATCCCCTTCAAGCGCTTCCTGCTCGGCCTGCCCTGGCTGGGGGTCGCGCTGCTCGCCGGCGTCGCCGGATGGGCGCTTTCGGGATTCCGCCTCGCGCTTCTCGCGGTGGTCCTCTCCACGCTGATCGCCGTGTCCGGCCTCTGGGAGGAGGCGATGACGACCGTCTATCTCTGCGGCATCTCGGTGGTCTTCGCGCTGATGATCGGCGTGCCGGTCGGCGTCTGGTCGGCCGATCGTCCGAGGGTCTGGCGCATCGTGCAGGGCGTCATCGACACGCTGCAGACGCTGCCGTCTTTCGTCTACCTGATGCCCGTGGTGATGCTGTTTCGCGTCGGCGACTTCACCGCCATGATCGCCATCGTCGCCTATGCGCTGGCGCCCGCCATCCGCTACACCGCGCACGGGCTGCAGCAGGTCGATCCCCGGCTGATCGAGGCCGGACGCGCGGCCGGCTGCACGCCGTTCCAGCTGCTGGTCAAGATCAGGCTGAAGCTCGCGCTGCCGGAGATCATGCTCGGCGTCAACCAGACCATCATGCTGGCGCTGTCGATGCTGGTCATCACCGCGCTCGTCGGCACCCGCGACCTCGGCCAGGAGGTGTATATCGCGCTGACCAAGGCCGACACCGGCCGCGGCATCGTCGCGGGTCTCGCGGTCGCCTTCATCGCCATCATCGCCGACCGGCTGATCGCAGCGGGCGCTGCCCGCGCCCGCGCCAGGCTCGGCCTGTCGGGGCAGGAAGTTTCGTGATGGCCGACGATCTCGCCCGCATCCGCGCGCTGCCGCTCTGGCGCGGCACGGTGGAGCCGCAGCCGCTGCACGGCGGCCTGTCCAACCAGAGCTATACGGTGGAAGACGCGGGAGAAAAATACGTCGTGCGGCTCGGCCGCGACTACGTCTTCCACCACGTCATCCGCGAGCGCGAACTGATGACGGCGCGCGCCGCCCATGCCGGCGGTTTCGCGCCGGAGGTGGTGCATGCGCAGCCCGGCCTGACCGTGTCGCGCTTCATCGCCGGCAAGCCCTTCTCCGAGGCCGACATGCGGGCGAAGATCCCGGACGTCGCCGCCATGGTCCGGCGCTTCCACGACGAGATGCCGCGCCACGTCTCCGGCCCGGGCTTCATCTTCTGGCCGTTCCACGTCATCCGCGACTATGCGCTGACGCTTTCGGCCGGCGGCAGCGCCTTCGCGCGCGAGCTGCCGGGCTGGCTGGCGCTGGCGGACGAACTGGAGGCCGCGCAGGAGGCGCTGCCGATCGCCTTCGGCCATCACGACTTCCTCCCGGCCAACATCATCGACGACGGCGACCGCCTGTGGATGATCGACTTCGAATATGCCGGTTTCGGCACGGCGATGTTCGACCTCGCCGGCATCGCCTCCAACGCGGAATTCTCTTCAGACGAGTCCGAGGCGCTGCTCGGCCATTATTTCGATCGGTCGCCATCGGCCGCGATCATCCGCGCGCATGCGGCCATGCAGTGCGCCTCGCTGCTGCGCGAGGCGATGTGGGGCATGGTCTCGGCGCTCCATCTCGACAATCCGGGCATCGACTACGCCGCCTATGCCCGGATGAACCTCGAGCGGCTGGCGGCAGCGCTCGACGCCTACAGAACCCAGTTCGGAAAAGAGACCTGACATGGCGCTTCCCAGCCACGCGGAGATCGTCGTCATCGGCGGCGGCATCATCGGATGCTCGACGGCCTATCATCTGGCGCGCGACCACAAGGCCGACGTGCTCCTGATCGAGCAGGGCAAGCTCACCTCCGGCTCGACATGGCACGCGGCCGGGCTGGTCGGCCAGCTGCGCTCCTCCGCATCGATCACCCAGCTGCTGAAATACTCCGTCGACCTCTACAAGCAGCTCGCCGCCGAGACCGGGCTGGAGACCGGCTGGAAGATGACCGGCTGCCTGAGGCTCGCCACCAGCCAGGACCGCTGGACGGAGTTCCGGCGGCTCGCCACCACCGCGCAGAGCTTCGGCATGGAGATGCACCTCGTCTCACCCGAGGAAGTGAAGCGCATGTGGCCGCTGATGGAGGTGTCGGACCTCGTCGGCGCGAGCTGGCTGCCGACCGACGGCCAGGCGAGCCCCTCCGACATCGCCCAGTCGCTCGCCAAGGGCGCTCGCATGCACGGGGCAAGGATCGTCGAGGGCGTCCGCGTCACCGGTTTCGACATCGACGACGGCCGCATCACGGCGGTGCATACGACGCAGGGCGTCGTCGAATGCGACAAGGTGGTCAATTGCGGCGGCCAGTGGGCGCGCCAGATCGGCGCCCTGGCGGGGATCGAGGTGCCGCTGCAGCCGGTCAAGCATCAATACGTCATCACCGAGCGGATCGAGGGCCTGTCGTCCGACGCGCCGACCATCCGCGATCCCGACCGGCGGACCTATTTCAAGGAGGAGGTCGGCGGCGTCGTCATGGGCGGCTACGAGCCGAATCCGCAGGCCTGGACATTGGGCGACGTGCCCGACGATTTCCAGTTTCAGCTCTTCCCCGACGACTGGGAGCATTTCGAGCAGCACATGGAACAGGCCGTCGCCCGCATCCCGGCACTCGCCGAGGCCGGCGTCAAGCAGATGATCAACGGCCCGGAGAGCTTCACCCCCGACGGCAACTTCATCCTCGGCCGCGCGCCGGAATGTTCGAACATGTATGTCGGCGCGGGCTTCAACGCCTTCGGCATCGCGTCGGGCGGCGGGGCGGGCTGGGCATTGGCGGCCTGGGTGGCGCGCGGCGAGGCACCGCTCGACCTCTGGGTCGTCGACATCAACCGCTTCTCCGACCTGCACCGCGACCGCCGGTGGGTCTGCGACCGCACGCTCGAAGCCTATGGCAAGCACTACACAGTAGCCTTCCCGCACGAGGAGTACGACAGCGGCCGGCCGCGCCTCGTCTCGCCGCTCTACGACCGGCTGAAGGCCCGTCGTGCCGTCTTCGGCTCCAAGCTCGGCTGGGAGCGGCCGAACTGGTTCGCGCCGGACGGCGTGGAGCCGAAGGACGTCTACTCCATGGGCCGGCAGAACTGGTTCGCCCCCGTGGGCGAGGAGCACCGGCTGGTGCGAGAGGCCGTCGGCGTCTTCGACCAGTCCTCCTTTGCCAAATTCGAACTGAGGGGCAGCGATGCGGCGGCGGCGCTCGAGGCGATCTGCTCCAACCGCGTCGCGCGGGAGCCGGGCCGGCTCACCTATACGCAGATGCTCAACTCGCGCGGCGGCATCGAATGCGACCTGACGGTCGCGCGGCTCGCGGACGACCTGTTCTACATCGTCACCGGTACCGGCTTCCGGACCCATGACGGCGGCTGGATCGCCGACCATCTGCCGGCGGGTGGCGACGTCGCGCTGATCGACGTGACGGAGGACTACGGCACGCTGTCGCTGATGGGACCGCGGGCCCGCGACGTGCTGGAGAAGGTGACCGGCGCCGACGTTTCCAACGCCGCCTTCCCCTTCGGCCACGTGCGGGTGATCGACATCGCCGGCCAGCCGGTGCGGGCCTTGCGCGTGACCTATGTCGGCGAGCTCGGCTGGGAACTGCACGCGCCGCTCGCCGGCCTCGGCGCGGTCTTCGATGCGCTGATGGAGGCCGGCGCACCCTTCGGCATCGCGCCCGTCGGCTACCGCGCGCTGGAATCGCTGCGGCTGGAAAAGGGCTACCGCGCCTGGGGCTCCGACATCACGCCCAACGACACGCCCTTCGAGGCCGGGCTGGGCTGGGCGGTGAAGCTTAAGTCCAATCTCGATTTCGTCGGCCGCGAGGCGGTGGCGAAGGTCGCTGCCGCGCCGCTGAAGAAGCGGCTGATGACCTTCACCGTCGATGACCCTTCGGTTGTGCTGCTCGGCCGTGAGACCATCCTGCGCGACGGTGACTTCGGCGGCTACCTGTCGAGCGGCGGCTATGGCTACACGATCGGGAAACCGATCGGCCTCGGCTACGTCCGCCGCTCCCAGGGGGTGAGCGACGAGTGGCTGGCCGCGGGGCGCTACGAACTGGTGGTGGCGAAGGAGCGCGTGAAGGCGTCGCTGCACATGGGGCCGCTGTATGATCCGGAGGCCGCGCGGGTGAAGGGGTAGAGACCTTTCTTCGATCGCTCCATCATCCGATCCCGGACGGATCGGGCGTCGAATTCTTGCCAATGCTATGTGACCAAGGCACCCTCGGTGCAGTCGATCGACGAGACGGCGAGACGGCCGAAGGACTGATCGGATGGCATCGCACTACATCGCCCTGATTCACAAGGATTCGGACAGCGGATACGGGGTGTCCTTTCCCGATCTGCTCGGCGTCACGACGGTCGCCGATACATTGGACGACGCGCTGGGCGAAGCGTCCGTGGTACTGGCCTTCGCGCTCGAAGACTGGCCCGGCGGAGCACCCCGTCCGCGAACGCTCGATGCCCTGCGCAGCGATCCGACTTTCGTCGACTGGTCGGCCGACGCGGTCGTCGCCGCCGTCCATCCGGGCGTTCCCGCGACCGAAGCAGCCTAGAACCGGACGGCGAGGCCGACCGCTTGCGATCGCGCACCGCAACCCGATGCCTCAGATCCGCTTCAGCACCAGCCCGCGGCTGGGGATCGTGCCTTCCTCGCCGGGCATCGAGACGTAGGATTCGGTCTCTTCCGCGACCGCGACCTTGCCGGCCGCCACGAAGCCGGCGACGTGGGTGGAAAAGCCGTCCCAGAGCGTGTCCTTGACCGTCAGCACGATGACGCCGCCGGGCCGGCAGATGCGCACCAGTTCGTCGAGGCCTTCCGGCCCGACATGGCCGGTGGTGAAGACGCCGGCCGAGACGATGCCGGCGAAATGGCCGTCGGCGAAGGGCAGGGGGCCGCCGAGCGCCAGCCGGTGCAGCGCCGCATAGACGTTCTTGCGCGCGGCCACGGCCAGCATGCCTTCCGACAGGTCGAGCGCCTCGACATGGCGATAGCCGACGATGCCCAGCCACTCGCCGACGAGCCCGGTGCCGGCGCCCGCGTCGAGGAGCGGTCCGGCCCCGCGCGGCAGGTGGCGGGCGAGCAGCGCCAGGCAGATCGCCGGGTGGCGATAGCCGGCCTGCGCCATTTCGCGGTCGTAGCTGTCGGCCCAGCCGTCGTAGAGCGCCGCGACCTCCTCCGGCCGCTTCGCCGCATAGACCGCGCCCAGCGCGCCGCCATGTTCGTTGCCTGCCATGCCTCGTCCCTCGTCTCGATTTCCGCGTCCCGACACCCTAGCCGAACGGGCCATTCTGTGGAACCGTGGGTGCACGATACCGGACATGAAAAGGGGAGATCGGGCGTGGCGGACCAGACGGCGGAACTCGACGAGGCGCGCGGCATACTGGCGTCGATCCCTGCCTTCGCAGGCATCGACGCCCCCCTGCAGCGCCTTGGCGGCCTGACCAACCGGGTTTACCGGGCTGGGAGCCTCTGCCTGCGCATCCCGGGCAAGGGGACCGAGGAATACATCGACCGCAAGAACGAGAAGGTGGCGGCCGCCGAGGCGGCGAAGGCCGGCGTCAGCCCCGAGGTACTCTTCTTCGACGACTCGACCGGCGTGATGGTGACGCGCTTCCTCAACGGCGCGGCGACGATGTCGCCGGAGGCGTTCCGCTCCCGCCCGGGCGCCCCGGCGCGGGCGGGCGAGGCCTTCCGCCGGCTGCATGAGTCGGGTGCCGCGTTCCCGTTCCGCTTCGAACTGTTTTCGATGATCGACGGCTATCTGACGATCCTTGCGACCAAGGACGTCACGCTGCCCGACGGCTACCACGACGTGGTCCGCGAGGCCGAAACGGTCCGCGCGGCTCTCGCCGCCCACCCGCTGCCGCTCGCGCCCTGCCACTGCGACCCGCTCTGCGAGAACTTTCTCGATGCCGGCGACCGCATGTGGATCGTCGACTGGGAATATTCGGGCATGAACGACCCGATGTGGGACCTCGGCGACCTCGCCGTCGAGGCGGGCTTCGACGCGGCGCAGGAAGACGAGATGATCCGGGCCTGGTTCGGGGCCGAGCCGTCGGCGGCCGAACGCGGCCGCATCGTCATCTACAAGGCCATGTGCGATCTGCTGTGGACGCTCTGGGGCCTGATCCAGCACGCCAACGGCAACCCCGCCGACGACTTCTGGGCCTATTCCGTCAACCGCTTCGAGCGCTGCAAGGCGCTGATGGCCACGCCCGATTTCGCCCGCCACGTGGCGGCGGTGGCGCGCGGCTAGGACTGGCGGCGCAGGGCGCGCCAGCGGCTGGGCGACAGGCCGTAGGCGGCCGAGAATGCGCGGCTGGCATGGGCCGCGTCGGCGAAGCCCCGGGCGAAGGCGATCTCGGTGACCGAACGGGCGGCGAGCCGCGGATCGGCGAGATCGCGGCGCATCGCAGCGAGCCTGCGGGCGCGGACATGCGCCGAGAACGTCGTGCCCGTGGCGGAAAACAGCATGTGCAGATAGCGCACCGACACGCCGAACCGTTCGGCGGTGCGCGACGGCGTCAGCCCGTGATCGTCGAGATGGGCCTCGACATGCGAGAGAAGGCGCGGCAGGAGGTCGCCGGCATGCGCGGGCGCCGGGCCGGGCTCGACCAGCCGGCCGAGCAGGTCCACCACGATGTCGGCGGCGAGCGGCGCGTGCCCGGGCGGGATGTCGGCGGCGATCTTCGTCAGGGCGGCGAGATGGCCGGCGGCGAGCGCGCCGAGCCCGCTGCGGCTCTCCAGACGCACTGCGCCGCGCTGCCCCGCCGCCCGGCCGAGCCGCTCGCGCGGGATGAGGAGCGTCACCTTGTGCAGCGGCCGCGCGACCTCGAAGCGGATCGGCTGCCCGCCGTCCCACAACAGCATGTCGCCGGGCGTCAGCCGCGTCGCCGTCTCGCCCTGGCGGACATGTTCCTCCCCGGACAGGACGAGCAGCATGCCGACATGGTCGCCCTCGGTGCGGCGGATGTCGTCCCCATCGCGATGGCCCGACAGCGGCGCGCTGCGGCATTCGATCAGCGCGCAGCCGCCGAGATCGTGCCAGGCGAGCGCGCAGTCGTGCGCGGCTCGGTCGGGCAGGTCGAGCGACCAGGGCAAGTGGACGGAACTCAGCATCGCCCGCGTCGCCTGCCCGCGCAGCGACGCCGGCAGGACGCCGGATGTCCAGTTGCCAGACTGCATCGCTCCTCCCGCGGCGCGTGTTGCATCCGCGACCGACTTTATCGCAGCCGCGCTTCGCTGTCGAACAAGCCGCTTCCCTGCAGGACAAGCATCGGCCGCGCGCGCGGCGGAAGATGCAACCGTGGACAATGCATCCGGGAGGAAAAGGGCATGCGACACGACATCGAGTTCAACACCGAGGACGGCGTGATCCTGCGCGGCTGGTTCTTCCGCGCGCAGGGCGTGGAAGGCCACGCGCCGACGGTGATCATGGCGCATGGCTTCACCGCCACGCGCGAGATCTTCCTCGGCGACTTCGCTGAGGTGTTTTCGGCGGCGGGGATGAACGTCATCGTCTACGATCACCGCAATTTCGGCGCCTCCGACGGCACGCCGCGCCAGCACGTCGACCCGTGGGCGCAGATCAACGGCTACCGCGACGCCATCACCTATGCGCAGACCCTACCCGAGGTGGATGCCGGCCGCATCGGTGTCTGGGGCTCGAGCTATGCCGGCGGCCACGTGCTGGTGGTGGCCGCGATCGACCGGCGGGTGAAATGCGTCGTCTCGCAGGTGCCGCTGACCTGGGGCTTCGAGAGCGCCCGCCGGCTGATCCGCGGCGACCACTGGGCCGGCCTGCGCGCCGCCTTCGACGGCGACCGCGCCGCCCGCGCCCGCGGCGAGCCGGGCGCGCTGATGCCGGTGACGGCACCCGAGGGCCAGCCCTGCGCGCTGCCGACGGCCGACACCTACGATTTCTTCACACGCTTCGCCGCCGAGCACGAGACGGCGTGGAAGAACGAGGTGACGCTGCACTCGATCGAGATGTTCACCGAATACGAGCCGGCCACCTACGTCGCCCGCATCGCGCCGACGCCGCTGATGATCGTGGTGGCGGCTGGCGACCATCTGACGCCCTTCGACATGACCGCGCGCGCCTACGAGGAGGCGCTGGAGCCGAAGAAGCTCGTCGTGCTCCCGGGCGGCCATTTCGAGGCCTATACGGGCAAGCCCTTCGCGATCTCGTCGGCCGCCCAGCGCGACTGGTTCAAGGCGCATCTGTAGGCGCGGGCAGGGCGAAATACGGGACAGTTTACTTAATTCGGAGTACTTTCCACTCATCTGGAATGCAGGCGTCGGGCCGAATTAAGTAAACTGTCCCCGTATTTCCGGCGCCCGCATTTCGTACCCCCTACATCCGCACACGCTCGGCCTTCGGATCGTACATCGGCTTCAGCGAGGCTTCGGCCGCGTGGCGCACGCCGGCGATCTCGATCGCGTAGGTCGAGGACAGCACCTCGGCCTCGCTCTCGCCCGCGCAGGGCACGTAGCCGAGGCCGATGGCGGCGCCGAGGGCGTGGCCGTAATTGCCCGAGGTGATGGTGCCGACGATGGCGCCGTCGCGCACGATCGCCTCGTTGTGGAAGAGGAGCGGCTCGGGGTCGGTCAGGCGGAACTGGACGAGGCGGCGGTCGAGGCCGGCCTCGCGTTTCTTCAGCACCGCGTCGCGGCCGATGAAGTCGCCCTTCGAAGTGCGGACCGCGAAGCCGAGGCCGGCCTCCAGCACGTGGTCCTCGTCGGTGATGTCGTGGCCGAAATGGCGGAAGGCTTTTTCGATGCGGCAGGAATCGAGCGTGTGCAGGCCGCAGAGTTTCAGGCCGACGTCGGCTCCGGCCTCCTCCAGCGCCTCGAAGACGTGGGCGGTCTGGTCGGTCGGGATGTAGAGCTCCCAGCCGAGCTCGCCGACATAGGTGACGCGGTGGGCGCGGGCGAGCCCCATGCCGACCTCGACTTCACGAAACGTCCCGAAGGGATTCGCATCGTTGGAGAAATCGTTCGGGCTGACTCGGCGCATGAGGTCGCGCGCCTTCGGACCCATGACGCAGAGCACGCTTTCGGCGGCCGTGACGTCGGTGACGATGCAGAAGGCCTCGCCGACATGGCGGCGGATCCAGGCGAGGTCGCGCTGCAGGGTGGCGCCGGGCACGACAGCCAGGAAGGCGGTCTCGGTCAGGCGCGCGACGGTGAGATCGCTCTCGATGCCGCCGCGGGCGTTCAGCATCTGGGTGTAGACGATGCGGCCGGCGGGCACGTCGACGTCGTTGGCGCACAGTTTCTGCAGGACGCTGAGCGCGTCGCGGCCCTCGACGCGGATCTTGCCGAAGGAGGTCATGTCGAACAGGCCGACGCCGGTGCGGACGGCCATGTGCTCGTCGCGCTGGTTGTCGAACCAGTTCTGCCGCTTCCAGGAATAGCGGTAGTCGCGCTCCTGGCCGGGCCGGGCGAACCAGTTGGCGCGCTCCCAGCCGGCCACCTCGCCGAAGACGGCGCCGCGCGCCTTCAGGTGCTCGTACAGCGGCGAGCGGCGCACGCCGCGGGCGGACGCCATCTGGCGGTAGGGAAAATGGTCGGCATAGAGCAGGCCGAGCGTCTCGGTGACGCGTTCCTTGAGGTAGCGCCGGTTCTTCTGGAACGGCTGGGCGCGGCGGATGTCAACCTCCCAGAGATCGAAGGGCGGCTCGCCGTCGTGAATCCACTGCGCCAGCGCCATGCCGGCGCCGCCCGACGAGACGATGCCGATCGAATTGTAGCCGGC
Source organism: Aquibium microcysteis (assembly GCF_014495845.1). NCBI lineage: Bacteria > Pseudomonadati > Pseudomonadota > Alphaproteobacteria > Hyphomicrobiales > Phyllobacteriaceae > Aquibium > Aquibium microcysteis. The sequence continues at coordinate 1,110,108 of NZ_CP061080.1, forward strand.
CGCGACCCAGTAGCCGGCGAGTTCGGGCGCCTCGCCGAGATAGTAGCGGTCGTCCGGTGTAAAACTCTCGGGGCCGTTGAAGAAGGTGTGGATGCCGGCCGTCTCCAGCATCGGCATGCGGTCGACGCCCATTTCGAGGATCGGTGCGAAATGGTCCATGTCCTCCGGCAGCTGGTCGAAGCAGAAGCTTTCGGGGATGCCGTCCATGCCCCAGGGTTTTGCCACCGGCTCGAAGGCGCCGAGCATCATCTTGCCGGCGTCCTCCTTGTAGTAGGCGCATTCGTCGGGGACGCGCAGCACGGGCAGGCGGGTGAGGCCGGGGATCGGCTCGGTGATCAGGTAGAAATGCTCGCAGGCATGCAGGGGGACGGCGACGCCGTTTTTCGAGGCGAGGTCGCGCGCCCACATGCCGGCGCAGTTGATCACCACGTCGGCCGCGATCGTGCCGGTCTCGCCGTCCTTCTCCCAGGAGACGCCGGTGACGCGGCGGCCGGTCTCGTGGACGGCGGTGACCTTGACGCCCTCGGCGATCACGGCGCCGCGCATCCGCGCGCCTTTCGCCAGCGCCATCGCGATGTTGGCGGGATCGCACTGGCCGTCGAGCGGCAGGTGAACGGCGGCCATCACGTCCGACACGTTGAGATGCGGATACATCTGCTTCACCTCGGCCGGCGTAATCTCGCGCACGTCGACGTCGAAGGCGCGCGCCAGCGAGGCCTGGCGGTAGATTTCCTCCTTCCGCTCGGCGGTGAGCGCGACGGTGATCGAACCGACCTGCCGCATGCCGGTGGCGACGCCGGTCTCGGCCTCGAGCCTGGCGTAGAGGTCGGCGGAATATTTGGCGAGCCGCGTCATGTTGCGCGAGCCGCGCAGCTGGCCGACGAGGCCGGCGGCGTGCCAGGTGGTGCCGCTGGTGAGCTGCTTGCGTTCCAAGAGCACGATGTCGGTCCAGCCCAGCTTCGCCAGATGATAGGCGACGGAACATCCGGACACGCCGCCGCCGATGATCACGGCGCGGGCCTTGGGCGGAAGGGCGGTCATGCGGCGGGCTCCTGGTGAGGGTGTTGCGGGCTGGGTGGCTTCAGTGTCTGGGTTCGTCGGGGGGGGGGCGGCACCTGGGTTCGCGCGGTCGGCGCGGGGAACCCCCACCCTTACCCTCCCCACGAGGGGGAGGGGGATGTGCGACGTCGGTGCCTGTCACCTCGGGAAAGGCGAAAGGGGGGTGTGACGTTCGGCTGCGGGGCTAGGATTGGACCGGAAAAGCGAAACGCCGGCGACCCCCTCCCCCTTGTGGGGAGGGTAAGGGTGGGGGTTCCCAGGCGCAGGCTTCGGTCGGGGTCCCGGCGCGGCAGCGGCGGAAACACAAAAGCGCTCATGCCTGCCGCTGCCCGCCGCCATGCGCGGCGGCGAAGCGGCGGAGGCGGGCGGCGGCGTCGGCGAGCACGGGCTCGGGCTGGCAGAGGCTGATGCGGATGTGGCCCCGCGCTGCTTCGCCGAAGCTCGAGCCCGGCATGACGGCGACCTTCTCGGCCTCGAGGAAGGCCCAGGCGAAGGCCTCGCAGTCGGGCTCGATGGCGGAGACGTCGAGCATCACGTACATGCCGCCCTCCGAGCCGCGCACGCGGATGCCGTTCAGCCCGCGCACATGGTCGAGGAAGGCCTCGCGGCGGCGGTGGTAGAGCGCGGCGATCTCGGCCACGCCCCAGTCGTTCTCCAGCGCCTCGATCGCCGCGCGGCTGGCGAAATCGTTGAGGCCGTAGGTGGAGACGAGGTTCAGGTTGACCAGCAGCGCGATCATGTCGGCCGGGCCGGTGAGCCAGCCGATGCGCCAGCCGGTCATGCCGTGGCTCTTCGACATCGAGTTCACCACCAGCGTGCGCCCGGCCATGCCGGGAAGCGAACGTGGCGACAGATGGCCGCCGTCGGCCGGCAGCGACCAGTAGACCTCGTCGGAGATCAGCCAGAGGTCGCGGCGGCGGCAGAGATCGGCGATGCCTTCCAGCGTGGCGCGCGAATAGACGGCGCCGGTCGGGTTGTTGGGCGTGTTGATCAGGATGGCCTTCGTGTCGTCGCGCAGCGCCGCCTCGATGTCGGCTGCGAGCGGCTGGAAGCCGTTCTCGGCCTTCGCCTCGACGATGGTGAAGGCGGCGCCCGCGGCGCGGAAGGTGCCGGGATAGGTGGCGTAATAGGGCGCCACCACGATGGCGTGGTCGCCGGGATCGAGCGTGCCCTGAACGGCGGCGTAGAGCGCGAGCTGGCCGCCGGGCGTGGCGATGACCTCTGCGGCCGTGGTCGCGACGCCGGTGCAGCGGGTCGAGATCCTGGCCATGGCCGTCCGGAGCGCGGGCAGGCCGGGGAGCTGGGTGTAGTGGTGGAAGCCGGCGTCCAGCGCCGCCTTGCAGGCCTCGACGGTCTCCCTGGGCGTGTCGAAGTCGTGGTCGCCGACCGACAGCATCATGATGTCCTCGCCGGCCTGCTTGCGCGCCATGGCCGCGAAATGCACCTCCCAGCCGTCCTTGCCGGACGGGGTGATGCCGCCGATGCGGGCCGAATGCCTAGGCATGGAATCCTCCGATGGCGTGGCCGGCCTCGATCAGCCGGTCGCGCAGCCGCGCGATGTGCTCGGGGCCGACCTCGCAGCAGCCGCCGACGATGCCGGCGCCGCGTTTCACCCAGCCCATGGCGAAGCCGGCATAGGACTCGGGACCGAGATCCTCCCGGGCCGAGAGCACATCCACCGTGCCACCATGCTTCAGGGCATGCACGGCGGTGAAGCCGTTGGCATAGGCGCCGACGACCCCGCCGAGGGACGCGAGATCGCCGAAGGCGGCATCGACCGTTTCGGGCCGCGAGCAGTTGACGAGGCGGGCGGCGATGGGGAGATGCGCGACGGCCGCGGCCGCCTCTGCGATCGTCTCGCCGCTGCGCAGCGAAGGCGCGCCGTCGTCGGACAGCGTCCAGGAGATCCAGACCGGCTTGCCGCTCTCGGCGGCGGCGGTGGCGGCGGCGAGGCCTTCCTGCGCCGAGGCCATGGTTTCGCACAGGAACAGGTCGACCCGGGCTGCCTCCGCCGCGACGATGCGGCGGTAGAGGTCGACGGTCTCCTCGAAGGAGATGGTGAGCTTCGGCGCATAGGAGCCGAACAGCGGCGGCAGGCAGCCGGCGATGGCGCAATCGGCGCCGACGGCGTCGCGGGCCTGCTCTGCGAGGTCGAGGCCGGCCTGCTGCAGCGGGAGGAACATCTCGCCCACACCCTCGCGCGCCAGCCGCTCGGGCGTCGCGGCATAGGTGTTGACGGTGATGACGCGGGCGCCGGCGCGGATGAAGTCGGCATGCAGGTCGCGCACTAGATCGGGCTCGTCCATCAGCACCTTGGCCGACCACAATGGGGTGGGCGTGGCGCCGGAGCGGCGCAGGAGTTCCTGGCCCATGCCGCCGTCGGTGAGGATGATGGGGGTCATGGGCGGGTTGCTCCGTGCGGTGCCTGGTTGGCGGGTTGGTTGGGACGGTCGCGCTCTACGACACCCCCCTCTGCCCTGCCGGGCATCTCCCCCTCAAGGGGGGAGATCGGCTGTCGCCGTCGCCCCGGCCAATCGCCGAAGTTGGAAGACTGGCGCTGCAATCGAAACTGCCGATCTCCCCCCCTGAGGGGGAGATGTCCGGCAGGACAGAGGGGGGTGTCGTAGAGCACGAACGCCTGAGGTGTTGCCAAGATTGTCACCCCCTCAGCCTCTCGTTCCCCGCGTCCCACAGCGGCCCGTCCTCCTGCACCGTCGCGGAAAACCGTTCGCCGAAGATCTCGACCTCGACCGCCGTCCCCGGCACGGCCAGATCCGTGCGCAGCATGCCGAGCGCGATCGACTTGTCCACCCGGTGCCCCCAGCCGCCCGACAGGGTCTCGCCGACGATCGCGCCGTCGTGCCAGAGCGTCGACATATAGGGCGCGTCGCACTCGCCGGGCTGGTCGATGGTGAGCGCCACGAAGCGCTTGGTCGTGCCGCGCTGCTTCTCGGACAAGAGCGCGGCCTTGCCGCGGAAATCGGGTTTGTCCCATCTGACGAAACGCTCCAGCCCGCCCTGGAGCACCGTGTAGTCGGTCGACAGTTCCTGCTTCCAGGCGCGGTAGCCCTTTTCGAGGCGCAGCGAATCCAGCGCGAACATGCCGAAGGGCTTCAGCCCGTGCTCCTGGCCGGCCGCCCAGACCGCATCGAAGACGGCGGCGGTGTCCTCGACCTTGGTGTGCAGCTCCCAGCCGAGTTCGCCGGCGAAGGAGACGCGGACCAGCTGGAGCCAGCGGCCGGCGATCTGGCAGGACTGGTGCGTGAGCCAGGGTCTTGAAAGGTCGGCGTCGGACACGTCGGCCAGGATTGCCCGCGACTTCGGCCCGGTGAGGATCTGGCAGGAAAAGGCGTCGGTGACGTCCTGGAGTCCGATTTCAGTCTCTCGCGGCAGGTTCTTCGCCAGCCACTCGAAGTCGTGGCTCTGCGCGACGGCCGCGGTGATGAGGAAGAAGAAGTCTTCGGCGAGCGCCATCACCGACATTTCGGTGACGATGCGGCCCTTGTCGTCGGCGAAATAGGCGAGCCCGATGCGGCCGGGCTTCGGCACCGCGCCGGTGATCTGCGTCGCCAGCCAGTCGCCCGCGCCCGGCCCCTGCAGGCGGAAGCGCGAGAAGCCGGGCAGGTCGAGGATGCCGGCGGCGTCGCGGACGGCGAGGCATTCCGCGCGGATGCGCGTCTGCCAGGGGCCGTCGCGGCGGAAGGTCTGGGTCGCTTCCTCGGACGTGTCGTCGCCCGCCTCGGCATACCAGGTGGCGCGCTCCCAGCCGTTGTAGGCGCCGAACTGCGCTCCGAGCGCGGCGATCCGGTCGTGGATCGGCGAGAGCTTGCGGCCGCGCGCGGCCGGCCAGGCATGGCGCGGGAAGTGGATGGCATATTCGTGGCCGTAGACCTCCAGCCCCTTGGCCACCGCATAGTCGGGCGCTGCGGCGAAGCCGGTGAAGCGGCGGGGGTCGCAGGACCACATGTCCCATTCCGTGGCGCCTTCGGTGACCCATTCGGCGAGCACCTTGCCGGCGCCGCCGGCCTGCGCGATGCCGAAGGTGAAGACGCAGGCTTCGAAGGCATTCGGCACGCCCGGCATGGGCCCGATCAGCGGATTGCCGTCAGGCGCGTAGGGGATCGGGCCGTTGATGACCTTGGAGAGGCCCGCGGTGCCGAGGATCGGCACGCGGGCGACGGCATCGTTCAGGTACCATTCCAGCCGGTCGAGATCGTCCGGGAACAGCTGGAAGGAGAAATCGCCCGGCATCGGATCGTCGGGCGTGGCCCAGTGGGCGCGGCAGTTGCGCTCGTAGGGGCCGAGATTCATGCCGCCCTTCTCCTGGCGGAGATAATAGGAGCTGTCGACGTCGCGCAGCAGCGGCAGCTTGTGGCCGACCTCCTTCGTCCAGGCGGCGAGTTCGGGGATCTCGTCGAACAGGATGTACTGGTGGCTCATCACCATCATCGGGATGTCGCGGCCGAACATCCGGCCCACTTCGGCGGCGCGGTAGCCGGCGGCGTTGACGACGATCTCGCAGCGGATCTCGCCCTGGCCGGTCGAGATCACCCATTCGTCCTTTTCGCGGCGGACGCCGTCGACCGGGCAGAATCGGACGATGGTCGCGCCCATGTCGCGGGCGCCCTTGGCGAGCGCCTGGGTGAGCTGGGCGGGATCGATGTCGCCGTCCGCCGGATCGTAGAGCGCGCCTTCGAGGTCGTGCGTCTCGATGAAGGGATAGTGCTGCCGGATCTCGTCGGGGCCGATCACCTCGAGCGCCATGCCCTGATAGCGGCCCATGCCCTTGGCGCGCTGGAACTCGCGCATGCGCTCCATGCCGTGGGCGAGGCGCACCGAGCCGGTGACGTGGTAGTTCATCGGATAGCCGACGGCGTCGGCCAGCCCGCGATAGAGCCCGGCCGAATAGCGCTGCATGTTCATGACCGACCAGGAGGAGGAGAAGGTCGGCACGTTGCCGGCGGCATGCCAGGTGGAGCCGGAGGTGAGCTCGTTCTTCTCCAGGAGCACGCAGTCGGTCCAGCCGGCCTTCGCCAGATGGTAGAGCGACGAGACGCCGACCGCGCCGCCACCGATGATGACCACGCGGGCGTGGGAAGGAAGGTCAGCCATGGATCTGGTCCTCGAAGGGGGCTCTTTGCATTCTCGCCGCGCTCAATAGACCGGCGGCGAGATGACCCACACGACCACCGCCGCGATCGTGCCGGGGTTGCGCCAGCGGAAGGGTTTTTCCTTGAAGCGGAAGCTGTCGCCGGCGGCGAGCCGGTGCCAAGTGCCGTCGATCTCGATGTCGAAGCGGCCGGAGACGACGTAGCCGGCCTCCTCGGTCGGGCGCAGCGACGGTGCTTCCAGGCGGGCGCCGGGTGCGAACTCGGATCGCACGAGCTCGAAGCTGCCGCCGAGATCGGGCGACAGCAGTTCCTCGACGAGGCCGGTCTCGCTGGAGCCGAGCGAGCGGCGGCGCCCGGCCCGCACGACGACGCCCTTCTCTGCCTCGACCGGCGCGTCATGTCCGAAGAACAGGCCGAGCGGCACGCCGAAGGCCTGGGCGAAGCGGCGCAGATCCTCCACCGACGGCCGCGACAGGCCGCGCTCGACCTGGCTCAGCCAGCCGACGGATCGGTCGAGCTGCTGGCCGAGATCGGCGAGCGTCATGCGGCGCGCCTTGCGCAGCGCGCGCAGGTTTCCGGCCAGCAAGACATCCCCCGCCTGCGCCAAGCAACCGCCTCGTGAAAAAATCCTCTCGAATTTCATCATCGCGCCTGTCATGAAAAATTCAAGCAGAATTTCAGGCGATGTGATACGAGCCCCGGCACATCCGGACGCTGCACCGGCGGATCGTCGCGATTGGACCAATTGCGCCCGATATGCCAAGGATGGTGCATAAGGACGAGGGGACCTCGGCATGCTCGCACCCGACAAACAGCCTGAAACGATCGACGAAGCGGAGATCGTGGACGCGGCGATCACGTCGCGCCGCTCGGTGCGCGCCTTCCTGCCCGACCCGGTGGACGAGGAGACGATCCGCGACATCCTTCGGGTGGCCAGCCGGGCGCCGTCGGGCACCAACATGCAGCCCTGGAAGGTCTGGGTGACCACTGGCGAGACCAAGCAGAAGATCACCGATGCCATCCTGGGCTCGGGCATCCGGGCCGAGAAGGCGAAGTGGGACGAGTACAAATACTATCCCGACCAGTTCTTCGAGCCCTATTACGGGCGCCGCCGCGCCGTCGGCTTCGCGCTCTACGGGGCGCTCGGCATCGGCAAGCGCGACGTCGACCAGATGCGCGCCCAGCATGACCGCAACTTCGTGTTCTTCGACGCGCCGGTGGGCATGATCTTCACCATCGACCGCCGCCTGAACCACGGCTCGTGGATCGACCACGGCATGTTCCTGCAGTCGATCATGATCGCGGCGCGGGGCAGGGGCCTGCACACCTGCCCGCAGGCGGCCTTCGCGCCCTACCATAACCAGATCCGCCCTGTGCTCGGCATCCCCGACGAGGAGATCGTCGTCTGCGGCATGGCGCTCGGCTACGAGGACGCCTCCAAGCCCGAGAACAGCCTGCGCACCGAACGCGTGCCGCTGGAGGAGTTCGTCACGTTTGTGAAGTGAGGGGTGAGTGGCGCCTGTCCTCTCCCCCTGCCCGCTTCGGCGGTGGCGCACCTCTGCGATGGCTTTGGTTGAGCAACGCCGCCTGAGCGCTTGATCTCCCCCCTTGTGGGGGAGATGTCCGGCAGGACAGAGGGGGCGCGACAGAGCGCGGACTTTGGTGATCGTAGTCACGATGTTTCGGTTGTCCCAGCAACCGCCAGCGCCCTGCGACACCCCCCTCTGCCTACCGGCATCTCCCCCACAAGGGGGGAGATCGGCAGCTCCGGCGGCGGCGGGCCTCTTGCGACGGCTGCAGTTGGCGAAGCCGGCGGAGCGCGTGATCTCCCCCCCTTGTGGGGGAGATGTCCGGCAGGACAGAGGGGGGCGCGACAGAGCGCGGACTTTGGTGATCGTAGTCACGATGTTTCGGTTGTCCCAGCAACCGTCTGCGTCCTACGACACCCCCCTCTGCCTGCCGGCATCTCCCCCACAAGGGGGGAGATCGGCAGCTTGGGCCGCGGCGCCCTACGAGATCGCCAGCAGCGCCGCGCGCAGGCCGTCGGCGTTGTCGAGGCCCTCTTCCAGAACCGCATGGGTGTCGCGCCAGATCGGGACGGCGCGGGCGAGGGTGTCGCGGCCGGCGTCGGTCAGCGTGAGAAGCTTGCCGCGGCGGTCGTCGGGGTCGATCCGCACCTCCAAAAGGCCGCGCCGTTCGAGCGTCTTCAGCGCCGCCGTCAGCGTGGTGCGGTCCATGGCGAGCAGGGCGGCGACCTCGCGCATGCGCGCGGGAACCGGCCGGTTGAGCGACATCAGCATCGAGAACTGGCCGTTGGTGATGCCGACCGGGCGGAACGCCTCGTCGAACAGCCGCGCCAGCGACCGCGCCGCGCGCTGGACATGGAGGCACAGGCACGCGTCCCTGACCTCCAGCGTGACGGCGAATCCGATCTTTTCGGTATGTGAGGGCTTTGACATATGCCTATAATGTTGATATCAACGTAAATGTCCAGCGCTTGCTTTCGGGGCGGCGGAGGCGGCTGGTCGTTCGTGGGAGAGGAGACCGTCCCGTTGGCAAAGCGCATACTCATCCTGATCGGCACCAAGAAGGGCCTGTTCGTCGCCGAGAGCGACGGGAACCGCAAGAATTTCCGGCTGCGCGGCCCCTATTGCAACACCTGGCCGATCCATCACGCGATCCTCGATCCGGCGACCGGCGCGATCCATGCCGCCGGCGGCAACGAGTGGTTCGGACCGGCGGTCTGGACCTCGCACGACCTCGGCGCGACCTGGACGCATTCGAGCGAAGGGCTGGCCTATCCTGAAGGGGAGGAGCCGGTCTCGGCGGTGTGGAGCCTGGCGCCCGGCCGTGACGGCACGCTCTATGCGGGCGTGCAGCCGGCCGGCCTGTTCCGCAGCACCGACGGCGGCAGGACCTGGAGCCACGTGAACGGCCTGCGCGACCATCCGTCGAGGCCGCACTGGAACCCCGGCGGGGCAGGGCTGATCCTGCATTCGCTGGTGCCGCATCCGACCGATCCGGACCGCATCTGGGTCGGCATCTCGTCGGCCGGCGTGTTCGGAACCGACGATGGCGGCAGGACCTGGGAGCCGCGCAACAGGGGCACGCGCGCCGACTATTTCCCGGAAGACCAGCGCTATCCCGAGCTCGGCCAGTGCGTGCACTGCATGGTGCTGGCGCCCGGCACCGACCAGCTGCTCTACCAGCAGAACCATTGCGGCATGTACCGCTCCGACGATGGCGGCCGGTCCTGGACGAGCATGGAGAACGGCCTGCCGTCGAGCTTCGGCTTTCCGGCGGCGGTCCACCCGCGCGATCCGCAAACCGTCTACCTGATCCCGCTCAACGGCGATTCGGCGGGCCGTTTCATGCCGGATGCAAAGACGGCGGTGTGGCGCACGCGCGACGGCGGCGCGAGCTGGCAGGCGATGCGCGCCGGCCTGCCGCAGGAGAACGCCTATTTCGGCGTGCTGCGCCAGGCGATGGCGGTCGACCGGATGGAGCCGGCGGGCGTCTATTTCGGCACCGGCAGCGGCGAGATCTACGCCAGCGCCGACGAGGGCGACAGCTGGTCGCAGATCGCCGCGCACCTGCCGACGATCTCGTCGGTCGAAACCCACGTGCTGGACGCCTGAGAATGGCCCGGCGCGACGACCTGTCGGACGCGGCCGGCCATGCCTCGGCCGTCCGCGCCGCGCTGCCGGTGACGGTGAAGCTGTCGCCGGTGCTGTGCGACCTGTTCCCCGGCTCGCGGCGCGAAGTGTCGATGGTGGCGGCGACGGTCGCCGAGATGATCGACGAGCTGGACCGCCTGTGGCCCGGCATGGGCGACCGCATCCGCGACTCGCGCCCGGCGATCCGCAAGCACATGAACGTCTTCGTCGACGGCAGCCGGGCGAGCCTGAAGACGCCGCTCGCCCCCGGCGACGAGGTCTACGTGCTGACGGCCATCAGCGGCGGGTAAGGCCTCCGCCCGGACCGCGACGGCAATGCCGCACGCATGGCGCGTGGCAGATTGACGCAGCGTCGGAACTCCGCAATGATGTGTGACGCCCGGGAGGAGAACGCGGGCGTGTTCGTAACACATTGCGCACGCGTCCGTGGTGGAGGCATCGCCGGCGCACGCGAGGAGGAGAACCCATATGGCATTCCAGTGGAATGCCGCCGCGACCGCGGCGGCAAACGACGACCCGCGCCCTCAGGCGGGCCACCGCGGGAGCGCGGTTGCAAGCGCACGGGCATTCCGGATCGGCCTCGCCGGTTCGATGGTGGCGCTTTCGGCGATGACCGGCCTCGCCGCCGCGCAGCAGATCACGCCCGAGGCGGCGCGCGCGGCGGTCGGCGCGATCGACACGCAGGCGATCGTCGCCAATGCCGCGACGACCCGGAACTGGCCGAGCTACGGGCTGGACTATGCCGAGAGCCGGTTCAGCAGGCTGACCCAGATCAACACCGCCAACGTCGCCGAGCTCGGCCTCGCCTGGTCCTACGATCTCGAGAGCACGCGCGGCGTCGAGGCGACGCCGATCGTCGTCGACGGCGTCATGTACGTCACCGCCTCCTGGTCGGTGGTGCACGCGATCAATGCCGTGACCGGCGAAAAGCTCTGGGTCCACGATCCGCAGGTTCCGCGCGACTATGCCTACAAGGGCTGCTGCGACGTGGTGAACCGCGGCGTCGCCGTCTATGGCGGCAAGGTCTTCGTCGGCAGCTATGACGGCCGCCTGATCGCGCTCGACGCCGGCACGGGCGAGAAGCTCTGGGAGGTCGACACGATCGAGGACCGCGCCCGCTCCTACACCATCACCGGCGCGCCGCGCGTCTATGGCGGCAAGGTGGTGATCGGGAACGGCGGCGCCGAATATGGCGTGCGCGGCTATCTGACGGCCTATGACGCCGAGACCGGTAAACAGGCCTGGCGCTGGTATTCGGTGCCGGGAGACCCGTCGAAGCCCTCCGAAGGTCCGGAGATGGCGCGGGCCGCGCTGACCTGGGACCCGGCCGGCAAATACTGGGAGGCCGGCGGCGGCGGCACGATGTGGGACGCCATGGCCTACGACGCCGAGACCGGGACGCTGTACGTCGGCACCGGCAACGGCAGCCCGTGGAACCGCGACCTGCGCAGCCCCGGCGGCGGCGACAATCTCTATCTGTCGTCGCTGGTGGCGCTGAAGGCCGAGACCGGCGACTATGTCTGCCACTATCAGGAGGTGCCGGGCGAGAACTGGGACTACACCGCCACCCAGCACATCATCCTGGCCGACATGGAGATCGACGGACGCCCGCGCAAGGTGATGCTGCACGCGCCGAAATCCGGCTTCTTCTACGTCGTCGACCGCACCGACTGCGGCTTCATCTCGGCGGAACCCTTCGTCAAGGTGAACTGGGCGCTGGGCTACGACGCCAATGGCCGGCCGATCGAGGACCCGCGTGCGAGAAACCCCGGCGAGACCTTCGAGGTGACGCCGTCGCCCTATGGCGCCCACAACTGGCACCCGATGAGCTATTCGCCGCAGACCGGCCTCGTCTACATCCCGGCGCAGGGCGTGCCGCTGACGCTCGAGCAGGATTCGCGGGAGGCCTGGTCGTTCAACGCCAACCTGCCGGGGCGGCCGCATTCCAACCTCGGCTGGAACCTCGGCTGGCTGGTCTCGGCCACGCCGCCCGGCGAGCGGCCCTTTGGCCACCTGCTCGCCTGGGACCCGGTGGCGCAGAAGGAGGTCTGGCGCCAGCAATACGTCTCGCCGTGGAACGGCGGCACGCTGGCGACGGCCGGCAACCTGGTGTTCCAGGGATCGGCCGACGGCCGCTTCCTCGCCTATGACGCGACGACGGGCGCCAATGTGTGGCAGGTGCCGGTCGGGACCGGCGTGATCGCCGCGCCCTCGACCTTCGAGGTGGACGGCGTGCAGTATGTCAGCATCGCGGCCGGCTGGGGCGGCGTCTACGGCATCACCCAGAAGCACACCGACCGCGCCGGCCCCGGCCACGTCTACACCTTCAAGGTCGGCGGCACGGCGGCCATGCCGGAATTCGTCAAGGCGCCCGAGCGCGAACTCGTGGCGGGCGTGGCATACGACCCGGCGCATTACGGCGAGGGCGCGGCGATCTACATCGCCAACTGCGTCTTCTGCCACGGCGTGCCGGGCGTCGACGGCGGCGGCAACGTGCCCAATCTCGGCTATTCCGCGCCGGGCACCATCGCCGACCTGAAGAGCATCGTCCTCAACGGCGCCTTCAAGGACAAGGGCATGCCCGACTTCACCGGCAAGCTGACGGAAGCCGAGCTGGAGAAGATCACGGCCTTCATCCAGGGCACGGCGGACGCGGTGCGGCCGAAGTGACGCTCAAGGGGCGCGGGGCCAAAGGCTCCGCGCCCGTCATGGCCGGGCGCCGCCGCCCGGCCGTGGCGCGCTCGGGATGCGGGTCGGGTCGCGGTGGGGGAAACGGCGGCGACCGTGTCGGAGACGATCGACGAACGCGACCGGCCGTGGGGAGGCACGGGCGACCGCATCCGCGATGCGCAAGCACATGAACGTGTTCGTGGAGGGCGACCGGGCGGGGCTCGAGACGCCGCTAGCGCCGGGCGCGAAGGTTCATGTGCGGACGGCGATCAGCGGGGGGTGAGGCCCTGGTGGTGAAGATCCGACGCTCGGGACCGGGACGGGGTTTGACCGGAGCCGACCCCATGGCGGCTGTTCCGGACCGAATTTACTGGTGACGGAATCCTGCCACTCGTTAAGTGCTTATAGGACGGCAGTGGGATGGCGTCGAAGACAGTCCAAACCCGGACATCGAATTGCCAAGGGCGCCATTTGCCTTCTCTCAGTGAAAACTCTCTTCCGCAGCCTTGAATGTAGCTGTCGCATTCCCCAGATGATCGTCGCCCGTGGGGATTGGCCCAGGGGTTTGGCCGTTGAACTTGTCAACCTCTTTATGGTGACCTGGCAGTAGGATGCCGAACAGCATCTCCGCTACCAGCGCCAGACTGAATGAGACACTGAGCATAGCTCGGACCTCCACGGTTACATAATACCATCTCGCGTTTCGAGACCCGTGTCTGCGAGACGTTCGGAAGTGTGACGCTGAACGTATGCGCTGGCAGAAGATGGCGTGCGTTCGGGGGACGCCCGGCCCAAAAAGCCGGAGCCCAGGGTCAGGGCCAGTCCTCCGAACTCTGCGACAGGGGGGAGTTATGTCGCTCGATTGGTTCAAGACCAGAGGCTACCGCCATTTCGATCTGCCCGTAGGCGAGAAGTTCGCCAAGAAGGTTATGGACCCGAACTTCGTTCTTCGGCACTCGTTCCTACCTCTTCTGCATTTCACGAAATCTGAGAAGCGCTATAAGAAGTGCCCGAAAACCGGGACGCGGACAATCAGCACGAAAGACCGCCCTATCAAGTATGCATCGCATCGGGACGCTTGCATCCTCTCCTATTACGCCAGCGAGATGAACAAATTGCTGGACGCCCACTACGAGTCTGCTGGTTTGTCCGATAGCGTTTTGGCCTATCGCGCGCTCGGACGCGGAAACTATGATTTCTCGGCGGAAGTGCTTTCATTTGCCAAGTCTCATGCCCCCGTGACGATACTAGCTTTCGATGTCAGCAGCTTCTTCGACAACCTCGATCATACCCTACTCAAGCGCCGCCTGAAGGTCGTGCTTGGCGTAGCGTCGCTCCCCGAAAACTGGATGCGCGTGTTTAGGGCGATCACCGCCTTCCACTATGTGGATATGGAGGATTTGAAGGCGGACCCCACGTTCTCCGCCCGCCTTAGGGAGAACAGTCGAGATCGGATCGCCAGCGTCGAAGAATTGAAGGCCAATGGCATCAAGTTCTACCCGAACCCGGAATTTGCAAAGGGACATCGGCGTGGCATCCCTCAGGGAACACCTATCAGCGCAGCCGCGTCAAACCTCTACATGATTGACTTTGATGCTAGGGCACGCGCCTACTGTGATAGCATCGGTGCGTTGTATCGCCGGTATTCGGACGATATTTGGTGATTTGCGAACCCGTTCATGCGGCGGCGGCAGAGGCCAAGATCATGGGCCTCATCAAAGCTGAGAAATTGGAGATTTCGCCGCACAAGACAGAAAGGACCGAATTCACAGGGACAGGCGCTGCGGTGGTCGGGAAAGCTGCGCAGTATCTCGGATTCGTGCTCTATGAAGCAGGACCTGCCATTCGGGAAAGCTCTCTTGCTCGCCAGTGGCGGAAGATGCGAAGGGCGATGCGCCGGACGCGCATAGTCGCCGAGCGTAGCATTGCTTCTGGAAAGTCTACCAAGGCGCACACTAAGCGCTTGTATCGCCGGTTCACCCATCTGAAGGTCCGCGACGAAGAAGGTCTCCGGGTCGTGCGCAACTTCTCCTCCTACGGACGGCGCAGTGCTGCCGTGTTCGACGTTGATGAGAAGATCACTCAGCAGATCAAGCGGTTTGAACGCGCCGCATTTCGCGAGATAGACAAACTTAAGAAGTTATGAACTGACTTTCCTGCCTCCTCTCCATTGTCATTGGGCTCGCGGCTAGCAAGCGCAGACTTCTCACCACTACCGCACCTCGCACCCCACCTCCTCGCCGGCATGGACCAGCATCGTCCAGAACGACCGCGCAAACGAGCGGAAGACGTAGAGGTCGAAGCGGTCGGGGCCGGTGCGCTGGATCTGGGCCAGCACGTCGTGGTGCTGGGTGGCGCGGCCGGCGGCGAGGGGGAAGGCGGGGAGCGAGAAGTCGACCGCGAAGAGTTTTGACAGCACCCATTCGGCCTTCGGGCCGGCGATGCGGATGGAGGTGCGGCCGTGGCTCAAGTCGGTGACGGCGCCGTCGGCCGTGGCGAGGGCTGCGCGCAGCGTCTCGGCCAGGCCCTCGACCTGGTCGACCACGAGGAATCGGCCGGGCGCGATGCCGAAGGCGGATTGCCTGCCGGTGGCAATGCCGCCGCCCGCGCCGTCGGGCAGCGTCAGGCCGGTCGCGGCCGCGATCGCCGCCATCACGGGTTTTTCGCTTCCGGGGAAGGCCGCGACCTGGACGATGGAGCCCGAGCGGGTTTCCGACAGCACCACGCCGGGCTCGCCGGCGGGGTTGCCGTGGCGGCCGGGTTTCCAGGCGCTGCCCAGCGGCGAGAGCGGCTCAACCATGCATGCGGCTCCCCTCGGGATCGAAGAAATGGTGGCTGACGACCGCGACCGGCCCGAAGCGGCCGCGCAGCGGATCGGAGACGAAGGCGCGGCTGCCGTGGCGCGCCGTGCCGCCCTTCACCAGCGCCAGCGCGATGTACTTGCCGAGCGCCGGCGAGAAGCAGACCGAGGTGACGTGGCCGATCGAGCCGGAGAGCGTCCGGTCGCCGTGCTCGACGATGTGTGCGCCGCCGTTCAGCGGCTGGCCGTCGAGCGAGACGAGGCCGACGAGGGCGATGCGGTCGTCGGCCACCAGCGCCTCGCGGTCCATCATCGCCGAGCCGACGAAGGGTTTTTTCTTCGACAGCATCCAGGAAAGGTGGAGATCCCGCGCGGTGGTGCGGCCGTCGATTTCCGCACCGGTGACGTGGCCCTTCTCGATGCGCAGCGTGCCGAGCGCCTCCAGCCCGTAGGGGACGATGCCGAAGGGCGCGCCTGCCGCCATCAGCGCGTCCCAGACGTGTTGGCCGTGGCCGGAGCCGCAATAGACCTCGTAGGCCAGTTCGCCCGAGAACGAGAGCCGGCAGATCATCACCGGCACGCCGCCGACCGCGCCATGGACGATGCCCATGAAGGGCAGGGCGTCATTGTCGACGGACGTGCCGTCCACGCAGGCGGACAGCACCGCGCGCGCCTTCGGGCCGGAGAGGGCGGCGCCCGCCCATTCGTCGGTGACGGAGGTCATGATGACCTTCAGGTCGGGCCAGACCACGTCGAGCAAATATTCGAGATGCTGCAGCACGCGGCCGGCATTGGCCGTCGTCGTCGTCATCAGGAACTCGGTCTCGGCCAGCCGCCAGGTGGTGCCGTCGTCGAAGGCGAAGCCGTCCTCGCGCAGCATCAGCCCGTAGCGCGCCTTGCCGACGGGCAGCGTGGAGAAGAGGTTGGTGTAGACGCGGTCGAGGAAGGCGGCCGCGTCCGGGCCCTGCACCATGATCTTGCCGAGCGTCGAGACGTCGACGATGCCGACGCTGTCGCGCACGGCCCTGGCCTCGCGCACATAGGCCTGCTCGACGGTCTCGCCGGGCTGGCCGTAGATCATCGGCCGGTGCCAGAGGCCGGCGGCATACATCGTCGCGCCCTGCTCGACGTGCCAGTCGTGCAGCGGCGTCAGCCGGTCGGGCTTCAGTTCGCCGAAGCGCTCGGCCGCCAGCGCGCCGATCGAGACCGGGGCGAAGGGCGGGCGGAAGCGGGTGGTGCCGACCTCGGCGACGGGAAGGCCGCGCGCGTCGGCCATGATGGCGAGGCCGGCCACGTTCGACGTCTTGCCCTGGTCGGTCGCCATGCCGAGCGTCGTGTAGCGCTTCAGGTGCTCGACGGAGACGAAGCCCTCGCGGTGGGCGAGGCGCACGTCCTCGGCGGTGACGTCGTGCTGGAAGTCGACGAAGGCCTTGGAGCCGCGGCCGTCGGCGGGGCGGATCTCGAAGACCGCGGCGGGGGCGGCGTCGAGTACAGGGGCGTCGCTGGCCGGCAGGTCGACCGGATCGGCAAGACCGTCCTCGACGGCTGCGACGGCGGCGAGGCCGTCGGCGAACGCGGCGGTCGTGGTGGCATGGCCAATGACGGCGCCGGCGCCGCTCCAGCCGGCATCGGCTTCCGCTTCGGGCGGCAGGAAGGCCTGCAGCGTCTCGTCCCATCGCGCCCTGGCGCCGGCCTGGCTGGCGAGATGGATCGCCGGCGACCAGCCGCCGGAGACGGCGAGGCCGTCGGCCTCGATCCGGCGCGGCTCGCCCGAGAGGGTCTTCGTCGCCGCATCGAAGCGCCGGACGGTGACGCCGGTCAGGCGGCGCCCGCCCGCGGTGTCGGCGACGGCATGGCCGAGCAGAAGTTCGCCGCCGGCCTGCGCGGCGAGCGCCCGCGCCTCGGCGGAGATGTCGGCGCGGACGTCGACGATGGCGGCGATCGCCGCGCCGGCGGCGCGCAGCGCGGCGGCCGCGGCATAGGCGCCGTCATTGTTGGCGAAGACGACGAAGCGTTCGGCCGGCAGAACGCCGTATTCGGCGGCGTAGCGTTGCGCGGCGGAGGCGAGCATGACGCCCGGCCGGTCGTTGCCGGGAAACACCATCGGCCGCTCGAAGGCGCCGGTGGCGAGCACGACATGGCCGGCGCGGATCACCCAGTGGCGGTGGCGCGGCGCGCCGCTCGCCTGTTCGCGCCGATGATCGCCGACGCGCTCCAGCGCGGCCAGCGTGTTGCCGTCGTAATAGCCCCAGACGGTGGTGCGCGGCAGAAGGCGGACGTTGTCCATGGAAGCGAGGGTGGCCACGGTCCCCGCCACCCAGTCGGTGGCGGCCTCGCCGTCGAGGTGTTCGCCCGACCATTTCAGCGCGCCGCCGAAGAGGGGCTCGAGGTCGGCCAGAACGACATGCCGGCCGGCCCGCGCCGCCGCCAGCGCTGCCGCGAGGCCGGCGGGTCCGCCGCCGACGACGAGGACGTCGCAGAAGGCGTTCATCTTCTCGTAGCGCGCGGTGTCCGGCGCATGGCCGGCGCGGCCGAGGCCGGCGGCGCGGCGGATGACCTCTTCGCACAGCATCCAGAAGCGGGTGCCTTTCAGCGGGCCAACGACCGGGCCCATGAAGGTCTTGTAGTAGAAGCCGGCCGAAAACAGCCGGCCGCCGAGCTGGTTCAGCGCGCCGACGTCGACGGCGAGCGAGGGGGAGCGGTTCTGGCTTTCGGCCACCAGCCCGTCGAAGATCTCGACCTGGGTCGCCGGCACGTTCGGCTCGCGCACCGCACCGCGCAGCACGGTGACCAGCGCGTTCGGCTCGTCGACGCCGGCGGCGAGGAGACCGCGCGGGCGGTGATACTTGAAGGAGCGTCCAAACAGGGTGACCCCGTTGGCGAGCAGCGCCGAGGCCAGCGTGTCGCCGGGGTGGCCGGCATAGAGCCTGCCGTCGAAGCGGAAGGAGACCGAGCGGGTGCGGTCGATCCGTCCGCCGGACGGTGCGCGGCGCGGGCTCATGCGGCCCCCCCGGAGCGGCGGCGGGCGCCGTCGGCCGCGTCGCGGGCGAAGCGGACGCTGTCGATCCGGTGCGTCAGGGTCGAGCGGACGACGATCAGATGCGACCGGCAGCCGCCGGAATGCTGCCAGTATTCGCGATGCGCGCCGGCCGTGTTGACGCGGTCGTAGACATAGGCGTTCCACGCCGCCTGGTCGGTCGAGGCGGGGTCCGGGCGGGTGCGGTTGGCGTCGCCCTGGTAGGTGAATTCGGAAACGTCGCGCGGGCCGCAACAGGGACAGGTGATCAGCATGGGCGCGGCCTCAGTGCAGCCGGGGCGTGGCGCCCTGGCCCTTCTCGTCGATGACGGCGCCGCGATGAAAACGCTCCAGCGTGAAGGCGGCGTTGAGCGGATGCGGCGCGTCGCGGGCGATGGTGTGGGCGAAGCACGAGCCCGAGGCCGGCGTCGCCTTGAAGCCGCCATAGCACCAGCCGGTGTTGAGATAGAGGCCGGGCAGTGGGCCGGCGGTGATGATCGGCGAGCCGTCCATCGACATGTCCATGATGCCGCCCCAGGAGCGCAGCAGCCGCACGCCGGCCCAGCCGGGGAAGAGCGCGGCCATCTCGCTCATCACCTCCTCGACGACGGGCAGGTTGCCGCGCTGGGCATAGGAATTGTAGCCGTCGATGTCGCCGCCGAAGACCAGCCCGCCCTTGTCGGACTGCGAGACGTAGAGATGGCCGCCGCCGAAGGTGACCACCGTGTCGATGGCGGGTTTCAGCGATTCCGACACGAAGGCCTGCAGCACGTGGCTCTCGATCGGCAGCCGGTCGATGCCGGCGAGCTTCATCACGCGGCCGGTGGAGCCGGCAACCGCAACGGCGACCTTCCTGGCGCGGATCTCGCCGCGCGTGGTCATGACCCCCGTGATGCGGTCGCCGTCGCGCAGGAAGCCGGTGACCTCGCAATTCTCCAGCATGTCGACGCCGCGCCGGTCGGCGGCGCGCGCATAGCCCCAGGCGACGGCGTCGTGGCGGGCGGTGCCCGCGCGCGGCTGCATCAGCCCGCCGACGATCGGGAAGCGGGCCTTCGCCGACACGTCGAGGCCGGGAACCTTGCGCGCGATCTCGGCAGGGTTCATCCACACCGCGTCGATGCCCTCGTGCCGCATGGCGTTGCCGCGGCGGATGTAGTCGTCCGCCTGGCCGGGCGTGTGGGCGAGATTGAGGATGCCGCGCTGCGAGAACATGACGTTGTAGTTCAGCTCGTGCGACAGGTTCTCCCACAGCTTCATCGAATGCTCGTAGAAGCCGGTGTTGGCGGGCAGGAGATAGTTGGAGCGGACGATGGTGGTGTTGCGGCCGACATTGCCGCCGCCGAGCCAGCCCTTCTCCATCACGGCGACATTGGTGATGCCGTGCTCGCTGGCGAGATAGTAGGCCGTCGCCAGCCCGTGGCCGCCGCCGCCCACGATGACGACGTCGTAGTGCGGCTTCGGATCGGGCTTGCGCCAGGCGGGCTTCCAGTCGCGGTTGCCGGAGAACGCGTTCTTCAGCAGCGCAAGGGCCGAATATTCTCTCATGTCTCTCTGTCCCCGGGCTGCCGGACACTAATGCCCGCCGCCCCCCGCGAATGCAACGATTGCGCCGCCGCCTTTCGCTGGGCCGACGCCGCAGCGCGCGGATCGGCCCGCCTTGCCGTGCGCGGGTGCGACCACTATGGATGCGACTTCATCGAGGAACCATGTGGCCATGGGGGACATGACGAAACGCTGGCTCTGGGGAATGGCGACGGCCATGCTTCTGGCCGCGGCGCCGGCCGGCCGCCCCGCGATCGCGCAGGAGGCGGAGCCCGCGCCGCTCGCGGCCCCCGCGGAGGCTGACGGACCGGCCGATGCCTCCGCGCCGGACGCGACCGCTGCGCCCGCCGCCACGGCTGGCCGGATCACGGCCGCATTGTCCGTCTACGACGAGCAGAAGCCGATCATCGACGGCGTCGCCGCCAAACTCGCGACGCTGAGCGACCGCGTCGCCCGTTTCGCCGATGACGATGCGGGGCTGGTCGAGACCCGCATCGAGCTGGAGGCGCTGGCGCGACAGGTGCTTTCGGCCGGCGTGGCGTTCCGGCCGCGTCTGCAGGAGATCAACGCCCGGCTGGAGCAGATCGGCGCGCCGCCCGGCGAAGGCCTGCCGCCCGAGCCCGAGATCACGAGCCGCGAACGCGCCGACCTGCTGCGGCAGAAGGCCGAGATCAACGCACTGATCGGCGTGGCCGAGACCCTGTCGGTGCAGATCAACCGTCTGATCGAGGAGATCGGCACCCTGCGGCGCGACCTCTTCGCGCGCACGCTGTCGAAGCGCTACGACATCGGCAGCGCCCTCAACGCGGCGACGCTGGACGATCTGCGCATCGAGATCCTGGCCCTGCAGCGGACCGTCACGGCCTGGCTCAGCTTCGTCGTCGCCTTCAAGCTGCAGTCGGTCCTTTTCGCCACGCTGCTGGCGCTCGCGGCGGCGGCGGTTCTCTCCTTCGGCGGCCGGCGCGTCTTCGGCTCGATGATGGAGGCCGTCGCGGGAGCGTCGCCGTCCTACCTGTCGCGGCTGTCGGTGGCCTTCTGGTCGACGCTGATGCCGTCGATCACGCTTCTCGTGTTCCTGTCGGCCACCTGGTACCTTTGCGACACGTTCAACATCCTGCGCATCGACATCGGCCAGATGCTGTCGTCGCTGTTCCAGGTGATCGCCATCGTCTTCTTCGTCAACCGCCTGGCGCGGGCCGCCCTCGGGCCGGACCGGCCGAACTGGCGGCTGGTGCCGGTCGACACGCTCTCGGCGCGGAGGCTCTACTGGCTGGCCTGGCTGACGGCCGTGACCACCGGTGCCGACTTCGTGCTGAACCGCGTCAATCAGGTCATGGGCTCGCCGCTGTCGCTCACCATCGCCAAGAGCCTGGTGGCGACCGTGATCGTCGGCATCCTGCTGATCCTGATCGGGCTGGTTCGGCCGGCGCAGGACGACGGCCGGCCGAGACGGCTTCATTGGATCAACTGGATCTTCCTTGCGCTCGGCGTCGGCACGATGGCGGCGGCGCTGCTCGGCTACATCGGCTTCGCCCGCTTCGTGTCGCAGCAGATCGTGGTGACGGGCGCCATCGCCTCCACGATGTATATCGGCTTCCTGTCGGCCGGCGCGATCTCGGGCGAGGGCGCCTTCGTGCGCACCGCGCTCGGCGAGGCGCTGCGCCGACGCTTCAAACTGGAGGAGGTGGCGCTCGACCAGCTTGGGCTCGCGGCCAGCATCGCCACCTACATCCTGGTCGTCTGCGTCGGTGTGCCGCTGGTGCTGCTGCAATGGGGCTTCCAGTGGGGCGACATCACCACCTGGGCGCACCGGCTTGCCACCAACATCACCATCGGCACGGTGTCCTTCTCGCTGGTCGGTATCGTCACCGGCATCGTCGTCTTCTTCGTGGGCTATTTCGTCACGCGCGGCTTCCAGGGCTGGCTCGACGGCTCGGTGCTGTCGCGCGGCAAGGTCGATGCGGGGCTGCGCAACTCGATTCGCACCGCGGTCGGCTATGCCGGCATCGCCATCGCCGCGCTCGTCGGCATCTCGGCCGCCGGGATCGACCTGTCGAACCTCGCGCTCGTGGCCGGCGCACTGTCGCTCGGCATCGGTTTCGGGCTGCAGAACGTCGTCTCGAACTTCGTCTCGGGTCTGATCCTGCTCGCCGAGCGGCCGTTCAAGGCGGGCGACTGGATCGTCGCCGGCGCCGTCACCGGCACCGTCAAGCGCATCAGCGTGCGGGCGACCGAGATCGAGACCTTCCAGCGCCAGACGGTCATCCTGCCGAATTCCGAATTGATCAATGCCGCGGTCGGCAACTGGACGCACAAGAACAAGCTCGGCCGCATCGAGATCAAGGTCGGCGTCGCCTATGGCACCGACCCGCGCAAGGTGCATGCGCTGCTGCTCGACATCGCGAAGAGCCATCCGACGGTGCTGAAGAACCCCGAACCCTTCGTCTTCTTCGCCAATTTCGGCGAATCCTCGCTGGATTTCGAGATCAGGCTGTTCCTGGCCGACATCACCAGCGGCCTGACCGTGCAGAACGACATCCGCTTCGCCATCGTCGAAGCCTTCGAGCGGGAGGGTATCGAGATCCCGTTCCCGCAGCGCGACCTCAATCTGAAGGGCGCCAATATCAACCTGGTCGCGACCCCGGCGGATGCCGCGCCCAGGCCCGCCCCGCCGCCGCCGGCAGGCGCTGCCACGGCCGAGGTGGTCGCGCTGCCCGTCACCCCGCGCCGTGGCCGCCGCAAGCGCCAGGACCCCGACGACGGCGACGAAGTGCTGTGAGGAGGCCGTTCAGTTGCCGTTCATGCGGCTTCGCCTATAGGATGGGCGTAACGGGAGCCGTCGGCTTCCACCCGACACCAGAGGCGGTGGCGACACCGGTTTCGTGACATGAAGTTCTTCCTCGGCGCGACCATTTCCCTCCTGGCGGCCTCGGCTCCGGCGCTGGCGGCGAGCGCGATCAACAACGACGCGGAGGTCCGCGTCATCGTCGTCACCGAAGGCTCCAAGCAGGAGGAGTTGGCGATCGCTCCCGGCCAGACCGTGCAGTTCTGCTTCTCGAGCTGCTTCGTCACCATGCCCGACGGCGACCGCTTCGCCCTGTCCGGCAACGAGGTCATCGAGATCTCGGGCGGCCGCGCGCGCATCAAGTAGGCGCCTCGAAGCTTGCCCGATTTCGACCAGCCGGGTGGGCGGCGCTTCCGCGGAACGGTCTCTGCTCCATTTTCAGCTTCGCCCAGCACGCCCGGCATCCCGGTGCTCCAAGCAATTGACCTCGCGATCCGTTACACTTAT
The DNA here is from genome assembly GCF_014495845.1 of Aquibium microcysteis. Lineage (NCBI taxonomy): Bacteria > Pseudomonadati > Pseudomonadota > Alphaproteobacteria > Hyphomicrobiales > Phyllobacteriaceae > Aquibium > Aquibium microcysteis. The sequence continues at coordinate 1,133,275 of NZ_CP061080.1, forward strand.
TTCAGATGATGCGAGGTGATCGGATGGATACCCCACATCTGAATTTCGAGAGCTTTGACGGCAGACTTCGGCGCGCCGCGGAGGACGCACTGGGTTCGCTGCGCGAACTCGGCGGAACGAGGAAACCCGTCCCGGTGACACTCGACCCACAGATCGCCGCGGCGCTGGCCCGGTTTCTCGATGCCGCCCTCGAGAGAGGAGGAGTGGCTTACGGGCCGCTCGGGACTGAACTGTCGCCAAGCCAGGCCGGCAAGATCCTTGGCCTGTCGCGCCCCCTCGTCGTCCGCCGGATGGAAGACGGCCGGCTGCCGTTCCATTACGTCGGTACGCACAGGCGATGCACGCTCGGGGACGTTCTTGGGCTCAAGGCCAGGGAAGACGAGCGGAATCGGCTGATGGGCGAAATCTATCAGGACTTCGAGGAGATTGGAGACATTGATTCAGAACCGTCGCCTTGAAGGCTTGCCGACGGTTCTGGCGGATGCCAACGTCCTGTTCTCCCAGGAACAGCGAAACCTCCTCATGACGCTGGCCGTCGAGGGTCTTTTCCGTCTGCATCGGACAAGGGAGATCGAGGACGAGTGGGTTCGCAACCGTGCCAGGCACCTCCTGAAGGCGGGAAAAGACGGGATGGCTCCGCTGCGTACGGCCGAGAAGATGCGGAAGGCGATACCGGATTTCGATCCCGGCCATTGGCAGCGTCATCTGGATGACACCGGTCGCACCAACTCCGGGGATCGGCATGTGGCAGCGGCGGCAATCGCCTGTGCACCTTCGCACCTTCTCACATGGAACCTGAGGGACTTCGATGCGGAGAGTTTGAAATCTCATGGGGTCCTGATCCGCACCCCTGACGACTTCCTCTGCGATGTCTATGACGGCAGTCCGGTCATCACCTGCGAAGCATCGCGGCTCGCCTATGGTTTTGCCCGATCCGTTACCGGGCGCGTCCCGACATGGCCTGGCTATCTCGAGAAGATTGCCGGTTCCGGGCTCCCGCGGTTTGCGGAGCGGTTGGCGGGTCATGATGGGGATGGGACCCTGGATGATCTGTCGCACGTACTACACGACGACGAAGCATCGAGCGATGCCTGACGAAGACTGCGACAGATGTCCGGCCTTTTCGCTATCGCGTCAACCCGCGATTAAGCCTCGCAGCGGAAATGCCGCCCCGAAACGCCGCGGTGCTGGCACTGTTGAACCTTCCGTAGGTGCTTCTCCCTAGAACGTCCGGCATGGGCGCCGGGGGACAGTCGCGCCCGGGATACGGGAAGGTGACTTGGCATGGATGCTCGGTCGGAACAAACGGCAATACCGCTCGCCGTCGACCTCGACGGGACGCTGATCAGGACGGACCTCTTGTGGGAGGGGCTTTTCCTTCTCCTGAAGCGGAATCCGCTCTATCTCTTCATGGTCCCGGTCTGGCTGGCATCGGGTCCGGCGCGGCTGAAGATGGAGATCGCCGCGCGGGTCGACCTCGACGTCGAGTCGCTGCCCTACCGCGAGGCGGTGGTGGCACGCCTCTCCGCCGAGAAGGCGGCCGGCCGCACCATCATTCTGGCCACCGGCACGCCGCGCAAGTTCGCCGAGGCCATCGCGGCGCATCTGGGCGTCTTCGACGCGGTGATCGCCACCGACGATCCGCGCCACAACCTCACCTCCGGCCGAAAGCGCACCCGGCTGATGAACATGTTCGGCGACGGCGGCTTCGACTATGCCGGCAACAGCCGGCACGACCTGCAGGTGTTCGACGCCGCCCGCGCCGCGATCGTGGTGGCGCCGGACCGTCATGCGGCGCGCTGGCAGGCCGAGCATGGCTGCGAACTCGTGCCCGGCACGCGCCCGACGGCACGATCCGTGCTGCGGATGCTGCGCGCCCACCAGTGGCTGAAGAACAGCCTGATCGCGGTGCCTCTGGTGCTGGCGCACGAATACATGAACCTGTCGATGATCGCGGCCTGCTTGCTCGCCTTCGTGTCGTTCAGCGCGGCCGCGTCGGCGATCTACATCGTCAACGACTTCACCGACCTCGCCGCCGACCGCCGCCACGCCACCAAGCGGCGGCGGCCCTTCGCCAGCGCCGACCTCACCATTCCCTTCGGCCTCGGCTCGATCGGCGTGCTGATGGCCGTCAGCATCGCTGCAGCCGCCTTCCTGCCGCCGCTGTTCTGGATGGTGCTCGCCGGCTACCTCGCCGTCACCACCGCCTATTCCTTCGGGCTGAAGCGCATGCTGCTGGTCGACGTGTTCACGCTGGCCGGCCTCTACACGATGCGCATCATCGCCGGCGCGATGGCGACCGGCACCGAGGTGTCGTTCTGGCTGCTCGCCTTCTCCCTCTTCTTCTTCCTGTCGCTGGCGCTGGTGAAGCGCTTCGTCGAACTGGACGGAACGGAGCTGTCGCGCGGCGCGCGGCTGGCCGGCCGCGGCTACCGGCCCGAGGACATCGACATCGTCGCCCAGGCCGGCGTCGCCTCCGCCTTCGCCTCCGCGCTGGTGCTGGCGCTCTACATCGACAGCGTCAGCGTCAAGGAGCTCTACCCGCATCCCTGGATGATCTGGCCGCTGGCGCCGATCGTGCTCTATCTGACGCTGCGGATCTGGGTGCTGGCGCGCCGCGGCGAGATGCATGACGATCCGATCGTCTTCATCGCCACCGACTGGCGCAGCCAGATGGTCTCGGCGCTCGGCGGCGTCCTCCTCGTGACGGCCGCGGTGGCGGCATGACCGACGGGCTCGAGAGTTTCGGCCGGGTCTTCCGCGGCCAGGCGCGCGTGCTGACGCCCGTCCAGGCGGTGACGCTGCTGGAGAGCGGGCGCGCGGCGCCGGGCAGCCTGCTCGGCTACGGCAACGGCCGCAGCTATGGCGACAGCTGCCTGAACGGCGGCGGCGCGCTGATCGACATGCGCGGCGCCGGCCGCATCCTGTCCTTCGATCCCGAGACCGGGATTTTGACGGCCGAGGCCGGCGCTTTCCTCGGCGACATCATCGCGCGGGTGGCCCGCCATGGCTGGTTCCCGCCGGTGGTGCCGGGAACGCAGCACGTGACGCTGGGCGGGGCGATCGCCAACGACGTGCACGGCAAGAACCACCACCGGCGCGGCAGCTTCGGCGCGCATGTCCTGTCGCTGACGCTGCTGCGCTCCGACGGGCGCACCACCATCTGCAGCGCCGACAGCCGGCCCGACCTGTTCCGCGCCACGATCGCCGGGATGGGGCTGACGGGGCTGATCCTGAAGGCGACGCTCCGCCTGATGCGGGTGGGCTCGCCGCATGTCGTGCAGACCGTGCGGCCCTTCGGCAGCCTGCGCGACTATTTCGACCTCGCCGAGGAGGCCGACCTGCGCAACGAATACGCCGTTGCCTGGATCGACCAGCTGGCGGGCGGCCGGGCGGCCGGACGCGGGCTGCTGCTGGCCGGCAACCACGCCGACACGTCCGAAGGCGCCGACATCGACATGAAGCCCGGCCGGCTGTCGGTGCCGGTGCAGCCGCCTTTCACGGTGCTGAACCGGCCTTTCCTGCGGCTCTTCAACGCCGCCTACCGCTGGAAGAACGGCAGCCGCAGCGAAGCGGAATGCGTCCCGGCGAAGAGCTTCTTCTTTCCGCTCGACGGGGTCGCGAACTGGAACCGGCTCTACGGTCCGGGCGGGCTGTTCCAGCACCAGTCGGTGGTGCCGGCGGCCGCCGCGCGGGTGGCGGTGCCGGCCATGCTGGACCTCGCGCGCCGGCGGGGGCAGGGCTCCTTCCTGACCGTCCTGAAGCGGTTCGGCGACCGGCCGTCGCCCGGCATCCTGTCGTTTCCGCGCGCCGGCTACACGCTGACGCTGGACTTTCCCAACCGCGGGCTCGCGACGCGGCTGATGCTGGCCGAGCTCGACCGGATCGCCGTCGAAGCCGGCGGCGCCGTCAATCCCTACAAGGACGCGCGCATGCCGGCGGATGTCTTCGAGGCGTCGTTCCCCGACTGGCGGATGCTGGAAGACCTGCGCGACCCCGCCTTCGTCTCCGATTTCTGGCGCCGCACCGCGCTGACGCTGGACCACGGGGCGCGGGCGATCGCGGCCGAGTAGACGGCCGCTGCGCGATGGTTGCGGAAGCATGAACCCGTTCGGTGCGAATTGCGGCCTTCCCCTTCACCGACGGTTTTTCTCTGTTTGCTAATGAAGGCGCGAGGAGACACGGCCCCATGAAATACATCGTCTTCATCCTGTTCACGGTGATGACCAACGCCGCCGCGCAGCTGATGCTGAAGTACGGCATGATGTCGATGGGGCCGCTGTCCTTTGCCGGCGTCAACCCCGTGCTGAAGATCCTGCAGATCGTGTTCAGTCCGTGGATCTTCTTCGGGCTCAGCGTCTTCGTGATCTCGATGGCGTCGCATCTCTACGTCCTGTCGAAGGTGGATCTCTCCTTCGCCTACCCCTTCCTGAGCCTCGCCTACGTCGCCGTCGCGATATTCGCCTATTTCGTCTTCCGCGAGGATCTGAACGCCTGGCGCGTCGCGGGGATCGGCTTCATCTGCCTCGGCACCATCCTGATCGCGCAGAGCGACCGCGGCCACGACGCCGCTGGCACGGATCTTGCCGGAGTTTCCATGCACAAGAGCGGGATGTCCCAATGAGACACATCATCTTCGGCGGCGACGGCTTCGTCGGACGCCATCTTGCCCCGAAACTGGTCGCCGATGGCCACGAGGTCGTGGTCGCCGACGTCACCAGAAGCGAGCTGCCGCACTACGCGACCGTGCGCTTCGCCCATTGCGACGTGACCGACAAGGCGTCGGTGCGGGCGCTGGGGATCGAGGCCGGCGACATGGTCTACAACCTCTCGGCCAAGATGCTGTCGCCGATCCAGGTGCGGGCGAAGCGCCACGACTTCTTCTGGCCCGTGAACTTCCACGGCACGGAGAACATCATCCAGGCGATGGACGAGGCCGGCGCGAAGAACCTCGTCCACTTCACCACCGACATGATCTACGGCCACACGGTGCAGTACCCGATGACCGAGGACCATCCGGTCGCGCCGCTCGGCGAATACGGGCTGTCGAAGCTGAAGACCGAGGAACTCGCCGCCGAATGGCGCAAGCGCGGCATGAACATCACGCTGTTCCGTCCGCGCCTGATCATCGGGCCGGGCCGGCTCGGCATCCTGTCGAAGCTGTTCAGGCTGATCGACTGGAACCTGCCGGTGCCGATGATCGGCTCGGGGAAGAACCCCTACCAGTTCATCTCCGTCTTCGACTGCGCCGAAGCGGCAAGGCTGGCCTTCAAGGCCGGGGTGCCGAACGAGGCCTACAATCTCGGCTCGCTGAACCCGCCCTCGGTGCGCAAGCTGCTCGGCGACCTGATCGCCCATGCCGGCTCGCGCTCGATCCTGATCCCGACCCCGGGCTGGGCCGTGAAGCGCACCCTCGACCTGCTCGATCTCATGAACATGCCGATCATGGACCCCGAGCAGTACCTGATCGCCGACGAGGACTGCCTGCTCGACGTGTCCAAGGGCAGGCGCGACCTCGGCTGGGTGCCGCAGTACCGCGACGAGGACATGCTGATCGCCGCCTATTCCGAGTATCGCGCCAGGATCGGCGGGGCGCCTGCGCCCGCCGTCGCGCATGCCCCGGCCGAGTGAGGGAGAGACCCGATGACCGTCATGACCAGACCCGACCTGACCGACGCCCGCGCCGTGATCGGCGCTCCCGAGCTGGCACCGACCCGGACGCCGAAGCCGCCGATGCTCTCGGTGGAGGATGCCAAGGCGCTCGACGTGGCGCGCATGACCGACCTGTTCAAGGCGCACCTCAACCCCGGCCAGCTGCATTTCATGAAGCTGCTCGGCTTCCACAAGGTGAAGATCGAGCGCGCCGAGGGCATGTATTACATCGACCAGAACGGCCGGAAGATCCTCGACTTCTTCGGCGGCTTCGGGTCGCTGGCCTTCGGCCACAACCATCCTCGCATCCTCGAGGCGCGCAGGCGCTTCCAGGAGGAGAAGCGGCACGAGATCGCCATCGCCTTCATGTCGCAATATGCGTCGGCGCTGGCCCACAACATCGCCGCCTGTTCGCCGGGCGACCTCGACATGGTGTTCCTCGGCTCCTCGGGCTCCGAGGCCATGGAGGCCGCCATCAAGGTGGCCGAGCGCGCCGCCGGACCGAAGCGGCCGAAGGTCGTCTATGCGGAGAACTCCTTCCACGGCAAGACCAAGGGCGTCCTGTCGATCACCGACGGCCAGCTCTACCGCGGCGAGTTCAGGCTCGTCGACAACACCGTGCGCGTGCCCTTCGGCGACATCGAGGCGATCGAGCGCGCCTTCCGGGCCGATCCCGAGATCGGCGTGATCGTGCTGGAGACGGTGCAGGGCGGCGGCGGCATCATCCAGGCGCAGACGGAGTTCTGGCAGAAACTGCGCAGGCTCTGCGACCAGTACGGGGTGCTGTGGGTGGCCGACGAGGTGCAGTGCGGGCTCGGCCGCACCGGCCGCTTCTACGCCTTCGAACATCATGGCGTGGTGCCGGACGTGACCGCGCTCGCCAAGTCGCTCGGCGGCGGCAAGACGGCGATGGCGGCCATGATCGCCCGCCGCGAGGTCTACATGAAGGCCTACGGCACGCCGAAGACGGCGATGATCCACGCCGCCGCCACCTTCGGCGGCATCGGCGAGGCCTGCATCACCTCCATCGAGGCGCTCAACGTGCTCTACGACGAGGGGCTGATCGACAACGCCGCCGACACCGGCGACTACCTGATCGAGCGGCTGCAGGCGATCGCCCGCAAGCATCCGAGCATCGTCAAGGAGGTGCGCGGCAAGGGCTTCATGGTGGGGCTCGAGTTCCACGACTTCTCGCAGACCCTGCCGATGGTGCTGCGCCCGGTCGTGGCGATGCTGGACGAGAAGCTGAAGGGCTCGCTGTCGGGCTTCATCGGCGCGCTGCTCCTGCGCGACTACGGCGTGCTGGTGGCCTTCACCGAATACAATCGCAACGTCATCCGGCTGGAGCCGCCGCTGATCTGCGAGCGCCAGCATGTCGACCAGTTCTGCGACGCTCTCGACGGCCTCCTGTCACGCGGCATCGTCGGTATCGTCAAGGACTTCGTGAAGAGCCAGGTGAGCTGAGCGGAACGCTTGCACGGGACAGAGAGGGGAACGGGCACATGCAAACAGTGAGTCGGACGCCGATGGACTGGGCGTTGAACGCCCCCGTCGCGGCAAGGGCCGCCTCGGTGCTGACCGGCCGGACGCTGCTCGACCGCGCAGCCGCGGCCTTCTTCGCCGCGACGATCCTGATCATCGCGCTCTACACCTGGGTGCGGCCGGACTACAACTGGGACATGGTCGCCTATGTGGCGACCGCGCTGGAGAACCGGATCGAGGATCCCGCCGAGCTGCACCGCGAGACCTGGGCGCAGATCTCGCCCGGCGCACGGCCGGCGCAGCTCTACGAGATCCAGCAGGGCAATCCCTACAACGTCCACCAGTGGAACAACCCGGTCGACTTCGAGTCGCAGCTGTCGATGTATCGGGTCAAGGTGGCCTATGTCTCCGCCCTGCGCGCGCTGGAGCCGGTGTTCGGCCTCGTCGGGGGTGCCCTGTTCGTGTCGATCGCCTCCCTCGTCGGCATCGGCGCGCTGGCGCTCCGCTGGCTCGGGGAGGAACGGGCGCTGCAGTCGGCCTTCGTGCTCGCGCCGGTGCTGGTGATCGCCGACCTGACGCACATGTCGACGGCGATCACGCCCGACATCCTGATGGCCCTGATCTCGCTGCTGGCGATCCACTGGCTCATGAAGGGTCGCGACTGGGCCGCCGGTGCGGCGCTTCTGCTGTCGGTCCTGGTGCGGCCCGACAACATCATCCTCGTCTTCGCGCTGCTCATCGCGGCGGTCGCCTTCGGATGGCGCAAGCTGCCGATGGCCGTCACCTTCGCCGCCTCGTTCGTCGCCTGCCTGCTGGTGTCGAAGCTCGGCGGGCATCCCGGCTGGTGGGCGCATTTCTACTTCTCCTGCGTCCAGATCCAGAACTCGATGATCGGCTTCCAGCCCGACTTCTCGCTGTTCGATTTCGCCCATGGCTATGTCCGCGGCGTTCTGGTCTCGCTGCTCGACAATGACTGGCCGGCGCTGCTGGCGCTCTTCCTGGCGGGATGGGTGCTGCTCGCCCGTGCCGGCCGGATGGGGACGGGCCGGGAGAACGCGCTGATGTTCGCGCTCGCCATCGGCACGCTCGGCAAGTTCGCGAGCTTTCCGCTGCCCGACGACCGCTTCTATTTCGCCTTCATGGCGGGCATGGCCATCATTCTGGCCACCCGCTGGAACCCGAGGTTCGACCGCCTGGTCGCGAAGGAGACGACGTCATGACCAGCTTGCGGGAGACACTGGGTGCGGCCGCGCGGCGCGCGGTGGCGCGGGGGCTGCCGTCGGCGATCCTCGACCGGGCACCGGCGCTGCGCGGGACGAAATTCCTCGCCGAGGCTGCCCGCCGGGCCGGCCGGCGCGGCGCGAAGCCCTTCCAGATGGTCAATGTCGGCGCCTGCGACGGGGCGCTGTTCGACGACGTGACGCCCTGGCTGCACCGCATTCCCGGCGCCCGCGCCGTGCTGGTGGAGCCCATCCCCTACAACCAGGCGCGGCTCCGGGCGAACTATCCCGATGCCGGCCGCTTCGTCATCGAGCCGGTCGCGATCACCCGCGAAAGCGGCACGATCTCGGTGAGGACCTTCGACGCGACGGCGCTCGAGTCCGGCAAGCTGCCGATCGAGTTCATCGGCTGCTCGTCGGTCACCGACACCAACCTGATGTCGGGCGTGAACGCCTGGGGCGAGGCCGATGCCAATTTCGACCGCTTCCGGCCCTATCTGAAGGACATCGAGGTGCCGTCCGAGACGCTCCAGGCGGTGCTCGACCGCAACGGCATCGACCACATCGACGCCTTCCTTGTCGATTGCGAGGGCGCGGACTGGACGGTGTTCGACCAGCTCGACATCGCCCGCTACCGACCCGGCATGATCAAGATCGAGATCGGCGCGCTGCGGCCCGACGAGATCGGCCAGGTGCTGGTGAAGCTGAAGACTGCCGGCTATCACGTCGGCCTCTATGCCGAGGACGTCTGGGCCTTCGCCTGACGTCCCCGGGCGGCCCCGCCGGCTGCGGGTCCGCCCTCGCCGACGCAGGTCGCGCCGCTCGTTGCCGATGTCGCAAACAGGCTGCGACGACACGGTCGCGGCGCAATATAGTCCGCGCCAGACATGCATTGCGGAGCAGCGGACAATGGCAGAGTTCCCGACCCGGGCGAAGGTCGTCATCATCGGTCTCGGCGGCATCGTGGGCGCCTCGGTGGCGCATCACCTGATCGAGCGCGGCTGGGACGACATCGTCGGCATCGACACCTCCGGCATCCCGACCGACATCGGCTCGACGGCGCACGCCTCGGACTTCTGCTACACCACCAGCCATGACTTCCTGTCCGTCTGGACGACGCTCTACTCGATCGATTTCTACGAGAAGCTCGGCCACTACGAGCGCATCGGCGGTCTGGAGGTCGCCCGCGTCGGCGACGACACGCGCATGGACGAGATCCGGCGCAAGGTCGCATCGGCCAAGGCCTTCGGCACGCGGGCGCGGCTGATCGAGCCGGCCGAGATCAAGCAGAAGTTCCCGCTGATCGAGGAGAGCGTGGTGCAGGGCGGGCTGTGGGACCCTGATGCCGGCCTCGTCATCCCGCGCTCGCAGACGGTGGCCGGAAAGCTGGTCGACGCCGGCGAGAAGAGCGGCAGGCTGAAGGCCTTCGCCAACACGCCGGCCACGGCGCTGAAGATCGAGAACGGCCGCATCCGCGGCGTGGTGACGCCGCGCGGCACGATCGAGGCCGACCACGTGGTGGTCTGCGCGGGGCTGTGGGGCCGGCTAATCGCCGAGATGGCGGGCGAGGACCTGCCGGTGATGCCGGTCGACCACCCGCTGACCTTCTTCGGCCCCTACACGGAATTCGCCGGCACCGGCAAGGAGATCGGCTATCCGCTGATGCGCGACCAGGGCAACTCGGCCTACATGCGCGACACCGGCGACCCGACGACCTCGGAAGGCGGCATGATCGAATGGGGCTATTACGAGGAGACGAACCCGCGCCTCTGCCACCCGCGCGACCTCTTGGAGAAGCACCAGGCCCGCCTGTCGCCCTCGCAGCGCGACCTCGACATGGAGCAGATCATCGCGCCGCTGGAGAAGGCGATCGAGCTGACGCCGATCCTGGCCGAGCTCGGCTATGACGAGCGCCGCTCCTTCAACGGCCTGCTGCAGGTCTCGGCCGCCGGCGGCGCCTCGGTGGGCGAAAGCCAGAAGGTGAGGGGCCTCTGGTACGCCGTCGGCATCTGGGTCAAGGACGGCCCGGGCTACGGCAAGCTGGTCGCCGACTGGATGACCGACGGGCGCACGGAAATCGATCACGCCTCGATCGATTTCGCCCGCTTCTACCCGCACCAGCTGGAAGAGGGCTTCATCGAGGGCCGGTGCGGCGAGGCGGCGCAGAAGGTCTACAACCCTGCCGTCCACCCGCGCGAGCCCTACGCGACCGGTCGCAACGTCAAGCGCTCGCCGATGTACGAGCGCGAGGTCGAGCTCGGCGGCCATTTCATGGAACTCGGCGGCTGGGAGCGTGCGCATGGCTACAAGGCCAACGAGCACCTGCTGGAGACGTACGGCGACCGCGTGCCGGTGCGGCAGAACGAGTGGGACAACCGGCACTTCTGGCGCGTCTCCAATGCCGAGCATCTGGCAATGAGCGAGGATTGCGGCATCGTCAATCTCAGCCATTTCCACATGGTCGACATCGAAGGGCCGGACCATGTCGAACTGCTCGAATGGCTGTGTGCGGCGAAGATCGGCGGCGACGCCAACATCGGCAAGGGCATCTACACCCACTTCCTCGACGACGAGGGCATGGTGCGCGCCGACTTCACCGTCTTCCGCATGGAGGACCGCTGCCGCCTCGTGAACGGCGCCGACGCCGGCCCGCGCGATCTCTATTACATGAAGCGCGTGGCCGAGGATCGCGGCCTCGACGTCACCATCACCGACACCTCGGAAAAATACATCACCATCGGCATCTGGGGGCCGAATGCCCGCGCGACGCTGAAGAAGGCAGTCGCGGATCCGGCGGGCCTCGATCCCGAGAACTTCCCCTTCGCGGCCATCAAGCCGGTCGAGATCGCCGGCCGGTCCGTCACCGCCTTCCGCATCTCCTATGTCGGCGAGCAGGGCTGGGAACTGCACATGCGCTACGAGGACGGCCTCGCCGTCTGGGATGCGCTGCGGGCGACCGGCGTGATGGCCTTCGGCGTCGAGACCTACGCCAATTCGCGGCGCATGGAGAAGAGCCTGCGGCTTCAGAACGCCGACCTTCTGACCGAATACAACCTTATCGAGGCCGACCTCGCCCGCCCGAAGGTCAAGGAGGCGGATTTCCGCGGCAAGGCGAAGCACCTCGAATACAAGGCGCGGCCGCACCAGCCGGCCATGCTGTGCACGCTGGTGATGACCGACAACGTCGATTCGAAGGGCGTCGCCCGCTATCCCGTCGGCTCGATGCCGGTGATGGATCCGGCGACCGGTGAGACGCTGGTCGACGACCTCGGCCGCCGCTCCTTCACCACTTCGGTCGCCTACGGCCCGACCATCGGAAAGAACATCGCGCTCGCTTATCTGCCGCACGCCTGGTGCGAGGTGGGCCGCCGGCTGCAGGTGGAGTATTTCGGCGAGACGTTCCCGGTGGAAGTCGCGGCGGTGGGGTATCGGCCGCTGTACGATCCGGAGAACGCGAAGCCGCGGAGCTGAACGGGGGCCGCGCCACGCCGCGACGCGGCGGGTCCTTTTCAGCAACCGGCGCAGGTCGCGCGAATGTGAAGGGCAGGGGCGTGCAATCTGCCCGCGCTCGCTTTCCCTCCGCGACGTTTCGCGTATCGTTGCGTCATGTCCTCGCGCATCCTCCCCCTGGCGGCGGCGACACGCGGCTGCCGCATCCTCCTGCTGACCGGGCTTCTCGGCCTCTTGTCCGCCGCGCCGCTTTCGGCGCAGACCCATCCCGAGGACGACGAGGTCGTCGACGTCGAGCTGGTGCTGGCCGTCGACGTGTCGCTCTCGATGTCGCCCGGCGAACTCGCCATCCAGCGCGACGGCTATGCGGCAGCCCTCGTCCACGAAGAGGTGGTTCGGGCGATCCGGGACGGGGTGCACGGCAAGATCGCGGTGACCTATTTCGAGTGGGCGGGCGACTTCATGCAGCATGTCGTCGTGCCCTGGACCCGGATCTCCAGCGAGGCGGAAGCGCAGGCCTTCGTGGCGCAGATGACGGCGAACCCGCCGCAGAGCGCGCGCCGCACGTCGATCTCCGGCGCGCTCCTCTATGCCGACAAGCTCTTCGACGACAACGGCTTCCGCGGGCTGAAGCGGGTCATCGACGTGTCGGGCGACGGGCCGAACAACCAGGGCGAGCCGGTGGACCTGACGCGCGACGACATCATCGCCAAGGGGATCACCATCAACGGCCTGCCGCTGATGACCAGCGGCGGCTTCGCGTCGAGCTTCGATGTGGACGACCTGGACGTCTACTACCAGAACTGCGTGATCGGCGGGCCGGGCGCCTTCGTCATCCCGGTGAACGACTGGGCGCAGTTTCCCGAGGCGATCCGGCGCAAGCTTGTGCTGGAGCTTGCCGGAGTGTCGCCCGCATGGCCCCCGCCTGCCGCGCCGACGGCGCAGGACCTGCCCGTGGTGCTGGCGCAGGCGACTCCCGGCTTCGACTGCCTGATCGGCGAGAAGATCTGGCAGAACCGCCAGCGCTACTGGGAGAACTGATCGTTCGCCCTGCTTTTCAGGGCCCCGCGGGTCGGGGCTTTGCAGCAAGCGCGATTGCCAGGACCCGCGAGGTGGTGACGGACGAGTCCGCCGAGATCTGCGCGATCGGCTCGTCCGGCGACGTGACCTTCAGCCCCCCACGCACCAGCGCGGCTTCGAGATCGGTCGCCGCCATGCCGAGGAGCGGCGCGAGCTGCGCCACGGTGCGGCTGGGCAGGAGCTGGATCAGCTGGCGCTCGGGCGGCGCTCCGGTGCTGCCGCCGATCATCGACGGCGCAGCGAAGGCGAGGGCGCCGGCCAGCGACGACGCCAGCGCGACACGCATCGGCGCACGCTTGAAATAGGCGAGGAAGGGCCGCCAGTTCTTCTGCAGGTGCAGGACGAAGGGAACGACCAGCACCATCGACAGCCATTCATGCATGCCGGTGAAGGCCGCCCGCCCGACGCCGAAGAAGATCGCCACTCCGGAGACCAGCGAGACGACGAACAGGCCGGTAACGAGGGGCGTGGCCCAGCGTGAGACGACGACGGACATGGGGAACTCCGGTTTCTTCTGCGCCGGCGACACAGGCACCGGCGTGCGCCCGGGACACAAGCACCCGCGCCGACCGGTGGACGTTGATCTGAATCAAGCAGCCCGGGGGCCGACACCGATCGGTGCGATCGCCGCCGCAGCGGAGCGTCAGGCCGCCAGCATGTGCTTGCGGTCGGCGCGCTCCTGCTGCGGCGAGCGGGCGTAGAGCTCGCGGTAGCATTTCGAGAAATGCGAGGCCGAGACGAAGCCGCAGGCGACCGCCACTTCCACGACGGGCAGCGACGACTGGACGAGCAGGTGGCGGGCGCGGTCGAGGCGGATCTCGAGATAGTAGCGCGCCGGCGAGCGCCCCATCTCCTGGCGGAACAGCCGCTCGATCTGGCGCCGCGACAGGCCGACGCCGTCGGCGATCTCCACCAGCGACAACGGCTCGGCGAGATTTGCCTCCATCAGCTCGATGATGGCGAGCACCTTGGCGTTCTGGACGCCGAGGCGGGCGCGCAGCGGCAGGCGCTGGCGGTCCGTCGGGCTGCGCACGCGGTCGGTCAGCATCTGCTCGCAGACGCGGTTGACGATCGTCTCGTCGAAATCGTCGCCGATCAGCTTCAGCATCATGTCGAGCGAGGCGGTGCCGCCGGCACAGGTGTAGATGTTCTGGTCGACCTCGAAGAGGTCGGCGAAGACGTTGGCCTTCGGATATTTTTCCGAGAAGCCGGGAAGGTTTTCCCAGTGGATGGCGCAGCGCTTGTTTGAGAGCAGCCCGGCCGAGGCGAGCACGTGGGCGCCGGTGCACAGGCCGCCCACCGCCACGCCGCGATTGTACTCCTCGCGCAGCCAGGCGAAGACCGACTTGTTGGCGTAGCTCTCGACGTTGATGCCCGAGCAGACGACGACCATCGACGGCCGGTCCGGACCGCCGAGCTTGCGCCGCTCGTCGTCGAGCGAGGTGTCGACGGCGCATTCGACGCCGTTGGAGGCCTTGACCGGCCGGCCGTCGGCGCTGGCCAGCCGCCACCGGTAGGCTTCGAAGCCCAGCATCCGGTTGGCGATGCGCAGCGGCTCGATGGCCGTCGCAAAGGCCACCATCGTGAAATCGGGCACGAGGAAGAAGACGATCGACCGCTTCAGGGATGACTTCGCGTTCACGTGCATGCCCCACGCAAATGGCTGTTCTTATTCTTCTACGACTGCATCGTCGTGACGAAGAAAGTGTCGTCCGGAAGCAAGGCTGCTGTCAACGGGCGAGGGGGCCCGCGCAAGCGAAATTGAACGCATCCCCGCACATGACGACGCCCGCAGGGCAAAGCCTGCGGGCGTTCATTCGAAATCAGGACGGGCTCGGCCCGGCCATGGAGGACGGAGCCGTCTCAGCCGAGGGAATGTCCGAGGCGGGCGGCCGCCAGCGCGCCGGTCTGACCGGGCATCGTGCGCTGCAGGCGCTGGCGCTCCAGAGCGGTCGTCAGGTTGGACGGGCGGCGGGCGAACATGCGGGTGAGGAACTTCATCGATGCGTCTCCATGCTGTTTGACGGCTCGGCCTTCGCGCATTGGAGTGGGGCGGCGCGTGATGCCCTCCATATAGGCTCTGCTGCCTGCTTCGGAGGCAGGAAATACGAAGCGCAAAGCACAAAAAGCGACATGGGCAAAGTAAGGCGCCGAGCGCAAAAACACCGATAAATCAACAATTTAATAGTAAAAATCGTGCCGCTATGCTTGCCGCTCAAATGCGTCATGCGAAAACGCCGTGTCGCAGAAGCGACGAAGCCGGCGGTGCATGGCCGCCGGCCGCCGCGGAAGCGTCACGGATCAGCGACCGAAATGATCTCGGGCGGGATGGCGGCCGATTTCCGCGGTGTAGCGGTCGGGCCATCCGATGTCCTTGCGGATTTCCGAGGGCAGCGCTGCAATCGCCCTCTCCGTGCGGGCGGCGCGGCGCCACCGGCGCCAATGGCGCGCGAGCGCGCCGATGTCGGTCGGGATGGGCATGTCAGTATCCTTTCGTGCCGATGTTGTGGACCGCTTGACTATCGGCCTGGCCTCGCATTCAATCCAGCGAAATGAAATGAGCTTCTGAATCAGAAAAACTGAACGGAACCCTGCCGTGAACGCACCGCTGAACCACCCGCTGCCGCTGCTGGAACTGGACGTGCTGCGCACCTTCGTGGCGATCGCCGACACGGGCTCCTTCACGCTGGCGGCCAATGCGGTGTTCAGGACGCCGTCGGCGGTGTCGATGCAGATCAAGAAGCTGGAGGAGCAGCTCGGCCGCTCGCTGTTCAACCGCGACGCCCGCTCCGTCTCGCTGACGACCGACGGCGAGCTGCTGCTCGGCTATGCGCGCCGGCTCCTGTCGATCAACCGCGAGGCGGTGGCGAAGTTCATCGTCCCCGACATCACCGGCGTCGTGCGGCTGGGCTCGCCGGACGATTTCGGCGAACGCGTGCTGCCGATCGTGCTGAAGCGCTTCGCCCAGTCGCATCCCTCGATCGCCGTCGATGTGGTGATCGACCAGAGTTCGAACCTGCGGCGCCGGATGGAGGACCGCCGGCTGGACATCACGCTGATGACCTGCTCGCAGAAGTCGCGCGTGCCGGATGCCGAGGTTCTGCTGTCGGAGCCGATTGTCTGGGGCGGCGCCAGGGGCGGCTCGGCGCATCTGCGCGAGCCTCTGCCCGTGTCGCTGTGGGAGGAGGGCTGCGCCTGGCGGTCCAGCGCGCTGGAGGCGCTGGGGCGCGTCGGCCGCGACTACCGCGTCGCCTACATGAGCGCGCACACCGCGGGGCAGCGCTCCGCCATCATCGCCGACCTCGCGGTGGCGCCGCTGCCGCGCTCCTTCGTCGGCGGCGACGTGGTCGTGCTCGGCCCCGACAGCGGCCTGCCGGAGATCGGCACCTACGAGATCGCGATGCTGGTGGCCCCCGACGCGCCGGCGCCCGTGCTGGCGGCGGCCGACCACATCCGCGCCACCTTCGAGAGCTTCCGCGAGACCGGCCGGTTCTGAATCGGCCGGCCGGCAGGCGGCCGCGCGGACCGCGCCGCCGAGGCGATCAGGCGGCCGCGCCGGATCGCGGAGCCCTGGCCGATGTCGCCGCGAGATCCGTCACGAAGGACACCATCCTGTCGCGCGCGCGAAAAGCTTCGGGCATGTCGAGCAGCGGCCAGACGTGGTACAGCCCGGGCTCCTCCAGGATCTCGACCGGCACGCCGGCTGCGCGCGCCCGCGCGGCGAAGACATGCGTGTCGGGATTGAGCAGGTCGCGGGTGCCCGTCAGCACGAGCACCGGCGCCAGCACCGACAGGTCGCCATGGACCGGGCTGATGCGCCAGTCTGCATGGTCGATGCCGCCGGCATAGAGCCGCGTGGCTTCCTCGGCCCCGGGCACGCCGAGCCAGGGATCGCGCTTCTCCACCTCGTATATTTCGGGATTGGCGAGCGACAGGTCGACCGGCGGCGAGATCAGGACGAGGCCGGCAGGCTTCGGCAGGCCCTCCCGTGCTGCCGTCATGGACAGGACCAGCGCCATGTTGCCGCCCGCCGAATCGCCCATCAGGACGAGGTCGCGGGCAGCGGTGGTCGCCAGCACGTCGCGGTGCAGCGCCATGCACGCGCCGATGATGCGCTCCGCCTTCGCCTCCGGCGCCAGCGGGTAGATCGGCACGGTGATCTGAGCGGAGAGCCGCTCGGCCATTTCGGCGATCAGCTTCCAGTGATGCGCGGTGATCTCGAACAGGTAGGCGCCGCCGTGCAGGTAGACGATCCGCAGCCGCGAGGCGCCGGCTTTCGGCCGCACCTCATAGACCCTCATCCCGTCGACCGCGCGCTCGGCGATGTCCAGGCGCCGCGCGATCGTCTGCGGCGGCCGGAAATCCTCGCTCGCGCGCGCCGCCTTCAGCCGGGCGTGCATGCCTTCCACCGAAGCGAAGGACTTCTTGCGCGTGTGCTTCAGCACGAAGGCGAAGAGACGGCTCTTGAAGCTCGGCATGTCGGTTTCCCTGCCTGCGTGATCGGCCCCCGGAGGCCGGACCGGGCGGGGAGACTTGCCGCGATCGGCAGACGCGGTCAACCGGGAAGCGTCGGTCCGAGCCCGGTGCGGACCGGCGCGACGGGGACGACCTTGCCGCGGCTGCGCGGCGGCTCGGCCGGCGTCTTGCGTCCCAGGAAGGCGACGATGTGGTCGCGGGCGCGGCGCGCCTCGATCGTCTCGATCAGCGGCCAGACATGGTACATGCCTTCCTCGACGAAGAGCTCGATGTCGACGCCGGCAGCGCGGGCGCCCTCGGCGAAGCCGAGCGTTCCCGAATGCAGCAGGTCGCGTGTCGACGAGAACACCAGGGTTTTCGGAAGCACCGCGAGGTCGCCATGGCGCGGACTGATGCGCCAGTCGGCGACATCGAGCCCGGCGCAATAGAGGCGGATCGCCTCCATGCCGCCCGGCACGTCGAGCCACGGATCGTTCAGCGCCGCCTCCACCATCGCCTCCCGGGCGGTCATGTCGAGGCCGGGCGAGATCAGCACGTGGCGGCCGGGCAGGGGCATTCGCCGCTCCGCCGCCAGCATGGTCAGCACCACCGCCATGTTGCCGCCGGCCGAATCGCCCATGAACACGACCTCGCTCGCCGGGCTCTCGCCCAGCACCGCGCGGTAGGTCGCCATCGCCATGCGGAACATCGCGTGGAAATCGTGCTCGGGGGCGAGGGGGTAGATCGGCACGGTGACCCGCGCGCCGGTGCGCCGCGCGACGTCGGCGATCAGGTTCCAGTGATAGCTGGTGATCTCGAAACAGAAGGCGCCGCCGTGGAAATACACCACGTGGCCGGCGCCGCGGCGCGTGGCGGGGATGTCGTAGACGGGCCAGCCGTCGATGACGCGCTGCTCGATCCGGTGGCGCAGCGCGATGGCGGGCGGGGGGCGATGATCGGCACGCTGCCGGTCGCGGGCGATCCAGCGGTGCAGCTCCGCCGCGCTCGAAAACGCCTTCTTGCGCGTGAGCTTCAGATAGAGGCCGACGCATCTGCTTTTCAGGCTCGGCATGGGGCTCCGATCCTCCGGGGTCCGAGTGAAGGACCGTCCGGCGCGATCGTCAAGGGCCCAGGCAGGGAGCCAGCTTGGCGCGAGACCGGGACGGCGCCCGGCCAACGCCCCTTGTCAGCTTCGGTTCCGCCGCGCGTCGCGTTCCTCGCGCGAGCGGCGGCGCGGGGTGGAATCGCCGGTGGCGCCGTCGACGGTGGTGGCGCGGGGCGGCAGGGTGACCGCTTCGGCCAGATGCGGGAAGGCGTCGACCTTGTTGGGCAGCGCCATGGCGTTGACGAAATGCTGCTGGAAGCGCGGCTCGAGCGCCGTCTCGATCTTCTCGATGCGCTGCACCGTCCGCTCGATCTCGCGCCGGTGGTCGCGGCTGAGCAGCGCCATCAGCGCGCCGGTGCCGGCGGCGTTGCCGACCGCCTTGACCTCGGCGAGATCGCAGTCGGGGATGAGACCGAGCACCATGGCGTATTTCGGATCGATGAAGGAGCCGAAGGCGCCGGCGAGCGCGATCGTGTCGACATGGTCGATGCCGAGCTTCTCCATCAGGAGCTTGACGCCGGCATAGAGCGCCGACTTGGCGAGCTGGATGGCGCGGACGTCGTTCTGGGTGACGGAGATCTCCTGCTTGCCCTGGTGCAGCAGGTAGGAATGGGTGCGCCCGGTCTGGCGGATGCGCGGGCTGCGCGCGGCCAGCCCGCCGTCGATCACGCCGTCCTCCGAGATGATGCCGGCGAGATACATTTCCGCCACCACCTCGATGATCGCCGAGCCGCAGATGCCGGTGATGCCGAGGCGTTCGGCGTCCGCGTCGAAGCCCGGCTCGTCCGACCAGAGGTCGGAGCCGATGATCTTGAAGCGCGGTTCGAGCGTGGCGGGATCGATGCGCACGCGTTCGATGGCGCCGGGCGCGGCGCGCTGGCCGGCCGAGATTTCCGCACCTTCGAAGGCGGGGCCGGTGGGCGAGGAGGCGGCGACGAGACGATCCCGGTTGCCGAGCACGATCTCGGCATTGGTGCCGACGTCGACGAGGAGCATCATGCGGTCCTGCCGGTGCGGCCCTTCTGACAGCGTCGCGCCTGCGGCATCCGCCCCGACGTGCCCGGCGATGCAGGGCAGCATGTAGATGCGTGCGCCGGTGTTGATGCCGAGCCCGAGATCGCTCGCCCAGGTGTGGACCGCGCCCGAGACGGCGAGCGCGAAAGGCGCCTGGCCGAGTTCGGTCGGATCGATCCCGAGGAACAGATGGTGCATGATCGGGTTGCCGACGATGACCGCATCGAGCACGTTGTTCGGATCCACGCCGCCTTCCGCGCAGACCTTGCGCGTCAGCTCGGTGACGGCGTCGCGCACAGCCTTCGTCATCTGGTCGCGACCGTCGGGATTCATCATCACGTAGGAGACGCGGCTCATCAGATCCTCGCCGAAGCGGATCTGCGGGTTCTGCATGCCCGACGAGGCGACGATGCGGCCCGACAGGAGCGAGACGAGGTGCATGGCGATGGTGGTCGAGCCGATGTCGCAGGCGATGCCGTAGGCTTCGTTGTGCAGGCCCGGCCACAGCGCGATGATGTTGGGCCGCGAGGCTTCGAGGTCGCGGTGGATCGCCGCCGTCACGCCCCAGTTCCCCTTGCGCAGGATGCCCTGCACCTGTGGAATGAGATATTGCGAGACGAGCAGGTTGTCGAAGCCCCAGTCCCTGTCCAGCATCGCCTTCAGCCGGTCGAGATCGCCGAGCGGCTTGTGCATGTCGGGCTCCTCGACCTCCACGTAGCAGAGCTGGACGGCGGGGTTGCGCTCGATGATGCGGTCGATGGCCGACTTGCGCACCACCTGGGCATTGACCACCGTGTCCTGCGGCACGTCGATGACGAGGTCGCCCTGGATGGTGGCCGAGCAGGACAGGCGACGGTTCTCCGGCAGGCCGCGCACGCGGTCGTAGCGCTCCTCCTTGGGGCCGCGGGCGGAGATGTGGTCGTTGGAGGAGACGATCTTGTGCTTGGCGAAGCTGCCCTCCTGCACCTCCACCTGACAGCGCCCGCAGGTGGCGCGGCCGCCGCAGACGCTCTCGACGTAGACGCCGAGCGAGCGCGCGGCATCGAGCACCGGCGTGCCGACCGGAAAGCGGCCGCGCTTGCCGGACGGCATGAACAGGACGAGGGGATCGGACATGCGTGGGGGTGCCGTATGGGTTACTGTTCGGTGACGGACGCGAGGCCTTCGAAGATGTCGGCGAGCGCGAGCGTGACGCCGATTTCGGGGATGTCGATCACATCTTGACTGTCGGAAAAGACAACAACCGTCGGCGCTTCACCCGACCGCCGCGTATGCAACTGGACGCGCAGCTTGTCCGGGTCGATGATCATGACGTGGCGAATTGTCTGAACCCGCCAGTATTCTGTGATCTTGCCTGCCAGATCGAACGTTCTCGTGGACGGAGACAAGACCTCGGCCACCAGTATCGGGTGCTCAAATGTAAAGCCCCCATCGATTTTCGTCCCGCAGTCGACGACAAGGTCGGGAAACCGGATCTGATTTTCCGCCGTCTTCACGGCCGCATCGCTTACATAGGCGCTGCAGCGACCGTCTCGAAGCTGGTTGCCGAACAGGCGGGAAAGGTTGCTGTTCACCCTGTTATGGCGCCGGCTGGCGCCGGTCATCATGGTCGGGGCCGTGGCTCCTGGAAGTGTCACGGCGATGGGGAGCCGCTTGAGCATCGGAACGCCATCCACGAGTTCGTATTTCTCCTCCTGGTGTTCGTTCCAGGCGAAGAACTCGTCGATTGTCCATTTCCGCTGCGTCTGAACGACTGTCATCTTATCCGAGGTGCTCCCGGTCAATGCTGAGACAGATTACGCTTGCGAAAGGGCTCCGTCACCCCCGGCCCATCCGCGCCTCGCGGCCGCCGCGGCGGCGCCCGCCGGCTGATCCGCCGTCGCCCGGTGCATTCACCTGCACCGGTGCGGGGGCGGCGTGTTCGCCGGGCTTGTAGTCCTTGTAGGTGCGGATCCAGTTCATGCAGTCCTTGTCGGTGCCGTTGAGCACGTTGGCGCCGCGCACGGCCTCCATCTCCTGCGGGCGGCAGGGGTTCATGATGGCGGACGTCATGCCTGCGCCGATGACCATCGGGATGAAGGCGGCGTTGATGCCATGGCGGTGCGGCAGGCCGAAGGAGACGTTGGAAAGGCCGCAGGTGGTGTTGACCTTGAGCTCCTCGCGCAGCCGGCGCAGCAGCGCGAAGACCTGGCGGCCGGCATCGCCCAGCGCGCCGATCGGCATGACCAGCGGATCGACGACGACGTCGTGCGGCTTGATGCCGTGGTCCATGGCACGCTCGACGATCTTCTTGGCGACCGCGAAGCGCACGTCCGGATCCATCGAGATGCCGGTCTCGTCGTTGGAGATCGCCACCACCGGCACGTCATACTTCTTGACCAGCGGCAGGATGGCCTCGAGCTTCTCCTCCTCTCCGGTGACCGAATTGACCAGCGGCCGGCCCTTGGCGACCTTGAGTCCGGCCTCGATGGCGGCCGTCACCGAACTGTCGATCGACAGCGGCAGGTCGACGAGATCCTGCACGATCTGCAGCGTCCGGACGAGCAGGTCGGGCTCGGTGGCGTTCGGGTCGACGGCGGTGACGCCGGCATTGACGTCGAGCATCGTGGCGCCCGCGGCGGCCTGCTCCAGCGCGTCCTTGATGACCGTCTCGAAATTGCCGGCGACCATCTCGGCGGCGAGCTTCTTGCGGCCGGTCGGGTTGATGCGCTCGCCGATGACGCAGAAGGGCTGGTCGAAACCGATGATGATCTCCCGGGACGCCGAGGCGACGATGGTGCGGGTCATGTCTGTCTTCTCCGGGCGTCGGCGACGCAGTGTCGGGTTGGTCGGGTTCTGTGGCGGTGGGGCGTCGAGCGGGAGGCGAGGGCGGTCAGCAGGATCAGCCGCTTTCACGGCCGCCGGCTTTCGCCAGTGCCACCAGCCGGTCGCGGCCGTAGTCGGCCTCGATGGCGCTCATGGCGCGGTCGGCCTCGGCTTCGAGATCGTCGCCCACCGGTACAGCTGATGCCTTGCGCCATTCCTCGAGGTAGGCGCCGCTCTCGGCCGCGCCGGACCGCATCGCCGCCATGTCGATGGCCTCGGTGAAACGCAGCGGCAGTTCGCGCTTGGCGCTGGCGCGGCCCTTCTTGACGATGACCTGTGCGGGGATGTCCCGCCAGTAGACGACGATCAGTTCGGCCATCGGCCCTGCTCCAGAGGATCTGCACCGAGATGTGCCGGAACGCGACGGTCCCCGCTTCTCATGTGGCGACGCGGGCGCCTTCAAAAGCGACGTCGCAATGCGAACAGGCTGCCACGGCCGTCCGGATGTCGCGCCGGCTCAGAACCAGTGATGCAGGCCGGCGGTCTTCCAGAGAAGGTTCAGCACGGCTCCGGCAGAGACCACCACGGCGACGATGATGGCGAGCGATGTGATTCCGACCGCCACCCCGATGCCGAACAGGATGCCGTCGCGCTCCGATAGCGCGAGCCCGACGAGCGTGGAAGCGAAGGCCGGCAGCCAGTTGCCGAGCGGCACCGGCAGCACCACGGCGATGCCGAGGATCAGGGCGATGACGCCGATGGCACGATCCCCCTGGCGGCGCCAGAACGGCCAGTAGCGCGGCCGCACCAGCCGCTCGAGCCGCTGCAGCAGCGGGACGATCCGCGCCGATCCCGTTCGGAACCGGTCGAGCGGGATCGATTTCGACAGGAGCGATTGCGGAAGCCAGGCCGTCCTGCGTCCGAGCACCATCTGTGCCGCGACGATGACGATGGGGATGCCGAGGAAGACGGAGGCGCCGGGCGGCAGCGGCAGCAGGTTGAGCGAGGAGAAGAAGACGAGGAGGGTGGCGAACGAACGGTCGCCCAGCGCGTCGCGGATCGACCCGACCGTGATCGGTCCGGTTGCTTCGGCGGCCAGGACGAGGAAAACGTCGGAGAGCCGCCGCGGCCTTGGCCGGCGCGCCTTGCCCGGTGCGAGCTTGTCGTCTCCGTCCATGTCCCATCCCCGCGCCGGCACCGATGTCATGCGCCTGCACCTTGCCCCGAACGCTTATGCGACAATGGCCGTTAACCCTTGATGACAGGTTGCGCCACTACAATTCTCGCCGCCGTCGGCACGACGGGGAGCAGAGTTGCAGCGGACCATGCGACCTGACACGTGACGCGATCCGTCGGATTCGCCCGCATGCGTCAGGGTTCTGTTCCGTGCATGTCGTTCACCCGAATCCGGTGCCGACATTCGGGAGACATGCTCTGCGGCCCGAATTCGGGCATATTGATGGAATTGAAGCCCGTGCTCAGGACGTCGGCCAGGCCGCACGGTCGAGGGCCTGAACGAGATCGCCATAGCCGGTGACACGCTTCTCGTAGGCGAGGCCGAGCAGCCGCGCTGCATCCTGTGCCACGGCTTCCAGCGCCGGATCCTCGGTCTGGGCGAGGTAGACCAGCTTTTCGTAATTGCCGAAGAAATCCGCGATGAGTTCCGGATGCCGGTCGAGCCCCAGCGGCTTCATGAAGAAGGCGTCGAACTGGCGGCAGAGGAAGTCGGTCATGTAGAACGACGTCATGTCGTCGTCGGCGATCGCCTCGAAGGCTTCCATTCCCTGGTAGAAGGCGAAGCAGTGCGGCCCTTCCATCCGTGCCACACCGTGCTTCTCGCAGACGCGGTCGAGCAGCCCGCCGGTGCCGCAATCGGCATAGCCGACGAAGATGTTCCGGTAGCCCTCGCTCCGGGCCTTGTCGATCGTTGCGTCCATGGCCGGCGCTATGCGGTCGGGATGGAAGTGGAACTCGGCCGGCAGGCAGGTGAGTTCGAGGTGGTCGAGCCCGAGCCGCTCCTTCACCGCCAGTACCTCGCGGGCGATCATTCCGCAGGCGATGACGAGAACCTTCTCGCCTTCGGCGCGTTGACGGGGTGTCGCTGCAACCCCTTCAAGGAGACTTTTCATGACCGCCTCCCTGCTTTCGCGGCTTGCCGTGCTGGCCGTCGTCGCGCTGGCCTCGACCGGCTGCGCCAACACCATCCGCGGCATCGGCCGGGATGCCGCCAGCACGGTCGATGCGACCCAGAACGCCGGAGCCAACGTCGCCGAGGCCGCCGACTGACGGACCTCGCGCCTCCGTCTCAGGCGTTGGCGCGCTGATTGTGCTTGCGGCGCATGAACTCCTTGGCGGTCTCCACCGCCACGGCAGCGTCGCGGCAATAGGCGTCCGCGCCGACGGCCTTGCCGAACTCCTCGTTCAGCGGCGCCCCGCCGACGAGGACGACATAGTCGTCGCGGATGCCCTTTTCCTTCATCGTGTCGATCACGACCTTCATGTAGGGCATGGTCGTGGTGAGCAGGGCCGACATGCCGAGGATGTCCGGCTTCTCCCGCTCGATGGCGTCGAGATACTTTTCGACCGGATTGTTGATGCCGAGGTCGACGACGTCGAAGCCGGCGCCTTCCATCATCATGCCGACGAGGTTCTTGCCGATGTCGTGGATGTCGCCCTTGACGGTGCCGATGACCATCTTCCCCTGCTTCGGCGCGCCGGTGGCGGCGAGCAGGGGGCGCAGGATCGACATCCCCGCCTTCATGGCGTTGGCCGAGAGCAGCACTTCAGGGACGAAGAGGATGCCGTCGCGAAAATCCTCGCCGACGATCCGCATGCCTTCCACCAACGCCTCGGTCAGCACCTTGTAGGGCGCCCAGCCGCGCTCGAGCAGGATGTTGGTGCCTTCCTCGATCTCCTCCTTGAGCCCGTCGTAAAGGTCGTCGTGCATCTGCTGCACGAGTTCGTCGTCGGAAAGTTCGGACAGGATGATTTCGTCGTCGGACATCGTGGGCTCCAGAGGATGCTTCGGTGCGTTCGGTCACGCTCCCGGACAGTGGCTCATGTGTATTCGCCATGGGCACGCGGTTCATAGTCGATTTGCGACTTGAGACGCGACGAAAGCGACTGGAAAACACTCCTCGTCGGTGTCGATTTTGCGACACGTGCTGACGTTGCCGGGACGGTTCGGCGATGGCCCATCACTACGATCCGGGCCAATGGCCGCAAAGGCCCTGAACTCATGTCGGGAAACGGACCCATGGACGAGAATCTGGCAGTCGAGCAAGCCGCCGGCACGGCACGGCGCGGCCGCGGCGACCGCGGCGGGGCGTCGGCGCGGCGCGCGGCGCGATCGGGCGGCGGGCCGGGCCTCCAGCAGCCCTACATCCTGCGCCGGATCAAGGTCTACGAGGTGCTCGACGAGGAGGGCCTGTCGCTGATCGAGGCCAATGCCGACACGGTGCTGGAGGAGATCGGCATCGAGTTCCGTGACGACGCCGAAGCGCTGCAGATGTGGCGCGACGCCGGCGCCGACGTGAAGGGCGAGCGGGTGCATTTCCCGAAGGGCCTGTGCCGGCAGCTCCTGAAGACCGCTCCGTCGGTCTTCACCCAGCACGCGCGCAATCCCGAGCGCTCGGTGCAGATCGGCGGCGACGCCACCGTCTTCGCGCCGGTCTACGGCCCGCCCTTCGTGCGCGACCTCGACGGCAACCGCCGCTACGCCACGATCGAGGATTTCCGCAACTTCGTGAAGCTTACCTTCATGGCGCCGTCGCTGCACCATTCCGGCGGCACGGTGTGCGAGCCGGTCGACGTGCCGGTCAACAAGCGCCATCTCGACATGATCCACGCCCACATGACGCTGTCCGACAAGCCCTTCATGGGCTCGGTGACGGCGCCCGAGCGCGCCGAGGACACGGTGGCGATGGCCAAGATCCTGTTCGGCGAGCGCTTCGTCGAAGAGAACACGGTCATCATCAACCTGATCAACGCCAACTCGCCGATGGTCTTTGACGAGACCATGCTGGGCGCGGCGAAGGTCTATGCGCGCAACAACCAGGCCACCATCATCACGCCCTTCATCCTGGCGGGCGCGATGAGCCCGGTGACCGTGGCCGGCACGCTGACGCAGGTGCTGGCCGAGGTGCTGGCGGGCGCCGCCTTCACGCAGCTGGTGCGGCCGGGCGCGCCGGTGCTGTTCGGCACCTTCGCCTCGTCGATCTCGATGCAGTCGGGGGCGCCGACCTTCGGCACGCCGGAGCCGACGCTGGTCTCCTACGGCGCCGGCCAGCTTGCGCGGCGCCTCGGGCTGCCTTTCCGCACCGGCGGCTCGCTCTGCGCCTCCAAGATTCCCGACGCGCAGGCCGCCTACGAGAGCGCCAACACGCTGACCTCGACGCTTCTCGCCGGTACCAATTTCGTGCTGCACGCGGCCGGCTGGCTCGAGGGCGGTCTCGCCTCCTGCTACGAGAAGTTCATGATGGACATCGACCAGCTCGGCATGCAGCAGAAGCTCGCCGCCGGCGTCGACCTGTCGGAGAACGGCCAGGCGATGGACGCCATCCGCGAGGTCGGTCCCGGCAGCCACTATCTCGGCTGCTCGCACACCCAGGCCAATTTCCAGTCGGCCTTCTACCGCTCGACCATCGCCGACAACAATTCCTTCGAGCAGTGGCAGGCGGAAGGCGAGAAGCGGGCGGAACAACGCGCCAACGAACTCGCCCGCCGCTGGCTTGAGACCTACGAGGCACCGGCGCTCGACGAGGGCATCGCCGAGGGCCTGCGCGACTTCATCGCGACCAAGAAGCAGTCCATGCCCGACGCCTTCACGTGAAGCGAGCCCGATACAGGCCGGGCTAAAGTGGCCGATCTGATCCACAAGGAAGTCTGGAGAACCGCCTTCTCCGGACCGAAGAAGCCGCGATGAGCGGCTTCTGTGCGGTGGTTTGTGGCCGCCGCGGCACGCGCGATCCGGAAAAGGCGCACGGCAGCCGGAATGGCGGGCGCTCCGTGTCGGCGGACTTTACAGAACTTTACCTTGCGAAACGTTGCGCGGCTTGTTCTGGATCAAGCCTGCGGCCTAGCCTCGGGGACATCGTGAGGCGCCTCATCCACCGAGGCTTCGAAAGGTCCCGATCATGCCAGCCATCGTTGCTCCCGTCCCCTCCACGCACCCCACCGGCTATTCCGCCGCCCAGATCGTCCTGCACTGGGTGATCGCGGCCATGGTGGTCTTTCAGCTCGTCATGGGCGAGGAGATCGCCGAGACCTATCGCGTCTACCGGCAGGGCAGGGCGGCCGATGCCGACGAACTGTTCCAGGCGGATATCCACGTCTATATCGGGCTCGCGGTCCTGGTCCTCGCCGTGGCGCGGCTCGTGCTGCGCGTCACGCATGGCGCGCCGCCTCTCCCGGCAGGGCAGCCGAAGATCCAGACGGCGATCGCCCATCTCGCCCATGCCGTCCTCTACGTCGCCATCTTCGCCATGCCGATCAGCGGTGCCGTGGCTTGGTACCTCGACGTCCCGCTGGCGGGGGAAGTCCACGAACTGGCCAAGCCGGTCATCATCGTGACGGTCCTCGTGCATGCCGTCGGCGCGCTGCTGCAGCATTTCGTCAAGAGAACCGACGTGCTGACGCGCATGCTGCGGCCGGAGCGCCGCACCGCCTGATGGCGCCGGCGCAGACTTGCGACCGGCGGCACCGCAATGCGACAAGGCATGCGAGCACCAGAGCCCGGAGCCTCCGCCTTGACCAAGCGCATGATCGACATCGCCACCGCCGACGGTCCCTGCCGCGCCGGCCTGTTCGTCCCGGACGGCGCGGCGAAGGCCGCCGTCATCCTGTTCATGGACATCTTCGGCCCGCGCCCCGCGCTCGACTCCATGGCCGAAAGGCTGGTCGCAATCGGCCATGCGGTGCTGGTGCCCGACCTCTTCCACCGCTTCGGCGACCGGCCGCTCTTCGATCCCCGCACGGCCTTCGCCGACGCGGCGACGAAGGAGCGGCTGTTCGGCATGCTGCGCGCCACCACGCAGGCCATGACGATGGCCGACACCGGCGCCTTCCTCGACGCGCTGTCGGCCGAAGGGTTCGACGGGCCGGTCGGCGTCACCGGCTACTGCATGGGCGGCGCCCGGGCGCTCAACGCGGCGGCGGCCTTTCCCGACCGCATCGCCGCGGCGGCGAGTTTTCACGGCGGCAACCTCGCCACCGACGCGGACGACAGCCCGCACCGGCGCGCGGCGGACATGAAGGCCCGCATCTATGTCGGCGCGGCCGGCGTCGACGGCTCCTTCCCGCCGGACCAGGCGGGTCGCCTGGCCGAGGCGCTGCGGGCGGCCGAGGTGGACCACATGCTCGAGACCTATGCCGGCACGAAGCACGGCTGGTGCATGCCGGACCATCCCGTCTTCGACGTGGCCGGCGCCGAGCGGCACTGGTCGCGTCTGGAGACGCTCTTTTCCGAGACGCTGGCGGCCTGAGAGGATGTGAAAGATGCCCGTTTCCGCGCGGCTCGAGCGAATGACCTCGAGGATCTTGGCGGGCATTCCTGCCCATCCCCGATCGATTGACACACGCTGAGCCGCCGTCACGCGGTCCGCGGGCAGGGAGGCGCGCCGGATGGGGTCGATCGATCGCGACGGGATCGCCGCCGCACTCGCCGTCCACGGGATGATCGTCCGCGGCGGCGTCGATTTCGGGACGGACGAGGCGGCCCCCGCCGGACCGACCGGCGCGCCGGCCAGAGCGGTGCTGCTCGTCGGCCATGCCGGCTCGTCGATCTGGCCGGCCTTCACTGCCTGGCGGGCGACGCAGCCGGCCGGGCTCGCCGACCCGCTCGATACCTGGTCGCGGGAGGCCATCGGCGCCGTCGCCTTGCGCTTCGGCGCCCGCGCCGTCTCGCCGTCGGACCGGCCCTGGCTGCCCTTCCAGGCCTGGGCGATGCGCGCCGAAGGGCTGCGGCCGTCGCCGCTCGGCATCCTGATGCACCCGGTCTGGGGCACCTGGCACGCCTACAGGGGAGCGCTGCTGTTCGACGCGCCGCTGGGGCTCGCCCCGCTCGAACCTCAAGCGATGCCTCACCCCTGCGACGCATGTCCCGGAAAACCCTGCCTGAAGGCCTGCCCGGTCGGCGCCCATGCGGCGGCCGGATTCGCCTACGAGGCCTGCCTCGGCCACGTCCGGTCGGTCGCCGGAACGCCCTGCGCCAGCGGCGGCTGCCTCGACCGCAACGCCTGCCCGGTGGGCCGCGAATATAGCTACGAGGCGGACCAGCAGGCCTTCCACATGGCGGCGTTCGCGGGCCGCCCATGAAGGCCCCGGCATACTGCGGGGAGAAGCCACATCGAAGGAATTGCCGGGTTGCACATTGCGAGCAGCCTCCGATCGCAGGACATCATGCCTGCATGGCATCGGTCGAAAGCGGCCTCCACGACAACTGGCACCGCCACTCCGACCCCACCACCGTCCGCCACCTGCAGCCCGACCCGCTCGGCATGCCCGACGGGCCGAGCCGGTGGCCGATGTGCGCAACCCCGTCCGACCCCGCGTTGCCGGAGCCCGGGCGAAGCGGCGGCGGCCGGATCCCGACCCCGCGACCGTGACGTCCGCAGGAAGCACCCCGATGCCCTCGGCCTCACGGACCGGCTTCCGGTCCGCCGCTCCGCGTCGCGCGGGGATCGTCGTCCGCAACGTCACCGGGACGGCGGTGGCCGCTCCGGTCCTTCCAGGCCGCGGCGAGGCTCCGCCTGACGACGCGCCAGCGGCGCGACGGACCGGCCCACCAGGCGTTCGGCTTCAGGATGGCCGTGCCGCGGGGGCCGGCGGGCGGCTGCGGCGCCTCGGCCGTCACCCGGGCGAGGAGGGCGAACAGGTTGTGCTCGTGGAGGATACGGTTCCGCGCGGCGGCGAGGCTTTCGAGGCGGGTGGGTCCGACCGGCTCGCGCAGGATCGCCTCGATCCGGTTCATCGTGCCCGGCGCGTCGATGTCGATCGGCTCGATCGCGCCCGGGTCGACGTAGCGACCGATGTCCCGGCAGCCCGAGAAGAGCGGCACGCTCCAGCCGAGCAGGCTGTCGGCGAGCTTTTCGGTGAAGAAGCCGTCCTCGTCGTTGTTCTCGATCACGAGGTGGTGGCTGTAGGGCAGGATGGCGTCGGCCTTGTCCCCGATCTCGGCGAAACCCCGCCCGAAGAGAACGAAACGGTCGCCGAGACGCCGTTGCAGGGCGACCACGAACTCGACCCGGCGCCGGTGCTTGTCGGTGAAGTCCTTGGTGGAGACGACGGCCGAGAGCCCAGGGCGTTTCTCGCCGACCGGCAGATCGCGCAGCGCCGCGAAATCGAGGCGGACGCGGGGCGCGGTCCGGCCCGGCTCGAAGGCGAGGCCGAGCCACCACGGAAGCCCGGTCTGCCCCCGGACGAAGCGTCCGGCATAGCCGTCGACCGGCATCGGCGACAGGAGCGTGCCGAACTGCGCCGTGTAGCCGGGCAGGTAGGTCTTCACGCCGGGCGGCTCGGAGACGACGAGGATGCGGCGCCCGGCCGGAACGTCCGTGCGCAGGACCGTGCGCATGTCGTCGTAGACCACCAGCCAGTCCGCCCCGATCGCACGGGCGTTCAGGTGGACCTGGACGGCTCCCCACCGCCCGTCTCGACCGGGGGTCTGGCGCAGCCAGGTCGGATTGGCATGCTCGCTGTAGAGCGCGATGTCCGTCATCGTCCGCCGTCGGCTGCGCGTCGTCCCGCCAACTGGCGTCGTCGTCCGCGAATTGCGTTCCGTTTTCGCGGCCTTATAAGCAGGACGTGAAGTCCAAGTCCATGACGGTCCGATTCGCGTGCGCAGTCCTTCCGGGGTTCCAGACGTCAGCGTGATCATGCCCGTCCGGAACGCGCAGCACTTCGTCGAAGATGCGGCACGGAGCGTGCTCGCGCAGTCGCATGCGTGTTTCGAGCTGCTGGCGATCGACGACGGGTCAGACGATGCGACACCGCAGATCCTCGAGCGGCTCGCGGCGGCCGACGGGCGCATCCGCGTGCTGCGCGGCGGCCGGCTCGGGCTGGTCGGCGCCCTCAACCGCGGACTGGCCGAAGCGCGCGCGCCGCTCGTCGCCCGGATGGACGCCGACGACGTCGCGACTCCCAAGCGGTTCGAGCTGCAGGTGGCCGCCCTGGCTGCCGCGCCGCATCTCGGCGTCGTCGCCGGACAGGTGGCCTTCATCGACGCGGCCGGCCGCGATCTGCGCCGCCGTTCGCGCCATCCGCTCGATCCCGCCGCCATCGCCGAACGGCTCGCCGCCGGCGACTGCGTCGTGGCGCACCCGACCGTCATGGCCAGGCGCCAGGTGCTCGAGGCGGTCGGCGGCTACCGCGCCGCCTACCAGTGCGCCGAGGACATCGACCTGTGGCTGCGGGTCGCCGAGCGGGCGCCGATCGCGAACCTGCCCGACGTCGTGCTGCATTACCGGATCCATGGGGACCAGGTGAGCGCGCGCCAGCGGCTGCGCCAGATGTTCTCCACCGACCTGGCCGTGAAAACGGCATCGCTGCGCCGATCGGGCGCGCCCGACCCCACGTCGCGCGCCGACGGTCCGATCGACTGGAACGATACCGATGCGATCGCCGCGCTCGGTCCGGACGTGGCGGAAATCGCCTCGCTCTTCGCCGCGATGGACCGCATCTATTCGGGACCGGTCAGGGGATGGACGGATGACGCGCTGCGGGAGGCGATGACGGCGATCGAGCGCGCGCGGATCGCCGGTGCGGGCTCTGCGCGTCAGCGGCATCGGGTCCTGGCACGCCTGCTGCCTTCGGCGCTGGCCGGGCGTCGGCCGGCCCTGGCGGCGAGGCTGCTCGGGCAGATGTGGCGGGAGGACCGGTGGCGGACCCTGCTCGCTCCCTGGCGCGAGGTCCGTACGCCCGGCCTCGACTGACGGCGATCCGCACCGGCGGCAGACCGCAGCGAGGAAGCCCGCTCGGGATGGTGGCGCGGTCGTGCGGTCGACGGAGTTTCGCTGCGGCCGGCGCGCTACCGCGTCGGCAGCCCGGCCTTCGCCAGGCCGTCCAGCACGCGTTCCCAGTCCGACGGGTCCTTGTAGGGCAGGATGCGGGACCGGTGCTCGAGCGAATAGCGCGGGTTGACCACGAAGACCTCGTCCCAGAAGCGCTTCGCCTGCGCCGGCTCCCCGAGATGGCCGAGCGTCGAGGCGAGCAGGACGCGGGCGACGTCGGTGTTGGGCGACTTGGCGATGCGCTCGCGCAGCAACGGCTCGGCGAGCTCGTACTCGCCCTTCATGAAATGCGCATGGGCGAGGAAGTAGAGCCACATGTCGGGATAGCGCGGGTTGAGGCGGACGGCCTTCTCCAGCGATTCGATCGCGAGGTCGGGCTGGTGCATGTAGACCAGCATGTTGCCGCGCGTGACGTGCGTCTCGGCGTCGCCCGGCGCGAGTTCGACCGCCCGGGCGAGCACCGCGCAGGCTTCCTCCATGCGCCGTTCCCACAGCAGGCAGACCGCCAGCGCGCGGTGGGCGAGCGCGTCGTCCGGGCCGAGCTCGAGCGCCCGTTCCGCGGCGCGGTGCGCGTGATCGAGCGTTCCCTGCGGATCCGTCGTCCAGTTGTTGACGTAGGCGAGGATGTGGGCGAAGGCGAGACCCGAATGCGGGAAGGTGAGGTTCGGATCGAGCGCGATCGACCGTTCGAACAGCCTGATGCCCTCCTCGACGCGGTCCTGCGTGGCGGCGAAGATGAGTTCGCGTCCGCGCAGCGCGAGATCGTAGGCCTCGATGTTGGGCTGGTAGCGCTGCGACAGCCGGTCCTTCTCGCCGAGCTTCAGGTGGATCTTCAGCTGGTTGACGATGGTCAGCGTGATCTCGTCCTGGATGGCGAAGATGTCTTCCAGCACGCGGTCGTAGCGCTCGGCCCAGACATGGCCGCCGGTCGATCCGTCGATCAGCTGGGCGGTGATGCGCACGCGGTTGCCGGCGCGCCGCACGCTGCCTTCCAGCACGTGGCGCACGCCGAGTTCGCGCGCCACCTGCTTCACGTCCACCGCGCGGCCCTTGTAGGTGAAGGACGAGTTGCGCGCGATGACGAGCAGCGAGGAGATTTTCGACAGGTCGGTGATGATGTCCTCGGTGATGCCGTCCGAGAAATAATCCTGCTCGGCATCGCCGCTCATGTTGTCGAAGGGCAGGACCGCGATCGAAGCCGTCTCGGCCGGCGCCGCGGCAGGCAGCGGCCACGCCGGCTCCCTGCCGTCGATCCGGATCGAGAAGGTACGGACGGGCTCGGCGATGTTCTTGACGCTGCGCAGGCCGCGATCCTCGAAGTCGAGCGCGAGCTTGTCCTTCACCTGGTCGTGGACCGTGCCCGAAATGCAGATGCCGCCGTCCTGGGCGATGCCCTCGATGCGCGCCGCGACGTTGACGCCGTCGCCGAACAGATCGTCGCCTTCCACCACCACGTCACCGACATTGATGCCGATCCGCAGGGTGAGATATCCGGGCGTGTCGGTCAGGTCGTTGCTGTCCTTGATGGCGCGCTGCACGTCGACGGCGTACTGCACGGCGTCGACGGCGCTGTGGAACTCCGCGATCATCCCGTCGCCTGTCGACTTGACCAACCGGCCGGCATACTCCGCCAGTTTCGGGTCGAGCAGTTCCGAGCGCAGCCGGCGCAGGCGCTCGAGCGTCAGCGCCTCGTCGGAATGCATCAGCCGCGAATAGCCGACGACGTCGGTCACCAGGATTGCGGCCAGCCGCCGCTGGACCCGGATCGGCGATCCGCGGACGGGAGATCGTGGCGTGGCGGTCTGGTCCATGGGCTGCGGGTCGCTCGCGATGCCATGCCGGCGGTCCCGGCACACTGTTTCGAGCAAGACGCCCGAAAGGCGACTCAGCCCCCCGGCATTCTCCTCGGTCCGCCCCTATGTGGCCTTCGCACCTGCAAAGAACAAGGGTCGCCGGGTCGCGACCGGCTCACGCCGCTGTGACCTGCGGGCGACATCCCT
Source organism: Aquibium microcysteis (assembly GCF_014495845.1). Taxonomy (NCBI): domain Bacteria; kingdom Pseudomonadati; phylum Pseudomonadota; class Alphaproteobacteria; order Hyphomicrobiales; family Phyllobacteriaceae; genus Aquibium; species Aquibium microcysteis. The sequence goes on from NZ_CP061080.1 coordinate 1,167,545, forward strand.
GTGCCGGCGAGATCGAAGCGGGCGGCGCGGCGGCGAAAAGAATCGTGCTGCCCCCCCAAGGAATGGCAGACTGGCTGCGTCTCAGTGACGAATGATGGCGATGACGGCACGGGCCGAAGCAATCGATGACGATCTCGTGGCGCGGGCGCGGGCCGGCGACCGCGAGGCGTTTGCGGCACTGGTGGAGCGGCACTACGACTTCATCTTCCGCGTCGCCTGGCGCTGGTGCGGCCGCCGCGCCGATGCCGAGGACGTCGCCCAGGAGGTCTGTGTCCGGCTGGGCAGAGCGATCGCGGGCTTCCGCGGCGAAGGGCGTTTCACGACCTGGCTCTACCAGCTGACGCTGAACGCCGCGCGCGACCACGGCCGCCGCATTGCCCGCGAGGCGACCAGGATGGCGGCCTACGGCGTTCAGGCCCTGTCGGCCGCGGCCGTCGTGCAGCACGAGCCAGACGATCCGGCCGATGCGCTGTGGGAAGCGGTGCGGCAGCTGCCGCCCAAGCAGTGCGAGGCGGTGCTGCTCGTCTATGGCGAGGGACTGAGCCACGACGCCGCATCGGACGTGATGGGATGTGCCGAGGCGACGGTGTCGTGGCACATCCACGAGGCCAGGAAACGGCTGAAGGCGCTGCTGCGCCCGGCCCGGGAAGAATGACCATGGCAAGGGACGAATTCGACATCCTGCGCGACCGGCGCCCGCCGCGCCCCGACGAGGCGGCGAAGCAGCGCGCGCTGGCTGCGGCGATGGAAGCCTTCGACGAAAATTTTCCGGAGGCCACCCAAGGAACGGCCACGACGCAGCGTCCCAGCACCAGAACCCCGTCGTTCTGGAGCAGGATCATGGACCGCAGATTTCTATCCACCCCCGCCATCGCCGGCATTCTGGCGCTGCCGGCGGCCGGCTATGCCGCCTACATGCTGGTGAGCGGGAGCCCGTTCGGCCGCCAGAGCCCCTTCGTCGACAGCCGGGTGGAGCAGGGGCCGGCACCGAAGGCCGCCGCGCCGGCCGAGCCTTCGCCTGCCGAAGCCACCCCGATCGCCGAAGCCGAAGAGGCCGCCCGCGCCTTCGCCGACGACGAAGGCGCGGTGCAGGCCGACCGGTCCCTCGACGCCGCGCCGCCGCCCGCCGCGCCGGCCATCTCGGCGCCGCTCGCGGAGGCGCCGGCGCGGCTGATGACGCGCGAGGCGGCGCCCGGCGCCCGGATCGCCAGCCAGCCGCAGCCGTCGGCGGTGATGCCCGTGCCGGCCGATCCCATTCCGCTGGCGCAGGAGAACCGCGACCGGATCGAGGCCTTCGACACGAACCCGGTGCGCTCGGCGCTGGAACACCCGGTCTCCACCTTCTCGGTCGACGTCGACACCGCCTCCTACGCCTTCGTGCGCTCGTCGTTGAAGAGCGGCATCCTTCCGCAGGCCGACACCGTGCGCGTCGAGGAGATGATCAACTATTTTCCCTACGACTGGCCGGGTCCGCGGGACGCCGCCACGCCGTTCAACGCCACCGTCAGCGTGATGCCGACGCCCTGGAACGACCAGACCAAGCTGATGCACGTCGCCATCAAGGGCTACGATCTGCAGCCGGCCGAAAAGCCGGCCTCCAACCTCGTCTTCCTGATCGATACCTCGGGCTCGATGAACCAGCCCGACAAGCTGCCGCTCCTGAAGAACGCCTTCCGCCTGCTGGTCGACCGGCTGACGGAGAAGGACACGGTGTCGATCATCGCCTATGCCGGCAGCGCCGGCACGGTTCTCGCGCCGACGGAGGGGTCGCGGAAGGAGGAGATCCTCGCCGCGCTCGACCGGCTCGACGCCGGCGGCTCGACGGCCGGCGAGGCGGGGCTGCGGCAGGCCTACCGGCTGGCGCAGGAGAACTTCATCGACGGCGGCGTCAACCGGGTGATGCTGGCGACCGACGGCGATTTCAACGTCGGCCAGACCTCCGACGAGGACCTCGAGCGGCTGATCGAGGAAAAGCGTGCAAGCGGCGTCTTCCTCTCCGTCTTCGGATTCGGCCGCGGCAACTACAACGACCGGATGATGCAGACGATCGCCCAGAACGGCAACGGCGTCGCCGCCTATATCGACACGCTGGCCGAGGCCGAGAAGACGCTGGTCCAGGAGGCGTCGTCGACGCTCTTCCCGATCGCCAAGGACGTCAAGATCCAGGTCGAGTTCAATCCGGCCACCGTCACGGAGTACCGGCTGATCGGCTACGAGACCCGCGCGCTCGCCCGCGAGGATTTCAACAACGACCGCGTCGACGCCGGCGACATCGGTTCGGGTCATTCGGTGACCGCCATCTACGAGATCACGCCGAAGGGCAGTCCGGCGCAGCTGATCGACGACCTGCGCTACGGCGAGGCGAAGACCGGCGATGCGCCCGGCATCGCCCATGGCGGCGAATACGCCTTCGTGAAGATCCGCTACAAGCGGCCGCACGAGGACGTCTCGACGCTGATCGAGACGCCGGTGACGGCCGAAAACGAGATCGCCGCCTTCGACGCGGCGGGCGAGGACCAGCGCTTCTCGGTCGCCGTCGCAGCCTTCGGTCAGAAGCTGAGGGGCACGGACCAGACCTCCGGCCTCGGCTACGACCGGATCATCGACATCGCCACCGCCGCCCGCGGCGCCGACCCGTTCGGCTACCGCGCGGAGTTCCTCCAGCTCGTGCGCCTCGCCTCGGCGCTCGACGCGAGGCGGTAGGGGCGGCGGGACACCGCGGCAGCCGGGCGGGGCGGGGGCGCCCGGGTACCCGGCCGGCCGCGGTGTCCACCCACGGGCGGGCGAAGGGCCGGCGGTCTTTTCGATTGCCCCTCGGCGCTGCCCCTCATCCGCCTGCCGGCACCTTCTCCCCGCAAGCGGGGAGAAGGTGTCACGGCCGCGACATCGGCACCAGGTAGGCGACCTCTGCGACTGGCGAAGCCGTCGGTGACGGCGTTCTTCTCCCCGTTTTACGGGGAGAAGGTGCCGGCAGGCGGATGAGGGGCGGCGCGAAGGTCGAAGGCAAAGGCCAGTAGTGTGAGGCAGGCCGGCGGGGCGAGGGTTCCGCCGGCCTATTCGCGTCGCGGCGGGGCATGGCCCCCGCGTCGACCGCCGCATTCGCCGCGTCGGCGCAGGGGGATCGCGGCGGCCGGGCCACACATGATCGTGTCCGCGGCGTGAACTCGTCCGCGTTGACGCGGCGGCGTCGGCGCCACTAGCTTCTGCGCGGGCGCCCGGTGCTGCCCAGGGTTGTGCGGCCCATTCCGAAGCATGCCGGCAAGAGGTTGGATGCGTTACGCTTTTGAGGAGACCCCGCCACAGGCGCGCATCATGCTGCCGGCCGTCCGGCAGTCGCAGACCAGCGGCGTGATCGGCGTCGCGGAGGCCTGGGACCTCGCCTTCTGCCTCTGGCGTGCGCCGGTCGGCTTCGACGTCTCGATCCCGGCGCTGGACCACGTCACCATCAGCATCCTCGACGAAGGTCCGCCCTTCATGCGCATGGACGGGCGCTGGCGCGGACGAACGGGCGGCAAGGAGGCGGATGCGTTCCTGCTCTATCCGGGCGGCTACGACCGCCGCTGGATCGCGCCGGGCGACACGACCGGCCGGCACTACTACCTCAAGCCGGGCCTCGTGGCGGCGGCGGCGCGCGAACTCGGCCGCAGCGACGAGCCAGCCCTGCGCGAGGATCGCGTGTTCGCGCATGACGCCGACCTGCGCCTGATGCTCGACCAGTATGTCCGGCGCGGCGTCGACCCGGTGGCCCCGCCTCAGCCGATCGAGATGGACCTGCGGGCGATGCTGATCGGCATGCGCCTGGTCGGCTTCCATTCCGCCGGTTCGGGCCCGGCTGTCCCGCCGCGCATCGGGGCGCTGTCGCCCCGGCGGCTGCGGATGGTGACCGGCGCCGTCGAGGCCTGGCTCGACCAGGAGGTGTCGCTCGACCGGCTCGCGGCGGTTGCCGGCCTCGGCAAGTACCATTTCGTCACCGCCTTCCGTCAGGCCACCGGACTGACGCCGCACCGCTTCGTCACGCTGCGCCGCATCGAGCGTGCCAAGGCGGCGCTGGCGGGCGACGAACCGATCACGAGCGTCGCACTCGCCTGCGGCTTTTCCTCCCACCAGCATTTCACAACCGTCTTCCGGCGCGAGACCGGCGCGACGCCGTCGCAGTGGCGGCGCCGGATCCGCGGCCGGTGAGCCGGTGCGGTCGCGCTGCCGTCCGCCGGATCAGAACGTGACGATCTGGCGTCCTTCGTCGAGCAACCGGCGCAGCGACGCGTGGCCGCGGTCATCGACGAGAAAAGGGACGTCGGCCGCCTTCAGCGCATCGGCGACGCCGTAGGCGCCGGCACAGTAGCCGCAGACCCCGCGCAGGGCGGGCGCCGCCGCGGCATAGGCCTTGTGCAGGTCGTGCTTCCGGGACAGCACGGCGGCGAGCGTCGCCGAACCGCCGCCGTCGAAGATCAGGACGACGTCGTCGCCATGGGCGAGGAGTTCGGCCACGAAGCCGAAGGCGCGATAGGCGCGGCTCGGCGCTTCCGTGGTGACGTTGGAATAGACGACGACGGCGACCTTGTGGCGCTTCTCGTCTCCTCCGGCTGCGGCGGTACCGGGTTCCTGCATGGTTCGTTTCCTTGCGCTGGATGATGGTCGACCGGGGCCGGCAGAACCGCCGGGCCCCGTGGTGCCGTTCACGACGGGAGCGTCTTCACGAGGGCGGCTGCCGAGGCGCCTTCGAGGCTGAGCCCATAGCCGACTTCGGCCACGATCCTGAGCTTCAGCGGCTGGACGAAGTGGATGCGCGCGTTTCGCCGCGTGACCTCGGGCGCCTTCAGGAAACGGTCGGCGAGCTGGTGCGCGCGTTCGAGCGCGGCGCCATCGGGAACGACCTCGTTGACGACGCCCCACTCGGCCGCCATCGCCGCGCTGATCGGCATCGGGTCGAGCAGCCAGGACTGCGCCCGTCCTGGCCCGGCGCGGTAGGACCAGGTCGTGAAGATGCCGTCGCCGGGAACGATGCCGCCGGAAAAATGCGGCAGGTCGGAAAAGGTGGCGCCTTCGCCGGCCACGATGACGTCTGCCATCAGGGCGTACTCCGAGTGGATATGCGCGCGGCCTTCCACCGCCGCGATCATCGGCACGCGGATGTTGGCGAGGTTCTCCAGGATCTGGACGCCCTCGTCATGGACCTTTGACCACACGTCGGGATCGCCGACATTGCCGAAGGTCGCGAAATCGATCTGCGCCATCCAGTCGCCGGCGCCGGTGAGGATGACGATCCGGTTGTCGCGGTCCTGGCCGATCCGGTAGAAGGCCTCGGTGAACTCGCTGTGGTCGCGTGCAGTGAAGGTGATGGGGCCGCCGGCGCCGTCGTTGATGGTGACGGTGAGCACGCCGCGCGGGTCGCGGTTCATGTGCAGGCCGCGGGCATGGCCGAAATAGGCGGGAACCGGCTCCTGCGCCGGCGTGACGTCGCTGTGCATGGAATGTCCTCCTGGACGGGAGCTGAAAAACGGCCGATCGCGGACGCTGCATTTCGACCGGGCCGCGGGCGGCCGCAGGGCGTCAGGCGCCGTAGCGGCGGGTAAAGCCCTTCAGCGAGACCGACTGGTCCATCCGCATGATGCCCGCATCCTCGATCGTCACGTGCGCCTCCAGCCCGCGCTTGAACCCAAGGAGGAGCGTCTGCGCTGCCGGATCGTCGGGGCCGATCACCAGTTCGCACATGCTGGCGCCACCGGCGGGGAAGCGGCATTCGCTTTCGGAGAAGACGTGGTCGAGCGCGAACACCGGCGCGCGATCGATGCGCACGGTGAGGCGCGACCCGGCGACGCCGGTCATTTCCGCGCGCAGCGTGACGGTCGTGCCGCCTGCACCGCGCTCGAAGGAGAAGACGACGTGGCGCATGCCGGCCTGGCCGATCTCGACGGTGACGGGCTCGGCTGTCGCGCGGGTCGGCCCGGTGGCCACGGCCGCGACGGCAAGGGTGCAGACGGCGAGATGGAGGGGGAGCATCCGGTGTTCCTTTCGGCGGTCCTTTGGGATTGGGGGGAGGGATCCGGGCCGGGGGACCCGGATCCCGCTGCCTCAGTTGATGCGGTAGACAACCGGGCAGTTGACGAGGAAGCCCACGGCCTGGGGCGGGCCGCCCGCGATCGACACGACGATGCCCTTGGCGCCGGCATTCTCGATGTCGATGGCGTTGGTGAGCTTCGTGCGCCATCCCTTCTCGATCGCCTCCTCGGTCCACAGGACCGGGAAGAGGCGCCAGATCGGGCTGTAGTCGAGGTTGATCGTCGGGATGCCTCCCAGCACGTTGAGCGGACCGTGGCCGCCGTCCGACAGCGCCGAGTTGACGCCCTGGCGGAACGGATGGTCGATGCCGGTCGGGCCGTTGACGAAGACGTAGATCCGCTCGGCCGACTCGCCGGGCGCGGCATCCTCCAGCGCGAACGGCGTGTCGTTGAGCGCGGGCGTCAGGATCGCCCCCTCGAGCGTCGCCACCACCGGATCGTTGGCTTCGGTCGACAGGTAGAAGATCGGCTTGCCGAAAGTGTAGCCGAGCGTCATCTGCAGCGTCACCGTGCCGTCGCGCGGGCAGATCGCGGTGACCTTGTCGTGCACGATGCTCTTGTCGACGGCGCCCTCGCACATGGCGTTGAGCGTCTCCTCGGACGCGTCGAAGGCAACCATGGGCATGTTGAAGACGGCGTTCTTGCCGTTCTCGAACTGGACGAGCGGCGAGTAGTCGGCATCGCCGATCGCGCCGGGCTGCGCGGATTTCGGCGGGAAGAAGTTCGGTGCGTCGCCGGGCGTCACCGAATGCTCCGGCTTGAAGTCGACCTTGCCGGAGGCGAAGACGAAGGTGCCGTCCTTCTCGATCCGGGCGCTGCGGGTCGCCTTGCCGATCAGGCCGTAGGCGAGCTTGGCGGAGTAGTTGATGCCGTGCAGGTTGGCGAGGTTCTCGTCGGTGACGTCGGTGAGCACCGACCACACGAGTTCGCCCGACTCCAGCCGGCCCTTGCGCAGCGGCACCGTCATCGTCCCTTTCTCGAGGTCGATGTGGGCCGATTTCATCAGGAGCACCGGGCCGAGGAAACTCGGGTTCACCTCGGACGGGGAGGGCTGGGCCACCACGATGTGCTCGTCGGGGAAGATGGCGCCCGGCGCGGGCCGCGCCTCATGCAGGGGGGCGCCTTCGGTGCCGCGCACGATCACCTCGGCCGCGGCCGGCGCAGCGATGGCGAGCGCCAGCAGGCTGGCGGACAGGGCAAGCAGCGCCGAAGTCGCGCGGCGGACTGAATGGGACGTCGAAAGCATGGAACGGTCTCCGTCGGAATGATGCGAACGCGTCATCGGCTCGCAGGGTCATTCTTCGCCGGGAGACGCCCGGCCTTCTTCCGCTCTCCTGCTCTGATCTTCGTGCTTCCTGCGCTCTTGCCCGGCTCCCATCGGACGCGGAGGCGCGACCGCTCTGGCGTCGCCGGGCGTCGAGTCCGCCGTGCCGCCGCGGCTGCTGCGCAGGCTGCCCGGCGTGGGGAAATCGAGCCGCCGGAACACGTCGTTCATGTGGCTCTGGGAGGAGAAGCCGCAGGCGGTCGCCACCTGCGCGATGGGCAGGGTGCCGCCCAGAAGCATGTCGCGCGCCCGCGTCGCGCGACGACGCATCAGCCAGCGATGCGGCGTCTCGCCGACGCGGGTGCGGAAGGCACGGGTGAAGTGGAAGGGCGACAGGCAGGCGACGCTGGCCATGTCGTCGATCGACAGGTCGGTAGCCAGCTCCGCTTCGATAAAGTCGGCGACACGGCGATAGCGCTCTTCCGACAGCACGGCGGCGCCGTATTTCGGCGACCGCGACAGGTTCGAGTGGCGCCGCACCAGGCCGACGCCGATCTCGATCAGCAGCGCATCGACCAGGCTGCGGTTGGCGAGGCCGGGCTCGGCCTGCTCGCGGCAGAGCTGCTCGGCAAGCGCCGCCAGCGCCGGATCGTTCGACCAGTCGACCTGGTCCATCGAGAAGGCACCGCCACCGGCGTCCTCCACGAGTTCGCGCAGACGGGCGCGGCGGAAGTGCAGCTGCAGCAGTTCGTAGCGTCCCTGCGCCTGCACGTTGGTGGAGATGCCTTCGGGCAGCAGCATCACCTGGCGGGGCCCTGGCGCCTGGCGTCGGTCGCTGCCGCTCAGCCTGAACGTGTGGAAGCGCACGTCCGGCGCCACGTCGGTCGCAAAGAGCAGGATGTCGTGGAAGGTGTCGGGTCCCTCGATCTCGGTGAGGTTGTCGTTGACCTTGCGGACGGCCGAGACGCCGTTGCGCTCGGGAACCGTCCAGAGGTTCCTCGGTCGGTCGGCATACCAGATGGCGGTGTCGTAGCTCTGCAGGCCGGTCGTCGGCCGAAAACCCGTTCGCTCCTGCTGCACGGCTCTCCTCTCCGCCTTCGCGCTGGCCCGGTTCCCGCTTGCGGCGGGGCAGGTTTCAGCGCTGGCAGGGTGGCGCGAAGGAGGCGCCTGGCGCTTCCACGATGTTGCGACCTTGGTCGCTATCGCGAACCAGCATTGCGACGACGAGGCATGCGGGAGCGGCGGTTACGCGGACCGGAGAACAAGGCCTCTGCCGGTCGGTTTCACGAGCGTCAGGCGGCACGCACCACGCAGTGGCGGCAAGCGAGCAGCGCGAGCAGGTAGAGACAGGCCGGCGGCGCGGCGAAGATCAGGGCGAGCGGCCACAGATTGGCCCCGGCCAGGAAGGCGGGGACGGTGTAGAAGATGACAGGTCCCATCGCGAGCAGCGGCAGGGCGGCGGCGGCGCGCCAGAGGCCGCTCCAGCGTCTCAGCGAATGCAGCTGGAGATAGAGGTAGCCGGGAAAGGCGGCAAAGATCGCCAGTGCGATGAGAAGGCCGACCAGCGCCGGAGCGTCGTCGGGCGCGCTGCGCTGCGCCGCTGCGATGCGGCTGTCCTCCTCGGCGCGGAGCGCGTCGACCCAGCCGGGCGTCGACCGCCGCTCGCCTTCGGCCGTCCACCGCAGTTTCGCCGGCAGCGAGCGCGTGTCGATCGCCCGGAACGACGCGTCGTAGGCGGTGACCCGGATCTCGTCGATCACGGCCGGCTTGTAGAAGGCCACCCAGACGAGGGCCGATCCGTGGCCGGCCGGATGCACCGCCGAGGCGTTCATCTTCTGGCCTTCGTCCACCGGGTGCCCGTCGCGGTAGGCCCGTGCCTGGAAGCGCAGGGGCACGTCGCTGCGGTAGTCGACCTGCACCCACAGCGGTTCGTCACGCGCCAGTCGCGCCTCGAGGAACGGCCAGGATCGGGCATCGGTAAAGGCGACGGAAGGCGCGTCTCCGGCGCGCGCGACCGCGGCCAGTGTGAAAAACAGGGCCAGGCAGGCGAAGGCGAGGCGCGGCATGGCGGGTCTCCGGACCATGCCGGAGACTAGCAGGCGGACACGAAGACGGGCTTATCGCGATCGTTCGAATGCAACCGACCGCCGCCGGTGCGGCCGAAAGCCGGACACGCCTCAGCCCCGCGCCCGGCGCCGCTCGCGGCGGGCTTCGCCCGCGGTGCCGGCGCCGCTCTCGCTGGCGATCTTGTTGCGCAGCGGCCCGATGCGGGCGACGACGTCCTCGACCGTCGGCCGCGGCCCGCGGTGGTGGCCGTCGAGCGCCACACGCATGGCGGCCAGGTGTGCGAAGGAGGTGCCGCAACAGCCGCCGATGATCTTCGCCCCCCCGTCGACGGCCAGCCGCACGTAATCGGCCATCAGTTCCGGCGTGCCGGAATAGTGGATCTCGGTGCCGCGGAATTCGGGGATGCCGCAATTGCCCTTGACGATGAGCGTGGCGTCCGGCCGGGCGTCGGCCATGTCGAACAGCGAGGACAGGATGTCGGAGGCGCCGACGCCGCAATTGGCGCCGATGCCGACCGGCTGCTCTGCGAAGGCTTCGGCGACGCCGTGGATGTCCTTCGGGGCGAGCCCCATCATGGTGCGGCCGGCGGTGTCGAAGGAGGCGGTGACGGTGTAGGGCAGGCCGACGCGGATCGCCGCCTCGGCGGCCGCCCGGATCTCGTCGGGCGACGACATGGTCTCGATCCAGGCGACGTCGGCGCCGCCGGCCTTCAGCCCCTCCATCTGCTCGGCGAAGGCGTCGACCGCCTCGTCATAGGTCATGGCGCCGAGCGGCTGCAGCAGTTCGCCGGTGGGGCCGACGGAGCCGGCGACGATGACCTCGCGCCCGGCTGCGTCGGCGATACCGCGGGCGAGCGCGGCGGCGCGGCGGTTGAGGTCGAACACGCGGTCCTGCGCATGGTGCAGCTTCAGCCGGTGGCGCGTCCCGCCGAAGGAGTTCGTCAGGATGATGTCGGCGCCGGCCTCGACGAAGCCGCGATGCAGCGCCTCGATCTTCTCCGGTGCCGTCTCGTTCCAGAGTTCGGGCGCCTCGCCGGATTCGAGGCCCATCGCGAAGAGATTGGTCCCCGTGGCGCCGTCGGCGAGAAGCACGCCCTTTTCGGCGAGGAGCGTATCGATGGGATTGGTCATGGGTGGTCGTCCGACAGGTTGATGGTCGGATAATCATATAAAGAAGTCTTTATATCTCGTCAACGGATGCCGGATTCCATCTCCGCCGCGAAACGCGCCGCCTCATGCGCGTTGACCACCGCGCCGCGGATGAGATTGTCGAAGTGGCGCGTGAGTGCACGGATCGCGGCGGTGGAGTTCAGGACGAGGTAGACGTCGCCGGCATAGATCGCCGCCCGGTAGGGGCCGAAGATCGTGTAGGGCAGGGAGTACCGCTGCCGTCCGTCGTAGAGATAGAGCCGCACGGCGGGGTAGAGTTCGTCGAGAAGCCCGGCCATGTGGCGCAGCTGCGCGCGCCGTGCTTCCGCCGGAAAGCCCGACCAGACGCCCATGCCGGCGGCAAAGATCTCCAGCGCATGGCGCGGCATGCAGATCTCCATGTCGGTCTCGGGCCGGCGCGTGTAGTCGATGCGGTACTGCGTCTCGCCGGCCTGGACCTCGCGGCTGCGCAGCGACACGTCGGACTCGAAGTCGATCAGCGCCTCGGTCCGCAGCAGGTCGGGAATGCCGGCCGGCACGTAGCGGATCTTGGTGCCGGCGGCCTCGGCGTGCCAGCGCGCGAGCGGCGTTCCGTCATAGCCGCCCGTGGCCTCCTCCATCTCGAAGGTCTCGCGCATTTCGCCGGTCAGCCCCTCGTCCTGGCTGAGCCCCATCAGCCAGTCGAGGGAGACGCGATGCTCGGCGGCGATGTTCAACAGCGTCTCGGCCCGCGGCAACCGCGGGGAGGCACCCGACAGGAGTTGCGACAGCGCCGACCGGTCGATGCCGACGTCGGAAGCGAAGGCCGACTGGTTCTTGCCGGAGCGGGCGAGCAGCACCCGCAGTCGCTCCCGGAACAGGCCGGAAAGGTCTCGTTTGTCGACCATGAGTCCGCATCCGTTTACAATGCACAACAGGTGAGGCGAATGCGGCGCAATGTCAACGCTTCGTGCGCAAACGCACGTTGTCTGCGCCGTCAGCTCCTGACACCATCACGTCAGGATCACACGTTCTTGATTCCCACGGGGCGCTTGACAATCATGAGAAGCGACGAGCGAGGCGGGGGCCTCCTTCGTGTCGAATGGCCGACGATACTTCTGATCATCTCCTGCTACGGCGCGTGGCTCGCGCTCGGCCTTGCAGTCTGGCCGGACTGGCCGATACTTGCGATCGTGGGGCTCGGCGTGGTGCTGGCGCTGCAGTCGTCGCTGATGCACGAGGCCTGCCACGGCCATCCGACGCGGTCGGCGCGGCTGAACGAACTGCTCGTCGGCCTGCCGGTCGGGCTCGTCTGGCCCTATCGCCGCTTCAAGGCGGTGCATCTGCGCCACCACGCCGACGACCGCCTGACCGATCCCTTCGACGATCCGGAGAGCTACTACCGCGCGCTGTGGCAGCACGACCGGCTTCCGCGCGCCATGCGGATGCTGCTGGCGATCAACAACACCATGCTCGGCCGCATGCTGCTCAATCCCTGGCTCGGCTCGATCGGCTTCCTGATCGCGGATGCGCGGGCGATCGTGGGCGGCGACCGGGTCATCGGCCGCGCCTGGCTCCTGCACGGGCTGGGGCTCGCCGTCGTCCTGCCGGTGGTCCACTACGGCTTCGGAATGCCGCTCTGGCTCTACGTGATCGGCCCGGTCTGGCTCGGCCAGGCGCTGATCTCGGTGCGCACCTTTGCGGAGCACCAGTGGTCGGAGCGGCCGGATGGACGCACCATCATCGTGGAACGGTCGCCGCTGTCGATCCTCTTCCTCAACAACAACCTGCATCTCGTCCACCACAAGATGCCGAACGTCGCCTGGTACCGGCTGCCGGCGCTGTTTGCCGCGCGGCGTGACGAATGGGTGCGGATGAATGGCGGCTACGTCTTTCCGAACTACCGGACGCTCATCGCCACCTACGCGTTCCGCGCCAAGGAGCCGGTGGTGCACCCCGTGCTGCGCCGCACGCCCGAGCCCGGGCGCGCCTTCCGGCCCCGCGTGCGCAGCCGCTCCGTGGCGGGCCTCGGCGGCATGGCGCCGGTGCCGACCGAGCCGTCGAAGGATTGACCGGGCTCCGGCGCACCGGGCGGCCGGGCGGCCTTGCCATCGCGGCGCGGATCGGGCGTGATGGCGCGATGAGCGTCTTCATTGCAGCCCTTCCCATGTACGACTGGCCCGAGGCCCGCGCCGAGGTCGACGCGCTATGGGCGTCGATGCGCGACCGGCTGCGGGCGGAGGGCATCGAGGCGCCCGAGGCGCTCTGCCGCCGCAACGGCGACCTGCCGGCCGTGCCGGGCGGCATCCGCGATGCGTCCGGCGCCGTGGTCGCGCCGGATCCCGCGACGCTGCCGCCGGACGAATTCGACCTGCCGACGCTGTGGCGGCACCCGGACCTGCTTCTTGCCCAGACCTGCTGGGGACCGATGAACGAGACCGGGCTGGGCGCCCTCGTGCAGGTGGTCGCCCAGCCGGATTATTCGGACGTCCCGGGCGGCGACGGGGCGTTCTATTCGAGCGCCATCGTGATGCGCGCCGGCGATCCGGGCGTGCCCGACGGCGACGTGACCCCGCCGCCGGACGGCGCGGCGCGCCTGCCGCTGGCGGCGATGCGCGGCCGACGGCTGGCCTTCAACGAGAAGCACTCGATGTCGGGCTGGGTGGCGCTTTCGGCGGACCTCCGCGCAGCCGGCGCGGACGTCGCGGTGTTTCCCGGGCTCGTGGCGACCGGCGGCCACCGGGCCTCGATGCAGGCCGTCGCGCAGGGCAGGGCGGATCTCTGCGCGGTGGATTGCCGCAGCCTCGCGCTGGCGCGTCGCTTCGAGCCCGATGTCGCGCACCTGCGCGTCGCCGGATGGACGGCGAAGCGGCTCGGGCTGCCCTATGTCGTCGCGCGACGACTGGCGCATCTGGCGCCGGCGATGGCAAAGGCGCTGCGCATGCCCGACCATGTCGAAGGTCCTGCCGCGACCTGCCTTGCAGAAGCATAGCCGGACGGTGGCGAACCGCCCGCAGGCCGGCAGCTTCCGCAGCGTCATCGCACGAAAGCGTGTGGACGCATGGACGCAGTTGACGCGCGCCCCGGCGTGCTTACCTATTCTTCACATATGACACACACTGTCATGGAACGGGACGGAAGGGGCGACGTTGCCTCATCCAAAGGAGATGTCGCCATGGTCGAACAAGGGTATTGGCTCGTCGCACTCGTCGGCTCGTCCATCGCGCTGGTCGCGATCGTGGCGCACGCCATCGTCCAGCAGAACCGTCCCCGTCCCGTGCCGGTGCGGATCCGCAAGGACCGCGATCGCCGCTGACCGCGGAGCCGGACGGTTCGTAACGGCGCTCAGGCGCCGAGCAGCCTCTCGTCGAGCGGATAGGACGAAAGCTTCTCGTTGCCGGTTGCGGTGATGAGGATCTGTTCCTCGATCTTCACCCCTTCGTGCCCGCCCAGCCGGCCAATGTAGCTCTCCACGCACAGCACCGTGCCCGGCTCGAGAACGCCGTCCGGCGTGTCGTCGGTCCAGTCGGCGGCATGCGGAAGGGTCGGGTATTCGTCAGCCAGGCCCACACCGTGATAGAGCACGCCGTAGCGGGTGGCGAAGCAGTCGGCGGGCGGCACGGACGAGCGGTCGACGAGATCGCGGAACGTGACGCCGGACCGCATCAGGTCGGTGTTGGCCAGAATCTGGTCGGCCGCGATGCGGTAGAGGTCGCGCTGTTCGTTCGACGGGCGTTGGTCGCCGCACAGCCAGGTGCGCGACAGGTCGGCGCAGAAGCCGTAGGGGCCGATCAGGTCCGTGTCGAAGGCGACGAGGTCGCCCGCCTCGATGGGCCGCGACGAACATTCCTGGAACCACGGATTGGTGCGCGGCCCCGACGAGAGCAGCCGCGTCTCGATCCATTCGCCGCCGCGGACGACGTTGCCGCGGTGCAGTTCCGCCCACAACTCGTTTTCCGAAAGGCCCGGCCGCAGCGCCGCCTGCATCTCGCCCATCGCCGCCTCGCAGGCGACGATGGCGCGGCGCATGGCAAGGATCTCGTCGACCGACTTGATCAGCCGCGCGTTCTCCATCACCGCCTCGCCATTGTGGATCGACAGGCCGAGCCGGACGAGTGCGGCGGCGCCCTCCGGGTTCAGGTGGTCGACCGCCAGCCTCGCGTTGCCGCCTCCGTGCGCGCGGACGAGTTCGGCGATGCCCGCTGCCCAGCGCTCCACCTTCCGGTCGGTCAGGTCGCCGGAATAAAGATACATCCACGACACCGCCGGCCGCACCTCGTCGACGACGCCCGAATGATCCGACAGGTGCTCGCAGGAGAAATAGTCGAACAGCACGACCGGCCCCTCGGTCGCCACGAAGCAGTGCCGCGTCGGGTTGTGCGCGACCCAGAGCTGCATGTTGGTGGAATCGGTGGCGTAGCGGATGTTGACGGGGTCGTAGAGCAGCACGCCCGCGAGATCGCGCCGCTTCAGTTCGGCGCGGATGCGGTCGAGCCGGTAGCGCCGCATGGCGGGGAGGTCGGGCGCGGCGATGCCCGCCGCCGCCCACTCCGCCTCGGCCAGGGCGCCGTAGCCGAGGACGTGGCTGTTGAGGGAGGCGGCCTTCTCGCGCGACGCCTGGCGCAGCGCGGTTTCGGAGGGGGCGCCGTCGCCGGAATCGAAAGGCATGATCTTGCGGTGGCGTCCGAACGTCGATCCAGAAGGCGTTCCGGTCATGCTCGTCCCTGCTGGCTCCTCGCTCCGGCCCGTTCGATGTCCCGTCGCCGCCCGGGCTATTTCGCGGCGGCCTTCTTGTCCGTGCCCTTGCCGCGCCTGCGGCCGCCGCCGGACTTCTCCTTCACGGCGACGGTCTCCTCCTCCGCCGCCGACTTCTTCTTCAGGCGGATGCGGACCATGCGATCCTCGCCCTGCTCGACGTCGAAGGCCGCGGTCTTGCGCACGAGGTCCGACAGCTTGCGGAAGCCGTAGGAGCGCGGATCGAAATCGGGGTAGCGGTTGACCAGCTGCGTGCCGACGGCGCCGAGATAGGCCCAGCCGTCGGCGCTTTCCATCTCGGCCAGCACGCGGCGGATGAGCGGCACGGCGTCGGCCGGCGGCTGCAGCGTGCCGGACGGACGCTCGTCGCTGGTCTCGGTGCTGTCGGCGGCCGCGCCGGGCAGGAGGTTCTCGGTGTAGATGAAGCGGCGGCAGGCCTGGCGGAAGCTCTCCGGCGTCTTCTGTTCGCCGAAGCCGAACACGTCGATGCCCTGCTCGCGGATGCGCGAGGCGAGCCGCGTGAAGTCGCTGTCGGACGAAACGAGGCAGAAGCCGTCGAAGCGGCCGGTGTGGAGGAGGTCCATCGCGTCGATGACGAGCGTGATGTCGGAGGCATTCTTGCCCGTCGTATAGGCGAACTGCTGGTGCGGCACGATGGCGTGCTTGGCCAGCACGTCGATCCAGGCCTTGGAGCGGCTGCTGGAGAAATCGCCATAGATGCGCCGCACGCTGGCCTCGCCGATCTTGGCGATTTCCTCGAACAGACCGCCGGCGATCTTGGCGGAGGCGTTGTCGGCGTCGATCAGGACGGCGAGGCGAGGGGAGCGGTCTGGGGAAGCCATGGCGTTTCCGTTCTTCCTGGCGCGGCAGCCGCCCTGGGTCGGGCGCGGTGCGGCTCGTTGGCCCGGTCGGCCGGGCGGGAAAGACCGTCCGCCGTGCCCGCGTTGCATGCGCGGCCATCGGGCGGGACGAGTCCGCCCCTACATTGCAGATGGCCCCCGCCGCCGCAATCGCCATCGCTGACCGGGGTGCCGCCACGCGGTATCGGAGACGCGGGAGGCCGAGGCCTCCCGTCCATGCTCATCCCCGCATCTTCTCGCCCGTCGGATCGAACAGCGGCTCGACGTTGATCCGTGCGGCGCAGCGGCGGCCGAGGATCTCGATCTCGAACAGGCCCTCGCTCTCGTCGGTCGCGAGTGCCGCCGGTACGTAGCCCTGCGCCATCGACTTCTGGACGGAGTGGGCATAGCCGCCCGACGTCACCCAGCCGACCACGCGCCAGTCGCCGTCGCGGATGCCGCGGATCGAGGCCGCGCCATAGTCGGCCTCGGAGCCGGTGGCGACCTGGCCGTCCTTGCCGTAGCGCTTCGGCCCGTGGCCCTCGGGCGCGGCGACCGTGCCGTGGTCGGTGTCGCCGACCTTGGCCCAGATCGGCTCGTCGCCCATGACGTCGGCGTCGACGGCATCGACCACCAGCGACACGCGGCGCAGCTTCGGCCCCTCGGCCTTCTCCTTCGCGGCGGCCTCCCGGCCGATGAAGTCGTTCTTCTCCAGCTTCACGAAACGCTCCATGCCGCCTTCGAAGGGGCCGTAGATGGGGCGAAGCTCGCGGTACCAGGTGGGGAAGTTCTTTTCGAGCCGCATCGAGAGCAGGGCGCGCATGCCGAAATCGACGATGCCGAACTCGGCACCCGCCGCCTTGATCGCCGCATAGACGAGCCGCTGGTAGGCCGGAGCCATCCAGATCTCGTAGCCCAGATCGCCGGTATAGGTGATGCGGTTGACCATGCAGGGGGCGCCGCCGACCGCCATCTCGCGGAAATCCATGAAGCGGAAGGCGGCACTCGACACGTCGACGTCGACCAGCTTGGCGAGCAGCGCCTGGCTCTTCGGCCCGGCGATCGACAGCCCGACCAGCGTCTGGTCGAAGCGGTGGATGCGGACGGAGCCGTCCTTCGGCAGATGCTGTTCGAACCAGCGCATGTGGTACTTCTGCGCCGCCGACGAGCCCCAGATCATGAACCGGTCCCCACCGGTATTGGCGATCGTGAAATCGCCGATCAGCTTGCCGTTCTCGTTGAGCATGGGGGTCAGCACGATGCGGCCGGCCTTCGGCATGCGGTTGGTCATCAGCCGGTTGAGGAAGGCCTCTGCACCGGCGCCGGTCACCTCGTACTTGGCGAAGTTGGCGATCTCCGTGACGCCGACGCGTTCGCGCGTCGCGCGAACTTCCGCCCCGACATGCTCGAAATCATTGGAGCGGTGGAAGGAGACGATGTCCTTCGGCTCGGTGCCTTCCGGCGCGAACCAGAGCGGTGTCTCGAGCCCCCAGGAATCGCCCATGACGGCGTTCTGCGCCAGCATCGTGTCGTAGAGCGGCGTCGTCTGCGCGGGCCGTGCGGCCGGCAGTTCCTCGTTGGGGAAGCGGATCGAGAAGCGCCGCGAGTAGTTTTCGCGCACCTTGGCGTTGGTGTAGCGCAGGCCGGCCCACTCGCCGAAGCGGGCGACGTCCATGCCCCAGACGTCGAAGCCCGGATCGCCGTTGACCATCCAGTTCGACAGCGCGAGTCCGACGCCGCCGCCCTGGCTGAACCCGGCCATGACCGCGCAGGCCGACCAGAAATTGGTCAGGCCCTGCACCGGCCCGACCAGCGGATTGCCGTCGGGGGCGAAGGTGAAGGGGCCGTTGATGATCTGCTTGATGCCCGCCCTTTCGATCGCCGGGAAGTGGCGGAAGCCCACCTCCAGCGACGGCGCGATGCGGTCGATGTCGGGCTGTAAGAGTTCGTGGCCGAAATCCCACGGCGTGTTGACCGGCGACCATGGCTTGCAGGCCTTCTCGTAGGTGCCGAGCAGCATGCCCTGCCGCTCCTGGCGCGTATAGATCTCGCCCTTGAAGTCGATGACGTGGCAGAGTTCGCGGCCGGTCGCCTGGTTGTATTCCATGACCTCGGGCATGTCCTCGGTCAGCAGATACATGTGCTCCATGGCCAGAACCGGCAGTTCGACGCCGACCATGCGGCCGATCTCGCGCGCCCACAGCCCGCCGGCATTGACGACATGCTCGCACTTCACCGTGCCGTTGACGGTGACGACGTTCCAGGTCCCGTCCGGATCCTGGTTCAGCTCCTTGACCGGGTTGCGCAGCACGATCTCCGCCCCCAGCATCTTCGCCGCCTTGGCATAGGCATGCGTGGTGCCGGACGGGTCGAGATGGCCCTCGATCGGGTCCCACAGCGCGCCGACGAAATTGGTCTCGTCCATGATCGGGAACATCGCCTTGGCCTCCGACGGCGTGACGAGCTCGGTGTCCATGCCGAGATAGCGGCACTTGGCGTGCACGAGGCGCAGGAAGTCCATGCGCTCGGGCGTGTCGGCCATCTGGAAGCCGCCGACGAGATGCAGCCCGCAGGCCTGCCCGGTCAGCTTCTCCAGTTCCTCGTAGAGCGAGATCGTGTAGGCCTGCAGCTTGGCGACGTTGGGATCGCCGTTGAGCGTGTGGAAGCCACCCGCCGCATGCCAGGTCGAACCGGAGGTCAGCTCCGAGCGCTCGATCAGCATGATGTCGGTCCACCCGGCCTTGGCGAGGTGATAGAGGACGGAGCATCCGACGACGCCGCCACCGATGACGACTGCCTTGACGTGGGATTTCATGAGGTGAGTTCCGTGCGTTTGGACGTGGGTTCAGACGAGGCGAACACGAAGCGCAGATCCCCTGCGACGACGTCTTCGGAAAGGCGGCCGTCGAGTGCGGCCAGGATGGTTTCGCAGACGGCGGTGCGTCGGCGAAGGATGTCTTCGTTCCAGAACCGGATCGTCGACCAGCCTTCGCGCCGAAGATAGCCGTCGCGGCGCTGATCGTGCCCGCTGCCGGCGTGCTGGCTGCCGTCGACCTCGACGATCAGTCTTGCCCGGCGACAGGCGAAATCGGCGATGTACGGTCCGATCGGCAGTTGGCGGACGAAGTGAAACCCTCCGAGGCGCCTGGCCTTGAGTTCGATCCAGAGCAGTGCCTCTTCACGGGTGCCGTCCTGCCGCATGACGCGGGCGTGTTCGGTCGCGCCCGCTTTGCGGCGTGATCCGCGGCGGCTTCCCCCCTCTCCGTCGCCGCTGCGCGGCGCCACCTCTCCCCCCGTTCCGGGTGGAGAGGACGGGCCTCCGGCCTGGCGCCCGTCCTCCACCCCACGCAGTGGGGGGAGGTGGCGTCGCGCAGCGACGACGGAGGGGAGGACTTCCTTCGTGCGTCATCACCCGTGGGAGGCGCAAGGACACTGGCAGGCCGGGAGTCTGCTGCCTCGCGGCGCGATCCGCGGCGGCTTCCCCCCTCTCCGTCGCCGCTGCGCGGCGCCACCTCTCCCCCCGTTCCGGGTGGAGAGGACGGGCCTCCGGCCTGGCGCCCGTCCTCCACCCCACGCAGTGGGGGGGAGGTGGCGTCGCGCAGCGACGACGGAGGGGGGGATTTCCCTCGTGCGTCGTCACCCGGGGGGTTCGCAAGAACACTGGCCGGTCGGGAGGAGGCAGCCTCGCGGCGTGATCCGCGGCGGCTTCCCCCCTCTCCGTCGCCGCTGCGCGGCGCCACCTCTCCCCCCGTTCCGGGTGGAGAGGACGGGCCTCCGGCCTGGCGCCCGTCCTCCACCCCACGCAGTGGGGGGGAGGTGGCGTCGCGGAGCGACGACGGAGGGGGGGATTTCGCTCGTGCGTCGTCACCCGGGGGCTTCGCAAGGACACTGGCCGGTCGAGAGTCTGCTGCCTCGCGGCGCGATCCGCGGCGGCTTCCCCCTTCTCCGTCGCCGCTGCGCGGCGCCACCTCTCCCCCCGTTCCGGGTGGAGAGGACGGGCCTCCGGCCTGGCGCCCGTCCTCCACCCCACGCAGTGGGGGGAGGTGGCGTCGCGCAGCGACGACGGAGGGGGGGACTTCTGCTCCACGCGCCCCTCTCAGAAATCCGTCGGTGCGCCGCCCTCGGCGATGCGCTTGTCGACGAAGGCGTTGAGCTCCTCCTCGATGGCGGGGTCCATGGCGGGGCGTTCGTAGGTGGCGAGGCGCTCTTTCCAGATGCGGTTGGCCTTCTCGAGCGCGGTGGGCGATCCGGCCTCGGCCCAGGTCTCGAAATTGCGCCAGTCGGACAGCACCGGCGCGTAGAAGGCGGTCTTGTAGCGGTCCTGGGTGTGCTGGGTGCCGAAGAAATGGCCGCCGGGACCGACGTCGCGGATCGCCTCGACGGCGAGCGCGTCGTCCGACAGGTCGAGGGGCGTCAGCATCTCGCTCACCATCTGCAGGAGGTCGATGTCGAGGATCGTCTTCTCGAAGGAGGCGCGCAGCCCGCCTTCCAGCCAGCCCGCCGCATGCAGTACGAAATTGCCGCCGCCCTGCACCGCACCCCAGAGCGAGAACACGCTCTCATAGGCGGCCTGGGCGTCGACGGCATTGGCCGCGCAGGTGTTCGAGGTGCGGTAGGGGATGCGGTACTTCCGCGCGAGCTGGCCGCCCAGCATCTGCGCCTTCATGTATTCGGGCGTGCCGAAGGCCGGCGCGCCGGATTTCATGTCGACGTTCGAGGTGAAGCCGCCATAGCCGACCGGTGCGCCCTTCTTCACCATCTGGGTGAAGGCGATGCCGGCCAGCGCTTCGGCATTCTGCTGCACGACGGCCCCGGCGACCGTCACCGGCGCCATGGCGCCGGCCAGCGTGAACGGCGTGACGATGACGACCTGGCCGTGCGACGACATCTGGATGATGCCCTCCATCATCGGCACGTCGAGCTTCAGCGGCGAGTTGGTGTTGATGATGGTGTAGCAGACCGGCGTCGTAAGCAGCTGGTCGTGCGTCAGCCCGTTGGCGATGCGGCCGATCTCGATGCCGTCGAGATTGCGCTCGCGGCCGAGCGAATAGATGTGGAAGGCCTTGTCGGTCAGCGTGACGAGGTCGCGGATGCATTCGAGGTGGCGGATCGACGGGTGGATGTCGATCGGTTCGACCGGATAGCCGCCGGTGGCCGAGATGACGTTGTGCATCTGGGCGAGCTTGACGAGGTTGCGGAAGTCGGTGCGGTTGCCGGGCCGGCGGCCATTGTCGAGGTCGGAGCAGTTAGGCGCCGACGCGACCTGGGCGAAGACCAGATTGTCGCCGCCGAAATCGATCGAATGGTCGCGGTTGCGGGCGTGGACGCGAAACTCCGACGGCGCGTGCGAGACCCAGTCCAGGATCATCGCCGGATCGAAGCGGACCCGCTCCGAGCCCTCCCGCACGTCGGCACCGGCCTCCTTCATGATCCGGCGGGCACCCTCGTGCAGGACGTCGAGGCCGATCTCCGACAGCACCCGCAACGAGGCGAGGTGGATCGATTCCAGCTGGTCTTCCGACACGATGGCCGTGGGCGGGAAGGGACGCTTCAGGCGCCGGAAGGGGGGCTGCTCGAAGCTCGCCGAGCCGCTGGCGCGCTTGCCGGCACGCCCGCCGCCGCGGCGTGCGCGATCCGCGCCGGGCGCGGGCTCGAGGGCCGGAATCTCGTCGGTCATGCGCGTCCCCGCGGGAAGGTCGGTTTCATTGCGGGCATATTGGCGGCGCGGCATGCCGGGGATAGCGGAGGCGGCGACCAGAAGGGCAAGGGATGCGACATGGCCGCCCGCAGTTCCCGCCGCCGCCCGGCCGGCCTGTGCGCCGCGCCGTCCGACTGGCCGACCGTCGCCCGCGGGCTGGCTCTCGACGGCGGCGGCCGGCGCGGCTAGGGCCTTGCGATGGTAACCCCCGCTCCGCTCCCGTCAGCGCCCCTTCCCGTCGCCGCCCTCGCCGGCGTCACCGCCACGGTCACGGTCTTCGCGCTCGCCCAGGGCCTGTCCTATCCGCTGTTTACCTTCCTGATGCAGGAGCAGGGCATGCCGCCGGCCCTGATCGGCCTGTCGGCGGCGATGACGCCGCTCGGCATCATCGCCTCGGCGCCCTTCGTGCCGCGGCTGACGCGACTGGTCGGCGGGCCGCGGCTCGCCATCGCCTGCGCCATCACCGCCTCGGTGCTGCTCTTTCTCGTCGGCTGGCTGCAGAACGGCTGGGCCTGGTTCCTGCTGCGCTTCCTGATCGGCGTGGCGATCGACCCGCTCTACGTGCTGTCGGAGGTCTGGATGATCTCGCTGGCACCGGCCGCCAAACGCGGGCGGATCATGGGGCTCTACACCGCCATCGTCGGGGCGGGGTTCGCCGGCGGGCCGCTGACGCTCTATCTCGTCGGAACGGCCGGCTGGGCGCCCTTCGGCATCGGCATCGCGGCCTTTCTCCTGTGTGTCGTCATCCTGCTCGTCATCGGGCCGCGCCTGCCCACCATGCTGGACGACCACGCCGCCGTGCCGCTGAAGGATTTTCTGCACCTCGCCCCGGCGCTGCTCATGGCGACCGCGGTGGCGGCGGCCTTCGAGCAGTCGGTCTTGTCGCTGCTGCCGGTCTATGGCGCCGCCTACGGCATCGCTGCCGCCACGATGGCGGCGCTGCTGACCGTTATGATCTCGGGCAACATCGTGCTGCAGCTCCCGCTCGGGCTCATCGCCGAGCGGATCAGCCCGCGTCTGCTCCTGATCGCCTGCGCGGGCATCAGCGCTGCGGGTGCAGCCATGATGCCGCTGCTCATCCAGACGGTGGCGATCTGGCCGCTGCTCTTCGTCGTCGGCGCCACGGGCTACGGCATCTACACCATGGCGCTGATCGAACTCGGCAACCGCTTCACCGGCTCGGCGCTGGTGGCCGGCAATGCGGCCTTCGCCGTCATGTGGGGGGTCGGCGGCATCGCCGGCCCGCCCGGCGCCGGCTTCGCCATCCAGGCCTTCGGGCCGCAGGGACTGCCGGTCGTGATGGTGGCGATGTGCGCGGCACTGGTCGCCTTCGCGCTGTACCGGGAGACGGTGCGGCGGCGCGGCGGCTGATCGGGGCCGCCGGCTCGATTTCGCTGTCTGCAACGCCGCTTGAACCGCGGGCCCGGCCTCGTCTACACTGCGAGAATGCCTCTTTCGGCCCGCACCAGCAGGAAGCAGTCTGTCGCCGTGACGCCGTCGCGGCGGACGCTCCACGCCGAGCTTTTGCGGCTCTGCGCCCGTATCGGCTACTCGCCGCCGGTCTCCCGCTGAATCCGCCTCCGGCTCTGCCGGAACGACGTCATCGGAGACAGAGATCATGACCTACCAGAACTATTCGCTGGCACAGCTCCAGCAGATCGACGCCGCGCATCACCTGCACCCCTTCACCGACCACCGCGACCTGCGCGACGCCGGCTCGCGCGTCATCACCCACGCGAAGGGGCCGTTCATCTACGACGCCGCGGGCAACGAGATCCTCGACGGCATGGCGGGCCTCTGGTGCGTGGCGATCGGCTATGGCCGCGACGAGCTGGCCGAGGCCGCCTATGCCCAGATGAAGGAGCTGCCCTACTACAACTCCTTCTTCCGCTGCTCGACGCCGACGCCGATCCTGCTCTCGCAGAAGCTGGCCGAGATCGCGCCGTCCAACATGAACCAGATCTTCTACGGCTCGTCCGGCTCGGAGGCCAACGACACGGCGCTGCGGCTGGTGCGCTGGTACTGGATGCTGGAGGGCAAGCCGCAGAAGAACCGCGTCATCTCGCGCCACATGGCCTATCACGGCTCGACGATCACCGGCGCGTCGCTCGGCGGCATGCAGGGCATGCACGACCAGCTCGGCGGCGCCGTGCCCAACATCGCCCATGTGATGATGCCCTATGCCTATGAACTGGCGTTGCCGGGCGAGAGCGACCATGATTTCGGCCTGCGCGCGGCGAAGGCCGTCGAGGACGAGATCCTGCGCGCCGGCCCCGAGACCGTCGCGGCCTTCATCGGCGAGCCGGTGCAGGGCGCGGGGGGCGTGAAAATCCCGCCGGCGAGCTACTGGCCGGAGATCCAGCGCATCTGCCGGAAATACGACGTGCTCCTGATGCTCGACGAGGTGATCACCGGCTACGGCCGCACCGGCGACTGGTTCGCCGCCCAGTCGATGGGCATCGAGGCCGACACGATCACGACGGCCAAGGCGCTGACCTCCGGTTACCAGCCGCTGTCGGCGCTGTTCGTCTCCGACCGGCTGGCGGCGACGATCGTCGGCAAGGGCGGCGAGTTCTACCACGGCTACACCTATTCGGGGCACCCGGTGGCCTGCGCGGTGGCGCTGAAGAACCTCGAGATCATCGAGCGCGAAGGCATGATCGAGCGCGTGCGCGACGAGACCGGCCCCTATCTCGCGCGCGCGCTGAAGGAGCGCATCGAGGGCCACGACCTCGTCGGCGAAGTCCGTACCTTCGGCTTCCTCGGCGCCATCGAGATCGTGCAGGACAAGGCGACGCGCCGGCGCTTCCAGCCGGCCGGATCGGCCGCCGTCCTGGTGCGCGACCACGCCATCGCCAACGGCATGATGCTGCGCGCCACGGGCGACACCATGATCCTGTCGCCGCCGCTGATCTGGACGAAGGACACGATCGACATGGCCTGCGACCGCATCGTCAAGGCGCTGGACGCGGCGAAGGAGGATCTTCGCAGGGCTGGCTAGGCGCTAAGCATCTAATTTGAATTAGCTGCAGCGCGAAGTTGGTTTCGACTAAGGTTGATGAAGTGTATTTCAATACGAGCGCTTCCGTATTGGACAATTGTGTCGCGACGGTCTTTATTCTTGCCGCCGCGATACAATACCGAATCCATAGCGCTCCGCGCAGTGCGCTGAGGTGTCTTTTTTTTACTTGTCTTTGTAGTAGACGATCCGTCAGGGAATATGAAGCGGATGAAATCATATCCTTCATCTAATGAAAGCAAATCTACTCGCTTTGCCAGCGTGCCATCAAGCACCTCTTCCCCGGTTGTCTCAAGAAAAATTGGAGATAGCCCAGCGTATAAAGTCATTCCATTTTTCCTTCAGCCTGGATGACAGTGAGCAACAGTTACGCCCGGAGCCCCGCCATGTCCAATCCCCCCATCCTGCCTCTCGTCGAATATGCCGATGCCTCGCCGGAGGTCCGCGCCGTCTACGACGACATCATGGCGACGCGGAAATCCGACTGGATCAACAATTTCTGGAAGGTGCTGGCGCACGATCCGGCGCAGCTGAAGCGGATGTGGGAGAACCTGAAGCAGATCATGGGGCCGGGCGCGCTCGATCCGCTGACCAAGGAACTGATCTACATCGCCGTTTCGGCCACCAACGGCTGCGAGTACTGCACCTATTCGCACACTGCCGCCGCGCGCGCCAAGGGCATGACCGACGCCATGCTGATGGAGGTGCTGGCGGTCGCCGGCAAGGCCAACGAAACCAATCGCCTCGCCAACGCGTTGCGGCCTCCGGTCGACGACGCGTTCAAGCCCCGCGCGTGAGCGGGAAGACGAGACCTCGAACCCGAAACTGCGCCGCGCCCTCCGGTGCGACGACGGGCAGACATACAGGAAAGTGCAGGATCCGAACATGACCAGACGCAACACGAGGCGCTCGGGAGCGATTCTCGCCGCCGATCTGATGCTCGTGCCCATGGTGGCGACCATGCGGCTGCCGCTGATGCTGACCGAAACGCGCAGCATGGGGCTCGTCGGCGCCGAAACGCTCGGGGCCGTGACCGAGAAGGCGGCGGCCTTCGCCGAGGGGATCATCGCCGCCAACGCCTCGCTCGCCGGTTCGATGATGAGCTTCTGGCCCGACCTCCTGAGCGGGAAGATGCCGGCTCTCCTGTCGGGTGCGGCGCTGGAGCATTCGCTCCATGCGGCGCTGAAGCCGTCGGGCAGGCGCGTGCGGGCAAATTTCAGGCGGCTGTCGCGGCCCGCGGCCTGACCGGCGATCTGCCGTCGTCGACTCCCCATGCCTGCATCGTCGGGCGCCCTTCGAGGCTCCGCCCGCTCGCGCCACAGGATGAAGATCGTCGAGGCGGCTGCGCCCTCGCCATCTCCGCGCCCTCCTTGCTTTCGTCATCCCGGGTCTGCGCCTCCGCTTCGCTCGGCTTCGCCCGGGATGACGAAGGTGATGGGGGCGCCGCAAGGGTGAAGGCACGCTGCAGGAATTGAGCGCGCCCGCCGCAACGGCGAGGCAGGCGGACGGCGGCCGGTCCCGACGGCAGGCGGCACGGCGAAAACCGCATTCTCCCGGCGGAAGAATGCGGCTTTGCCACGATACGCATGGCACTTCGTCTTACGCTCACGCTTGCGAGGAGCGGCTCCGGTACGCGAGACCTGATCCGGAGCAGGGGCGGCTTTCGCGTCGGCCGCCTTGCAAACCCTTGTAGAGGGACATCCTTACCGCGTGGTTAGCAGGCGGTTAAGCAAGGATGAATCGACGCTGTTTTCGCATCCGTGCGGTCGTCGGTCGTGCGACGATCAGCTCGCCCGGCCACGGAGAAACTCTATGATCCCAGAAAAATCGGCATCGGCTCCGCCCTGCGCATTGAACAGCGCGTAGAGTTGCGCCGCTTCCGCGCCGATCGGGGTGACCGCGCCCGCGGCGGCGGCCGCCTCCTGGGCGAGCCGCAGGTCCTTCAGCATCAAAGCCGCCGCGAAACCAGGCTTGTAGTCGCGGTTGGCGGGGGAGGTGGGAACCGGGCCGGGGACCGGACAGTATGTCGTGAGAGACCAGCACTGGCCCGAGGAGGTGGAGGCCACGTCGAACAGCGCCTGGTGCGACAGGCCGAGCTTCTCGGCCAGAACGAAGGCTTCCGACACCCCGATCATGGAAATGCCGAGGATCATGTTGTTGCAGATCTTGGCGGCCTGTCCGGCACCGTTGCCGCCGCAGTGGACGATCCGGCCGGCCATCGGCTTCAGGATCGGCTCGGCCTTCGCGAAGGCCTCGTCGGCGCCGCCTGCCATGAAGGTCAGCGTGCCCGCCGCAGCGCCTCCGGTCCCGCCCGAGACCGGGGCGTCGACGGACAGCAGCCCGTGGCCGGCGGCGATCGCATGCGCCTTGCGGGCCGACTCGACGTCGATGGTCGACGAATCGATGAACAGCGTCCCCTTCGCCGCCTTCGGCGCGAGGTCGCCCCAGACCGAGACGACGTGCTTGCCGGCGGGCAGCATGGTGATCACCACGTCCGCCCCCTCGACGGCCTCCGCCGCGTCGGCCGCGACCGTCACGCCATTGCCCTTCGCCGCCTCGAGATTGGCCGCGACGAGATCGAATCCGCGCACGGCATGTCCGGCCTTGACGAGGTTGGCAGCCATGGGATTGCCCATGTTTCCGAGGCCGATGAAGGCGATGGTGGTCATGTGGGGGGTCCTCCGGAGGAGTGGTTGCTTTGAGGTAGGCAGTAGGCAGTCGGCAGTCGGCAGTCGGCAGTCGGCAGTCGGCAGTCGGAAGGAAGATGGAGAGACGTGGCGCGGATGGAGCAGGAAAACGGGATCACCCGGACGAAAACGCTTGTATCGGGACCCGGTCCCGGTCACCTTTTCTCCGACTGCCGACTGCCGACTGCCGACTGCCGACTGCCGACTGCCGACTGCCGACTGCCGACTGCCGACTGCCGACTGCCGACTGCCGACTGCCGACTGCCGACTGCCGACTGCCGACTGCCGACTGCCGACTGCCGACTGCCGACTGCCGACTGCCTATTTCCCCACCACGTGCCGCGCCACGATCACCCGCATGATCTCGTTCGTGCCTTCGAGGATCTGATGCACGCGCAGGTCGCGGACCAGTTTTTCGATCCCGTAGTCGTGCAGGTAGCCGTAGCCGCCGAGCGTCTGCAGCGCGTCGTTGGCGACGTCGAAACCCGCGTCGGTGACGAAGCGTTTCGCCATTGCCGACCACTTGCCGGCGTCGGGCGCCTTGCGGTCGAGCTTCGACGCCGCCGTGTAGAGCAGCATGCGCGAGGCCTGCAGGCTGGTTTCCATGTCGGCGAACTTGAACTGCATCGCCTGGAACTGGTCGATCGTCCGCCCGAAGGCCTTGCGCTGGGCGGCGTAGTCGAGCGCCTTGTCCATGGCCGACTGGGCGCCGCCGAGCGAGCAGGCGGCGATGTTGAGGCGTCCCCCGTCGAGACCCGCCATGGCGATGCGGAAGCCGACGCCTTCGCCCGACAGGAGATTCTCCGCCGGCACCTTGCAGTCCTCGAAGATGACCTGGCGGGTCGACTGCATGTGCCAGCCCATCTTGTTCTCGACGGCGCCGAAGGAGAGGCCGGGCGCGTCTTTCGGGATGACGAGCGTCGAGATGCCCTTCGGCCCTTCCTCGCCGGTGCGCACCATGGTGACGTAGAAATCGGTGTCGCCCGCGCCCGAGATGAACTGCTTGGCGCCGTTGAGCACGTAGTCGGAGCCGTTGCCGCCGCTGCGCACGGCCCGGGTGCGCAGCGCCGCGGCGTCCGATCCCGAGCCCGGTTCGGTCAGGCAGTAGCTCGCCAGCGTCTCCATCGACGTCAGCGACGGGAGGAATCGCTGCCGCTGCTCGTCGCTCCCGAAGACGTCGATCATCCAGGCGGCCATGTTGTGGATGGAGATGAAGGAGGAGAAGGCCGGGCAGGCTTCCGCCAGCGCCTCGAAGATCAGCACGGCGTCGAGCCGGCCGAGCCCCGACCCTCCGACGTCGTCGCGCACATAGATGCCGCCGAAGCCGAGCGGCCCCGTCTGCCGGATCACGTCGTCCGGGAAATGCCGGTTGCGGTCCCAGTCGAGAGCGTGCGGCGCGACGCAGTCGGTCGCGAAGGCGCGGGCCATGTCCTGGATCGCGCGCTGATCCTCGTTGAGTTCGAACTGCGGGGCGGTCGTGTCGACGACGGCGTCCATGGCGTCCTCCCTGGCGTCGATTGTCTTTCGTGCAGTCTAGCCCAAAGCGGAGTCCGCGCAACGTTCCGGGCCACACAGAGGCTGTGCGTCGATTCGCATCGAGCTGTGCGCGGCTTCGAGTGCGGTACCCGGAAGCGCGGTGAAATCTCCGTCGAAAACCTCGCCGCGTCCGGTTGACAGGTCAGGAGCCAGTCGCCATAAGGCCCCTCGCGGAACGGCCGGGTCCGGCAACGGATCGGGTCCTTTCGAGACTGCCTCGCAGCACGGCTCCGGATGGCGACTGGAGGGGTGTCCGAGTGGTTAAAGGAGACGGACTGTAAATCCGTTGGCTCAGCCTACGCTGGTTCGAATCCAGCCCCCTCCACCACCGCCGACACGGAAGCCTGCTGCAGGGCGCCGCATCGACCAGATGCGGAGGGCGGGATCAGCCGTTGCTGCGCATCCCGCGAATGCTCCACGGCATGGGCGTTCCCCCGTTGACGATGATCTCGATCCTGGCGGAGAGCGTCGGCTTGACGCCTCACGCGTTGCGGCTTCGCACCGGGCGAGGGCGGGCAGGGGCGTTTGACCCGCATCAAGGCCGCTGCAGGCTCGACCACCTAGGGTCGGCGCATCGAAGAGAGGATGCGCCATGTCCAGTTCCCTCCGGTCGGTCGCCTTTGCCGTCGGCCTCCTGATCGTCCCGGCCGGCGCGCTCGCGCAGACGGACGATCCTGCCTGGCTCGAGCAGCTCGGGGAGCAGGTCGCCGTCGAGGAGCAGTGCGAGGTCGGATTCTACATCTTCGTCAACGAGGAAAAGCTTGGAGGCCGGACCGTCTACGAGGCGCGGCTGCAGTGCGTCGACGGACGGCAGTTCGACGCTTCGCGGGCGGAGCAGGATCCGAAGTTCACCATCATGGAATGCGGCACCCGCGTCTGCTGACGCCCGCGGCCGGAAACGAAGGAGATACGCCATGCACGTCCTGATCATCTTCGGCACCGTCGAGGGCCACACCCGCAAGATCGCCCGGACCCTGTCCGCCACCGTGCAGAGCCTGGGGCACCAGGTGACGGTCTTCGATGCGGGCGACCTCGGAGACGTCGATCTGGACATCGCCGACGCCGTCATCGTCTGCGCTCCGGTCCACATGGGTGCCTATCCGACGGCGATCTCGCACTGGCTGAAGACCAAGGCCGAACGGCTCGCGGGCCTTCCCGGCGCCTTCGTGTCGGTGTCGCTGGCGGCCGCGTCGCCCTTCCCGGAGGAGCACGCCGAAATCCAGCGGATCACGACCGCGCTTTTCGAGCATACCGGCTGGAAGCCGCTGATGGTCCATCAGGCGGCCGGCGCGCTGAAATATCCGCAGTACGACTTCCTGAAGCGGTTGCTGATGAAGCATATCGCCTATCGCGAAGGCGGACCGACGGACGTCACCACCGATCACGAGTTCACCAACTGGAACGCGCTGACCGCCTTCGCCGAAGGTTTCGTCGAAGCGTGCCGGACCGCGCCGGAGACGACCGCAGGCTGAGTCGGCACCGTCAGGCTGCAACCCGGCGCATCCCCCGCGGCCCTGCCACTTGCCGGTTGCCGAAAACGTCTGTGGTTGCCTGTCCGACGATCGGATATGTCTGCCCTGGAACGCACGCAGGGCAGGTATCAACGCATGAAGGACATCGCGATCGTCGCGCTTGGGGGAGCGATCGGGGCCGCGCTGCGCCACATGGCCGGCCTCGTGATCCTGCGCCTCGCCGGTGCGGGGTTTCCATGGGGCACGCTGACGGTCAACGTCGTCGGATCCTTCGTCATGGGGCTGTTCATCGAACTGCTGGCCCGGCGTTTCGGCGCGTCCAACGAACTGCGGCTGCTCGTGGCCACGGGCCTGCTCGGCGGCTTCACAACCTTCTCGTCCTTTTCGCTCGACGTCGCCGTGCTGTGGGAGCGCGGTCTGGCGGCGGCCGCGCTCGCCTATGTCCTCGCCAGCGTGATCTGCTCGATCTCAGCGCTGTTCGCCGGGTTGTGGCTGGTCCGCATGGTAGGCTGACACCGTGGTCGAATGGCGCCGTGGCCGGAGTAAGTCCGGCAAAAAGGCCGAAAGAGTCTTGCCCGTGGGAACCACTTCGGGCCTGCCGAGTTTCGCCGGCTCCAGAAGGCCAGGGAACCGCCGTCAAGCGGACGCAAGACAGTCTCGATGCGGAGCAGCAGTCCGTCCAGTCCGACCGTCGTCGTGCAGCCATTGGCGCGCGGCCCGGGCGCGATTCCCGTGTCCGGTCACCCCGGCCCGCGCCGCGCCGCATCCCGGCTTCCCCGCATGAAGGACATGATGACCGGCTGGAGCCGACAGTCCCTTGCGCGCCAGTTCCTCACGCTGGGCGGGCTCGTCTCCGTGATCGCCATGCTGATGGTCGGCACAGTCGTGTCGAACCTGATCGAGCGGGTGGTGACGCGCAACGCCGCGGCCACGACCGCGCTCTATGTCGACAGTGTGATCGCGCCGCTTCTGCCCGACATGCAGCAGACCGCGACCCTCGAGGAACAGGACAGACGCGCGCTCGACGAGACGTTGTCGCAGGGTGCACTCGCGACCCGGCTGGTCTCGTTCCGTCTGTCCTCGGCTGACGGAACCATCCTCTACGCGAACGAGAGCGACATGATCGGGCGGAGGATCGAACCCGACGAGATGGCGGCGCGTGCGCTGCGCGGCCGTGTTGCCGCCGACTTCGCCACCTTCGGCGAAGCTGGTCCCATCCTGAGGATCTACAGCCCCGTTCTCCAGCCCTGGAGCGGGCAGGTGGTGGGGGTGCTGCAGTTCGACGAGACCGCGCCGGATCTGCTGCGCGACCTGTGGCGCGCGCGCCTCCGCAGCTGGGTCGCCGTCGCCGTCGCCACGATCGGCCTGTTCCTCGCCCTGTCTCTCGTCGTGCTGCGCGGCAGCCGGACGATCGATCGGCAGCGCATCGATCTCGGCCTGCAGGTCAGGGAACTGTCGGACCTTCTTGCCCTGAACCAGGAACTTCACAGACGCGTCCAGAGCGCGTCGCGGCGTGCCACGGCGCTGAACGAGAGCTACCTGCGACGTATCGGGGCCGACATCCACGACGGACCCGCGCAGCTGATCGCGCTCGCGGCATTGCGGCTGGACAGCCGCGCCATGACCGGGGCGGGGACGCCGGAGGAGCGGCTGTCCGAGGCGCAGGCGGTGAAGGCCCACCTCGACGACGCGATGAAGGAGATCAGGTCCATCTGCACGGGCCTCGTCCTGCCGCATATCGAAACCGCGGGCGCGGACGACATCGTCCGGCAGGTGGCGCGGGCGCACGAGAAGCGCACGGCGACAAAGGTACGCCTCGTCCTCGCCGAGGTTCCAGGCGCGATCAGCCCGCCCGAGAAGATCTGCATCTACCGCTTCGTCCAGGAGGCGCTGAGCAACAGTTTCCGCCATGCCTGCGGCAAGGGACAGTGCGTCGCACTGCGGTCCGATGGCTGCTCGCTGATTCTCGAGGTTTCGGACGAGGGACCGGGTTTCGACCTCGCGGCCGCACGTCCCGGAAGCCTCGGCCTCGCCGGCCTGCGCGACCGTATCGAGAGCATCGGCGGGACCTTCGAGGTCGTGACGTCGTCCGACGGAACGCTCCTGCGGATGGTTCTGTCGATGGATGGGAGGTCGAAGGCATGAGCCGGAGGATCAGGATCGCGGTCGTGGACGATCATCCGCTCTATCGCGAGGGCGTCATGCGCAGCCTCCGGGAGGTGGATGGTCTCGACGTGGTCGGCGAAGGCGCGAGCGCGGAGGATGCCGTGCGGCTCGCGGGGGAGACGGCACCCGACGTCCTGCTGATGGACATCTCCATGCCCGGCGGCGGCCTGGAGGCGATTCCCGCCGTGCTGGCGATCCGGCCCAAACAGAAGATCGTCCTGCTGACGGTCTCGGAATCCGGCGACGACGTCACGCGCGCCATGCGGTCCGGCGCGTCCGGCTACGTGCTGAAGGGTATCGGGGCCAAGGAGCTGGCGGACGTGCTGGCCGCCGTAGCCGCCGGCGAGCGCTACGTGTCGCCGACGCTTTCTGCGCGCCTCCTCACCCGCAGGGATGCGGAGCCCGCCCGGCCGACCGCCGCCGACCTCATGGATGCGCTGACGCCGAGGGAGCGCGAGGTCGCCCGTCTGGTCGCCGCCGGACTGAGCAACAAGCGCGTCGCCATCCGGCTCGACCTGCACGAGAAGACGGTGAAGCATCACATGACCCGCGTTCTCGCGAAGCTCAACGTAACGAATAGGACGGAGGTGGCGGTGCTGGTTCACCGCGCCGGCCTGGATCCTGCCGCCGACGATGCTAGCGACCGGCCATGGAGCGAAGGCGCTGCCAATCCTGCGGCGTCGCCCTTCTGTCGATGATCGTGCGGCCGCGCGCGTCCTTCATGACGTAGCGGCCGGGCTCGATGGTTTCGCGCTTGCCGTCGCGATAGACAACCGAGATCGAGCGGCCCCGGACTTCGACCGTCGCACCGGCAGGTGTGCCTGATCGCGCCCGCCCCGGGGCCGTGTCGCTGCGGCCCGGAGCATCGGTCGCACGGCCGCCGCCATTTCCCTGACCGACACCGTTTCCGCCCGCATTCCCGCTTCCTCCGCCATTGCCGTTCCCGCCCCCGTTCCCGCCCCCGTTCCCGCCGCCGTTCCCGCCGCCGTTCCCGCCGCCATTGCCGCCGCCATTGCCGCCGCCGTTCCCGCCTCCGCCATTGCCTCCGCCGCCTCCGCCATTGCCGCCTCCGCCTCCGCCGCCATTGCCGCCGCCGCCGCCGCCGCCCCCGCCACCGCCACCGCCATTGCCGCCGCCGTTGCCCTGCGCGAATGCGCGGGTCGAGGCGGCGACGTGCAGCACGGCGGGCGGCGAGGCCATCGCGCAGGTCAGGAAGCGCATGAACGTCCGACGGTTGATCATGATCGAACCCTGCTCACGGATACGGTCGGACCGGAGGCGTGCCGATCCGACCGAACCCCATCAACTTAACATCGCTCCCAGCATCAGGAACCCCAGACACAGCGTAAAAACCGGAAGCAGCAGCCAGCGTGCCTGATAGACGCTCTTGTCCATGTCGATCTCCTTGCGCCGAATGAGGCGGGAATGAGGAAGAGGCGCACGTGTTCCGGGCCGAGCCGCTCCCGGGACCATCGCGCGCGCCGTGCAGGACCAAAGGCCGGGGTGGGAGAAAACCGGAAGTCCCGCCCGGATGTGGACCTGTGACCCACCGCGGAACAACGCCTCCGATCGACTGTTCACTCCCCGCTTCCCGGCTGCATTCCGCGGCAGGGACGCAGTGATCGGAAGAAAATCGCGCCTAAAAAGGCACGGCGAGGCGTGATGTTCTTTCGAGTGCGAAAGAGAGACATCCTATCCGCATTCCAATATCATCACAGGGAGCACGACCATGAAGACGATTCTTACCAGAAGTCTGGCGCTGATACTGCTCGCAGGCACGGCGACCTACGCAATTCAGGCCGGCGCGCAGGACGCAGCCGCGCCGAAGCCCGCAGCCGGCATGAAGGCCGGCGCCGGCGTCGAGGGCTCCTCGGACGTGCTGCGTCCGTCGGGCCAGGCCTCCGCTGCGGAGCAGGCTCCCGGCCAGATGAAGAAGGCGGGTGACGTCGAGAGCGCCGCCGAAGCCGCGCCGGGGCAGCGCCTGAAGTCCGGCGAGGTCGACAGCGCTTCCGAAGCAGCGCCCGGGCGGACGAAGGCGGACGCACCGGACGGGACCACGGCGGAAGAGACCTCCGCCACCGAATACGCCCCCGGTCAGATGAAGAAGGACGGCGAGGTCGACAGCGCCGCGGAGGCCGCTCCGGGTCAGCGCCGGAAGTCAGGCGAGGTGGAGAGTGCCTCGGAGGCGGCGCCCGGCCAGGTGAAGAAGGAGGTCTCGGACGAGACGACGGCGAGCATCGACCTGTCGGCCGAACAGCGCAGGGAGTTCCGCCGCATCATCGTCGAGACCGACGTGGAACCGGTATCCGTCGACTTCCAGGTGTCGCTCGGCGCCGTCGTGCCGGCGACGGTCACGCTCCACCCGCTTCCGCCGCGCATCGTCGAGATCGTGCCGGCCTACCAGAGCTACCAGTATTTCGTGCTCGCGGACGGCCGGATCGTCATCGTCGAGCCCGCGACGCTCGAAGTGGTCTACCTCGTCCGCGCCTGACGAGGGGCGGGCGCCCGGCGTCCGCCTGTTTCGCCCCGACCCGGTCATCCGGTCCCCATCGAACAATGGAGTTCAAATCATGAAGACGTTCCTGTTCCCCATGGGCGCGCTCGCCCTTGCCGCCCCGCTTGCCTTCGCCACCCCGGCGCTCGCCCAGTTCTCGGCCGTCGCCACGACCGATCTCAACATCCGCAGCGGCCCCGGACCCCAGTACGAAGTGATCGGGTCCATCGGCGCCTCCCAGTCGACGACGGTCAATGGCTGCCTGCAGGGGAGCCGGTGGTGCGAGGTCAGCCACAACGGCGTGACCGGCTGGTCCTATTCGGAATATCTCGCCGGCGACTTCGGCGGCGAGCGCGTGGTGATCTCCGCCGCACCGGCGACGGTGGAGGTGCCCGTCGTCGACTACGAGCAGACCGCGAGCACCAATGCGGCGGTCGGCGCCGCGGGCGGCGCCATCACGGGCGCGCTGATCGGCGGGCCGGTCGGTGCGGCGATCGGCGGCGTGGCTGGCGCGGCGGCCGGAGCCGTCGTGACCCCGCCCGACGAGGTGCGCAGCTACGTCGTCGAGAACCGGACGGATCCGGTCTACCTCGACGGTGAGGTCGTGGTGGGCGCCGGCCTGCCGGACACGGTCGAGCTGCGCGAGGTGCCCGACTACGAGTACCGCTATCGCTACGTCAACGGCCAGCCGGTGCTGGTGGATCCGGCGACGCGCCGCATCGTCTACGTCTATCGCTGATCCCCGTCCGGCCGGGCCGTCTCGGCGGTCCCGGCCGGAAACCGCATGGCGGGCAGGGGCCGGATCCGTCCGTTCGCGCGGTCGGATCCGGTCCCTGCCTCATTCGCGTTTTGCATTCCGAAGCTGCCTGCACTATTGCCATGCCGAACGGACGGCAGCGCCGCTGCCTTCACCACAGAGGCAGCCGCGGGCCATCATGACGGGCATCCAGCAGATCAGCGTCGAGCCGGGCGAGGCGGGCATGCGCCTCGACCGCTGGTTCAAGACGCATTTTCCCGGCCTCGGCTTCGGGCATCTCCAGAAGCTCCTGCGCTCCGGCCAGATCCGCATCGACGGCGGGCGGGCGAAGTCGGACACGCGCGTCGAGCCGGGGCAGGTGATCCGAGTGCCGCCCCTCGGCGTCGACCGCAAGGGTGAGGCGCCGCTGACCGGCAAGACGATCCGAGGCCAGGACGATGCGGCGGTTCTGGCCAAGATGCTGCTCCACGAGGACGACAAGGTCTTCGTCTTCAACAAGCCGTCCGGCCTTGCCGTCCAGGGCGGGTCGGGCGTGACGCGGCATGTCGACGACATGCTCGAGGCCTGGCGCAACAAGAAGGGCGAGAAGCCGCGACTCGTCCACCGGCTCGACCGCGACACGTCGGGCGTGCTCGTCGTCGCCCGCACCCGGCTGGCCGCCATGAAGCTCGCCGAGGCGTTCCGCGGCCGTGATGCCAAGAAGACCTACTGGTCGCTGGTCAAGGGCGTGCCGGCCAGGCGCGAGGACAAGATCTCGACCTGGCTGGTCAAGGAGCAGACGCCCGACGGCGACAAGATGCGCATCGCCCGCCACGGCGAGCCGGACGCCGACCATGCCGTGACCTACTACCGTGTCGTCGATCAGGCCGCGCAGTCGCTCGCCTGGCTGGAGATGGAGCCCTATACCGGCCGCACGCATCAGCTTCGCGTCCACGCAGCGCATATCGGCAATCCGATCATCGGCGATCCGAAGTACTTCGAGGCGGACACCAACTGGGAGTTTCCCGGCGGGATCCAGAACCGCCTGCACCTGCACGCGCGCCGCATCGTCATCCCGCACCCCGACAGGGGCGTGATCGACGTGACCGCGCCGCTGCCGCCGCATATGCGTCAGAGCTGGAACCTGCTCGGTTTCGACGAGGCAAGCGCCGGCGAGGACGAAGCGTGAGCGTCGCGACCGACGGCTTCGAACGGCGCGCTTCGGTCGACGGCGCGGCCGTCGGCCTGATGCTCTTCCTCACCTTCGCCTGGGGGCTCAACGGCGTCGCGGCGAAGCTGTCGAACCAGGGCTTCGACCCCGTCTTCGTGACCATGCTGCGCGCGGCGATCGGCGCCGCCTGCGTCTTCGCCTGGTGCGGCCTTCGCGGAATTTCGCTGTTCGACCGGGACGGCACACTGCCGGGCGGTCTGGCGGCCGGCGCCCTGTTCGGCATCGAATTCGCGCTGATCTTCACCGGCCTCGACTACACCACGGTGGCGCGGGGCGCGCTGATGGTCAATACGATGCCGTTCTGGGTCCTCATCGGCGCACATTTCCTGCTCGGCGAGCGGATGTCGATCGCCAAGGTCTTCGGCACGCTTCTGGCTTTTGGCGGTGTGGCCCTCGTCTTCTCCGACAAGCTCAGCCTGCCCGGCCCCGAGGCGATCATCGGCGATCTGATGAGCCTCGCTGCCGGCATGGCCTGGGCGGCGACGATCATCGTCATCAAGACCACGCGCCTGTCGACCGCCCGCGCGGAGAAGACGCTGCTCTACCAGCTGGCCGTCGCGCCGCTGGTGACGCTGCCGCTGCTCCTGTTCACCGGGCCGGTGCTGCGCGACGTCGGGCTGGTGCCGGTGGCCTCGATCCTGTTCCAGGGCGTCTTCATCGTCGCCTTCACCTACCTGCTCTGGTTCTGGCTGATGCGGCGCTATCCGGCAGCCGGCCTGTCCTCCTTCGCCTTCCTGACCCCGGCCTTCGGCGTCCTGGCTGGCGGCTTCCTGCTCGACGAGCCTCTGAGCCTTCGCATCTTCGTCGCGCTCGGCTTGATCGCAGTCGGCATCGTCATCGTCAACCGGCCGGTGCGGAAGGTCGCGCCGGGTTGAACGGCGGCTCCGCCGGCATACCTTTCGCTTTTCCTCATGACGACGGCGGCAGCACGACCATGCGTGACATCCTGAACGACCTCGAAGGCAGTTTCCTGTCCGATCCGGATCCGGTGAAGCGGGCGCAGATCCAGATGCGCCAGCCGCTGCCGAAGCGATTCTATCAGGAGGTGGCCGTGGCACCGGTAGAGGGAGGCTTCGGCGTGCACCTCGACGGCCGCCCGGTGCGCACGCCCGGGAAAGGGCCGGTCGCGCTGCGGACGGAAGCGGCCGCGCAGCTGATTGCCGACGAATTCGAGGCCCAGGAGGCCGAGATCAATCCGGTGCGCATGCCCGTGACGCGCCTCGTCAACACGGTCATCGACGGCGTCGCGCTGGATCCGGACGCCGTCGCCGAGGACATGCTGCGCTATGCCTCGACCGACCTTCTCTGCTACCGCGCCGACAGCCCGGCGCGGCTGGTGGAGCTGCAGGCGCAGGCCTGGGACCCGATCCTCGACTGGGCCCGCAACCGGCTGGGCGCCCGGCTGTATCTCGCCGAGGGCGTGATGCATGTCGAGCAGTCGCGTGAGGCGATCGCTGCAATTGGCGTGCACCTTCGCCTCGACCCGGATCCGTTCCGGCTGGGCTGCCTGCACGTCATGACGACGCTGACGGGATCGGCGCTGCTGGCGCTGGCCGTCGACGCCGGCGAGATCGACGCGGAGACGGCCTGGACGCTCGCCCATGTCGACGAGGACTGGACCATCTCGCAATGGGGCGAGGATACCGAAGCCGCCGCCGCGCGCGCCAACCGGCTGCGCGACATGCGCGCGGCCGATGCGCTGCTGAAGGCCGTGCGCGGCTGATGTTCCCGGTCGTCCGCGGGGGAGCCGGTCAGCCGCGGTCGGGCGGCGTCAGGCCGGCCGTCGGCAGCGGCGCCCAGGGCGCCGACGCCAGGAGGTCGATGCCCGAGCGGGCCGGCACGAGATGCACCACCTTGTAGCCGCGCGCCTGCAGGTCTGCGAGCAGCAGCGGCAGCATGGTCGCCGTGCGGGCATGCAGGTCGTGGAACAGGATGACGCCGGAGCCACGCTTCTCCACCGAGGCGATGGCCCGGGCGCGCAGCGCCTCCGAGCCCGTGGCGAAGTAATCCCGCGAATCGATGTCGACGTCGATCACAACGATACCCTGGCCCGCGAGGCTGCTGCGGAGCGCCTTCGTGTCGGCGAGATAGGGGAAACGGAAGAACGGCGCGGGGCTGTATCCGCCCGGTCGGAGGGCGGCCGCGACGCTCGCGCGGCCCTTCCTGATCTGTTCGTCTGCGACGGCGGCACTGACCGTGCGGAGGTTCCTGTGGTTCTGCGTATGGGTGCCGATCGTGTGCCCGGCCGCCGCCACCTTGCGGGCCGTGGCGGGATAGGCGTCCGCCATCTGCCCGACCATCAGAAAGGTCGCCTTGACGCCGAACCTGTCGAGCGCCCGCAGGATCGCATCGGTCTTGCCCGGCACCGGGCCGTCGTCGAAGGTCAGCACGACCTCCTTCGGTCCGAGCCGGATGTCGGCCGCGCTCGCCACATGGATCATCCGGCCGGCGAGGGCTCCCCGCCGGGCCGGCTGGTCGGGCCGCAGCATCGCCACCTGCGGATCGGACTGTGATTCCTGCCGCCCGCCCGGCGCGAAGGCGAGGGCGGTACCGTCCGCCTCCGAACCCTGCCTCGGCGCATTGGCGCAGCCGGCGAGCGCGAGCGCGATGAGAGCGAAGGGAAGGAGACGCATGAAGCCACCGGATGCAACCAGAACGACCCCTTTGTGACCGGTTCTGGTTAATGCCGTGCTAATCGCAACGGTTCGTTCACCATGCCGGAGCCGGCCGATCGACATTCGGCGTTGGACTTACGGCGCCCGCAGGCCCACATGTCGGTCGGGCACGACAAGGGGAGAGCCATGCTTCGCACGCACAAGGTCGCCATCGACTCGATCTACGTCCCGACCGCCCGCCGAAAGACGCTGCACCCCGAAACGGTGCGGCTGCTTGCCGAGGACATCCTGCAGAACGGCATGAAAGTGCCCATCCAGGTTCGCAAGGACGGCGATCGCCACGTTCTGATCGAGGGGCTCCATCGGCTCGAGGCCGCCAAATGGCTGGGGGAAGTGGAGATCGACGCCTATCTGGTCCAGGCGCGCAAGCACTGATCCGGCGGCATCGGGCTTTAGCGCGACGAACTTGTCACAGGCACAAGAAAAAGGCTGCGCAGGATGGCAAACAGGTCAATGATGCTGACATAAAAAGTCCTGCCTTGGAAACGCCCGTGATGTCCCTCGACCTCTTCGCCGCCCTCGTCGGCTTCGCCTTCGTTTCGTCGGTGACGCCGGGTCCCAACAACATGATGCTTTTGGCATCGGGGGTGAATTTCGGCTTCCGCCGCACGGTGCCGCACATGCTGGGCATCGGCTTCGGCTTCGCGTCCCTGCTGCTCGGTGTCGGTTTCGGGCTCGGCGCCCTTCTCGCGGCCTTTCCGGCACTTCATCTCGCGCTGAAGGTCGCGGGGGGCGCCTACCTGCTCTACCTCGCCTGGCGCATCGCCACGTCGCGAACCCTGGCGGAGGCCGGCAGCGCGTCGCAGCCGATGTCCTTTGCATCCGCCGCCGCCTTCCAGTGGGTCAATCCGAAGGCCTGGGTGATGGCCGTGACCGCGATGGCGATCTACACGAGCCCGGAAGCGCCCGTGCTGTCGGTCCTGCTCGTGGCGGCGGCTTTCGCGCTGGTCAACCTGCCGAGCGTCTCGGTCTGGGCGGGCTTCGGAACCGCACTGCGCGGCTGGCTTTCGGATCCGGCGCGGCTGCGCTGGTTCAATCTCGCCATGGGGCTGCTGCTGGCCGCCACGCTCTGGCCGATGCTGGCCTGAAGACCAGTCCAGCCCCCGCGTGCTGGCGACGCCATGCCGGACCGTGCTAGTCTTGCCCCGGGAGGCCGCCGCATGCTCGACCGGATATCTTTGCCCCGCATCGTCGGCGCGGCCGTCGCCTTGCTCGCCGTGCTGCTCGCGGTCGGCTGGGCGATGCGAGAGGATCCGGCGACCAGACCCTATCTCAGGATCCTCGGCGGCGGCTTCATGTTCAACTACCGTGTCGCCGAGGTCTTCTACGGCTTCACCGCGCTGGTCGACCGGCCGTTGCCGACGGGCTCGATCATCGAGGCGGCGTTCGAGGATCCGGCCG
This sequence comes from Aquibium microcysteis, assembly GCF_014495845.1. Classification (NCBI taxonomy): domain Bacteria; kingdom Pseudomonadati; phylum Pseudomonadota; class Alphaproteobacteria; order Hyphomicrobiales; family Phyllobacteriaceae; genus Aquibium; species Aquibium microcysteis. The sequence goes on from NZ_CP061080.1 coordinate 1,208,771, forward strand.
GCGGGCAGAGACATGTGGTGCGTACGCGCGTCGGCACGGATTCCAACCGGTATGCGCTGCGCTCGCCGCCGGTACGCGGCGTGGAGGCCGGCCGGCCCTACCACGTGGACATCCGGGTGCTGGACCGCACCGAGACGCAGCTCCTGTGGACGCATGACCTCGTGCTCAGGAGCCGCATCAGCGATAGGGTGGTGCCGCAGCAGCCGCTCACGGTGGGACCCGGCTATGCGCCAAACCCGTCGAGCGGCGGCTGACCGGAACCGGGAGGACCTTCAATGGCCGGACATCACGAGCCTCACCATCATCACCACGACGGCGATGATCATGACCATGACAACCATCTCGATCCCATGGCCGCCCGGGTGCGTGCGCTGGAGACGATCCTCACGCAGAAGGGCCTGATCGATCCGGCCGCCATCGACGCGATCGTGGAGACCTATGAGACGAAAGTGGGTCCGCGCAATGGAGCGCGCGTGGTCGCGAAGGCGTGGAGCGATCCGTCCTTCGCCGACTGGCTGCGGCGCGACGCGACGGCCGCCATAGCCTCTCTCGGCTATACGGGCCGGCAGGGCGAGCACATGGAGGCGGTGTTCAACACGCCTGACACGCACAACCTCGTCGTCTGCACCCTGTGCTCCTGCTATCCGTGGTCGGTGCTCGGCCTGCCGCCCGTCTGGTACAAGGCGCCGGCCTACCGCAGCCGGGCGGTGATGGACCCGCGCGGCGTGCTGGCGGAGTTCGGTGTGACGCTTCCCGCCGACAGGCAGGTGCGCGTCTGGGATTCCACGGCCGAACTGCGCTACCTCGTCGTGCCCGAGCGGCCGGCGGGCACCGAAGGCCTCGACGAGGAGCGGCTGGCCGATCTCGTGACGCGCGATTCGATGATCGGAACCGGCCTCGCACGGTCGCCGGAGGCGGCATGAACGGGCCGCAGGATCTCGGCGGGCAGATGGGCTTCGGGCCGGTGGCACCGGAGATGGACGAGCCTCTTTTCCACGCGGCCTGGGAACGACGCGCGCTGGGCGTGACGCTGGCCGCCGGCGCCATGGGCGCCTGGACGATCGACGAGAGCCGGCATGCGCGCGAGAGCCTGCACCCTGCCGACTACTACGCGTCGAGCTACTACGAGATCTGGACGAAGGCGCTGGAGCGGCTGCTCGTGCGGCACGGCTTCGTCGACGAGGACGAACTGGCGCAGCGCAAGGCGCTCAGGCCGGGTGCCGCGCCGAAGCGCGTGCTTACGGTCGCCGACGTCGCGCCCGTGCTCGCCCGCGGCGGCCCCTGCGACCGGCCGGTCGCGGCGCCACCCCGCTTTGCGCCCGGAGACCGCGTGCGGACGAGGAACATCCACCCCGTCGGCCACACGCGCCTGCCGCGCTACGTGCGCGGCCATGTCGGCACGGTGGAGGCGGTGCGCGGCGGTTTCGTGTTTCCCGATACCAATGCCCATGGCCGGGGCGAGAACCCGCAATGGGTCTACACCGTCGTCTTCGCCGGCCGCGACCTCTGGGGCGATGATGCCGATCCGACGCTGTCCGTCAGCGTCGATGCCTGGGAGAGCTATCTTGAGCCCGCGTGAGACGCCGAACGCCGGCCCGGTTCCCGCCGAGCCGGTCTTTGCCGAGCCCTGGCAGGCGCAGGCCTTCGCGATGGTCGTGGCGCTTCACGATGCGGGGCTGTTCACCTGGGACGAATGGGCGGCGACCCTGTCGTCCGAGCTCCACCGGGCCGGCGCCGATCCGCAGGGCCACGACTATTATGAGCACTGGGTGGCGGCGCTCGGCGCGCTCTTGGACAGGAGAGGCGTCGCCGCGGACGCCGAGGTCGACGCTCTGCAGGCGGCCTGGCAGCGCGCCGCGCACGCCACGCCGCATGGAGAGCCGATTCTGCTGGAGAACGATCCGGAGCGAGGTGCACCAAGCGACCGGACTTGCTCGCACGCGCAGTAGAAATGTTCTGCTTGTGTTCTGTTCTCTCGAATGATAGCGTTGTTTTGAACAGCGGAGAGGGCCGATGGCATTTCACGTGCGCGACCCGAAGGTGGAAGCGCTGGTCCGCAAGGTGGCCCGGCAACGCGGACTCGGGATCACGAAGACGATCCTTGAGGTCTTCGAGGAAGCTCTTGCGCACGAGCGTCCCGCCGGATCCATGAGGCCCGAGGAACTGCGAGGTCGGTTGCAGCCGCTTGTTGACCGTATTCGGGCGCTGCCCAAGACCGATGCCGTACTCGACAAGCGGTTCTATGATCGCTTGTGGGGGCAGGGGGGCGAGTGATGTATGTCGATGCGTCCGCAATGGTGGCGATCCTCATCGGCGAAGAGGACGCCGACGCTCTGACCACGCGCCTTGCCGATGCCGACGAGCGCATCTCCTCCGTCGTTTCGGCATTCGAGGCGGTCCTCGCGATGGCAGGTAAGCTTGCCGATCGGTCTGCCGCAGCGGGCGCGGTGCGGGATTTCCTCGATCTCGCGGACATACGTCTTCGCAGCGTCGGAGGTGAACTTCTCGAAGATCTGGCGGAAGCGCATGTCCGTTTCGGAAAGGGCTCCGGCCACCCCGCTCAGCTCAATATGGGCGATTGCTTTTCCTACGGCGTTGCCAAGGCGCAAGGTGTGTCGCTTCTCTACAAGGGTAACGACTTCAGTCGCACCGACCTCGCGTGACATTCGGTCCTTGCCCTTGATCCCCGAATCCTGTCTCTCGCTCTGATGGAATTCTCTCCGCAGCAGGACGCCGCGCTGAAGGCCGTGGCGCGGTGGCTGAAGGACGGCCGGCCGCAGATCTTCCGCCTGTTCGGCTATGCCGGGACGGGCAAGACCACGCTTGCGCGCCATTTCGCCGAGCATGTCGACGGGCAGGTGCAGTTCGCCGCCTTCACCGGCAAGGCAGCGCAGGTGCTGCGCTCGAAGGGCGCGACCAACGCCCGGACCATCCATTCGCTGATCTACCGCCCGCGCGGCGAGGAGGCGGTCGCCGACGAGACCACCGGCAAGACGTCGATGTCGCCGACCTTCTCGCTCAACCGGCAGAGCCCGATCGCCCGCGCCAAGCTGGTGGTCGTCGACGAGTGCTCGATGGTCGACGAGCAGCTCGGCCGCGACCTCCTGACCTTCGGCACGCCGATCCTGGTGCTCGGCGATCCCGCGCAGCTGCCGCCGATCTCGGGCGGCGGCTTCTTCACCGAACACGAGCCCGACGTCCTCCTGACCGAGATCCACCGCCAGGCGCGGGACAACCCGATCATCCGGCTGGCGCTCGACGTGCGCGAGGGCCGCGAATTCATCAAGGGCGACTACGGGACGGCGAAGGTGATCGGCCGCGAGGACGTCGACCGGGATCTGGTGCTCGCCGCCGACCAGGTGCTGGTCGGCACCAACCGGACCCGGCGCCGTTACAACGCCCGCCTGCGCGAGCTGAAGGGCTTCGAGGGTCCGCTGCCGATGGCCGGCGACAAGCTGGTCTGCCTGCGCAACGATCCTGCCAAGGGCCTCCTCAACGGCTCTCTGTGGAAGGTCATGACGGCCTCGCGCGAGACCGTGAAGCCCGGCATCAACCTGCTCGTCTCGCCGGAAGAGGACGATCCCGAGCGCGGCGTGGCGAAGATCAAGCTGCTCAAGGCTGCATTCGAGGACCCCGATGCCGAGATCGGCTGGCAGCAGAAGAAGCGCTTCGACGATTTCGACTACGGCTATGCGCTGACCGTACACAAGGCGCAGGGGTCGCAGTGGGACGACGTCGTGCTGTTCGACGAGAGCTTCGCCTTCCGCGACACGCGCGAGCGGTGGCTCTACACCGCCATCACGCGAGCGGCGGAGCGTCTGACCATCGTTCGCTAGAACCGGAGGGCATCGGTCCGAAGCTCCGCCGGGGCCGCGCCGGCGCGTCCGCGTGAGCGGCGGCGGTGTGCGGCTGGTCGCGTGACGCATGCCCTTCCGGTCCGTCGTGGCCATCCGCTGCAGCCGTGGTGGCCCGGTGCGCGGCGCGGGCGGCTGTGCTAACGGCACCGTGCCACAGTCTCGGGACCGGTCGTCGACATGCCTGCCAAGCTTTCCGTCAATCTCAACGCCGTCGCCATGCTGCGCAACCGGCGGGATCTGCCCTGGCCGAGCGTGACGGCGCTGGGCCGCATCGCGCTCGCGGCCGGCGCGCACGGACTGACGGTGCATCCGCGGCCCGACCAGCGCCACATCCGCTTCTCCGACCTGCCGGATCTGCGCGCGCTGATCGACGACGAGTTCCCGCAGGCCGAATTCAACATCGAAGGCTACCCGACCGAGGATTTTCTCGCCCTCGTCGAGCGGACGCAGCCGGAGCAGGTGACGCTGGTGCCCGACGATCCGGCGCAGGCGACCTCCGACCACGGCTGGCCGTTCGAACGGCAGGGCAATTTCCTGCGCCCCGTCGTCGCGCGGCTGAAGAAGCGCGGCATGCGCGTGTCGCTGTTCTGCGATCCCGACGCTTCGGAGCGCGAGATCGAGGCTGCGCGCGGCACCGGCGCCGACCGCGTCGAACTCTACACCGGACCCTATGGCGGTCGTCACGACGATCCGGCAGGGGCCGAGATCGAAGCGCGCAAGCTCGGCATCACGGCCAGGCTCGCAGACGACGCCGGTCTCGGTGTCAATGCCGGGCACGATCTCACGGTCGTCAATCTGCCCGGGCTCGTGCGCGCGGTCCCGCATCTCGCCGAGGTCTCCATCGGCCACGGGCTCACCGCCGACGCGCTGGAACATGGCATGGCGGCGACGGTGAAACGCTTCCTGGCGGCGCTGCAGGGCTGAGGGGCGCCCGGGGACCGGCAAGCCTCGCCCGCCGGTCCCGTCGGTCCGGAGGTTTCAGCCGCCGAGCGCGGCCCTGTTGGCCTCGATCCAGGCTCTCAGCGGCGCGGGCCTGCGGCCCGTCAGCTTCTCGACGTCGTCCGTCACGGTCCCGAGCACGCCGGCGCGTGTGGCGGCGTCGAACGACACGAGGAGCGGGACCACCGGCGCGGGAACGCCCGCGGCCTTCATTCCCCCGGCCAGCTGCTCGTCGGTGAGGTTGACGACCGCGAGCGGCTTGCCCGTCGCGGCCGACGCCATCGCCGCGATCTCGGCATTGGTGAAGGCCTCCGCGCCCGAGAGCGTGTAGGTGACGCTGCCCGCGAGCGGGTTCGCGAGATCGGCGGCGATGGCGCGGGCGAGGTCGTCGCGCTGGATATGGGCTGTCCTGCCGTCGCCGGCCGAGGTGAACCACTGACCCATGCCGATCGCGGCCGGCAGCGACATCAAGAGATTCTCCTGGTACCAGCCGTTGCGGTAGATGGCGTAGGCGATGCCGCTCGCCCGGAGCGCTTCCTCGGTGCCATGGTGGTCGGGTGCGAAGAGAACGGGATTGCCGGGTTCCGGGCTGAACATCGAGGTGTAGCCGATCCGCGAGACCTGCGCCTTCTTCGCGGCCGAAACGGCAGCGAGATGCTGGCGCAGCCGCTTGCCGGGCTCGCCCACGGTGTCGGTCGAGACGATCAGCACGGTGCCGGCGCCGGCAAAGGCCGCGGCCAGACCGGCTTCGTCATCGAAGTCGCCCGCACGGACGGTCACGCCGCGTGCCGAAAGCGCGGCGAGCTTCGAGGGATCGCGGGTAACGGCGATGAGGCGGCCGGGCGTGACGCCTTCGGCGTCGAGCAGGTGGCGGATGATGGCGCTGCCGAGCGAGCCCGAGGCTCCGGTGACGAGGATGGTGTCGGACATGCGAGAATTCCTGTTCCTGATCTGATGTGGTCTCGAAAAGAGAGTACGTCTAGAATATGCATTGACCGGCCGGCGTAAAGGAGGCATTTTTCGCTCCGGTCGTTACCTGGAGGGAACCACCATGGACGCGCGGGTCGCATCGGCACGGCAGAAGATCGAAATCTATCGCGCGGGCGTGGGTGAGGGCGGACTGGCCAACTGCCCGATCCGCAGCGTGGTGCAGAACATCTTCGGCAAGTGGAGTTCGCTGCTGCTGATGGCGCTGGCCGAGAAGCCCTACCGCTTCGGCGAACTGCGCCGTCTGGTCCCCGATATCTCCCAGCGCATGCTGACCGAGACGCTGCGCGACCTCCAGCGCGACGGCTACGTGCACCGCGAGGTGTTCCCCACCAAACCCCCGAGCGTCGAATACAGCCTGACCGATCTCGGCCGATCGATGTTCGACAGCCTCCAGCATCTGCTGAACTGGGCCGAGACCAATCATGGCGCCGTCCGCGACGCCCGTCGGTCGTTCGACGCGGACGCCGGCTGACGGTCCGCCCTTGGCGCCGCTCGACATCGGCATCTGCGGCGCGGGGCCGGCCGGCCTGGCCGCCGCGCTGCTGCTCCACCGTGCCGGCCATCGCGTCACCGTGTTCGAGCGCTTCGAGACGGCGAGGCCGCTCGGTTCCGGTCTGATCCTGCAGCCGACCGGGCTCGCCGTGCTGGCCGCGCTGGGACTCCTGCCGGAGATCCTCGCGCTCGGCAGCAGGATCGAGAGGCTGCACGGCGCGGATGCCGCGACCGGGCGGACGGTCCTCGACGTCCGCTATGCCTCCGGCCGCAACGGGCGGTTCGGCCTCGCCGTCCACCGTGCCGCGCTGTTCGGCGTGCTGCACCGTGCCGCCCGGCAGGCGGGAGTTGCGATCGAGACCGGCCGCGACATCGCCGCGCTGGACGACGCCGGAGGGCGGCCACGCCTGGTCCAGGCCGACGGCGCGCGGATCGGTCCGTTCGATCTCGTCGTCGATGCAAGCGGTTCGCGGTCCAGGCTGAAGCACCATGTCGAGACGCCCGCCGAACCTCGGCCGCTCGCCTACGGCGCATTCTGGGCCTCGCTGCCATGGCATGGCGAGGGCTTCGACGGACATGCGCTGTCGCAGCGCTACCGGCAGGCCAGCGTCATGATCGGCGTGATGCCGATCGGCCGCGTGGATCCCGGCGGCCCGGCGCAGGCGGCCTTTTTCTGGAGCCTCAAGCCCGACGAGGCAGCCGCCGTGCAGGCGCGGGGGCTCGACGCCTGGAAGGACAGGGTGCGGTCGCTCTGGCCGGCGACGGAGGCCTATCTCGCCCGGATCGACAGCTTCGAGCAGCTGACACTGGCCCGCTACGGCCATCACACGCTGCGCCGTCCGGCCGGGCGGCGGCTTGCGGTGATCGGCGACGCCGCGCATTCGACCAGCCCGCAGCTGGGGCAGGGCGCCAACATGGCGCTGCTCGACGCCGCGGCACTGGCGCATGCGCTCGACACGACCGATGATCTGGCCGAGGCGCTCGCCCGCTACTGCGCCGCGAGACGCCTGCATGTGCGGCTGTTCCAGGCCCTCTCGCTCGCCTTCACGCCCTTCTACCAGTCGGATTCGAGACTGATCCCGTTCCTGCGCGACACCCTGGTGTCGAGCGTGGCGAAGGTGCCGCCGGCACCCGCCATGCTCGCCGCCATCGTCTCCGGCATGGTGGCCAACCCGCTGCGCCGCATCGGGCTCGCCGAGCCGGACTGGGCGGTATGCGCGAGGCCGGGCGCACATCCGCCGGGCGATCTTCCCGCGTCCCCTTGACCGCCGTCGCGCGGAGCGGTAACCACGCCGAACCGTACCGTACGGTACACCTTTCGAGCCGACAGGAATCCGCGTGCCGCAGGCCGCCGCAACCGCCGCAGACGAGATCGTCACGCCCCGCCAGGGCGAGGTGCTCGACGCCGTGCTGGCGCTGCTTCTGGAGGGCCGCGACGCGCTGACCATGACGGCCGTGGCACGCCGCGCGAGCTGCTCCAAGGAGACGCTCTACAAATGGTTCGGCGACCGCGACGGGCTGCTCACCGCCACCGTGCGCTGGCAGGCCTCGAAGGTGCGGGCCGGCAACTGGGACCGCCAGCGCCTCGACGCCGACGCGCTGGCCGAGAGCCTGGAGGCCTTCGCCGCCAACTGGCTGACGGTGATCTCGTCGAAGACCTCGGTCGCGCTCAACCGCGTGGCGGTGGCGCATGCCGCCTCCGGCCGCAGCGACCTCGGCCGCATCGTTCTGGAGAACGGCCGCTTCGCCATTGGCGAGCGGCTGAAGCCGCTGCTGGACGCTGCCCGCGAGGCCGGCCTGATCGCCTTCGACGACACCGAGACCGCCTTCCGCACCTTCTTCGGCCTCGTCGGCCGCGACGTGCAGGTGCGGCTGCTGCTCGGCGACGCCATGGTGCCCTCGAAAGCCGAGATCGCGACCGACGCCGCCCGCGCCACCAGGCAGTTTCTCACCCTTTTCGGCGCGGGCCGGTCCGCGCCGCGAAAACCAGCCAACTGACGACGCAACACACGGGAAGGAAATGACCATGCGTGTCTATTACGATCGCGACGCCGATCTCAATCTCATCAAGGGCAAGAAGGTCGCCATCATCGGCTACGGCTCGCAGGGCCGCGCGCACGCGCTGAACCTGAAGGATTCGGGCGTGAAGGAGATCGCCGTCGGCCTGAAGGCCGGCTCGGCGACCGCCAGGAAGGTCGAGGCCGACGGCCTCAAGGTCATGACGGTGGCGGACGCCGCCAAGTGGGCCGACCTGATGATGATGGCGACGCCCGACGAACTGCAGGCTGACATCTACAGGAACGAGATCGCCCCGAACATCCGCGACGGCGCCGCGATCGCCTTCGCCCACGGCCTCAACGTGCATTTCGGCCTGATCGAGCCGAAGGCATCGGTCGACGTTCTGATGGTCGCGCCGAAGGGCCCGGGCCACACCGTGCGCGGCGAATACCAGAAGGGCGGCGGCGTGCCGTGCCTCGTCGCCGTCAACCAGGACCCGTCGGGCAACGCGCTCGACCTCGCGCTCTCCTACGCCTGCGGCGTCGGCGGCGGCCGTTCGGGCATCATCGAGACCAATTTCCGCGAGGAATGCGAGACCGATCTGTTCGGTGAGCAGGTCGTGCTCTGCGGCGGCCTGGTGGAGCTGATCCGCGCCGGCTTCGAGACGCTGGTGGAAGCCGGCTACGCGCCCGAGATGGCCTATTTCGAGTGCCTGCACGAGGTGAAGCTGATCGTCGACCTGATCTACGAGGGCGGCATCGCCAACATGAACTACTCGATCTCCAACACCGCCGAATGGGGCGAGTATGTGTCGGGCCCGCGCATCATCACCGCCGAGACCAAGGCCGAGATGAAGCGCGTGCTGAAGGACATCCAGACCGGCAAGTTCACCAGCGATTGGATGCAGGAATACCGCTCCGGCATGGCCCGCTTCAAGGGCATCCGCCGCCTCAACGACGAGCACCAGATCGAGCAGGTCGGCGAGAAGCTGCGCGGCATGATGCCGTGGATCTCGGCCAACAAGCTGGTCGACAAGACCAAGAACTGAGCGTCGTCCGACGTCTCGACGGGACGGGGCGCCGAAAGGAGCCCCGTTTTGCGTTCAGGCGAGCCCGCGATCGACGAGGAAGCGGGCGGCATCGACTACGCTTCGCGGCGCCGGTTACCAGAACGGTCTGCGATGCCATGTGACGATCTCCAGGAGTTGGAAAACCAGACAGTGTCCAGTTATCCCGCTCGCGCGAGAGGCGACAGCGCGGATCGGCGCTCCGAGGAATCGACAAGGAGATGGCAGGGGGCGGGAGCGACGACGCGAACGTCATGGCCCGCCGGGGCGGCTCTGCCGGTCACGGCTTTTCACGTCGACGGTGACGGCGGCGCGCCCTCCGCGGCGCGGTCCGCTGCCGTCCCTTCAAGCCTTGTACACCACCTGACGAACGTCGATGTACTCGGCCCGGAAGCCCGCCTCGCAATAGTGGAGATAGAACTCCCACAGCTTGCGGAAGCGGTCGTCGAAGCCGAGGGGGACGAGCTTCTCCCAGGAGGCCCAGAAGCGGTGGCGCCAGTCGGCCAAGGTGCGCGCGTAGTCCTGCGCGAAGACGCGTTCCTTGAGGAAGGACAGGCCCTGCTCCGCGCCGAGCGTCTTGAGCAGGCTCGGCGTCGGCAGCATGCCGCCCGGGAAGACGTAGCGCTGGATGAAGTCGGGACGCCGCCGATAGGCGTCGAAGGCGGCTTCGTTGATGGTGATGATCTGCATCGCAGCCGTGCCGCTGGGGTTCAGGCAGTCCTTCACCTTGCGGAAGAAGACGGGCCAGTATTTTTCACCCACCGCCTCGAACATCTCGATCGAGGCGATGTGGTCGTAGCGGCCGGTCTCGTCGCGATAGTCCTGCAGCTTGATCTCGACCCGGTCGGATAGCCCCGCCTTGTGGATACGCTCGCGGGCGAAATCGTGTTGCTCGCGGCTGATCGTCAGCCCGGTGACCCGGCAGCCGATCTCGCGGGCGGCGAACTCGGCGAAGCCGCCCCAGCCGCAGCCGATCTCCAGCACGCTGCTCGACGGACCGATGCCGCCGTCGCGCGCCAGCGCCCGGTACTTCGCCGCCTGCGCCGATTCGAGGTCGTTGGCGCCGGTGCCGTAGAGCGCGGAGGAATAGGTCATGCTCGGGTCGAGCCATTCGCGGTAGAAGGCGTTGCCGAGGTCGTAATGGGCCGAGATGTTGCGCTTCGAGCCGGTGCGGGTGTTCTCGTTCAGCCAGTGGCGGATCCGCTGGATCGCGGTGAGCAGCCAGTTGGCGCCGCCCGCCACTTCCTCGCCGGTCTCCTGGTTGACCACGAAGAGTTCGAGGAAGGTGGTGACGTCGCGGCTGTCCCAGTCGCCGTCCATGTAGGATTCGGCCACGCCGATCGTCCCGCCGGCAAAGGCCCGGCCGGGGAGACGCCAGTTGCGCAGTTCGACGTGGGCGTCCGGCCCCGGGGCGTTGCCGCCGACGAGGATCACCCGCCCGTCCGGCAGCTGCGCCGTGAGCGTGCCCCTGGGCAGCCGGATCGCTGCGCCGAGCACCATGCGGGCCTTGGCCGGAAGACCCCGCGTGAAAGCTGCGAAATTCTCGTCCGTGAGCCTGATCGGCTTCTGTTCGTGCGTGTCGATCGTCGTCTGCGCGTTCATCCGTGTCCGCCCTCAACTCTGCCCGCTCGGCGGCGTCTCACTCTCCCGGCTCGATGGCCGGACTGTCACGATAGCTCGCGGTCGAGGGCGCAGGTGGACTGGAGTTGAACCGCGCACCCTTCAGCCAGAGCTTGAGGGCCTCCCAGTGGATGCCCGCCATGACTTTCCATGTGAGGAGCGGAAACTGCAAGAGGCAAGCGGCGAGCGTCGATGTATCCAGAGCGCGGGCGTTTCCTGCGAAGGTTGCTGCGAGGAGGGGCTCGCGGCCCTCCGTCTCGTGAATGCGCACCCTTATCGCGCGCCCGGGCGGCAGGATGCGGAAATGGTAGCGCGCATCCATCCCGACGAACGGTGAGACGTGGAAGATCTTGCGCCGCGTCTGCCGGACCCCGGCTGCGCTGACGTCGCCGGGCTCCACCAGCGCGACGTAGGAATGGCGCTGGCCGAAGGTGTTGCGCACGCCGTAGATCAGCGCAACGAGCGCGCCCGCCTCGTCATAGGCGAAGTAGACGGACAGCGGATTGAAGACGTAGCCGAAAATCCGCGGATAGCAGAGAAGCAGGATGCGCGCGGCCGGCCGGGGGAGGCCCGCTCCGGCGAGCAGTCGGTCGGCATAGGCCCTGGCCGTCTCGCCCGGCCTCTCGCCATGGTCGCGGTCATGGAAGGAGACCATGTTCGGCCCGTTGACCGACAGGAGCGGCGACAGGCGGCCGACCTCGCCCAGCCGGTCGAGGTCGACCAGCAGCGAGAACACGGAATAGGCGAAGCGGTGTCCGAAGGGCTTCAGCCGCTGGTGCATGACCTCGCCGCGGTAGAGCACGGCTGCTGCCTGCGGCGGCGCGCCGTTCTCCGCCATCGTCGTGGTGCGCTCGCGTGGTGACATCTTTCCCCGACTATTCCGCGGCCAGCGGCAGGTCCGTGTCAGCCGGCTCCGTCCGCCGCCAGGGTACCACGCCGCCCAGCGCCTCGGCGACCCTGAGGCCCGACCGCAGCCCGTCCTCGTGGAAACCGTGCCCGGTCCAGGCGCCGGCGAACCAGGTGTTCCGCACGCCCTGGATATCGTCGAGGCGGACCTGCGCCGAGAGGGCGCGCGAATCGAACTGCGGGTGGGAGAAACTCCACTCGCCGAAGACCGTTCCCGCCGCCGGCTCGACGACCGGATTGAGCGAGACGAACAGTGGCCGCGACGGGTCGATCCCCTGCAGCGCGTTCATCCAGTAGGTGACGCAGACCTCCTTCTCGAGGTCCATCCCGCTCGAGCGCATGTAGTTCCAGGCCGACCACGCCGCGCGGCGCTTCGGCATCAGGCGCGGGTCGCGGTGCAGGATCACGCGGTTCGGGCGGTAGGCGACGGCACCGAGGATCTTCTCCTCGATCGGCGAGGCATCGCCGAGCAGGGCGAGCGCCTGGCCGGAATGGCTGGCGATGACGATCGCGTCGAAGCGCTCGGGCGCCGCGCCGCGCGCCGTCACGACGACGCCGTGCTCGTCGCGCAGGACACGGTCCACGGGGGCGTTCAGGCGCAGCCGGTCGCCGAGCGGGGCAAGCAGCTTTTCGAGATAGGTCCGCGAGCCGCCGGTGACGGTGCGCCACATCGGCCGCTCGTTGTGGATGAGGCGGTGGTTCTCGAAGAAGGAGACGAAGGTCGCGGCCGGGAAGTCGAGCATCTTCACGCGCGGCGTCGACCAGATCGCGGCGGCCATCGGGATCAGGTAGTCGTCGCGGAACTCGGCAGAGAATTTTCGCGTCTGGAGATATTGCCCGATCGTGACGCCGCCGAGCAGCCCCGCCTCGCGGTCCTGGATGCACTGGCGGTTGAAGCGCAGGATCTCGCGCAGCATCCAGAGGAAGGAGGGGGAGAAGACGTTGCGCTTCTGGGCGAAGATCGAGCGGTAGGTCTGGCCGCTCCACTCGCGGCGCCCGCCGTCGAGCGACAGCGAGAAGCCCATGTTGCTCTCGTGCGTGGCCACGCCGAGATGGGCGAAGAGCGCGGTGAGTTCGGGATAGTTCAGCTCGTTGTAGACGATGAAGCCGGTGTCGACGGCGATGGTCGTGCCGTCGTAGTCGACGTCGACGGTGGCGGTGTGGCCGCCCGGACGGCCCTCGGCCTCGAACAGGGTCACGTCATGCCGCGCCTGCAAGGCCCAGGCCGCAGAGGCTCCGGAAACGCCGGATCCGACGACGGCGATTCTCTTCCGGCCGCGAAGCGTGCTGCGGTCCAGTGTGACGATGCTCATGCGGATCCTTTCATCGCAGTGTAGGCGGCCATCGCCCGGTCGCGGGCCAAGGCATGGTCTATGGCAGGTACGGGATAGTCGCGGCCGAGTTTCACCCCGGCTTCAGCGAGCACGAGGGCGGGGGCGTCGGCGGGATGGTGGAGGAAGCGGTCCGGCACGCGGCCGAGTTCAGGCACGAAGCGGCGCACGTAGTCGCCCTCGCCGTCGAATTTCTCGCCCTGGAGGATCGGGTTGAAGATCCGGAAATAGGGGGCGGCATCCGCACCCGATCCCGCCACCCACTGCCAGCTCGCCGCGTTGCTGGCCGGGTCGGCGTCCACCAGCGTGTCCCAGAACCAGCGCTCGCCCTCGCGCCAGTCCTGCAGCAGGTGCTTGATGAGGAAGGAGGCGCAGATCATCCGCACGCGGTTGTGCATCCAGCCCGTCTGCCAGAGCTCCCGCATGCCGGCATCGACGATCGGGTAGCCGGTGCGGCCCCGCCGCCAGGCCTCCACGAGAGCGTCCGAAGGCTGCCAGCGGAATCCGTCGAAATCGCGATTGTAGTTGCTTTCGGCAAGATCCGGATTGTGGAACAGGAGGTGGTAGGAGAACTCGCGCCAGACGACCTCCTTGAGGAATTTTTCCGCATCCCGTGCCGGAATGGCGCCGCGCGCGTCCTCGACCGCCTGCCAGATCTGGAACGGCGTGATCTCCCCATGGGCGAGGTGGGGTGACAGCCGGGAGGTCGACGGCATGCCCGGCCGGTCGCGGTTCTCGCCGTAGCCGTCGATCGCGCCAGCCAGGAAGATCTTCAGCCGGGCCAGGGCGCCCGCCTCGCCGGGGGTCCATTCGGCCCGCAGGCCGCCGGCCCAGTCCGGCCGGGTCGGCAGCAGCCCCCATGTCCGCAGGTCGTCGCTCGCCACCGGCCCGCGATGGCCGCGCAGCGTCCGGGGCGCGGCCATCGCGGGCCGCGGCGCCGGCTCGGCCGTCAGCGCCCGCCAGAACGGCGAATACACCCTGAAGGGGCCTCCGGCTCCCGTCTTCAGCCGCGTCGGCTCGTGCAGCAGCTGGCCCTCGAAGCTCTCGCAGTCGATGCCCCGCCCGCGAAGCGCCTCCTTCAGCGCGGCGTCGACGGCCGCTCCGGGGGGATCGTAGCGCCGGTTCCAGAGGACGCGGTCTGCACCGGTCTCGTCGAGCAGCGCCTCGACCACGGCTTGCGTGCGGCCGCGGCGCAGGACCAGGCGGGCGCCCCTGTCTTCCAGGTCACGCGCGAGCGCCGACAGCGAATGATGCAGCCACCAGCGGCGAGCGCCGCCGACCGGCCGCATCCCCTTGCTCTCCTCGTCGAGAACGAACACCGGGAGCACCGGCCTGCCGGATTCCGCTCCCACACGGAGCGCCCGGTTGTCGGAAAGCCGAAGGTCGTGCCTGAAGAGGACGAGGACGGGGGTTTCGCTCCCGTCCGGCCGCATGCCAGTCATGAAAAATTCCGCGGATCGGTCGTCTGCTTGTCGATCATGGGCCAAGATACGCATGGATCGCCCCGGTGGATTAGGCGGAAGCGATTAATCCCGGCTTGCCGGTGCGGGCACCCGCATGTTGGAGAACGTCGCCGTCGGTGATACGATTCGCCGGGGGTAAGAGATCTGATGGAGGATCGTATGAAGCGCATCTTGTCCGCCGGCCTCGCACTGGCCCTGTCCCTCTCGTTCGCGCTCGCCGCTGCTACGCCGTCCGTGGCCGGCTCCCTCCGGCCTTCGGCCCCGGCGGTCGCGTCCGGCCAGACCGATGTCGTCGAGATCGGACACCGCCACCGTCGCTACGACCGGCACCGCTATCACCGCCACGAGTTTCGTCGGCATCACCATCGTCCGCATGTCCGCTACCACCGGCGCAACGATGCCGGCCCGATCATCGGCGGACTCGTGGCCGGGGCCATCATCGGCGGCATCATCGCCGGCCAGCCGCGCCACCACTACCGTGGCTACCGCAGCGCCCATGTCGACTGGTGCCTGAGGCGGTACCGCTCCTATGACGTCCATTCGAACACGTTCCAGCCCTATCACGGGCCGCGGCGCCTCTGCCGTTCGCCCTACGCCTATTGAGACCGGCCGATGCGGGCCTGCCGCCAGGCTGGCCCGCATCCGTCCACAGGCTGAGCGGGCACGGCGCAATTCCGTCGCCCGCGGTCCCTCGCTTGCGTTATAAACGCAAAAACCAGGGGCGACGGGACAATCGCAAGTGACGCATGAAGTGACGAACCAGCCGCCGCCGCACGCCGGTTCCAACGCGTGGCGGGACGACCCGCTTCTCGTGCAGCTTTCGGAGGAGTTCTCGCCGGTCGCGCGCAAGGACCTGGATGCGGCCGGACGCTTCACGATGTCGTCCGAGGCGCAGGACCTCGCTCGCCTCGCGAATTCCGAACTGCCGCGGCTGCGAACGCATGACCGGCAGGGCCGCCGCATCGATCTGGTCGAGTTCCACCCGGCCTACCACGCCCTCATGCGGCGTTCGGTGACGACCGGGCTGCAGTCGTCGGTATGGGAAAACGGCGAGGCGGAGACCGGCCGTCGCCACCAGGTGCGCGCGGCCCGGTTCTTCATGATGGCGCAGCTCGAATCGCCGCACCTGAAGTCCATCACGGCCACCAGCGCGGCACTCGCGGCGCTGATGGCGTCGCCGAAGCTCTTCCGGGAATGGGCGCCGCGCGCCACGACGCGCAAGTACGATCCGGCCCAGAAGCCGCCCGTCGAAAAGACCGGCCTGACGATCGGCATGGCGCTGGCGGAAAAACAGGGGGGCAGCGATCCCGACGGCATGTCCACGCGCGCCGAGCGGGCCGACAACGGCTTCTTCCGTCTCACCGGCCATAAATGGTTCGTCTCGGCGCCGATGTCCGACGCGTTCCTGATGCTGGCGCAGGCGCCCGAGGGGCCGTCCTGCTTCCTCGTCCCCCGCATCCTGAGCACCGGCCAGGCGAACGGACTGCGCATCCAGCGCCTGAAGGAGAAGATCGGCGACCGCTCCTGCGCCACCGCCGAGCTGGAATTTTCGGGCGCCATCGCCGAGCGGGTCGGGGCACCCGGCGCGGGACAGAAGACCATCATGGACATGCTGACGCTGACGCGCCTGGACGGCGCGCTGTCGTCGGCCGGCATCATGCGGGCGGCCCTCGCCGAAGCCGTTCACCACACCCGTCACCGCCGCGTCCACGGCCACAAGCTGGTCGACAAGCCGGTGATGCTGCGCGTGCTCGCCGATCTCGCCGTCGAGGTCGCGGCGGCGACTGCACTCGCGTTCCGCCTGGCCCGATCCTTCGATCGCGCGGCCGAGGACCGGGCGGAGGCGGCTTTCGCGCGTGCGATGACGCCGGTGATCAAGTACTGGGTCTGCAAGATCTGCCCGGCCGTCGTCTGCGAGGCGATGGAGTGCCTCGGCGGCAGCGGCTACGTCGAGGACGGTCCGATGGCCCGGCTGTTCCGCGATTCAGCCGCCAACGCGATGGGGGAGGGGCCAGGCAACGTCGCCGCGATCGAATCGCTGCGGGTGCTCCGGCAGTCGCCCGCGCTCTTCTCGGAGGTGATGGGCATCGTCGAACACGATCTCGGCGCCGGCGGCCGGGGAACGGTCGGCGTGCTGCGCGCGGCGCTCGAGGTCGCCCAGTCGGACGAAGGCTCGGCCCGCATCCTCACCGAACAGCTTGCGCTCTCGGCGGCGGCGGCCGAACTGAAGCGGCTGGGGGCGGGGCGGATCGCCGACGCCTTCATCGAGACGCGGCTGGCCGGACAGTGGCGGACGACCTACGGCATGCTCGATTCGCGCCACGATGCCCGGCTGATCGTCGACACGCTCTATCCGGAAGCCGCGTAGGCGGTCAGCGCGAGGACGGCCGGGATGGTGAAGAAGGCCGCGGCCGTCTGGACGGTCGTCACCGCCGCATAGAGTTCCGCATCGCCGCCGAGCTGGCGGGCCAGCAGATAGCCGTTCATCGCCGTCGGCACCGCCGCGCAGAGCGCCAGATACTGCAGTTGCGGCCCGGCGACGCCGAAGGCCGCGGCGAGGCTCACCAGCAGCGCGGGAAAGACGACGAGCTTGATGACGACCGGCAGCACCACCGGCAGGCGCGGCCGCAGCGCATCGGCCGGGCGGAGGCCGGCGCCGATGGTCAGGAGCCCCATCCCCAGCGCGGCCCGGCCGACGAGGCCGAGAGTCTGGTTGAACGGTTCGTAGACGCCGATCGGAAGGAAGCGCAGCGACAGGCCCGCCAGCGATGCCAGGATCAGCGGGTTGAGGGCGATGGTGCGCAGCATCCGGGACCAGTTGGCGTCGCGATCGGCGAAGCGGCAGACAACGATCACCGATTCGACGTTGATCGGCACGATGATGAACGCCATCATCAGCGCCACCACCGCCGCCCCCTCGGGAGGGAAGATCTTGTCGGCGATGGCCAGCGCCATGAAGCCGTTCCACCGGACGCTCGTCTGGAAGATCGACGAGAATTCGCCCGCCGTCGCCAGCCCGAAACGCCGCAAGGGAAGCCAGAGGAGCGCCGTGCCGGCCCCCGTGACGACGATCGCGATCGCCAGCGCCGCCAGCATGCCGTTCCATTCGAGACCCGAGAAGTCGGCATTGTAGATCGTGACGAAGAGCAGTGCCGGATAGAGGAACCAGTAGCCCAGCTGTTCGAGCCCCGGCCAGGCTGCGTCGTCCACCAGCTTGATCCGGCGCAGGAAATGGCCCGCCGCGATGAGCAGGAAGATGGGCAGGATGCTTTCGAAGGTCGCGGTCATGGGAAACGGGCCAGCCGGGGAAGGGTGGGTCGGCTCCTAGAGGGTTTCGCACCGGGAGGAAAGCGGCCAGGCCTCGGAAGCGCATTCCCGACCGGGCTGCCGCGCCGGCCGGGGGCAATCAAACCGTTAACCTTAACGAATGGTTTCCATTGCCCGGCCGGAGCCGGACCGGCATCGTCGGCATTCGAGACCGGGACAGCCCATGCCACGTCTGCTCACCCTCTTCGTCGCCGCCTACTGGACGACGTTCTTCGCGATCCTGGCGCTGGCGGCGCTCGGCGAGGTGAGGGGCGCCGGTTTCCCCGTTCTTCATGCCCTGGTGTCTCCTGCCGGATCGCCGTTCCAGGTGCCTGCCGGTGCGCCGGTGTCCGCGCTGCTTGCGACCGGATTTCTGCTCGTGACGATGCTCTTCGTGTGGACCATGGCGACGGTTCTGTTCGAAGTGCGGCAGGGCGACGGCGAGGAACCGGCCCGCATCGCGCTCGCCTCCGCCGCGGGTGCCATGGCGGTCCTGCTCGCTCTCGGCGTCTGGTCGGGCACGCAGGATGTCCTGTCGGCCGTCACGCTGCAGTTCATCGCGCTGCTCGCATCGCATGGGGTGATCCAGGCCGAAGCCGCCCGCCGGGATGCCCGTTCGCGCGCCGCAGAGCCGGTCGATGCCGGAACGGCGCGGGCGATGGCCATCGGGGCCGCCCGCCACAGCATGCTGTCGCGCCTGTCTCGGCGCGATCCAAGCCCGACGAAGAGGTTCTGATGCGCTACGTCCTCCTGCTCTGGGCTCTGCCGATGGGCCTGTTCTGGTCCTGGTACGCCCTGTCCTTCCACGACATCAATTTCGGCATGCTCTTCTTCAGCCGACTGCTCCACGACGAGGTGTTCCGCCTCTACGGCGAGATTCTCGGCCTCGACCCGGCGATCCTGCCCGGCATGGTGGCGCGGGCCTGCATCGTCGACACGGCGCTGATCTTCGGCATCCTGGCCTTCCGCCGGCGCAAGGCGATCGCCGGCTGGCTGCGGGAGCGCCGCGGCCGGCCACGGCCTCAGGAAGCGGTCGCGCCGAGCGTCTGAAGCCGGTCGAGCACGCCCTGCAGGATGAAGGCGGCGGCGGCCGAATCGATCCGCCCGCTGCGCTTCCGGCGCGACACGTCCATCTCGATCAGCGCCCGTTCCGCGGCCACCGTCGACAGCCGCTCGTCCCAGAAGACGAAGGGCAGGTCGGTCACCCGCTGCATGTTGCGCACGAAGGCGCGGCTGGCCTGCGCGCGCGGCCCCTCCGTGCCGTCCATGTTCACGGGCAGACCCATGACGAAGGCGGCGACGCCGTCCTTGCGCGCCTGCGCCATCAGCATGTCGGCGTCCTGCGTGAATTTCCGGCGCAGGATCACCGGGCGGGGATTGGCGAAGCTCAGGCCCTTGTCGGACACCGCCACGCCGATGGTCTTGTCGCCGAGGTCGAGACCGGCCAGCGTATGGCCGCCGGCGAGCACGGCCGGCAGGTCTTCCATCGAAATCACGGGCATGGCCGATCGGGGCCTTTCTTCTCGGTCGAACCGCGTTCTATCCTGCCGCCGATCAAGTGCAAGGAGAACCATCCATGAAGATCACCTGGTTCGGCCATTCGGCCTTCCGCATCGAGGCGGGCGACGCCCGGATCCTGATCGACCCTTTCCTGACCGGCAACCCCTCCTGGGGGAAGGGCTGGGAGGAAGCGGCCGAAGGAGCGACCCACGTGCTGCTCACGCACGGCCACAACGACCATGTCGGCGACACGGTGGCGATCCACAAGAAGACCGGCGCGATGGTGGTCGGCAATTTCGAGCTCTGCATGTTCCTGGTGGGGCAGGGCGTCGACGGCAACAGGATCAATCCAGGCAATGCCGGCGGCACCGTCGACTGCGGCGGCTTCACCGTCACCTTCGTCCAGGCGCTGCATTCCTCGTCCTTCGCCGGCGAGGGCGGGCAGAACACCTATCTCGGCAATCCGCTCGGGCTGGTGCTGCATTTCCCGGGCGACAGCACGCTCTACCACATGGGCGACACCGACATCTTCTCCGACATGGCGCTGATCAACGAATTGCACGAGCCGAAGATCGGCCTCGTGCCCGTCGGCGACCGCTTCACCATGGGTGGCGCGGTGGCCGCACTCGCCTGCCGGCGCTTCTTCAAGTTCGAGACGGTGATCCCCTGTCATTTCGGCACCTTCCCGATGCTCGACCAGAGCGCGCAGACTTTCGTGGCCGGCATGGAGGGATCCGGCGTCGCGGTGAAGACGCCGAAGGTTGGCGAGGCGCTCGAACTCTGATGCGGATCGCGGGGGGAACGAACGGGGGCGCGATGCGCGCGCTGCTGCTGGCCGGCGGGCTGGTCTGGTCGGCCTGCGCTGCGGCGGCCGATTTTCCGGGCGGCGTCTACGCGCCGTCGCAGGAACTCTGCGCGGCCGGACTGGCCGGCGGCATCCAGTCCATTTTCGAACAGGGAGACACGGTCCTGACGGCGGCCGGCATCGAGGGGATCGAGTATCACTGCGATTTCGTCCAGGTCCTCGAAGGCCGGCGGACGCCCGGCTTCGTCGTCACCGCGCTGTGCGAGGAGCCGGACTTCGCCTTCCCCGACCTGCTGGCCATCGTGCCGCGCGGAGAGGACGAGCTGCAGGTCACCTCGGTGCTGGATGCGGCGGGCGGCGAGCCCTCCGCCAACAGCGGCACCTACCATCGGTGCAAGGGACTCGAACTGCCCTGAGCCGCCGCTGCCGGCCGGTCGGGCGTTGCGCCCCGCCCGTCCGACCGGTATAGCGCGGGACGGCCCCGCGCGAGCCACGGGCCGGTCACATCCCGGAGAAGCCCATGTCCGTCGATCTCGCCACCGTCAAGCGCGTCGCCCACCTCGCCCGCATCGCCGTCACCGAGGAGGATGCGGAACGGATGACCGGGGAGCTCAACGCCATCCTCGGCTTCGTCGAGCAGCTGGACGAGGTCGACGTGTCCGGTGTCGAGCCGATGACGTCCGTGATCCCCATGCAGATGCGCAAGCGCGAGGACGTGGTGACGGACGGCGGCAAGGCCGCCGACGTCGTCGCCAACGCCCCGGCCTCGGCGGAGAATTTCTTCCTCGTGCCGAAGGTGGTGGAGTAGCCCGCCATGGCCGTGACGATCGCCGCCGAGACGCCGCTGCAGGACGACGTGCGCCGGCTCGTGGCCGCGCTCAACGCCTATATGATGCCGCTCACTCCGCGCGAATTCCAGTTCCAGCTCACCGTCGAGCAGATGGCCGCGCCGTCGGTGACCTGCTTCGTGGCCCGCGACGAAGCGGGCAGGGCCGTCGGCATGGGATCGCTCAAGGACCATGGCGAGGGGCTGGGCGAGGTGAAGCGCATGTACACGCTTCCCGAAGTCCGGGGCCGGCGCATCGGCTCCCTGCTGCTGCAGCGCATCGAAGGCCTCGCCCGCGACAGGGGCCTGACGCTCCTGGTGCTGGAAACCGGCGAGGCCCCGGGCTTCGAGGAGGCCTGGCGCGTCTACGAGCGCGGCGGCTTCACGGTCTGCGGTGCCGTGCTCGACTATCCCGATTCAGGCTATTCGCGCTTTTACGAGAAGAAGATCCTTTCATGACCGAGCTGACCAGACTGACGATCGCGCAGGCGCGCGACAAGCTTGCGGCCGGGGAGTTCAAGGCTGCCGAACTCACCGACGCCTATCTGGCCGCGATCGACGCGGCCAACGGGACGCTGAACGCCTATGTGACGGTCACCCACGACAAGGCTCGCGCCATGGCCGCCGCGTCAGACGAGCGGCTCGCGAAGCGGCAGGGCGGCGCGCTCGAGGGCATTCCGCTCGGCATCAAGGACCTGTTCGGTACCGAAGGCGTCCACACCCAGGCCTGCAGCCATGTGCTCGACGGCTTCGAGCCGCGCTACGAATCGACCGTGACGGCCAATCTCTGGGCCGACGGCGCGGTGATGCTGGGCAAGCTCAACATGGACGAGTTCGCCATGGGCTCGTCCAACGAGACCTCCTACTACGGCCCCGTGGTCAATCCCTGGCGGCGCTCGCGCGAGATGATCGTGGCCGGCATGCCCGTCACGCATGGCGGCGAGGGCGGCTTCGCCGGGGCCGGCAGCGGCGTGCGCACCGAGCGCGTGACCGACAATGTCGACCTCGTGCCCGGCGGATCATCGGGCGGATCGGCAGCCGCCGTCTCGGCCTGGCTCTGCGCGGGCGCGACGGCGACCGACACCGGCGGCTCGATCCGCCAGCCGGCGGCCTTCACCGGCACGGTCGGGATCAAGCCCACCTACGGCCGCTGCTCGCGCTGGGGCATCGTCGCCTTCGCCTCCTCGCTCGACCAGGCCGGCCCGATCGCCCGCGACGTCCGCGATGCCGCGATCCTGCTGAAGTCGATGGCCTCCGTCGACACGAAGGACACGACCTCCGTCGACCTGCCGGTTCCGGACTACGAAGCCTCGCTCGGCCGGTCGATTCGCGGAATGAAGATCGGCATCCCGCGCGAGTACCGGGTCGAGGGCATGCCGGACGAGATCGAGGCGCTGTGGCAGCAGGGCATCGACTGGATGCGCGACGCCGGCGCCGAGATCGTCGACATCTCGCTGCCGCACACGAAATACGCCCTGCCGGCCTACTACATCGTCGCGCCCGCCGAGGCCTCCTCCAACCTCGCCCGCTACGACGGCGTCCGCTACGGCCTGCGGGTGCCCGGCAAGGACATCGTCGAGATGTACGAGAAGACCCGCGCCGAAGGTTTCGGCCGCGAGGTCAAGCGCCGCATCATGATCGGCACCTACGTGCTCTCGGCCGGCTATTACGACGCCTATTATCTCAAGGCGCAGAAGGTGCGCACGCTGATCAAGAAGGATTTCGAGGACGTCTTCGCCGCCGGCGTCGACGCCATCCTGACCCCGGCCACGCCCTCGGCCGCCTTCGGCATCGCAGACCAGGACATGGCGAGCGATCCGGTGAAGATGTACCTGAACGACATCTTCACGGTGACCGTGAACATGGCCGGTCTGCCCGGCATCGCCGTCCCCGCCGGCCTCGACGGCCGCGGCCTGCCGCTCGGCCTGCAGCTGATCGGCCGTCCCTTCGAGGAGGAGACGCTGTTCCGCACCGCGCACGTGATCGAGCAGGCGGCGGGGCGGTTCGAGCCGACGAAGTGGTGGTAGGGAGGTCATTCCCGGCGGCCGGAGCGCGGCCGGGGGCCTCGTACCGGGCGCGGTGAATGCCGCATTCATGGAGGCGCGAATCGGCCCCCCTGGATACAAACGCTGGTTCGCGCCCGATCCGCATCGGATCGGGCGTCAGCAGGGCTCAGAGGGTTGGACATCGATACTCTGGGACTCGCCGGAATCGCGCGCATCACAGGCGCAATGCTTCCAGCTCCGGCGTCACGCGGCATCCCGGACGCTGATCTCGACCTGAAGCCCGGCCGCGCCCAGCAGTTTGAAGAGTGCATCCAGCGAGAACAGGTCGATCTTGCCGCGCAGAAGATCGGAAATGCGCGGCTGCGTCACGCCGAGACGGCGGGCGGCCTCCGCCTGCGTCCAGCGCTTCGACCGGATATGCTGTTCCAGCGCCATCATCAGCGTGGAACGGAGCTTCATGTTCTCCGCGTCTGCGGCCGTGTCCTCGATGGCGTCCCAGGCGCTTGCAAACGTCTTCTCGGTCATGACCGCTGTACCTTCACCAGTTCCAGATAGCGCTTCGAGGCGAGCGCCAGATCCGCCTTGCTTGTCTTCTGCGAGGTCTTGCGGAAGCAGTGCAGGACATGGACGGCATCCGCGAAGTTCGCAACATAGATCACCCTGAAGGCGCCGGCCTCGTCTCTTATCCTGATCTCCTGGACACCCTTTCCGAGCGTCGCCATAGGCTTCCAGTCCGAGGGAAGAAAACCGTTCTGTATTTTCTCCAGCTGGTATCCGGCCGCGCGCCGGACCGCGGTGGGGAAGGCCCGCAGGTCGGCCAGAGAACTCCCCCAGAACCGCAGCGCTTTCATGAAGGGAGTATACAAGAACTTGTATGGCGCGCAAAGCCCGCCGCGTCATTGCCGACGGCGCATCCCTTGCAGGCCAGCGAGAACGACGGCAATACGTCTGCGGATGGCAGACAGAGCATCGACCGTGCGGGGGACCCGAGCATGAACAACAGCCATGTCCCCCCGCGCCGCGACGGGGCGCCCTGGCGCATCACGGTGCGCAAGACCGCAGACGGAGTGGGCGTCTACAATCCGACGCGCCGCAAGCTCGGCCTCGTCATCTTCATGGTCTTCTGGCTCTGCGGCTGGTCGGCCGGCGAGTGGTTTGCGCTGTCCGAGATTCTGCGCCCGGGTTCGCCGCTGGTCGTCGACCTGTTCCTGCTCGTCTGGGTGTCGCTCTGGACGCTCGGCGGGCTTGCCGTTCTGGCGGTGGTCGCCTGGAATCTCGTCGGGGTGGAAAAACTGTTCCTGGTCGAGGGTGGCGGCGTCGTCGTCGAGCGCGGCATCGGCCCGCTGACGAGGCGCAAGGTGTATCGCGTCGACCAGGTCGGCGAGATCGGCTTCGCGCACCAGCTCGGATCGCGGCGCGCCGAGGGCATCCTGTCGGGCGGTGCCGTACGCTTCTTCGCCGACGGCAAGCCGCAGTCCTTCGGCATCGATCTCGACGACGAGGAGACGCACCGGGTGGTGAGCCTGATGCAGGACTTCGTCGGGCGGCACCGGCCGCAGCCCGCCGCGACCGGCGAGACGGGCGAACGCAACGGCGGCGACGCGACGCCGTAGCCGGGACGTGACTGAGGCCTCCCGTAGTCCAGTCGCCCCGCGGCGAGAAAGGCGATTTCCTTGTTCTTCGTTGCTTCCAAGATCTTCTGGCTACTCGCCAACCCGCTGTCGCTGGCGACGCTGCTGGCGCTGGCGTCGTTCCTGCTGGTCCTCGCCGGCTGGCGGCGCCTCGCCGCGACCGCGGGCGGTCTCGGCTTCCTGGTCCTCGCCGTCTCCGGCTGGACGACGGCGGGTGCCCTCATGCTGCATCCGCTGGAGGAGCGATTCCAGCGTCCGATGACGCTTCCGGAGCGAATCGACGGTATCGTCGTGCTCGGCGGCGGCTTCGAAGGCGGGGTCAACCGCACCCGCGGCGGCTACGAACTGAATTCCTCCGGCGACCGCTTCGTCGAGACGGCGATCCTGGCGCTTCGCCATCCGGAGGCGAAGGTGCTCGTATCGGGCGGCACCGGCGCCCTGATGCTGGCCGGCGAGGGGGACGGCGAGACCGCGCCGCGCCTTCTGGAAGCGCTTGGCGTCGGGCGCGGCAGACTGCTTCTCGACAACGAGGCCCGCAACACCCAGGAGAACGCGATGTTCTCAAAGCGGCTCGCCGATCCGAAGCCGGGCGAAACTTGGCTCCTCGTGACATCGGCCTTCCACATGCCGCGCTCCGTCGGGCTGTTCCGCAAGGCCGGTTTCCAGGTGCTGCCGTGGCCGGCCGATTACCGGACGTCCGGCGCCGAACGGCCCGGGCTTGCCGAGGACAATGCCTTCGATTCGATGCAGAACACGGCGCTGGCGATCCGCGAGTGGATCGGGCTTGCCGCGTACCGAATCACGGGCCGGATCGACGTGTTGCTGCCGGCCCCCGAGTGACCGCTCGACCCCGGTCGGTTCAGAGGAGGAAGAGGATCAGGATGATGATGGGGATCGGAATGCCGAGAAGCCAAAGTCCAAGACCGCGAAACATCTGCGTTCTCCAGTTGAAGAGCGGATCTGCAACGGACGGGATCGTTCTTCGGTTCCGGCAGAGGCGGCATGATCGTTCGATGACGCGTTCGGCTATGACAGCAGTGCCGACCGCGCCGTGGAGAAGAACTGCCGACGGACCAGGACGGTGAGCACGAGCAGCGTCGTCATCACCAGCACCGCCGGGCCGACGAACCAGCCGAGATAGCCGATCGAGAAGAACAGCCCGCGCAGTCCCGAATTGAAATGACCGCCGGCGATCACGTTCATGCGGGCGGCCCGCAGCAGCGCCGTCTCGAGGTCGGCCTCCTCGGCGTCCTTGGTCATGGGCACCGCGCCGATCAGGATCGAGCAGTAGTTGAACAGCCGGTAGGCCCAGCCGAACTTGAAGAAGGTGTAGGCCAGGAGCGTCATCAGCCCGAGCACCTTGACCTCGTAGACGGCGCGGTCGGGTGCACCTGCCAGCGGCAGGTCAGCGAGCAGCATGAGCACGGCATCCGACGACTGCAGCAGGGCGAAGCAGCCGCCGAGCGCCAGGAGCGCGCTCGAGGCGAAGAAGGCGGTCCCCTGCTGCAGGCCTGTCATGATGCCGGTGTCGATCATGCGCAGCTCGCGCCGCGCCATCGTGCGCATCCACGCTTCCCGGTGCGCATTCATCAGCTGCGTCAGCGACTTGCGTCTGAAGAAGCGGCCCGACGTCGCCTGCGAGAACAGCACCCAGAGCAGGATGAAGACGGCAAGCGCCGAGGCGTCGGTCCAGTGGAAGGAATCGGTGTCCATCGCCGCAGCATATCCCTCTCGCGGCCCGACGGCAGGAGCCTTCCGGGCCGATGCCACGATTTGGACAAAACGATTGAGACATCGTTGACGGCCGCCGCGCACTAAGCCCTTGATCGGATTGCCGCTACAGGCCGCAAGCAGCGTCTCGCGCCCGCAGCTGCCGCCGGATTGCCTCTTTTGCGGTTGCGAACAGGAAGCCGACGCATTACAGGGAGGTCGTGAATTGGAGCGTTTCTGTCACGCGTAGCGGCGCTCCGGGGCAACCATCAACACGGAAGATCATGGACAATACGGTACCGAAATCGTGCTGGGGCGTCACCGCCAAGGCGATCGTGGGTTTTGCGGGTCTCATTCTTCTGGCATGGCTGGTCGGCGGCGCCGAGCACGCAACGGTTCTCGCAGCGAGCTGAGGACTGCCAGTCGCAGACGGAATTGCGGGGCGCGGCATCATTGCCGCGCCCTTTTCTTTTCCGCTGGGCGTCCGACCGGTAAGGTGGACCGGGTCCGCCGCCGGAACGGCCGACGCGGGATGTCGCGGCAGGATCAGCAGACGTCGGGAGCCGCGCAGCGAAGCCGGTGCGAACAATCGAACATCCCACCGCATCCTGGAGGCCTGCCTGTGTTCCTGTCCGTCTTCGACCTCTTCAAGATTGGTATCGGTCCGTCGAGCTCCCACACCATGGGGCCGATGACGGCTGCGGCGCGCTTCCTCGACGAGATCGCGTCGGGCGACTGGCCGCGGCCGGCGGGCGCCAGGGTGGCGCGCATCACGGTGAGCCTGCACGGCTCGCTCGCCTTCACCGGCATCGGCCACGGCACCGACCGCGCCGTCGTGCTCGGCCTCGCCGGCCTGACGCCGACGACCGTCGACCCCGACGGCGTCGAGGCGGTCCTCGCAGCCGTCGCCGCGCAGCGGCAGGTCCATCCGCAGGGGCATCCGCCCTATCGCTTCGATCCCGCGGTCGATCTCGTCATGGACCGCAAGACGCCGCTGCCCGGCCACGCCAACGGCATGGCCTTCAACGCGCTGGACGCCGACGGCCGGATGCTGCTGCGCCGCATCTACTTCTCGATCGGCGGCGGCTTCGTCGTCTCCGACGAGGAACTCCAGCGCATGCAGTCGCGCAGCGAGCCGGAGGCGGGCCCCGCCGTGCCCTATCCGTTCCGAAACGCGGCCGAGATGCTGGAGATGGCAGCGCAGAGCGGCCTGTCGATCGCCGAGATGAAGCGCGCCAACGAGGAGACGCTGTCGACCCCCGCCGAACTCGACGCCCGCCTCGACGCCATCTGGCAGGCGATGCGCGCCTGCATCGACCGAGGCCTGTCGCAGGAGGGCATCATGCCCGGCGGGCTCAAGGTGCGCCGCCGCGCGAGAATGCTCAACGAGCGCATGCAGAACGACTGGAAGGAGAACCGACCGAACCCGCTGCTCGCCAACGACTGGCTCTCCGTCTACGCCATGGCGGTGAACGAGGAGAACGCCGCCGGCGGACGCGTGGTCACGGCGCCCACGAACGGCGCCGCCGGCGTGGTGCCGGCGGTCATCCGCTACTGGACCCATTTCTTTCCGGACGCGGGCCCCGACGACATCCGCACCTTCCTGCTCACGGCCGCCGCCATCGGCGGCATCATCAAGCACAACGCCTCGATCTCGGGTGCCGAGGTCGGCTGCCAGGGCGAGGTCGGCTCGGCCTCGGCGATGGCCGCTGCCGGTCTCGCCGCGGTCATGGGCGGGACGCCCGAGCAGATCGAGAACGCCGCCGAGATCGCGCTGGAGCACCATCTCGGCATGACCTGCGATCCCGTCGGCGGGCTGGTGCAGGTGCCCTGCATCGAGCGCAACGCGCTCGGCGCCGTGAAGGCCGTGACGGCAGCGTCGCTCGCCATCAAGGGCGACGGCAAGCACTTCGTGCCGCTCGACGCCGCCATCGAGACCATGCGCCAGACCGGGCTCGACATGAGCGAGAAATACAAGGAGACGAGCCTCGGCGGGCTCGCGGTCAACGTGGTGGAGTGCTAGGGCCGCGACGTTGCGTCCTGTGGAGAACCGGCGACGCCATTGACCGGGCGCGAGAGGGCGCTACACCTGCTGCCATGTCGCTCAACCTGATCAAGCTCTGCGTCGGCGCCGACAGCGTCGAGGATCTCGAAAGCTGGATCGAATTCCGGCTGGGCGAGATGCGGCGGGCGGGCGAGGTGCCTGAGCAGGTGCACACCACGCGCATGGTGCCGAAGCGCGTCGAGGAACTCCTCGACGGCGGCTCGCTCTACTGGGTGATCAAGGGCAACGTCCAGTGCCGGCAGCGGCTCGTCGACATCCGGCCCTTCGTCGATACCGACGGCATCGGCCGCTGCCATCTCGTTCTCGATCCGCGGATCATCGTCACCGACTGGCAGCCGCGCCGCGCCTTCCAGGGTTGGCGCTACCTGACGCCGGCAGACGCGCCAGCCGATCTCGGCGCCGGCCGCGCCGGCTGGGCGGCGCTGCCGACGGAACTGCGCCGCGAACTCGCCGATCTCGGCCTGCTCTGACTGAAGCGCGCGACCGAAGTCCGGTAAACATTTGATCGGCTTGTGCCGGCGGACGAATGGCGGCATTCTGTCGCCGGGACGTTCGGGTGGCGAAACCATGCTTGTGACGGGATTGACCGGTCCCACGGACGGGCGGAAGCACGAAAGCGCGCACGTCATCGTCTGCGGCAACGAGAAGGGCGGCTCGGGCAAGTCGACCACGGCCGCGCATATCGCCATAGCGCTCCAGCGCGCCGGCCATTCGGTGGCGACCATCGATCTCGACGGGCGCCAGCTCACCCTGACGCGCTACTTCGAGAACCGGCGCCGCTGGGCCGCCAAGGCGCGGCTTTCGCTTCCCGTCCCGCACCATTTCCACGTTCCGCCGGCCTACAGGGAAACGGTCTCGGCCGCCGAAAGCGAGGAATTCCGCCGGCTGACCGAGGGTCTGGCCGAGATCGAGAACAGCCACGACTTCGTCGTCGTCGACACCCCCGGATCCGACACTTTCCTCAACCGGCTCGCTCACCGGATCGCCGATACGCTGGTGACGCCGATGAACGACAGCTTCATCGATTTCGACGTGCTCGCCCGCGTCGATCCCGTCACCCACGAAATTCTCGAGACGTCGCAATATGCGGCGGCGGTGCGCGAGGCGCGCCGCGAGCGCAGGCGCGCCGACAACTCGCTGCTCGACTGGGTGGTGGTCCGCAACCGCCTGTCCAGTATCGCCTCCCGCAACGAGCAGAAGATCGACGCCTGCCTGAAGAACCTGTCGGCGCGCCTCGGCTTCCGGATCGCCGACGGCATCTCCGAGCGCGTCATCTTCCGGGAGTTCTTCCCCATCGGCCTTACCGCGCTCGACGATTTCGAGGAGCACGTTCTGGGCACGAAGCCGACGCTGTCCCATCTGGCGGCGCGCCAGGAGATACGCCAGCTGATCGCCGCGCTGCGGCTCCCGACGGACGTGGCGGGGAAGCGCCGCGCCGATCTCCGCCGCCAGTTCGCGGAGACCGCCGGCCGGCCGCTCCGACTGCCCGACATCTTCGCCGAGTGACGACGGCTCCGGTGCGCCATCGCCGGGGCTTGCATCGCAGCGCCCACCGCCACATCTTCAGCGCCATGAGCGACAAACGGCTTCGCAAGACCGACGATCCGCTCGCGCCTCGGGAGGGCACGACCGCGACGGGCAGCGACGTGGAAGCATTCGTGCGCCACGTGCGGGCGCTCGGCGCCATGAAGGGCGCGGCAGCGAGAGGCCGGCTCATCCTCGCTCTGGATGCCACCATGAGCCGCCAGCCGACCTGGGACCTGGCCTGCCGTCTCCAGGGCGAGATGTTCGAGGCGGCGGGGCGCACCGCGCTCAACGTCCAGCTCGTCTACTTCCGCGGCTTCGGCGAATGCCGGGCGTCCCGCTTCGTGAACGACGCCGGGGAACTCACCCGGCTGATGACGAAGATCGATTGCCGCGGCGGCCATACCCAGATCGGCAAGGTGCTGTCGCATGCGCTGAAGGAGAACGAACGCGGCAAGGTCGACGCGCTCGTCTACATCGGCGACGCGATGGAGGAAAACGTCGACGACCTCGCAGACAAGGCCGGGCAGCTCGGTCTTCGCGGCGTTCCGGTTTTCGTGTTCCAGGAGGGGCACGACGGTGCCGTCGAGACGGCGTTCCGGGAGATTGCCCGCCTGTCCCGCGGGGCATGGTTCCGGTTCGACCGACAGTCGGCTGCCACGCTCGCCCGCCTGCTGTCGTCCATCGCGGTCTTCGCCACCGGAGGACTGAAGGCGCTCGAGGCGCGGGGCAATGCCAGCGACCGGCTGCTCATCGAGCATCTCGGCGGAAAGGGGCAGGGCGGGGCGGGTCGATGACGTTCATGTTCTATGCGACCGCGGCGCTGGTCGTCGCCTTCCTGGCGGCCGTCGGCTTCGTGCGGGCGGATGCGGTCACCGTGGCGCGGACGATCGGGCTTGCCGGTCCCGCTTTGCTCGGCCTGGCCGGGCTTGGCCTGCTGGCCCTCGGGCGTGTCGGCCTGGCGGGAGCCGCCTTCTCGGGTGCGGTGGCCTGGTACCTGTCGGGCCAGAGGAGGCGCGCGGCGCGGCCGACGCCCGGCAAGCGCTCCACCGTCCGCACCGCTGCCCTCGAGATGGAACTCGACCATGACAGCGGCGCGCTCGCCGGCATGGTTCTGGCCGGCCGTTTCGAAGGCCGCCAGCTCGCCGGACTGTCCCGCGACGATCTCCTGGCGCTCTACCGGGAACTCGAGGGCGAGGCCGACAGTCTACAGCTTCTGGAAGCTTATCTTGACGGCCGATTCCCCGGTTGGCGTGACGGCATGGATGCGCACGTTGGCGGGGGGAAGGGACGCGCGCCAGGCACGGGCGCCATGACTGAGCAGGAGGCCTACCAGGTCCTTGGTCTTGAAGCGGGTGCCAGTGCGGCGGACATCCGCAAGGCGCATCGCCGCCTGATGCAGCGCGTGCACCCCGACCTCGGCGGCTCGTCCTTTCTTGCGGCGCGTATCAACGAGGCCAAGGACGTTCTGCTGAATGGTCATGACTAGTTCTCCGTCGACAGAATACATTACCGGGAGACCGGGGCCGGATCGGCCCCGCGGTCGTTTGCGTCACGTCACTGCTGCACCGCGTAGCAGTCGATCTTCTTGCGCTTGAGAGCGGTGCAGGCGTCGAAAGCGGCCGTCTTGGTGGAGAATCCGCCGAAACGGGCGCGGTGGTAGACGTTCCCCTTCATCTCGAAGAGTTCGGTGAAGGGCAGGGCGCCCGCCAGGATGCTGCCGGCGCGCGAACTCGTCGCATCGAGGACGGCCATGGCCTGCTCCTTCGAAGGCGTCGACGCCACCTGCACGACCCAGCCGCCCTGGCTGATGACCGAGGCCGTCCGGATCGGATCGACTCCGGGGGCGGGCGTGACCCTCTCGATCGCCGCTTCGGCGATGTCCGCGGCCGCCTTCGCGGCAGGCTCGGGCGCATAGGCGACGACAGCGGCCTCCTCTTCCTCCGGCCGGAAGTCGGGCGTGGGGGCCTCGCTCTTCGGCAGCGTCACGGCCGCGGTCGCGATCGGTGCGCCCGGCTTGATGGCGCCGCGCGCGATCAGCGGACCGCTCCTGCGGGTGGACGCCTTGGGAAGGTATTCCCGGATCAGCTTGGTCATCTGTGCGTCGCGGCTGGCGCCGGTGTTGCCGCCGATGACCACCGCCACGATGTTGCGCCCGTCGGTCTTCACGGAGGAGACCAGGTTGAAGCCCGAAGCGCGGATGTAGCCGGTCTTGATGCCGTCGACGCCCTTCACGCGCCCGAGCAGCTTGTTGTGGTTGGCCATGCGGACTTTGCCGAGGGTGAAGGAGCGCGTCGAGAAATAGTCGTAGTGGTGCGGGAAGTGCTCGCGCAGCGCGATGCCGAGGATGGCCATGTCGCGGGCGGTCGTCCGCTGGTTGGCGTCCGGCAGGCCCGACGCATTGCGGAAGGTGGTGTTCGACATGCCGAGCTGGCGCGCCTTGGCGGTCATCTGCCGCGCGAAGCCGGATTCCGTTCCGCCCAGAAGCTCGCCGACGGCAGCCGCCGCGTCGTTGGCCGACTTGGTGACCAGCGAGTAGATGATCGTCTCGACCGTCACCGAATTGCCGGCGCGCACGCCGATCTTCGTCGGCGGCTGGGCCGCCGCATGGGCCGAGAACGGAACGCGGGTATCCTTGCGGATACGCCCGGCGTCCAGCGCCTCGAACACCATGTAGAGGGTCATCATCTTGGTGAGGGACGCGGGATACCGCGCGGAATCGGCCGAGGATTCATAGAGGGTCCTGCCGGTGTTCGCGTCGATCACGATGCCTGCATAGTCGCCGGCGCGGGCCGGTGCGGACGACAGGGCGGCCATGGCCGCGACGGCGAGGATGACGAGGAATCGGGAGGCAGCGAGAAGGGTTCTGGGGATACCGTTCGACTGACGCACGTTGCACCTTCGAATTCTTGTTGTTCGATTTCCGGCGACACGCGTGCCGCCACGACATGGAGCGGACGGTAAGGTCGGCGTCGTTACCAATCCGTTTAAGGTAACCGGAATGTTGCCGGATCCATGACCATTCGGTTCGAGTTTTAGCGTTCGGACGGTCACGCAGCGTCAGGCGGGCGAGAGCCTGCCGTCGCGATTGCCATCGGGCCGCCGGCGCTCTAGAAGCCGGGCATGAGCAAACGTGTCGCCATCTATGCTGGCTCCTTCGATCCGCTGACCAACGGTCACCTCGACGTCCTCAAGGGCGCCATGGCGGTGGCCGACGAGATCGTCGTGGCCATCGGCATCCAGCACGGCAAGACGCCCGTCTTCACCTTCGAGCAGCGCGTGGCGCTCATCGAGGAGGTCGCGGCGTCCGAACTGCACGCGCTGAAAGGGCGGGTGCGCATCATCTCCTTTTCCGGCCTGCTGATCGACGCCGCCCGCGCCAACGGCGCCACGATCATGATCCGCGGGCTGCGCGACGGCACCGATCTCGACTACGAGATGCAGATGGCCGGCATGAACGAGACCATGGCGCCGGAACTGCAGACGGTGTTCATTCCGGCCAGCCCGTCGGTCAGAACCATTACCGCCACACTCGTCAGGCAGATCGCGGCGATGGGCGGCGAAATCCGCCCCTTCGTCCCGGCCGCCGTCGCATTGGCGCTGGCCGCCAAGTTCAAGGCCTGACAGTTTCCAGGGAGAATACGCAATGCTGCTCAAACAGCTGGCCTCGGCCTGCCTCATTTCGGCGAGCCTCGTCTTCGGTGCCGCGGCGGCCGAGCCGGAGAACACGCTGATCCTGACGCTGAAGGACGGCGACGTGACGATCGCGCTGCGGCCCGATCTGGCGCCCAAGCACGTCGAGCGGATCAAGACGCTCGTGCGCGAAGGGGCCTACGACAACGTCGCCTTCCACCGGGTCATCGACGGCTTCATGGCGCAGACCGGCGACGTGGAATTCGGTGACATGGAGGACGGCTTCAATGCCCGCCGCGCCGGCACCGGCGGCTCGTCGCTTCCGGACCTTCCGGCAGAGTTCTCGCGCACGCCGTTCCTGCGCGGCGTCGTCGGCATGGCCCGCGCCCAGGACCCGAACTCGGCCAATTCGCAGTTCTTCATCATGTTCGCACCCGCGCCGAACCTCGACGGTGGCTACACCGTGGTCGGCGAGGTGGAGAGCGGCATGGAGGCGGTGGACGCGATCAAACGCGGCGAACGCGCCGCCAACGGCGTCGTCCAGGACCCCGACCGGATCATCGACGCGCGCATCGCGTCGGACCCGCAGTAGACCGATACCCTGAAACCGGCCGAGCGCCGACAACATCCGATACGAAGGGAGCCCGACAGATGGCCGAAATCAAGGATCCGGAAAACACCCTGCTCATGGAAACGACCAAGGGCAGGGTCGTGATCGAACTCTTCCCCGACCTGGCGCCCGGCCATGTCGGCCGCATCAAGGAACTCGCCCGCGAAGGCGCCTATGACGGCGTCGTCTTCCACCGCGTCATCGAAGGCTTCATGGCCCAGACCGGCGACGTTAAGTTCGGCAAGTCGGGCGGCGCCTCGTTCAACCCGGCGCGCGCCGGCATGGGCGGCTCCGACAAGCCCGACCTGAAGGCCGAGTTCTCCAACATGAACCACGCCCGCGGCACCTGCTCGATGGCGCGCGCCCAGAACCCGAACTCGGCCAACTCGCAGTTCTTCATCTGCTTCGCCGATGCCGGCTTCCTGAACCGCCAGTACACGGTCTGGGGCCAGGTCATCGAGGGCATGGAGAACGTCGACAAGATCAAGCGCGGCGAGCCGGTGCAGGATCCCGACAAGATCGTGTCGATGAAGGTCGCGGCCGACGCGTGATGCGCTCCATGACGGGCGTGCTCTGGCCTCTCGTGGGCATGATCGCCGGGGCGGCGCTCGCCCTGCAGGCGCCCGTCAATTCCGCACTGGCGCGCGGCCTCGGCCAGCCGGTCGCGGCCGCCGCCTTTTCCTTCCTGTCGGGTGCGATCGTGCTCGGCCTCGTCTCGGCCCTCTGGGCAAAGATGCAGGGCACGGCGATCGACTTCCGCGCGCCTGCACTCTGGCTCTTCGTCGTCGGCGGCTGTCTCGGCGGCTTCTACGTCACCTGCGTCGTGGTGCTGGTGCCCAAGCTCGGCGCCGCCACGCTGATCGCTTTCGTCGTCGCCGGGCAACTGCTCGCCGGCCTCCTGATCGACCGCGTCGGCCTGCTCGGTGTCGCCGTCCGCGAGCTGTCGCTCGGCCGCATCGCCGGCGCCGTGCTGCTCGTCACCGGCGCCCTGATGATCAGGCGGTTCTGAGGCAGGCGGCTATGAAGGTCGACCTCTTCGATTTCGAACTCCCCGAAACCAGCATCGCGCTGAGGCCCGCGGAGCCGCGCGACGCGGCGCGGATGCTGGTCGTGCGGCCGGGCGAGAGGGTGGAGAACGCGGTGGTCCGCGACCTTCCGTCCTTCCTGCGGCCCGGAGACGCGCTCGTCTTCAACGACACGCGGGTGATCCCCGCGCAGCTGTCGGGCACGCGGCGGCGCGGCGCGGCGCGGCGATGGCGCATGTCGATGCGACGCTGCACATGCGCACGGGCGCGGATCGCTGGAGGGCCTTCCTGCGGCCGGCCAAGCGGGTGGCGGCGGGTGACCGCATCGTCTTCGGCCACGGCGGCAATGCCTGCATGCTCGGCGCGCTGGAGGCGACGGTGGCCGAAAAGGGCGAGGCCGGCGAGGCGCTGCTCGTCTTCGATCTCGCCGGTCCGCTGCTCGACGAAGCGCTGCACGCGGTCGGCCACATGCCGCTGCCGCCCTACATCGCCTCGAAGCGGGCGCAGGACGCGCGCGACCTGGTCGACTACCAGACCATCTATGCCCGCGAGGAGGGCGCCGTCGCGGCGCCGACGGCCGGGCTCCATTTCACGCCGGACCTCTTCGCGCGGCTGGACGCGATCGGCGTCGAGCGGCATTTCGTGACGCTGCACGTGGGGGCAGGGACCTTCCTGCCGGTGAAGGTCGACGATACGAACGACCACCGCATGCATGCCGAGATCGGCCATGTCGCCCAGCCGACGGCCGATGCGCTGAACGCGGTGCGGGCGCGCGGCGGGCGCGTGGTCGCGGTCGGCACGACGTCGCTGCGGCTGCTCGAGAGCGCGGCGGCTCCGGACGGACGCCTCGCCGCCTGGTCGGACGCCACCTCGATCTTCATCACGCCCGGCTACCGTTTCCGCGCAGTGGACGTGCTGCTGACGAATTTCCACCTGCCGCGATCGACGCTGTTCATGCTGGTCTCGGCCTTCAGCGGGCTGGAGACCATGCGAGACGCCTATGCGAATGCGATCGCGAGCGGCTACCGCTTCTACTCCTATGGCGATGCGAGCCTTCTGTTCAGGGACGCCGGATGACCGCCAGATCGGACCCCACCGGAGCCGGCACGCCATGACCGAGACCTTCACCTTCCGCGTGCTCGCGACCGACGGCAAGGCGCGTCGTGGCGAGATTTCGATGCCGCGCGGCACCGTGCGCACGCCGGCCTTCATGCCGGTCGGCACGGCGGGCACGGTCAAGGCGATGTATCTCGACCAGGTGCGCGACCTCGGCTCCGACATCATCCTCGGCAACACCTACCACCTGATGCTGCGGCCGGGTGCGGAGCGCATGGCGCGGCTGGGCGGCCTGCACGAATTCGCCCGCTGGCCCTGGCCGATCCTCACCGATTCCGGCGGTTTCCAGGTCATGTCGCTGGCGCAGCTGAGGAAGCTGACCGAGAAGGGCGTCACCTTCAAGTCGCATGTCGACGGTGCCGCCTACGAGATGACGCCCGAGCGCTCGATCGAGATCCAGGGGCTGCTGGACTCCGACATCCAGATGCAGCTCGACGAATGCGTGGCGCTGCCGGCCGAGGCCGCCGAGATCGAGCGCGCGATGGAACTGTCGCTGCGCTGGGCCGAGCGCTGCAAGGCAGCCTTCGGCGAGCAGCCGGGCAAGGCGATGTTCGGCATCGTCCAGGGCGGCGACATCGCGGCGCTGCGCGAGCGTTCGGCCTTGGCGCTGAAGGCGATGGACCTCAAGGGCTACGCCGTCGGCGGTCTCGCCGTGGGCGAGCCGCAGGCGGTGATGCTCGACATGCTCGACGCGACCTGTCCCGTGCTGCCGGCCGAGAAGCCGCGCTATCTGATGGGTGTCGGCACCCCCGACGACATCCTGAAATCGGTCATGCGCGGCATCGACATGTTCGACTGCGTGATGCCGACGCGGGCAGGCCGGCACGGGCTCGCCTACACCCGGCGCGGCAAGATCAACCTGCGCAACGCACGACACGCCGAGGACCACCGCCCGCTCGACGAGGAAAGCGACTGCCCGGCCGCGCGCGACTATTCGCGCGCCTACCTGCACCACCTCGTGCGGTCGCAGGAGGCGCTGGCCGGCATGCTGCTCACCTGGAACAACCTTGCCTACTACCAGAGCCTGATGCAGGGCATCCGCGAGGCCATCTCGGCGGGGCGGATGGGTGAATTCGCGGCCGAGACGGCGGAGCTTTGGGCGAAGGGTGATCTTCCGGCGCTCTGACTGCGTAACAGCTTTCGAACCGCGCATGCGTCGCGGCCGCCGCCAGGAGGAAGCCCGCCATGAAATACGTCACCGCCTACGGCATCGCGGTCGTCATCTTCCTCATCATCGACGCGATCTGGCTCGGCATCGTGGCCCGCGGTTTCTACGCCTCGCGCATGGGCGACCTCATGCTCGACCACCCGCGCTGGGGCGTGGCGGCCGTGTTCTACCTCGTCTACGTCGCCGGGCTGGTCTATTTCGCCATCAGCGTCGGCATGGCGCAGGACAGCGTGCTCGCGGCAGCCTTGAACGGCGCCCTGTTCGGCTTCTTCTGCTATCTCACTTACGACGCGACCAACCTCGCCGTGCTCAAGGGCTACGACCCGGTCGTGGCGATCGTCGACGTCATCTGGGGCACGGTGCTGAGCGGCACGGTGGCGGCCGGCACGCTCTTCGCGATGAAGTCGTTCGGGCTCCTGTCGCAGCCCTCGGGCGGATGAGGCGCTGCCTCAGGTCCTGAGCGCCTCGTCGCTCAGGTGCTGAGCGCATTGGAGGCGCGCATGCTGACGCCGGTGATCAGCCAGTTCCCGTCCCCCTGCATCTCCAGCGTATAGACCGCCTCGTAGGTCTTGCCGTCGGGTCCGACCAGCAGGACCTGCTGGACGATCCGCGTCGGGCTCATCTCTTCGGACTTGCCGAAGGCATGGCTCTGCGGGCGCCGCACCGGCATGTAGCCGTTCTCCACCATCGCCATGAAGGACTGCTGGGTCGGGAAGTAGCGCTTGATGTTCGGCGCTGCGAAGGAATAGGCGCGCGCCGCATCGTCGGCAAGGAAGGCCTCGATCTGGTTCTGAATGACGGTCTGCGCCGCCCTGATCTCCGCCTCGCCGGCCAGAGCCGGAGGCGAAGCGAGCAGGAAGGCGAGGGCGGCGATTGCGATCGGTCTCGGCATGGCGGCAACCTCCTTTGGCCACGGCAGTCCGCCGACTGCGGACCTCGACAGATACGATGCCACAGCGATTCCGGTTTCATCCGCAGCGACGCTCCGGGCAACGCTGCGCACCGCGGATGCATGCGGCGAGGCAGACTGCCGCTTTGTTCGGCAAACGCCGGAATTCGTCTCTTTCACAGGCGCTTGCGGGCGATTGCGCTTGATTTCCGCAGGCGAACACTCTGAAATGGCCGTCACAGGGGAGTATCTCAGTGACAGCGTTCGACGAGATGCGGCCGGACGGTTCGACCGTGCGAGATCCGTACCGAGGATATGACGGTTGGCTGCAGTCGCAGGACAAGGCGCGGCTGACCGAGAAGACCGGGGATGCCGAGCGCGTCTTCCGCAAGACCGGCATCACCTTCAACGTCTATGGCGAGAGCGAGGCGGCGGAGCGTCTGATCCCGTTCGACATCGTGCCCCGCATCATCTCGGGTCGCGAGTGGCGCCGGCTGACGCAGGGCATCGAGCAGCGCGTGATCGCGCTGAACGCCTTCCTGGACGACATCTACCACCGCCAGGAGATCCTGCGCGCCGGGCGCATCCCCCGGGAGCTGATCGCCGGCAACGAGGCCTTCCTGCCCGAGATGATCGGCGTCAAGCCGCCCGGCGGCGTCTACACCCACATCATCGGCGTCGACATCGTGCGCACCGGCGAGGACGAGTTCTACGTGCTGGAGGACAATGCCCGCACGCCGTCGGGGGTCTCCTACATGCTGGAGAACCGCGAGACGATGATGCAGCTCTTCCCGGAGCTGTTCCAGCAGGTGAAGGTGCGGCCGGTCGAGAACTATCCGCAGCTGCTGCGCCAGTCGCTGTCGCGGGTGCGGCCGAACGGCTGCCGCAAGGAGGTGCCGCGCGTGGCGGTGCTGACGCCCGGCATCTACAACTCCGCCTATTTCGAGCACGCCTTCCTCGCCGACCAGATGGGCGTCGAACTGGTCGAGGGGTCCGACCTGCGCGTGGTCGACGGCCGCGTGGCGATGCGCACCACCGAGGGATACAAGGAGATCGACGTGCTCTACCGCCGCGTCGACGACGATTTCCTCGATCCGCTGACCTTCCGCCCGGATTCGGCGCTCGGCATCGCCGGCATCATGGACGTCTACCGTGCCGGCAACATCACCATCGCCAATGCGCCCGGCACCGGCATCTCCGACGACAAGGCGATCTATTCCTACATGCCCGAGATCGTCGAGTTCTACACTGGCCGCAAGGCGCTGCTCGGCAACGTGCCGACCTGGCGCTGCTCGGAGGAGGACAGCCTGAAATACGTGCTGGAGCACCTCGGGGAACTGGTCGTGAAGGAGGTCCACGGCTCGGGCGGCTACGGCATGCTGGTCGGTCCGGCGGCGTCGAAGAAGGAACGCGAGGCCTTCGCCGCCAAGCTGAAGGCGAGGCCCAAGAACTACATCGCCCAGCCGACGCTCTCGCTCTCCACCTGCCCGATCCTCACCGAAGCCGGCCTCTCCCCCCGCCACGTCGACCTGCGTCCTTTCGTCCTGGTCTCCGACAAGATCCAGATCGTCCCCGGCGGCCTCACCCGCGTGGCGCTCAAGGAAGGCTCCCTCGTGGTCAACTCCTCGCAGGGCGGCGGGACGAAGGATACGTGGGTGCTGGATGACTAGCGGAGAAGGGCAGTCGGCAGTCGGCAGTCGGCAGTCGGGGGATGCCGATCGGAGTTCACTTGTTCGTTCCTACCGGGATCTGCGGGTCTGGAAACTGTCGATAGAGCTCATCGTCGAATGTTATGAGGTGACCAAAGCCTATCCGGCGATGGAACTCTACGGTCTCACCTCCCAGATCAGACGATCGGCCACCTCGATCGCTGCGAATATCTCCGAGGGGTACGGGCGAGAGAACAAGGGCTCATACCTCCAATTTCTGAGGATTGCCCAGGGCTCGCTCAAGGAGCTCGAGACCCACCTGATCGTGTCCGGAAGGCTTGGCATGCTTGACCAGGCGACTGAGGAAAAGCTCCTCGTGACGACGGAGAATGTGGGGAAGATGCTACGCGCGTTGATACGCAGCCTGGAGAAAGCAGCATGACGAGTTCGCGGGCCCGTCGAAAGACCGACTGCCGACTGCCGACTGCCGACTGCCCGACAAAGGCCGCCTGACATGCTCCTCGGACGCACCGCCAACGGCCTCTACTGGATGAACCGCTACATCGAGCGCGCCGAGAACACGGCGCGGCTGGTGGATGCGGGGCTGCGGCTGGCGCTGACGCGCAGCGCCGATCCGAGCGAGGAATGGGCCTCGATCGTGGCGAGCGCCGGCGCGTCGATCGCGTTCAGGGAGCGCCACGCCGAGTTCACGGCGGAGAACGTCTCGGACTTCCTGCTCCGCGACACGTCCAATCCGGGCAGCGTCATGTCGGTGATGGAGACGGCGCGCAACAACGGCCGCATGGTGCGCACGGCGCTCACCCGCGAGACCTGGGAGAGCCTCAACGAGGCCTGGATGTCGATGAAGCGGATGCTGGCGCAGCCGATCGACGGCCGCGACCTGCCCAAGGTTCTCGACGCCATCAAGCGCGAGACCGCGCTGATCCGCGGCGCGTTCCACGGCACCATGCTGCGCAACGAGATCTTCGACTTCTCGCAGATCGGTGCCTTCGTCGAGCGGGCCGACAACACCGCCCGCATCCTCGACGTCAAATACTACGTGCTCCTGCCGTCGGTCTCCTGGGTCGGCTCCACGCTCGACAACTATCAGTGGGAATCGATCCTGCGCTCGGTGTCGGCGCACCGCTCCTACCGCTGGATCTACGACGCCGAATACAAGCCGACGCTGATCGCGGACTATCTGATCCTCAACGGCCGCATGCCGCGCTCGCTTGCCTT
The DNA here is from genome assembly GCF_014495845.1 of Aquibium microcysteis. Lineage (NCBI taxonomy): Bacteria > Pseudomonadati > Pseudomonadota > Alphaproteobacteria > Hyphomicrobiales > Phyllobacteriaceae > Aquibium > Aquibium microcysteis. Next base: position 1,250,135 of record NZ_CP061080.1, read on the forward strand.
CTGCTACCGCAACATCGCCGAAAGCCTCGGATTCTTGGCGAGCGAATACGGCGTGCGCCATCCCTGCCACGACACCGCCGAGGCAATCCTCGGCCGGCTGAAGGTCAGTTCGGTGCGGGAGATCTTCGACCAGGGGCTGCACGAGTTCCTCACCGACTTCATCGGCGACAACAACCGCCTGGGCAACGAGATCGCCCAGAACTACCGCTTCTACTGAGGCCGGAAGGATCCATGCGGCTCAAGATTACCCACCGCACCGAGTACCGCTACGAGGCCCCGCTCGGCTATGCGCTGCAGCGGCTGCGGCTGACGCCCTACAGCGGCGGCGCGCAGACCGTGCGCTCCTGGTCGCTGGCCATCGAGGGCGCGCGCGAGGAAGTGCGCTTCGTCGACCAGTTCGGCAACGAGACCATCCTCATCAGCGCCGAAGGCGGTCCGCACGCCATCGTGGTCGAGGTCCGCGGCGAGGTCGACGTCGTCGACACGACGGGCGTGACCGGGCTTCACCGCGGCTTCGCACCCCTCTGGCTCTTCACGGCACCAACGGCGCTGACCGCCCCCGGCGAGGGGATCGCCGCGCTCACGGCCTCGATCGGCGGCGACAGCGAACTCGAGCGCCTCCATGCCCTGATGACGGCGGTCGCCGCGCAGGTCGCCTACGTCAAGGGCACCACCGATCCCGCCACCGGTGCGGAGGAGGTGCTGCAGCGGAAATCGGGCGTCTGCCAGGACCATGCCCACGTCTTCGTTTCGGCAGCCCGCGCGCTCGGCTTCCCGGCGCGCTACGTCAGCGGCTATCTCTATTCGGGCGATGCGCCCGAGCAGGCCGCGAGCCATGCCTGGGCTGAGGCCCATGTGTCGCACCTCGGCTGGGTCGGTTTCGACGCGTCCAACGACATGTGCCCCGACGACCGCTACGTCCGGCTGGCAACCGGGCGCGACTACCGCGACGCCATGCCAGTGTCGGGAATCCGTCATGGCAGCGGCGAGGAACGGCTTGCGGTCTCCGTGACCGTCGAGCAGTAGTGTCGGCCGGGGAAATCGGGCCGAATCGCTGTCATGACCTATTGCGTTGGCATCAAGTTCGATCGGGGGCTTGCGTTCATGTCCGATACCCGGACGAACGCGGGGATCGACAGCATTTCGACCTTCCGCAAGATGTTCACCTGGTCGAAGCCCGGCGAGCGCGTCATCGTTCTCCTGGCCGCAGGCAATCTGGCGACCACGCAGGCCGTCGTCAGCCTGCTCGACGAACGCTCCAAGGCGCCGTCGGAGCGCACGCCGTCGCTGCTCGAGACTCCGTCCATGTTCCAGACGGCCCGTGTGGTGGGCAATCTGGTCAAGGAGGTGATCGCCAGCTCCGCACCGGCCGGCCAGAGCCAGGATGCGTTCAGCGCCTCCTTCATCCTCGGCGGGCAGATCAAGGGCTCGGAGCCCCGGCTCTTCATGATCTACCCGGAGGGGAATTTCATCGAGGCGGGCTCCGACACGCCCTTCTTCCAGATCGGCGAAGCCAAGTACGGCAAGCCGATCCTGATCCGCGCCTACGACCGGGCGATGAGCTTCGAGGCGGCGGCCAAGCTGCTGATGGTGTCGTTCGACTCGACGCTCAAGTCGAACCTGTCGGTCGGCATGCCGCTCGATATGCTCTTCTACGAGAGCGACAGCTTCGAGATCGGTTTCCAGAAGCGGATCACCAAGGACGATCCCTATTTCCGGACGATCTCGGACGGCTGGTCGGACGCGCTCAGGACGGCCTTCGGCAGCCTGCCCGATTTCTCTCTGTCATGAGCCTTCGCCCGCGCTCAGCGCGTTGAGATCCTGCAGCATGTCGAGCAGCGCCTCGATCCGCTCGCGGCCGAGTTTGGCCTCCATCTCGGCATAGATGGCCCGGCTGGCTGGCGTGACATCACGGATGAACTCCAGTCCCCTCGGCGTGATCCGGATCACGGCGCGCCGCGCATCCGCCTCGTCCCGCCCGCGCGTCACGAAGCCGCGGTCCTCCAGCGTCCGCACGATGCGTGTCAGGCTCGGCGCAAGCAGGCAGGCCCTGGCCGCGAGTTCCGTGGCGTCGAGTGCACCGGACTCGCCGAGCGTTCGCACGACGCGCCACTGCTGCTCGGTGATGTCGTGCGCGGCAAGCAGCGGCCTGAAATGCGACATCACCGCCTCGCGCGCGCGCAGCAGCGCGATCGGCAGCGAGCGGTTGGTGTCGCGCGGCATCAGGAGGTCATCCGGGCAGGTGGACCGGGAGGGTGTCATCCGTCGCTTCGTGCTCCCTCTCATGCCGCCCCGGACCATGCGGCGCGCCGTCTCCCGCAGGCATAGACGATCGGTCGGCGCATGGGAAATGGCCCAGCGCGCACTTTCGGGTGACAGCCGCGTCTGCTGCGTCGTAGGTATCGGGCCCGGTGGCGCAGGAGAGTGACTTCATGGACGGCGAATCGTTCCGACAGTGGTCGGTCAAGGCGGCGGAGTGGGGCGCCGATTACCGCGAGAGCCTGCGCGACCGCCCGGTGCGGGCGCAGACCGTGCCGGGCGAGATCGCCTCAGCCATTCCCGCCGCGCCGCCGGAGCAGCCGGAAGCGATGGACAGGATCTTTTCCGACTTCGAGACGACGATCGTGCCGGGCATGACGCACTGGCAGCACCCGCGCTTCTTCGCCTATTTCCCCGCCAATGCCGCGCCGGTCTGCGTCGTGGCCGAGTATCTGGTCACGGCGATGGCCGCACAATGCATGCTTTGGCAGACCTCGCCGGCGGCGACCGAGCTCGAGACGAAGGTGCTCGACTGGCTGCGCCAGGCGCTCGGCCTGCCGGACGGCTTCGTCGGCGTGATCCAGGATTCCGCCTCGTCGGCGACGCTGTCGGCGGTTCTCGTCATGCGCGAGCGCGCGCTCGACTGGAAGGGCAACAGCCAGGGCCTGCCCGGGCAGAAGCGGATCCGGATCTATTCCTCCGATCAGGTCCACACCTCCATCGACCGTGCAATCTGGGTCTCCGGCGTCGGCCAGGAGAACCTCGTGCGCATTCCGACCCGGGGCACTGCGCGCGGCATGGATGCCGACGCGCTCGAACGCGCCATCGACGCCGACAGGGCGGCCGGCCACCTGCCGGCGGGAATCATCGCCTGCGTGGGCGGAACGAGCATCGGCGCCACCGACGACCTCCTCGCGATCTGCGCGGTGGCGAGGCGGCACGGCCTCTACGTGCATGTCGACGCCGCCTGGGCCGGGTCGGCCATGATCTGCCCGGAGTTCCGCCGCTTCTGGACGGGCATCGAGCAAGCCGATTCCGTCGTGCTCAACCCGCACAAATGGCTGGGTGCGCAGTTCGACTGTTCGACCCATTTCCTGCGCGATCCCGACAGCCTGGTACGGACACTGGCGATACAGCCGGAATATCTGAAGACACACGGCAAGGACGGCCTCATCAACTATTCCGAATGGACGGTGCCGCTCGGCCGCCGGTTCCGCGCGCTGAAACTGTGGTTCCTGATGCGGGCGCATGGGCTTGAAGGGCTGCGCGGCATGATCCGCAACCATGTCTCCTGGTCTCACGACCTCGCGCGCCGTATCGGTGAAGAGCCGGAGTTCGAACTGGTGACCGAGCCGATGCTGTCGCTGTTCAGTTTCCGGCACTGTCCCGCGGGTGTGGTCGATCTCGACCGCCACAACATCGACCTCGTCAGCCGCATCAACGACGAAGGCCGCATCTATCTCACCCAGACACGTGTCGACGGGGCCGTTGCGATCCGCTTCCAGGCCGGCCAGTTCGACGCGACCGAGGCCGACGTCGCCGAGGCGTTCGACGCCATTCGGGCAGCGGCCCGCGGCATGCCGCCGCAACGGTGAGGACCCCAACCACCGCCGAAAAAACGACTTGCCAAGCCGCGTCTTTCGTTTTTCTGTAGAAGAAAGAAAAACGAAAGGGGGGTGCATGTTCCTGTCGCCGCGGCATTCGGCCATCATCGAAATGGCGAAGGAACAGGGGCGAGTGCTCGTCGAGGACCTCGCCCAGCATTTCGGCGTGACGCCGCAGACCATCCGGAAGGACCTGAACGACCTCTGCGACCAGCGCCTGCTGACGCGTATCCATGGCGGTGCCCTGTTCCCTTCGGGGATCGAGAACATGGAGTACGAGGCACGTCGCAAGATCGCCTCCGAGGAGAAGGACGCGATCGGCCGGGCGGCGGCCCGGCTGATCCCCGACAATGCCTCGCTGTTCATCAACATCGGCACCACCACCGAGGCGGTGTCGAAGGCGCTGCTCGATCACAACGGGCTGATGGTCATCACGAACAACATCAACGTCGCGAACCGGATGCGGATCTACCCCTCGATCGAGGTGGTGATCGCCGGCGGCGTGGTGCGCGGCTCCGACGGCGGCATCGTCGGCGAGGCGGCCGTCGACTTCATCCGGCAGTTCAAGGTCGACTATGCCGTCATCGGCGCCTCGGCGATCGATCATGACGGCGCGCTGCTGGATTTCGACTTCCGCGAGGTGAAGGTGGCGCAGGCGATCATCGCCAATGCGCGGCACGTGATCCTGGTGGCCGACGGCACCAAGTTCGAGCGGACCGCGACGGTCCGGATCGGCCACCTGTCGCAGGTCAACACCTTCATCACCGACCGCTGCGACGTCGAGCCGGTCCGCACGATCTGCGCGGAGGCGGAGGTGCGGCTGATCGAAACCGGACGGTGACGGAAACGGACCAGTTCCTTTGCGCGCGTTTGACATTCGGTTGGTTTTCACTTTAGTCCTTTGCGCGGGAGGTGCGGCGACGGCGCGGTGAGCGGACCGTCGGCTGCGGCCCGAGCGGCGGGGGACCGTCCGTCGCCCGCGACGTGACAGGGAGGCATGACGACATGGGTTCCTTCATCCTGGCGATCGACCAGGGCACAACCTCGTCGCGGGCGATCGTCTTCAATGCCGACATGACGGTCGTGGCCGTCGGCCAGCAGGAATTCCCGCAGATCTATCCGGCATCCGGCTGGGTGGAGCACGATCCGGAAGCGATCTGGGACAGCGTCGTCTCGACCGTGAAGAGCGCGCTGAAGAAGGCGAAGCTGACGGCCGCCGACATCGCCGCCATCGGCATCACCAACCAGCGCGAGACGGTGGTGGTGTGGGACAAGGCGACCGGCGCGCCGATCCACAATGCCATCGTCTGGCAGGACCGCCGCACCGCCGCGATGTGCCAGAAGCTCAGGAAGGCGGGGCACGAGGAGACCTTCTCGAAGAAGACGGGCCTGCTGCTCGATCCGTATTTCTCCGGCACCAAGCTCGCCTGGCTGCTCGACACCGTGAAGGGCGCCCGCAATCGCGCGGCGAAGGGCGAACTGCTGGCCGGCACGATCGACAGCTTCCTGATCTGGCGGCTGACGGGTGGCGCCAGCCACGTCACCGACGCCACCAACGCCTCCCGCACGCTGGTCTACAACATCGCGAAGAACCGGTGGGACGCCGAGCTTCTGAAGATCCTCGACATCCCGGCCGCCATGCTGCCCGAGGTGAAGGACTGCGCCGACGATTTCGGCGCGACCGACCCGGCCCTGTTCGGCGCCGCGATCCCGATCCTCGGCGTCGCCGGCGACCAGCAGGCGGCCACCATCGGCCAGGCCTGCTTTGCGCCGGGCATGATCAAGTCGACCTACGGCACCGGCTGCTTCGCCGTTCTCAACACCGGCGCGGACCTCGTCCGCTCGAAGAACCGGCTGCTCTCGACCATCGCCTATCGGCTCGACGGAAAGACCACCTATGCGCTGGAGGGCTCGATCTTCGTGGCGGGCGCCGCCGTGCAGTGGCTGCGCGACGGCATCAAGGTGATCGGCAAGGCCGAGCACAGCGGCGAACTGGCGGCCCAGGCCGACGACGGCCAGGAAGTCTATCTGGTGCCGGCCTTCGTCGGGCTCGGCGCGCCGCACTGGGACCCCGACGCCCGCGGCGCGATGTTCGGGCTGACCCGCAACACCGGCCCGGCGGAGTTCGCCCGCGCGGCGCTCGAATCGGTCGCCTTCCAGACCCGCGACCTGCTCGACGCCATGGGCAAGGACGCCAGGGGCGTCGCGGCGAGCACGGTGCTGCGCGTCGACGGCGGCATGGTCGGCTCCGACTGGGCCATGCAGCGGCTGGCCGACATCATCGATGCGCCGGTCGACCGGCCGAAGATCCTGGAGACGACGGCGCTCGGCGCCGCCTGGCTCGCCGGCTCGAAGGCCCGCGTCTGGCCCGACGCGGCCGAGTTCTCGCGCCGCTGGGCGCTCGACCGCCGCTTCGAGCCGGTGATGGAAGCCGCCGAGCGCAAGCGCAAGGTCAAGGGCTGGAAGGACGCCGTGCGGCGGACGCTGTCGACGACCTGACGGAATTCGACCGGGGAGAAACGCATCGCGCGTCTTGCGGCGCTTGCGGGGCAGGCGCGCTGCGCCTAAGACACCGTCCCGACATGACATCCGATCCGGCCTTCCCGATCTATCCGCACCGCCACCTGCTCGGCATCAAGGACCTGTCGCCGGGCGACATCGAGCTGTTGCTCGACCGGGCCGAGAAGGCGGTGGCGATCTCGCGCCAGCCCGAAAAGAAGACGTCGACGCTGCGCGGCCGCACGCAGATCAACCTCTTCTACGAAGCCTCCACCCGCACCCAGTCCTCCTTCGAACTCGCGGGAAAGCGGCTCGGCGCCGACGTGATGAACATGTCGGTGGCGAGTTCCTCGGTGAAGAAGGGCGAGACGCTGATCGACACGGCGATGACGCTCAACGCCATGCGGCCCGACATCCTGATCATCCGCCATTCCTCCGCCGGGGCGGCGGCGCTGCTTGCCCAGAAGGTCGGCTGTTCGGTTGTCAATGCCGGCGACGGTGCGCATGAGCACCCGACCCAGGCGCTGCTCGATGCGCTGACCATCCGCCGCGCGAAGGGCCGGATCGGCCGGCTGACGGTGGCGATCTGCGGCGACATCCTGCATTCGCGCGTGGCGCGGTCGAACATCATCCTGCTCAACGCGCTGGGCGCCGCCGTGCGCGTCGTGGCGCCGTCGACGCTGCTGCCGTCCGGCATCCGCGACATGGGCGTCACCGTCCACAATTCGATGGCCGAAGGCCTGAAGGGCGCCGACGTCGTCATGATGCTGCGCCTGCAGCGCGAGCGCATGACCGGCGCCATGGTGCCCTCGGTGCGCGAATACTTCCGCTATTTCGGCCTCGACGCCGAGAAGCTGAAGGCGGCCAATGACGGCGCGCTGGTGATGCATCCGGGCCCGATGAACCGCGGCGTCGAGATCGCGTCGGAGATCGCCGACGGGCCGCAGAGCGTCATCCAGGAGCAGGTGGAGATGGGCGTGGCCGTGCGCATGGCCGTGATGGAGGCACTGCTCGATCCGCGCCGCAACCCGGGAGCCTCCGCATGAGGACGCCTGGCAAGGGCACCACCGTCTTCGCCGATGCGCGCGTGGTCGACCCGTCGCGCGGGCTGGACGAGCGCGGCACGGTGATCGTGACCGACGGCGTCATCGCCGCGGCCGGCGCCTCCGCCCTGAACCAGGGCGTGCCGGAAGGCGCGACCGTCGTCGACTGCCGGGGCAGGGCGGTGCTGCCCGGCCTCGTCGATGGCCGCGTCTTCATCGGCGAGCCGGGCGGCGAGCACCGCGAGACCATCGCTTCCGCCAGCGCGGCAGCAGCGGCCGGGGGCGTCACCGCGCTGGTGATGATGCCCGACACCAATCCGGTCATCGACGAGGTGTCGCTGGTCGAATTCGTGCTGCGCACCGCGCGCGACACGGCGTCGATCAACATCCATCCGGCCGCCGCCGTCACGCGCCGCCTCGAAGGCCAGGAACTGACCGAGTTCGGCCTGATGCGGGAGGCGGGCGCCGTGGCCTTCACCGACGGCCGCCATTCGATCCGCAGCCCGCTCGTCATGCGCCGCGCGCTGACCTATGCGCGCGATTTCGGCGCCGTCGTCGCCAACGAGACGCACGACGCGGAGCTTGCCGGGGCCGGCGTGATGAACGAGGGCCTGTTCGCCAGCTGGCTCGGCCTGCCCGGCATCCCGCGCGAGGCCGAGGCGATCCCGCTCGAGCGCGACCTTTTGCTCGCGCGCCTCACCGGCAGCGCCTACCACGCGGCGAAAATCTCGACCGCGCTGTCGGCGGGTGCGGTCTCCCGCGCCAAGAACGACGGCGCCAAGGTCACCGCCGGCATCTCGATCAACCACCTGTCGCTCAACGAGAACGACGTCGGCGAATACCGCACCTTCTTCCGCCTCTCGCCGCCGCTGCGTGCGGAGGAGGACAGGCTGGCCATGGTCGAGGCGATCCGCGACGGCACGATCGACGTCATCGTCTCCTCGCACGACCCGCAGGACGTGGACACCAAGCGCCTGCCCTTCGCCGATGCCGCCGACGGCGCGATCGGGCTGGAGACGCTGCTTTCGGTCGCGCTTCGCCTCCACCACAATGGCGACGTCCCGCTGCTGCGGCTGGTCGAACTCCTCTCGACGGCCCCGGCGAAGCTCTTCGGCCTGCCGGGCGGCACGCTGAAACCCGGCAGCCCGGCCGATCTCGTCCTGGTCGACCTCGACGAACCCTGGGTGGTGCGCGAGGCCGACATCCGCTCGCGCTCGAAAAACACCTGTTTCGAAGGCGCGCGCCTGCAGGGACGGGTCTTGCAAACGCTGGTGGCGGGCCGCACAATCTTCACCGCAGCATAGAGGCCGGCGAGGGTCGCCCTCGGCCGGCGCAGGAGTGCCGATGCCCGATCCGAACAGCTGGCAGCTCGCCTTGCCCACGCTCCTCGCAGCCCTCGTCTTCGGCTATCTGCTTGGCTCCATTCCCTTCGGCCTGCTGCTGACGCGGGCGGCGGGTCTCGGCGACGTGCGCAAGATCGGCTCGGGCAACATCGGCGCCACGAACGTGCTGCGCACCGGCAACAAGAAGCTCGCCGCCCTGACGCTGCTGCTCGACGCGCTGAAGGGCACGGCGGCCGTGCTTCTCGCCGGCTATCTCGGACCCGACCATGCGCTGATCGCCGGCCTCGGCGCCTTCCTCGGCCATCTCTATCCGGTCTGGCTCGGCTTCAGGGGCGGCAAGGGTGTCGCCACCTATCTCGGCGTGCTGGTCGCTGTGGCCTGGCAGGGGGCGCTGGTCTTCGCCGCCGCCTGGCTCGCGGTCGCCTTCCTCACCCGCTACTCCTCGCTCGCCGCGCTGGTGGCGGCGGTGGCCGTGCCGGTGGCGCTCCATCTCCTCGGCTTCGGCCGCGCCGCGGAGCTTTTCGTGCTGTTGAGCCTGATCGTCTTCGTCAAGCACCGCGCCAACATCCGCCGGCTCCTGTCGGGAACCGAATCCCGGATCGGGGCCAAGGGATGACCTCCCGGCCGGTCTCTGGGCAGCGGCTGCTCGGAGACCGGCAGCGCCTCCACTGGCTGCGCCTGATCCGCACCGACAATGTCGGCCCCGCGACCTTCCGCGACCTGATCAACCGCTTCGGCTCGGCCGAAAAGGCGATCGAGCGCCTGCCGGAACTGATCCGCGCGGGCGGCGCCCAGCGCCTGCCGCGCATTTGCAGCGTCGAGGAGGCGCAGGCCGAGCTCGACGCGCTGGCCGGGCTCGGCGCGCGACTGATCGCGCTCGGCGAGCCGGACTATCCGCCGCTGCTGCGGATGATGGACCTGCCGCCGCCGCTGGTGACTGTGCTGGGAGAACCCGCCGTGTTCCAGCTGCCGCCGGTGGCGATCGTCGGGGCGCGTAACGCCTCGCTCGCCGGCATCAAGCTCGCCCGCAGCTTCGCCGCCGAGCTCGGCCGCGAGGGTTTTGCCGTGGTCTCCGGGCTGGCGCGCGGCATCGACACCGCCGCCCACGAGGGCAGCCTCTCGACCGGAACCGTCGCGGTGCTCGCCGGCGGCATCGACCGGCCCTATCCGCCCGAGAACCTGCCGCTTCTGACCGAGATCACCCGCCGCGGCGGTGCGGCCATTTCGGAAATGCCGCTCGGCTGGGAGCCGCGCGCGCGCGATTTCCCGCGCCGCAACCGCATCATCGCCGGCCTGTCGCACGGGCTGGTCGTGGTGGAGGCCGCGCTGCGCTCCGGCTCGCTGATCTCGGCGCGGCTGGCGGCCGAGATGGGCCGGCTGGTCTTCGCCGTCCCCGGCTCGCCGCTCGACCCGCGCGCGGCCGGCACCAACGGTCTGCTCAAGGACGGCGCGACGCTGGTCACGGAAGCCCGCGACATCCTCGAACAGGTCGCCCCGCTGATCGGCGCCCCGCTGCCGCCGGCGACCTCGCTCGAAGAGCCGCCCGACTTCACCGCCACGCGTCAGCCCGACGACGGCGACCGCGCCCGCGTCGTCGAATGCCTCGGCACCACCCCCACCGCCATCGACGAAATCATCCGCCACACCGGCCTGCACCCCGCGCAGGTCTTCATGGTCCTCCTCGAACTCGACCTCGCTGTCCGCCTGGAGCGGCATGCGGGCGGCAAGGTATCGCTGCTGTTCGGGGATTGAGCGGGGAGGGGAACCCGACGAGGGTGAAGCACGTATCCGACACGTGAGCCCGCCGCGCGGAGGCCTCTGCCTCCATCACCCGGCCGCGCCGGGCTCCGCGCCCTCGTCGCACTCGGGCGGCATCACGACGGGCCTCCCATCCGGCCCGGTCCCGACCTCGTAGAGATAGCGCCAGGCATTGGGGCCGATGTCGGTCACCGTCATATCCTCGCCGAGCACCGCCCAGGAGTCCGGCAGCGCGAGCATGATCCGCAGCACCTTGCCGGTTGCGGCGTCCCAGAAGCGTGCGGTGTTGTCGTCTGACCCTGTGAGGATTTTCCTGCCGTCAGGCGCGAAGGCGACGGCGGCGACCGTGCCGCCATGTCCTTCGAAGCGTCTGATTTCGGTTCCTGTCGCGGCGTCCCAGAGGCGTGCGGTTTTGTCGGATGAGCCAGTGATGACGGTGCGTCCGTCGGGCGCGAAAGCGACGGCGGTGACCGTGTTGCCATGCCCTTCGAAGCGTCTGATTTCGGTCTCTGTCGCGGCGTCCCAGAGGCGTGCGGTGTTGTCGGATGAGCCTGTGATGACGGTGCTTCCGTCTGGCGCGAAGGCGACGGCGGTAACCGGGCTGCCAATCCCTTCGAAGCGTCTGATTTTGGTCCCTGTCGCGGCGTCCCAGAGGCGTGCGGTGTTGTCCCATGAGCCTGTGATGACGGTGCTTCCGTCCGGGGCGAAGGCGACGGCGGTGACCCGGCTGCCATGCCCTTGGAAGCGTCTGATTTCGGTCCCTGTCGCGGCGTCCCAGAGGCGTGCGGTTTTGTCCCAGGAGCCGGTAGTGACGGTCGTGCCGTCCGGCGCGAAGGCGACGGCGTTGACCAAGTTGCCATCTCCTTGGAAGCGTCTGATTTCGGTTCCAGTTGCGGCGTCCCAGAGGCGTGCGGTTTTGTCCCAGGAGCCGGTGATGACAGTTCTGCCGTCCGGCGCGAAGGCGACGGCGGTGACCCTGGAGCCATGACCTTCGAAGCGTCTGATTTCGGTTCCAGTTGCGGCGTCCCAGAGGCGTGCGGTGTTGTCCCAGGAGCCGGTGATGACGGTCTTTCCGTCTGGCGCGAAGGCGACGGCGGTGACCCTGGAGCCATGACCTTCGAAGCGTCTGATTTCGGTTCCAGTTGCCGCGTCCCAGAGGCGTGCGGTGTCGTCCCAGGAGCCTGTCATGACGGTTCTGCCGTCTGGCGCGAAGGCGACGGCGGTGACCCTGGAGCCATGACCTTCGAAGCGTCTGATTTCGGTTCCAGTTGCGGCGTCCCAGAGACGTGCGGTGTTGTCCCAGGAGCCGGTGATGATGGTGCTTCCGTTGGGCGCGAAGGCGACGGCGGTGACCGTGTTGCCATGACCTTCGAAGCGTCTGATTTCGGTTCCGGTCGCCGTGTCCCAGAGGCGTGTTGTGGTGCCCTCTGATCCTGTGAGGATTGCCCTGCCGTCTGGCGCGAAGGCGACGGCGGTGACCGGGTTGCCATGTCCTTCGAAGCGTCTGATTTCGGTACCTGTTGCGGCGTCCCAGAGGCGTGCGGTTTCGTCGTATGAGCCTGTGATGACGGTCTTTCCATCTGGCGCGAAGGCGACGGCGGTGACTGTGTTGCCATGTCCTTCGAAATGTCTGATCTCGGCTCCGGTTTTGGCGTCCCAGAGGCGTGCGGTGTCGTCGGATGAGCCTGTGATGACGGTCTTTCCATCTGGCGCGAAGGCGACGGCGGTGACTTTGTCGCCATGTCCTTCGAAGCGTTTGATTTCGGTACCTGTTGCGGCGTCCCAGAGGCGTGCGGTTTCGTCGTATGAGCCTGTGATGACGGTCTTTCCATCTGGCGCGAAGGCGACGGCGGTGACTTTGTCGCCATGTCCTTCGAAGCGTTTGATTTCGGTACCTGTTGCGGCGTCCCAGAGGCGTGCGGTGTTGTCCCAGGAGCCGGTGATGACGGTCCTGCCGTCTGGCGCGAAGGCGACGGCGTTGACAGTGTTGCCATGTCCAAGCGTGATTCTCGACCTTCCCGGCCGAATCATTAGCCGCCCATTCGTTCGAAGCACGACCGCGCGAAAATCGAGGCCCGGTGAGGCCGAAACGTCCGACCGGTGCATCCGCACCGAGCCGAGTTCCCGCGGCGCGCCGGTGCAGGCGACGAGGCGGCAGCGGTCGAATTCGGCCTGCGCCAGCACGGCGCCGTCGAAGGAACAGTCTTCGAACGACGCGTCGGTGAAGCGCGCCTTGAAGAGATGCGCCCGGTCGAACCGCACGCGCGAGAACGTCTGGCCGCCCGTCGGCGACACGAAATGCATTTCGCTGCAATCCAAATCGGAGAGGTTGGCGCCCGCGGCCATGTCGCGCCAGCCGAAGCGTCCGTTGATCCCCCGCCGCAGCCGTTCCGCGAACTGGCGTCGGGCGGCGGCATCGTCCGAGCAGAGCAGGGCGTGGGTTTCCGCGCGGAGCCGCTCGCCTGCGCTCTCGATCTCGGCCAGGTCGAGCAGGAAGCCTAAGGTTTCCTCGCTGACCGGCGCCATGTCGCCGAGGTCGGAATAGGCGCGGTTCATCAAGGTTTCGAACAGGCCGCGGGCGAGAAAATACTCGCCGAAGGAGGTGTGGACGAAGCGGAAGCCGTCGTCCTGCCCGCGCACCAGCAGGCTGGCATTGCGCAGTTCGAGATGCAGCAGGTGGCGCGCCTCCCGGCCGCTCGCCGCGATCAGCTTCAACCCCGGGTCGTCGATCGCATAGGCGTCGAACCACCGTTCCAGTTCGTCGATGCGGATGACGGGCCTCCGGTCCCGCCAGAGCTTCAGGGCGAGGCTCTGCAGCAGCCGCAGCCGGTCGTCGGGCGTGAGCAGCAGGCGCTTGTCCCGGTCGCGCTCCAGCGCGCTGTCGAAGAGATGGCGGTAGATACGGGCAGCGTTGATCGGCCGCCCCGCCGCGTGATCATCGAGAAGCGCCGGCGCGATCTCGGTGATGTAGCGCGTCATGATCGGCTTGGCGGCCAGATCGTCGAGATCGCCGATACGCGCGATCGCCGCGAAGGTCTGCGCGCCCCGCTTGGCACCGAGCGACCGCACGAAGAAGGAGCGGATCTGGTCGGGCGAAAACGGCGCCATGTACCAGACCGCGATGCGCGGCCGGGACAGCGTGCCGGGCCGGATGTCCTGGCGTGCGCGCCCCGAGAACGTGCTCTCCTCCTCGATATGCGACCGGAAGAAATGCGTCCGGCAGGTGACCAGCAGCCGCACCGGGCAGGCCGTCCAGTCGGGCGTGTCCCGGTGCTTGGCCATATCGGCATTCCAGGCCTCGCGCGGGACGATCTCCAGCAACTGGCGATAGATCTGGGACGCGCGCTCGTGCCCGATGCGGGTGCCGATCTCGTCTAGCCCGTCGAAAATGATCACGCAGGGCTCGCCGCGCAGCAGCGGCAGGATCGTCGCCGCGTCGATCCGGTCGCGATAGGCAGGCGCGAGCGAGCCGACGATCAGATCGACCAGCGAGGGCGGGTTCCTGTCGCCATAGGCGTCGTTCAACCGCCGGAAATCGAGATAGACCGGAAAAGGCGCCGCCGGATCCGCCTCGCGCCGCGCCAGGAGCCGCTGCGCGAGCAGCTGGCTGGTGGTCGTCTTGCCCGAGCCGAAGCTGCCGAGCAGCACCGACAGGCGGTTCGCGGTCGAGGGCGACGTCGCCCACTCCTCCAGCAGAGGCAGAATCGGCGTGGCACCGTCCGCGCCTTCCGCCATGGTGGCCTGCGGCTCCTCCACGGACCCGTCGCGGACGTGCTCGTCGAACTCCCATCTGCTCGCCTGCCGCAGCAGGTCGCGCGGATCGGCCGGCCGGCCCTTGCGCTTGTCGGCCTGAGGTGTCGCTGTGGGATCGGTCGCCGGCGCAGCATCGCCCTCGTTCGGAGGAAGCGGCAGCGCCTTCAGGATTTCGTCGCGGACATGGCGGACGAACTCGTCGCGATCATGCGCGTTCCCGACCGTGAACAGCTCGAGCCAGTTGGACCACCTCTCGTTCCACTGTTCCGGCAGGACAGGGCCTCTGGTGAAAAGCTCCAATCCATCCCGGCGGTGGCCGCTCGACTGGATGCGCAGCGTCCGGCCCGGTTTCAGCACACCGTCCACGATGAAGAAGGAGGCTTCCCGCCGGCAGGCCTTGCTCGCATAGAACCTGTCCGACAGCAGGAAGATGCAGAAATCCGCCGTCTCGAACACCGGGTCCGTTGCGTGCTCGAAGCTCGGCACGGTCGCGGAAATGCTCTTGCGGTCGAAGAACAGCCTGACCTTGATCCGGCCATGCCAGGGGGGCGGCAGGGTGCCGAGAAGCCGATCCAGTTCGTCGACCAGATGGTCGATCGCCTTCTCGATCTCCTTGCTCTCCCAGCCATGCGAGATCGCGACGACGTATTCCGGGATGCGCAGGACGCGCGGCTCCTGCGCGAAGCCGGGCGGCAGCTTCGTGTCCTCGTCCGTCGATTCCGTGACGGCCGCGCGGGCGGCGTCGCGGGCGGCACCCCCAAGCGAGCCCGGCTCGAACGTGACCGTGTAGCCCGCCTTGCCGGAGCGCAGCCGCACGCCATGTGCCTTCAGCGCGCCGTTGATCTGCACGATCCGCTGGCGCAGCGCCGCAGCCTCCGGCAGCCCGCCTTCGCCCGCCTGCAGCCGCCCATGCACGTCCGCCTTCGCGGCGAACAGATCGTCGCCATCGCCGGGATTCGCGTGCGCGGCCACCGCGTCGTAGAGCTTCAGCGGCGCCGGCCCGAGGAGCGGCTCGATCAGGCTGCGCAGGCGGGCGAGGACGGTCATGGCGGATCTCCTTGCGTCAAGAAGATCACGAAACTCACAAAAATGCAAATCGTGAGTTTTTCGCTACGTCTCCGGCGCCGTTCGCCCCGCGAGTTAAGCCCGACGGGACCCTCTGTCATGCCCGATCAGATCGTCCGGTCAGCCGAACATCGCCTCGATGGTCGAAGCGATCGCAAGCAGCGCCCGGTCGCGATACCATGGCGCGCAGAGCTGCAGGCCGACGGGAAGTCCCTTCGACGTCCGGCCGCAAGGCAGCGAGATGGCCGGGTGGCCCGTCAGGTTCTGCGGAAAGGTGAAGGGATACCAGGCGCCGCGCACGGTGCCCTCGTTGTGGCCGTCGATCATGATGTCGCCGGTCGGATCGACGTCGATCGGCAGCGGCGGCGCCGTGAGCGTGGGCGAGACGACGAGATCGAACCGTTCGAACAGCGACTGCATCGCCTGGAACAGCACGGTCCGCGCCGCGGTTGCCCGGGCGAGGTCGACGCCGGAGCAGGCCTCGCCGAGCGCGATCGTGTCGAGCAGGGACTGGGACACCAGCGCCTCGCGCCCCTTCGTCAGCGGGCCGGTGCGGGCGGCGAGCCCGACGCGCAGCAGGGTGAGGAACGCCGCCTCATGGGACTTGAAGTCGATCTCCGTCGTTTCGACCCGCGCGCCTTCGGCTTCCAGCGCCCGGACCGCCCGCCCGGTGATCGACGCGACCTCGCCCTCCACCCGGGCGCCGCCCTGCGCGATCCAGGCAATCCGCAGCCCCTCGAGCGAGGGACGGCCGGGCTCGTGCAGCATCACCGCCGCCTGGCCGTAGGGATCGCGCGGATCGGCCCCGGCGATCGCCGCAAACAGCAGTTCGGCGTCGGCCACGGTGCGCGCCATCGGACCGACGAAGGAATTGGCGCCGAAGAGGTCGGGCAGTTGCAGATGCGGCACGACCCCGAGCGTCGGCTTGAAACCGACGACGCCGCAACAGGCGGCCGGAATGCGGATCGAGCCGCCCCCGTCTGTGCCGAGCGCCAGCGGCCCCATGCCAGCCGCAACCGCGACCGCCGCGCCGGAACTCGAAGCGCCGGGTGTGACGCCGGCATCGATCGGATTGAGCGTGCGGCCGAACAGCGGCGAGGTCGGCGACTGCACGTGGCCGAACTCCGGCGTGGTGCTCTTGCCGATCAGGATCGCGCCGGCCTTGCGCGCGCGCGCCACCGAGACCGCATCGTCCTTGGGCACGTTGGTTTCGAACAGGCGCGAGCCCATGGTGGTGCGCACGCCCGCCGTGTTGATCAGGTCCTTGACCGAGTAGGGGATGCCGAACAGCGGCGGCAAGTCCTCGCCGGCCGTCATCGCGGCCTCCGCGGCGCGCGCCTCGGCTCGCGCTTCCCGGCCCGTGACGGTGATGAAGGCGTTGAGGTCGGCGCGCGCCTCGATCCGCCCGAGCACGGCTTCGGTCACCTCGACGGGCGACAGCGCCTTGCGGCGATACCTTGCGGCGAGTTCGGTGGCGGTGAGATCGGCGATGTCGGTCATGGTCTCCGCTCTCAGATCATCCACCGGCCGCCGTCGATCAGCAGGCTCTGGCCCGTGATGAAGCGCGCCTCGTCGCTGGCGAGGAAGGCCACGGCGGCGGCGACGTCCTCGGGTTCGCCGACGAAGCCCGCCGGCGTGGCCGCCTTGATCCTGTCGATGACGGCGGCCGGCACGCGGTCGTGCGCGCGGGTGCGAATCGCGCCCGGCGCGACGGCGTTGACGGTCACGCTATGCGGCGCGAGTTCGCGCGCCAGCGAGCGCGTGAAGCCGACGATGCCCATCTTGGCGGCCGCATAGTCGGCGAGCCCGGCATCGCCCGCGAAGGCCGCGTCGCTCGCCATGTTGACGATCCGCCCGCCATGCGCGCGCATGGCGCCGACGACGAGGCGCGACAGCCGCATGGCGCTGAACAGGGACACTTCCATGACGAAGCGCCAGACCTCTTCGCTCGATGCGTGGAACGGGGCCGAGCGTTCGCGCCCGCTCTGCCCGACATTGTTGACGAGGATTTCCACCCGTCCGAACCGCGCCACGGTCCCGGCATGGAAGCTTTCGAGCACCTCGCCATCGGTGCAGTCGCCGTCGATGGCAAACAGTCTTTCCGCCTCCGCTGCGTCCATGTCGACGGTCAGAGCCGCGGTCGCGAGGTCGAGAACGCCGACGCGGGCGCCCTCGGCCAGGAAGCGCCTGGCGATGGCCGCGCCGATGCCTGCGCCGCCGCCGCTGACGATCACGACACGGTCCCTGAAGCGCTGGACGGCGATCATCCCGGGGTCCTCAGTGGAAGGTCCGCCCGCCATCCACCGCGATCGTCGCCCCGGTGATGTAGGACGCGTCGCGACTGGTCAGGAAGGCGATCACGGCGGCGATCTCGTCCGGATCGGCGATGCGCGCCAGCGCATATCGGTCCCGCACCGCCTGCAGCGCGGGCTCCGGATCGCTCGATGGCAGCGAACCGCGAAACAGCTCCGTGTCGACGGCGCCGGGGCACACGATGTTGACGCGAACTCCGTAATCCGCCGCTTCGATGGCGAGCGCCTTGGAAAACATCTGCAGGCCGGCCTTGGAAGCACCGTAGGCGGTGCGATGCCGCAGCGGTTGCAGGCCCGCGCCCGACGACACGTTGACGATCGATCCCTGTCCCGCCGCGCGCAGATGCGGGACGGCCTGGCGGCAGACCAGCATCGGCCCGGTCAGGTTGACGGCCATCAGGTGCTGCCATTGCTCGTCCTCCATGGCCTCGATCGGGCATTCGAGGTCGATGCCGGCCGAATTGACGATGCCGTCGAGCCCTCCGAGCACATCGGCCGCGCGGTCGACCGCATCGCGGACGCTGCCGGCGTCGGCGAGATCGGCGACGATCGGATACAGCTCGTCCCGCCGCGCCAGTGCGGCGAGCGCCGCTTCGTCACGGTCGAGGCAGGCGACCCGTGCGCCACCAGCCAGGAAGCGCTCCACGCTCGCCCGGCCGATGCCGCGGGCGCTGCCCGTCACCAGGATGCGCCGGCCGGTGAAGTCGCCGCTCATGCCGCTGCCTTCTCGAGGCCTGGGCGCATCGCCTCGACCATCTCGTCACAGCGGCCGATCCACACGTCGCCGTGCTTGAGCGCACGCTCGATCAGCCGTTCCAGGACGCCGATGCGCGACGGCTGGCCGATGATCTGCGGATGCATGCCGACCATCATCATGCGCTTTTCGGCGTAGAGCACGTCGAACTCGGCGGTCCAGGCCTCCGACAGCGCCGACGGCGCCTGCATCGTGCGGCCCGGCAGGACGATCGAGTACTGGAAGAAGGGCGCGTCATCGAGCACCCAGCGGAACGGCAGTTCCACGATCTTCGTCTTCTTGCCGTCCACCGTGTGGAGATAGGGCGAATCGTCGTCGAAGAAGTTCGAGGAATAGTCGAAGCCGTATTCGACCAGCATCGGCATGGTGATCGGACTGATTTCGGCGGCGGGCGAGCGCCAGCCGCGCGGCGCGCGGCCCGTCACGCGTCTGATCGAGTCGTAGCCCTTCTGCATCTCCTCGCGTTCCTGTTCGGGCGTGAGGTTGAGAATCCAGGAATGCGTATAGCTGTGGTGGGCTATCTCGTGGCCGCCCTCGAGAATGCGCTCCATCAGCTCCGGACGCTGGTCGATCACCAGGCCAGGGATGAAGAAGGTCGTCTTCAGCCCGTAGCGCGCCAGCAGCTTCAGGACGCGATCGGTGCCGACCTTCCAGCCATAGGCGCCCTGCGACATCAGGACAGGCCGGTTCGCATAGGAAGGGTCCCGCGCCGTCCACATCGTCTCGGCATCGAGATCGAAGGTCAGGAACAGGGGAAAGCCCCGGCTGGTGAGATGCATGCGGAGGTTCCGATCAGACGAAGCGGTGGAAGCCGGTCCAGCGCTCCGCGAAGAAGAGCACCAGCACGGTGGCGATGATGAGCAGGGTCGAGACGGCGGCGACGCTGGGGTCGACGCCCATCTCCACCGAGGTGAAGATGAGGATCGGCAGCGTGGTCTGCCGCGGCCCGGCCAGGAAGATCGTCACCGGAACATTCTCCATCGAGGTGACGAAGGAGAACAGGGCGCCCGCCACCAGGCCGGGCTTGATCAGCGGCAGCGTCACCAGCCGGAAGGCGGTGAAGCCGTCCGCTCCCAGGCAGCGCGCGGCCTCCTCGACGGAGAGGTCGATGCCCGACAGGCTCGCCAGCGCCGAGCGCACGATATAGGGGACCGTGATCACGATATGGGCGAGCAGCAGCACCACGAAGCCGCCGCGCAGCCCCACCAGCGTGAAGTACTGCAGCAGCGCCACGCCGATGACGACCGAAGGGATGATCAGCGGCGACATCAGCAGCGCGGTCAGCGCCTCCGACCCCGGCAGCATCCTGCGGAACAGCGCGTAGGACGCGGCCACCCCCAGCACCAGCGAGATCGCCGTCGCGCCGATCGCCAGAACGAGGCTGTTGCGGATGGCGCCGAGATAGGCACTGTCGGTGAGCACCGCCTGGAACCATTTCAGCGTGAGGCCCTGCGGCGGGATCGTCAGGTAGGAGGTTTCGCTGACGGAGGCCAGCACGACCACGATGACCGGGATCTGCAGGAACACGACCACCAGGAGCGCGATCGTCGTGACGGGGAGGGTGGGGCGCTGGTCGTTCATGCTAGGCCCGCCCAGCGCTTGGTCATGCGGCTCGAGATCCAGATGATGAGGAGCGTCGCCAGGGCGAGCGCGAAGGACAGCGCCGAGCCGCTCGGCCAGTCGAGCAGTTGCATGTACTCGTCATAGATGAGCGTCGCCATCACCTGGTAGGTCGGCCCGCCGAGCATCCGCGGCGTGACCAGCGCGCTGATGGTGAGCACGAACACCAGGATCGATCCGGCGATGATGCCGGGCGCCGTCAGGGGCAGGGTCACGGCCCGGAAGACATGGAACCGGCTCGAGCCCAGTGTGGCGGCCGCGGCCTCCAGGTCGCGCGGCACGTTCTGCAGCGCCGCGACGAGCATCAGGACCATGAACGGAAGGTAGATGTGGGTGAGCCCGATCGTCACCCCGGTCACGTTGAACATCAGCTTCAGCGGCGCCTCGATCAGCCCGACGTCGATCAGGAGGTTGTTCACCACGCCCCGGTTGGTGAGCAGCACGATCCAGCCGAAGGAGCGAACCACGAGGTTCAGCATCAGCGGAAAGATGACGAGCAGCGTCAGCGGCAGTCGCCAGCCGGGCCGGCCGCGCACGATGAGGTAGGCGACCGGATAGCCGAGCAGCAGGCAGGCGACGGTCACGCCGACGCCGAGCCCCAGTGTGCGCAGCACGACCTCGCGATAATAATCGTCGGCGACGATGCGGACGTAGTTCTGCAGCGTGAACGACCCGGCGACGATGCCCATTCCCGGCTGGTATTCGCGGAAGCTGGTCGGCGCGAGCAGGATCAGCGGGACGATGAAGGCGCCTGCAAGCACCAGGAGCAGCGGCGAGAACAGCAGCACGCCCGTCCGCCACGATCTCATGGCGCGGTCTCCCGCGAAAGCACCAGCACGTCCTGCGGATGCACCTCCAGCATCACCGCCTGCCCCGGGGCGAGGTCGCCGGCCGGCCCCGAGGACGGGGCTTCGACCACGAGTTCCTGGTCGCTGCCGATCCGCACGACATACTTGACCTGGGGACCGGAGAAGGATCGCAGCGCCACCGTCCCCGCAATCCGGTTGACGCTCTCGTCGCCGGTCGCCGCCAGGCTGATCGCCTCCTGGCGGATGAAGACTTCGACCGGCCTGCCGTCGCCGCTCAGATCGCTCTCCGAACGCAGTTCGAGTTGCTCGTGCAGCGCCACGCGCCCGCCGCGGATGGTGCCCGCGAGCCGGTTGGGCTTGCCGATGAAGCTCGCGACGAAGGACGTCGCCGGACGTCGGTAGATCGTCTCGGGCTCGGCGAACTGCTGGATCACGCCGTCCTGCATCACGCAGACGCGGTCGGACAGACTGAGCGCCTCGGCCTGGTCGTGTGTCACGAAGAGCGTGGTGATGCCCAGTTCGCGCTGCAGGCGCTTCAGTTCGATCTGCATCTCGTCGCGAAGCTTGGCGTCGAGGTTGGACAGCGGCTCGTCGAAGAGCAGGACGTTCGGACGCGGGGCGATCGCACGCGCCATGGCGACGCGCTGCTGCTGCCCGCCGGAGAGCTGGCGCGGATAGCGCTCGCCATAGCCGGCGAGCCGCACCATGGCCAGCGCCTCGCCGACGCGTGCGTCGAGCGCGGCACCGGACTGCCCCTTGCGGCGCAGGCCGAAGGCGACGTTCTCATGGACGGTGAGATGCGGAAACAGCGCATAGGACTGGAAGACCAAGCCGATGTTGCGCTTGTTGGGCGGCAACCGGGTCACGTCCCGGTCGCCGATGCGGATCGTGCCGCCGCTCGGATCGATGAGCCCTGCCACCATGCGCAGGATCGTCGTCTTGCCGCATCCCGACGGCCCGAGCAGCGACACGAACTCGCCCTCGTCGATCGCGAGCGACACGTCCTTCACGACGGTCACGCTGCTGTAGCGCTTGACCACATGGTCCAGGGTAAGGTTGCTCATCGTGCCCCAATCGAAGCCGTGGGTTCCTCCCGGATACCCGGTTCTTGATCAGCGCAGGACTTCACGCTGCCAGCGCCGCGTCCATTCGGGCAGCTTCGTTGCCATCTCGCTCGGATCGAGGAACATCATGTCGTCCAGCGCCTCTCCCGTCGGTACCACGGCCGACACGGCATCGGACAGGCTGACGTTCTTGTTCACCGAGCCGATGAACTGGCGCTCCGAAAAGCACTTCTGGTTGTCGGCGTCGAGGACCGTGTCGATGAATTTGAGCGCCAGATCTTCCTGCTCGGTCCCCTTGGGGATCATGATGGACGGACGGATGCCGACCGCGCCTTCCTTGGGATAGGCGACGGCGAGCGGAAGGCCGTTGCCGATCTGCACGCCGGCGCGGTCCGGATACCAGACCGCGATGTCGATCTCGCCGCGCTCGAACAGCGAGACCACCTGGTCGGCCTGGGTGTAGAGGAGCACCGCATCCTTCGCCAGCGGCTTGATCTTCTCGATGCCGGGCGTGATGTCGTCGAGCGAGCCGCCGGCCATCTTGTTGACCGCGGCGAGGAACTGCCAGCCGGTGGTGCCGGAGATGTCGCCGATCGTCACCCGCCCCTTGTAGGCCTCGTCGAAGAGATCGTTCCAGGAGGTCGGCGGCGTGGTGATCTTGTCCTTGTTGTAGATGATGGTCGTCGAGCCGAGCATGGCCGCGACATAGGCGTCGTCCTTGCCCCAGGCGCCGTCGATGATTTCCGGCGCGTTGCCGAGCTTGGCGCGATCGAGCGTGACCAGCAGGCCTTCGTTCGCCATCTGGACGGCGAAGGCGTCGTCGGCGAAGACCACGTCCATGTCCGACTGGCCGGCGGTGGCACGGATGGCGGCCGCCTGCTGGGCCGAATTGGCGAACTTGGTCACGACGGTCGCGCCGGTCTCCTTCTCGAAGACGTCGATGTAGCAGGCCTTCACGTTGTCGGCGAAGGAGCCGCCGAACTCGCCGAGCACGAGCTCCTGCGCCGAGGCGGACGAAACGGCGACGCCGGCCAGCATGGTGGCGGCGGTGAGCAGCTTGATACGAGATTTCATTGACTTTCTCCCATTTCCGAAGGCCCCGGGCATCTCTGAAGGACGCCATCGGGGATCACGCTAGCATCGGGTGAATTACCTTTCAAGAAAGAAAATTGAAAGGTAAACTCCCTTACCCGTCACCTTGTCCGCGGCCGCTGGCCGGACTAGACGGTGAACGCAGCGGTCGGGACATGGAAGCATTGGACGAAGCACCCCTGAAGTATTGGGAACTGGATCGGGTCGGTCGCGGCATGGCGGCCTGGCGTCGCGAAAGGCCGGACATCGACGGCAGCGGCAAGGCCGTCGTCGGCCGCATCCTGCATCTCAACGACATCATCATGCGCGCCGTGGACAAGGTGCTCGCCCGGCATGGCGTGAAGTATCCGGTCTATGCCGTCCTGGCGACGATCCGCGTGTCCGGCGCGCCCTACCGCATGTCGCCGACGGAACTGCTGTCCTCGCTGCTGGTCACGTCCGGCGGGCTGTCGAACCTGCTGCGGCGGATGGAGGCCGACGGCTACATCAAGCGCATGGCCGACAAGCGCGACGGGCGCGGCGTGATCGTGGAACTGACCGAAAAGGGCATCGCGGTCGCCGACGCCAGCATGGCCGACCACGCCGCCGCCGAACGCCATCTCGTGAACTGCCTTTCGCCGGAGCTGCAGGAGTCCGTGGCCCGCGCGCTGTCGCTGATGACTGCGGCGGCCGAGCGTTGAGGGTCGCCCCCCATTGACGCGCAGTCGCAATGCCCGACGACTTTCCGCGCCTGCTCTCTCGTCCAGCCGGCCTTTCTTGCGCGATACGCCAACGTACCGGTCGACAGCCTGCGACGATATGGTGTCGGGAGTGTTTCCCGCTCGATCACGCCATGGTTCGGAAAGCTCCATTTCTCTCCGCCGGACCCAGGCTTTCTGCGGCCCGCTCGCGTTCGAATGTCCTCGACCCGGTGTGGACGATCCAACCGCCTCGCTTTATCCGGATTCGCGCGGTATACCGCCTTCTCATTTGCTGTTTGGCAGACCGTGATGGTTCCCATCGGTGCCACAGATCCCCATCGACGAAACGGGCGGCAGGACGACGGTGAGCAATCAGGAAAAGACAACTGGGTGCGGGATCTACGTGAACAAGGTGTTCGCCGTCGCCCCCATGATGGACTGGACGGATCGCCACTGCCGGTTCTTTCACCGGCAGCTCTCCCGGCGGGCGCTGCTCTATACCGAGATGGTGGTGGCCGACGCGGTCATCCATGGCGACCGGTCGCGGCTGCTCGGCTTCGATCCGGCCGAACATCCCGTCGCGCTGCAGCTCGGCGGCAGCGATCCGGCGAAGCTCGCGCAGGCGGCCTCGATCGCGGCCGACTTCGGCTATGACGAGATCAACCTCAACGTCGGCTGCCCGTCCGACCGCGTCCAGTCGGGCACCTTCGGGGCCTGCCTGATGAAGACGCCGGCGCTGGTCGCCGACTGCGTCGACGCGATGAAGCAGGCCGTCGTGATTCCGGTAACGGTCAAATGCCGGCTCGGCGTGGACGATCAGGACATCGAGACCGCCCTGGACGAACTGGCGGACGGTGTCTTCGCCCGCGGCGCCGACGCCTTGTGGGTCCATGCGAGAAAAGCCTGGCTCGCGGGGCTGAGCCCGAAGGAAAACCGCGACATCCCGCCGCTCGACTATGACCGGGTGTACCGGCTGAAGGCACGTTATCCCAACTGGTCCATCGGCTTGAACGGCGGAATCAATTCCCTGGATGAAGCGGCGACCCATCTCGGCCGTGTCGACGGCGTCATGCTCGGCCGCGCCGCCTATCACACGCCCGGATTGCTGGCCGGGGTCGACCGGCTGCTGACGCAGGGGCAGGAAGGCGAACCGACCTTGGTCGAGGTCGTCGAGGCCATGGCTGCCTATTGCGCGCGCCACATTGCTGCGGGCGGCCGGCTCTCCCACGTGACACGGCATATGGTCGGTCTCTTCCACGGCATGCCCGGCGCGCGGCGCTGGCGCCAGATTCTCTCCACCGAGGCGACCCGCCCCGGCGCCGGTCCCGAGGTGCTGTGCGAGGCCTTCGCTGCGGTCGCGGAGGGTCCGGTCCGGTCGGCCGCCTGAACCCTTTTCGTCACCCTCACGGTTGAACATTCGTGGTCCAACCTTCCCGATCCGCGGGAGCGGGAACCGGACGTTAACGAAAGTCCGGCAACCCTGAGACGACCGGGGATACGGTGAGTCTGGAAGGGGATCGAATGGCTTCGCTGAACACGAAGATCACGGGCGGCGTCGCGCTGTCGGGACTGTTGTGCGCCCTGACGGCGGGAACCGGCCTGTATGTCGCCAGCAATCTCGGCGCCGAACTGAACGGCGCCCTGCAGTCGGCCGAGGTGCTGCGCCACCACATGCAGGCGGACATGATGCACGACGCCTTGCGCGGCGACGTGGTTTCCGCCATCCAGGCATCCTCGATCAGCATCGGCTTCGACGCCAAGGAGATCAAGCAGGAGTTCCTCGATCATTCCGCGGCCTTCACGGAGGCAATCGAGACCGCCCGCCGGCTCGCCAGGGATCCGGAAGCCATCGCCGCGCTCGATCAGGTCACCGAGCCGCTGAAGGCGTATCAGGAACTTGCGGCGAAGATCTTCGACGAGACCGGGCGTTCGAATTTCGGTGCGCAGGAAATGTATCCTGCCTTCAAGGCGCAGTTCGACACGCTCGAAGTGGCCATGGGCGAAGCCTATGACAAGATCCAGGCGGCGGCGAACCGCGAGGCGCAGGCAGCCGTCGAGGGGTCGGTGCTCGGCCAGTACACCATGCTCGGCCTGCTCGCTCTCGGTGTGCTGCTGTGCGGCGCCATCGCGCTGACGTCGCGCCGGCAGGTGGTCAAGCCGCTGATGGACGTCACCGAGGTTCTCGATCGCCTGTCGAAGGGCGATCTGTCGGCGCAGCCTCCCAAGGCGGAGCGCAGCGACGAGATCGGCAGGATGAACCACGCGCTGGAGGCCTTCCACAAGGCCGTGGTGGCGCGCCAGGCCGAGCTTCAGGCCGCCGACCAGCGCGAGGCGCTGGAGGCGGAGCGGGCCCGCAACGAGCAGCTGCGCGCGGAGGCCGAGCAGGCGCAGACGCAGGTCGTCACCGCGATCGCCAACGGGCTCGCCGGCCTGTCGCGCGGCGACTTCACCATACGGCTCGATCAGGCCTTCCCGACCTCCTACGAGAAGCTCCGCCACGACTTCAACGCCACGGTCGGCTCCTTGTCGGAAACCATTTCGGCGATCCTCGTCTCCGTCGCCGCGATCCGCAGCAGCTCCGGCGAGATTTCCCGTGCCGCCGACGACCTGTCGCTGCGCACGCAGCAGCAGGCGAGCGGCCTCGAGGAAGCGGCGGCCGCCATCGGCGAGATCACCGAAACCGTGAACCGCACGTCGGCCGGCGCGCAGCAGGCGCATGATTCGGTGCGCAGCGCCACCGGCGAGGTCGACCGCAGCGGCGAGATCGTCCGTCAGGCGGTCGAAGCCATGAGCGGCATCGAGAAGTCGTCCGGTTCGATCGGCCAGATCATCGGCGTCATCGACGAGATCGCCTTCCAGACCAACCTGCTCGCGCTGAACGCCGGCGTCGAGGCGGCGCGGGCGGGCGAGGCGGGGCGCGGTTTCGCGGTCGTGGCCCAGGAAGTGCGCGCGCTCGCCCAGCGCTCGGCGGAGGCCGCCAAGGAGATCAAGTCGCTGATCTCGTCGTCGACCGAACAGGTCAACCGCGGCGTCGACTTCGTCGGCGAGACCGGCCAGGCGCTGACGCGGATCGCCGAGCAGGTCCGCAAGGTCAACGGCATCGTCTCCGACATCGCCTCCTCGGCCCGCGAGCAGGCGAACGGTATCGGCGAGATCAACACCACCGTCGACCAGATGGACAAGGTCACCCAGCAGAACGCCGCCATGGTGGAGGAGACGACGGCCGCGAGCCACCAGCTCGCCCGCGAGGCCGAACAGCTCGCCGCGCTGGTGGGCAGGTTCAGGATTGCCGGGCAGGGGCAGGCGACGACCGCCGCCTTCGCTCCGCGCGCGGTCCGGCCGGCCGTCAGCGTGTCCTACACCTCCGATGGCAATGCCGCCCGCAAGGTCCAGGTCGCGCAGGAAACGGACGACTGGGAAGAGTTCTGACCGCTCCGGTCTCACCGGGACATGCCGACGGCCGGGCGCTCCGCCCGGCCGTTCCGCATTCGGGCACGCCGCGTCGGCCGCAGGGGTTCCCGATGATCCGCCGACCGCCGCCGCGCGTCGTTTACTTCTATGGGCCGATCCGCTAGCCAGCCGGCCGAGAGGATACCGCATGCTTCCGACCGAGATGCCGCTGGGCGAGATCGCCAGTTTCGCCGCCGGCGTCGCCGTGGCGGGTGCCGTGTCCGGCGTGCTCGCAGGCGTGTTCGGCATCGGCGGCGGGGCGGTGATGGTCCCGGTCTTCTACCAGGCCATGACCGCGCTCGGGGTCGACGAAGCCGTGCGGATGCACGTCGCCGTGGCGTCCTCGCTCGCCATCATCATCCCCACCTCGCTGCGGTCGTTCCAGGGGCACCACGCCCGCGGCGTCGTCGACATGGCGTTGCTGCGCAGCTTCCTCGTGCCGGTGCCGCTCGGCGTGATCGCCGCCACGCTGATCGCCGCATCGATCTCCGGCGACGGATTGCGGCTGATCTTCGCGATCATCGCACTGGCCGTCGGCCTTCGCCTCGCCTTCAACCGGGACTCCTGGCGGCTGGGGACGGAGATACCGAAAAACCCCTGGCGCGCGGCGATCGGCTTCGTCATCGGACTGCTTTCGGCGCTGATGGGGATCGGCGGCGGGGTGATGAACAACACCTTCATGACGCTGTTCGGCCGGCCGATGCACCAGGCGGTCGCGACGTCGGCCGGCGTCGGCGTCCTGATCGCCATTCCCGGGACGATCGGCTACGTCTGGGCCGGCTGGGGCGATCCGCGGCTGCCGGTGGCCTCGACCGGCTACGTCAACTGGATCGCGGTGGCGCTGATCCTGCCGATCACGCTGCTGGTGACGCCCTTCGGCGTCAAGCTCGCCCATGCCATGAAGAAGCGGCACCTGGAAATCGCCTTCGGCGCGTTCCTGCTCTTCGTCTCCGCCCGGTTCTTCTGGAGCCTCTACGGCTGATCGGCGGTCAGTCGCGCAGGATCATCACGTCGCGGCGCATGTCGAAGCCGGACAGCGAGCCGATGAAGTTCATGCCGAGCAGGCTCTGGCCGAGCGCGCCCGGCGCGGCGACGAGCACCGGCAGCCTGCGCCGCACGATCGGGCCGACGCCGATCTCGTCGACGGTGGCGCGCGCCGCCCGCGCCACGCCGTTGGCCGTCGAGATCGGGATGGCGTAGTCGAGGGCCTGCGGATCGATGCCGACGCGCCGCGCATCCTCGGCCGACAGCACGGTCGACGTGGCGCCGGTATCGACGATGAAGTCGACCGGGACGCCGTCGACGACGGCCCTCGCGCCGAAATGGCCGTTGGCGAGCATGTCGAGGCGCACCGCCGCGCCGTCCTCGCCGAAGCTCATCGA
Organism: Aquibium microcysteis; assembly: GCF_014495845.1. Lineage (NCBI taxonomy): Bacteria > Pseudomonadati > Pseudomonadota > Alphaproteobacteria > Hyphomicrobiales > Phyllobacteriaceae > Aquibium > Aquibium microcysteis. Next base: position 1,278,622 of record NZ_CP061080.1, read on the forward strand.
CAGCGGGCTGCCGGGCACGAGGCCGGCCGTGACGCGGTGCGCGACATCCTGGATCTCGTAGCGGTACTGGTAGCCGCCGACGAGCACGAGCAGCACCGCCAGCCATCCGGCAGCCATCTTCAAGCCGCTGCCCCAGGCGGTCCGCGAATAGACGATGCCCGAGCCGACCAGCAGGGCGATGGCGCCGAGCTGGATCAGCCCGGCGAAGGCGTCGCTGTCCAGCCCCGCCACCGTGCCCGCGTCATGATTGACCACCAGCAGCACCAGCCCGCCGGCGAGGATGATCATGGCGATCCAGAAGAGCTTCACCGGTCAGGCTCCGCCGTTCCGCGTTCCCGCGCCATCCGCGCCCGCCTCGTCTCGCGGCGCGGCCGGCGCTCCACCGTTTCCAGCCGCGCGGGAAGCTCGGCCATCACCGTGCGCCGTTCGGCCGGCGTCATGACGATCCACCGGCCGATCTCCGCCTGCGTGCGGCCGCAGCCGAAGCAGTAGCCGGTGGTCCGGTCGATCGAGCAGACGAGGATGCAGGGAGATTCGATCGCGTTCATGTCGTCCTTCCGGCCACGGCTTCAGATGGTGAAAGCCGGTCTCCCGCGCAAGGGACGGATGCCCGCGGCCTCATGACGAGATCGTAACCGTTGTGGCGGCCGCCGCATCGGTCTATTTCCGCCCACGAATGGCCTGCGCTGCGGGCGAGCTCCTCGAACGGATGATGCGATGACCACCGGACTGCCCTTCGACGACTACCGCGCGCTTCTGGCGCGGCTTCCGGAACCCGACGAGGCCGCCGGCGCGGCCGCGCGCCGGCGTCTTGCGCGCATCGCCCCGGACACCGGGCTCGGCCTGCTGGGCGACCTCGCCGTCTGGCTGGCCGACTGGAGCGGCCGCACCCCGCCGTCGGTCAATCGGCCGCAGCTCGTCGTCTTCGCCGGCAACCATGGCGTGGCGCGGCACGGCGCGACGCTGCGGCCGGCCTCGGCCACCGCGGCGATCGTCGAGCACTGTGCGGCCGGCGGCATGCCGGTGAACCAGATCTGCGTGGCCAACGACGTCGGGCTGAAGGTTTACGACCTCGCCCTCGACATGCCCACGGGCGACATCAGCACCGGGCCGGCGCTGGACGAGCGCGGCTGTGCGGCCACCATGGCCTTCGGCATGGAGGCGACCGCGGGCGGTACCGATCTCCTGTGCATCGGCTCGGTCGGCGTCGGCGGCGAGATCGCGGCAACCGCGGTTCTCGCCGCGACGGCGGGCGGCACGGCCGCCGACTGGACCGCAGGCACGGACGCGCTGGCCGGCGAACGCGCGGCTTTGGCGGCGAGGGCGCTGGCTGCGCATCGCGGCCACCTCGCCGACCCGATGGAGACCCTTCGGCGCCTCGGCGGACGCGAGATCGCGGCCATCGTCGGCGCCATTCTGGCCGCGCGGGTGCAGAAGATTCCCGTCCTTCTCGACGGCGACCAGGCGCTCGCGGCCGCAAGCCTCCTGCATGCGGCCAACCCCGCCGCGCTCGCTCACTGCCGTCTGGCGGCGCGGCCGGCGGATGCGGCCCTCGCCCGGGCGGCCGACAGGCTCGGCCTGCGCACCGTGCTCTCGCTCGACGTCGATCTCGGGGAGGGGGCGGCGGCCGCGCTCGCAGTGGCCACCGTGCGGGCCGCCGCACTGTGCCTCGCCGGAGTCCAGCCGCTGCCGGTCCCGCTTCAGTAGCCGCAGCGGCGCCGGTCCCTCAGCCCGCCGCGGCGAGCTTGACGGGAACCACGGGCGCGCGGGCGGGTTCGAGCACCCTCGAAGCCGGGAAGATCGCGAAGGCTTCCGTGCCCTCGCGCAGCTTGGATCGGAGATCGAACTTCCCGCCATGCAGGTCGATCAGCCCCTGGACGATCGGCAGTCCGAGCCCGGTGCCCTGTTCGGCGCTCTTGATGGCGATCGAACCCTGGCCGAAGGCCGACAGGACGACCGGGATCTCGTCGGCGGGGATGCCCGGCCCGTTGTCCTTGACCGAAACATACTGGCCGCCGCCCGCCGTCCATCCCACGCACACCCGCACGGAGCCTCCCGTGGGCGCGAATTTCAGCGCATTCGACAGGAGATTGAGCGTGATCTGGCGCACCGCGCGCTCGTCGGCCAGCAGCGGCGGCAGGTCGGGCTCGAAATCCTGCGTGACGTGGATGTCCTTGTTGCGGGCGCGCAGCGCCACCAGGTGGCAGCATTCCTCGACCACGTCGGCGAGCAGCATCGGCGCCGCGTTGATCTGGTAGCGCCCGGCCTCGATCCGCGAGATGTCGAGGATCTCGTTGATCAGGTCGAGCAGGTGCTTGCCGGATGCGTGGATGTCGCGCGCATAGTCCTTGTAGGTGGCGTTCTGCATCGGTCCCAGCACCTCGTCCGCCATGACCTCCGAGAAGCCGAGGATGGCGTTGAGCGGCGTCCTGAGCTCGTGGCTCATCGAGGCGAGGAAGCGGGACTTGGCGAGGTTGGCCTCCTCCGCACGGCGGCGGGCTTCGTCGGAAATCGCGTTGGCCGTTTCGAGTTCGGCGATCAGTCCGTCCTTTTCGGTGCGGAAGGACAGCAGCATGATCGTGGAACGGTGCAGGTGGGACGAAACATAGGCGAAGAAGGGCAGCGAGGCGGCGAGCAGGCCGGCCATCACGATCTGGCCCGGTTCGCCCAGCCGCACCGCGAGGAACAGCGACACCATCACGGGCACGGCGAAGGTGGCCAGCAGCGCCCCGCGCAGCGAATAGGCCAGGATCGCGGTCGCGGCGATGGCGAGCAGCAGGATCACCGCCTGGATGATGGGGAACTGATCGATCTGGCAGGTTTCGCAGTCGAGACTGGCGAACCAGGCCCAGCACAGTCCGGTCGCCGCGTGCAGCGCCAGGAAGCGGCGGCGCACGGAGGTCTCGTCCGGTTCGGCCGCTCGGCCCACGTGATGCGCATAGGCGGCCAGCCCCGCGTAGATCAGGGCCGCGGTGGTCGCCCAGACGATGACGGTGACGCCCATTCCCGCGAAGAGCCCGCCGAGCGCGACCGCGACCGTGAACAGCGGCACCACCACGGCGCCGCCCGTCAGCGCTCGGGCGTGCAGCCGCAGCATCTCGCGGTCGAAGACGGGATTGCCGGGCTGCTGTGCCAGCCGGTCGCGCGCTTCGCGCACGGTGCGCGACACGTCCGGATTGCGACGCGTCTTCGTGCGGTCCACGATGTTCTTGTCCGCCGAGGTGGAGCGTCTGGGAGCCATCCGGGCCGGGAGCGCGTTGGAGCAAAAGGTTCGGGTGGAAAATTACTTCCGATTGGTTAAGAGACCCTTCAGGCGACCCCTCGTCGAAGCGCTCGGCGACCGCCTGCCAACCGGGAGGACGATCATGAAGCTGTTCGACGGCGGCAAGGCGCCCAATCCGCGCCGGGTGCGCATCTTCCTGGCGGAGAAGGGCATCGAGGTCCCGCTCGTGCCGGTCGACATGACGGCGCTCGGTCATCGCGATCCCGAGATCACCCGCCGAAATCCGCTGCAGCGGCTGCCGGTTCTCGAGCTCGACGACGGCACGATCCTGACGGAGTCGGTCGCCATCTGCCGCTATTTCGAGGAACTCTATCCGCAGCCGCCGTTGTTCGGCACCGGGGCGCTCGGGCGGGCGCAGGTCGAGATGTGGCAGCGTCGCATGGAGCTGAACTTCCTCGGCACCGTCGGCAACGCCTTCCGCCACATCCATCCGGCGATGAAGGAATGGGAAGTGCCGCAGGTGCCCGAATGGGGAGAGGCCAACAAGCCGCGCGCCGTCGAGTTCCTGCGCATCCTCGACCGCGAACTGGCCGACCGCGAGTTCGTCGCCGGCGACGCGTTCTCCATCGCCGATATCACCGGCATGATCGGCGTCGACTTCATGAAGCCTGCGCGCATCGCCATGCCCGACGACCTCACCCATGTCAGGCGCTGGTACGCTGCCGTCTCGGCGCGGCCGAGCGCCGGCGCCTGACCGGAACATTGAACGCGGGCTTGGACGAACGCGTCGCGGCAATCCGCGCCTGCCGGATCTGCCGCGACGCACCCCTGGCGCAGCCCCTGCCGCACGAGCCGCGCCCGGTCGTGGTGGCGTCGTCCACCGCGCGGGTGCTGATTGCCGGGCAGGCGCCGGGGCTGCGCGTTCACCAGTCCGGCATCCCCTTCGACGATCGGTCCGGCGACCGGCTGCGCGACTGGCTCGGCGTCACGCGCGAGACCTTCTACGACCCCGGCAACTTCGCCATCGTGCCGATGGGCTTCTGCTTCCCGGGATATGACGCGAAGGGATCGGACCTGCCGCCGCGCCGCGAATGCGCGCCGGCCTGGCGCGCGTCGCTCCTGGCGGCGATGACGCAGGTCGAACTCGTGCTGACGATCGGCCAGTATGCGCAGGCTTGGCATCTCGGCGGCGCACGTGCGGCGTCGCTGACGCAGACGGTCGCCGGCTGGCGGACGATCTTCGAGACGCCAGGACAGCCGCGGCAACTGCCCCTGCCGCACCCCTCCTGGCGCAACAGCGGCTGGCTCCGTCGGAATCCCTGGTTCGAGGCAGAACTGCTGCCGGTGCTGCGGCATGAAATCGCCATCCGCATCCGGCCGCAGACTTAGCACGCGTGAAGCCGGCCCAAGCTTTGCGGGAGAAAATGTTTCTTGCAGCCTGCCGGCTTGCCGCTAGATTCCGCAAAACCGTTCCGGAGCCCGCCTGATGGACCGCCTCGACAAGAAGATCCTGCGCCTGCTGCAGGAAGACGCCACGCTCGCCGTCGCCGACGTCGCCAAGAAGGTGGGGCTGTCGACGACGCCGTGCTGGCGGCGCATCCAGAAGCTGGAGGAGGAGGGCGTCATCCAGCGCCGGGTGGCGGTCCTGAATCCCGAGAAGGTCAACACGAGGGTCAACGTCTTCATCTCCATCCGCACCAGTTCCCACAGCCTGGAGTGGCTGAAGCGTTTTTCGGAGGTGGTTCAGGAGTTTCCCGAGGTGGTCGAATTCTACCGCATGAGCGGCGACGTCGACTACCTGATCCGCGTCGTCGTGCCCGACATCGCCGCCTATGATGCCTTCTACAAGAAGCTGATCGCCAGGATCGAGATCCGCGACGTGTCGTCCGCCTTCGCCATGGAGCAGATCAAGTACACCACGCAGCTTCCACTCGACTACATGGTGCTCGACAAGGACGGCAGTGCCGGTGCAGGAAGCTGACCGGACGGTGCACCGGCGGGCCGGAGCGCAACGGACGGAGGGGGAAGAGGTTTGGCCGGACTGGTGTCGCGCAGGCGGATCCGCGGGCTCGCGCATCGGTTGAGCCTGCGGTGGATGAGCCCCGCGGACATCCTCTGGTCCAAGGGAATCGGTGATTTCTGCGACTTCGCCGGAACGCGCGCCTACCGCATCGCCGGGACCGAATCGACGCAGCCGGCCGAATTCTTCGCCCGCACCTATGCCGGGGCGCACGGTCTGGTCTGGGTGAGGCTCGGCACCGTCGCGCGGGAAGGACGTGCCTGCGACCTCGACACATTCGCCGAGACGGTTCTGCCGACCATCGACAGGCCGTTCGTCCTGATCACGACGGACGGCGACCTGTCGGTGCCCTCGCAACTGCGCCCGCAGACCGTCGCCGCTCTGAAGCGGCACCCGATGCTGGCTGCCTGGTACAGCCAGAACGCGGACGGAACGGACCGATCCGTGCTGCCCTTTCCGATCGGCCTCGACCTCCATACGCCTCGATACTGGACCACGGCGGCGCGCCTTCTGGCGACGCTCATGCGGATCGGCCGCGAAGCTCCCCATGCCGCGTCGCGGCCGCTGCGCGTCTTCAGCGACCTCGGTTTCGCCGTCACCGGGTCGCGCCGCGAGGCGCACGCTGCGGTCGAAGGCTGCATGCATGTCGATCTCGCCGCGACGCGGGTCTCGCAGATCGAGATCTGGCGTCGCTACGCCTCCTATCCCTTCGTGATGTCGGCGCATGGCAACGGCCTCGACTGCCACCGGACCTGGGAGGTCCTCTGCGTCGGCGGCATCCCGATCGTGAAGACCTCGTCGCTCGACCCGCTCTATCGCAGGCTGCCGGTGGCCATCGTCCGCGACTGGCGCGAGGTTCGCGATGCCGCGCGCCTGCGGCATTGGCTGGAGACGCTCGGGCCGTTGGCGGACGCGACCGCCGTCCAGGCGAAGCTCGATCCGCGGGTCTGGCTCGATCCTCTGCGCCGGAAGCTCACCGGCTGATCGCCCCGCCCGCCACCCGCCGGGCCGTCCGCTTCTCCATCCGCGCCAGCGTCTTCGGGTCGGACAACTCGCGCATGGCGTCCCGGCCGATCCAGCGTGCGGTGCGGTCATCCCGTTCCGCCAGACGCCCGGCCAGCGAAAGCGACGGTCCGTGCAGGGCGGCGGATCGCTTGCCGATCTGGCGCAGCGCCCAGTTGACGGCCTTGCGCACGAAGTTGCGCGGGTCCGTCGCGTGGCGTTCGATCAGGTCGAGCCAGCAGAGGAAGGTCGCGTCCGGCTCGGACTTCCGATGCACCGCTGCCCAGGCCATCATCGCGAAGGCGGTCCGGCGGACGAACTCCCGCTCGTCTTCGGCGAAGACCGGGATCAGGTCGAGATGGCCCGCCTCGACGAAGAGATCGCAGACGGAATCGACGATCTCCCAGGAATCGAAGTCCTGAGCCCAGCGGCGCGCCTGGTCGCGCGTCACCTGCTTCGGTTCGTCCGTGAAGGCGGCAAGCAGGCGGGCTTCCCGCCAGCCCGTTTCCCACAGCGCCAGCGCCCGTTCGTGATCGCGCTTCAGGCGGCGGGCGAGGGGCCGCAGGAGCGTGTTGCCGACCCCGAAGGCGCGATCCGTCACGATACCGAACCGCGCCATGCCGGCGCGGTTCTCCGCGCTGCCGAGCGAACGCAGATGATCGAGGATGTCCGCGACGCTCCAGCCGGGTGCGGGCGCGGGCAAGGCTGCTGCCCTATTTCTCGAGCCGTGCCAGCAGCGAGGACGTGTCCCAGCGTCGACCGCCCATCGCCTGCACGTCCTTGTAGAACTGGTCGACGAGCGCGGTGACCGGCAGCTTCGCGCCGTTGCGGTCGCCCTCGTCGAGCACGATGCCGAGGTCCTTGCGCATCCAGTCCACGGCAAAGCCGAAATCATAGGTGCCGGCGATCATGGTCTTGTGCCGGTTCTCCATCTGCCAGGATCCGGCGGCACCCTTGGAGATCACCTCGACGACTTTCTCCATGTCGAGTCCGGCCTTCATGCCGAAATGGATGCCCTCGGCCAGTCCCTGGACGAGGCCCGCGATGCAGATCTGGTTGACCATCTTGGTCAGCTGGCCGCTGCCTGCCGGCCCCATCAGCCCGACCATGCGGGCATAGGCCTCGATCACCGGGCGGGCCTTCCCGAACGTCTCGGGCTCGCCGCCGCACATGACGGTGAGCACGCCGTTCTCCGCACCCGCCTGGCCGCCAGACACCGGCGCGTCGATGAAGCCGAAGCCGGCGGCTCGGGCCGCGGCGTCGAGTTCGCGCGCGACCTCGGCCGAGGCGGTCGTGTTGTCGACGAAGACCGCGCCCGCCTTCATCGTCGAGAAGGCGCCGTCCGGTCCGGTGGTGACCGATCTCAGGTCGTCGTCGTTGCCGACGCATGAGAACACGAAATCCTTGCCGCGTGCGGCCTCCGCCGGCGTCGAGGCCATGGCCCCGCCATGCTGTTCCACCCACTTCGCCGCCTTGGCGGCCGTCCGGTTGTAGACGGTGACGGCGTGGCCGCCCTTGTGCTTCAGGTGCGCGGCCATGGGATAGCCCATGACGCCCAGCCCCAGGAATGCGATGTCGGCCATCGGAGAGCCTCCCGTTGATCTGCCTCGTTCGGCGGAGAACGTCTAAGGGAAGGAAGGCGAAGGTCAAGCGGCGTTCGGGAAGGGCTGTCCCGGCAAGGCTCAGCGTACGGATTGTTCGGGGCCGTCCGACGAGCGGGGAGGAATGCTTGCTTGGCATGGCTGAAGGGCAAGACGGGCGCAAATCGCCGAAGCCTGGACCCTGCTTCGTCAGACCTTGTAGGGAATGTGAACTCCCGGCGAGCCTTCAGGAAAATCTTTGGTGTTGCGCGTGACCAGCAGCGCTGAATGCGCGTCTGCGGATGCCCGGATGATCGCGTCGGGCATTTTCAGCCGGTGAAACCGGCGAAGGGCGACCGCGCGTGTCGCGACCACTTCATCGAGCTGTTTGATGAAAAAACTGTCGAGGAACAGGCGGGTCGGCTCGGACGAAGCTGGATCGACGCCCACCAGCACTTCCATCCAGCTCATGACGCTGATCGCCGGCTCACTATGCCGTGCGATTTCGTCCCGCGCCTGCTGAACACCGCCGAGGAAGTCGATGAGAATGTTCGTATCGAGGACGACCTTCACCACTCCTTCCGGATCTCCTCCTGGTACGCGAGGCCGTCGATGTTCCGCTCGCGCCAGAGACCGAATGCGCGGTCGCGATGGCTGGCTTTCCGCCGGTTCAGGTACTCGGCGAGCGCATCCTCGATGAGTGCCGACCGCGTCCGGTCCGTTTCCCGGGCAATGCGGTCGAGTTCCTGCAACTGCTCTTCCTTGATTTCGACGAGCGAGCCCATCCTGACATCCTGCCGATGATCGGACCAGGACTATACCGCTTCGCGGACCGGTGGGAAACTTCCCTCACCGCTTCAGGTGCACCGTGATGCGCCGCTCGATCCAGTCGACGACGTTGCGCAGCAGTTCCACGATCGCGAGGTAGATCACGGCCGCCCAGATATAGGTCTGGAAATCGAAGGTGCGCGAGTAGGCCCGGCGCGTCTCGCCCATCAGGTCGTAGACGGTGATGATGGCCACGATCGCGGAGCCCTTGATCATCAGGATGATTTCGTTGCCGTAGGGCCGCAGCGCCACGACCAGCGCCTGCGGCAGCACGATTGTCCACAGCGTCTGCAGCTTCGACAGGCCGAGCGCGGCGCCCGCCTCCCACTGGCCGCGCGGCACGCTGGCGATGGCGCCGCGCAGGATCTCGGCCTGGTAGGCGGCGGTGTTGAGGGTGAAGGCGAGGATGGCGCAGTACCAGGCCTCGCGGAAGAAGGTCCACAGTCCCAGCGCCTGGAGTTCGGGCCGGAAGGAGCCGAGTCCGTAATAGATGAGGAAGGTCTGCGCCAGCAGGGGGGTGCCGCGGAAGAAGTAGACGTAACCGTAGGCGATGCCCGCCACGATCGGGTTCCGGGACAGCCGCATCCAGGCCACCGGGATCGAGAGCAGCGCGCCGAGCACGATCGAAACCCCGACCAGCGTCAGCGTCACCCCGAGCCCCGACAGGTAGTACGGCAGGTACTTCTGGAACAGCTCCGGGTTCCACGCGGCGGTGAGGTAGACGACGAGCCCGATCCCGCAGAGAATCCAGAACCCGAGCAGGACGGCACCGGCGATGCGTTCGCCTGTCCAGGGCCGCGGCAGCGCCGGCGGTTTCTGCACTGCGGCCGCGTCGATCCCTCCGTTCATCGGGCGGTCTCCCGTCTCCCGACCCGGCGTTCGATCGCGCCGATGCCGAAGGAGGAGATGATCGCCAGCACGAGATAGATCAGGCAGGCGACGGCGAAGAACAGGAATGCCTCCTTGGTCACCCTCGCCGCAATGCCGGCCTGGCGCAGGATGTCCGACAGGCCGATCGCCGACACCAGGGCGGTGTCCTTGAGCAGGATCAGCCAGAGGTTGGACAGGCCGGGCAGGGCGATGCGGATCAGCTGCGGCAGCACCACCAGCCGCATGGTCTGGCCCTTCGACAGGCCGACCGAGTAGCCGCCCTCGTACTGGCCCTGTGGAATGGCCTTGAAGGCCGACAGGAAGACCTCGCTCGCATAGGACGAGAACACCACCCCGAGCGCGATCATGCCGGCCACGAAGCTGTTGATCTCGACAGTGGCATCCGGGCTGAAGAAGCGCACCACCTGCTGCACGCCGATCTGGGCGCCATAGAAGACCACGAACAGGGTCAGGAGTTCGGGCAGGCCGCGGAAGATCGTGGTGTAGATGCTGCCGGCCAGCCGCAGCATCGGCTCCCCCGACCGTTTCGCGACCGCGACGAAGAAGCCGGCGAGGAGCCCCAGCGGCAGCGTTGCGAGTGCGAGCAGGATCGTCACCTGCACGCCGGATGCGATCTCGTCGAGCCAGCCCTCGGGCCCCCAGCTCAGCAGGGTCCACGCGTTCTGCATCGGTCAGGAACCGTCCGCGCCGGGCACGGGCGGCTCGCACCGGCGGCGGTTCGCGCCGCCGGGCGATAGGATGGCCGCAGCGGGTGCGTCAGCCGCCATAGACGTCGAAGTCGAAATACTTCTCGTTGATCGCCTTGTACTTGCCGTTGGCGCGGATGGCGTCGATGGCGGCGTTGAACTTGGCGGCCAGGTCGGACTCGCCCTTGCGCACCGCGATGCCTGCCCCCTTGCCGTGGATCGCTTCCACGGGCGTGATCGTTCCGGCGATCTTGCAGCACTCGCCTTCCGGCGTCGCGAGCCATTCGGAGATGACGACGATGTCGTCGTTGACGGCGTCGAGCCGTCCGTTCGCCAGATCGAGCTGATACTCCTGCGCGGTCGGGTAGGCCCGGATCTCGCTGTCCGTGTAGGTGGCCTCCGAATAGTTGAAATGCGTGGTCGAGCCCTGCACGCCGATGGTCTTGCCGGCGAGGTCGTCCTTCGTCACACCCGCGATCTCGCTGTCCTTCGGCACCGCGATCGCGGGCGGCGTGTTGTAGTACTTGTTTGTGAAGTCGACCTTCTCGGCGCGTTCCGGCGTGATCGACATGGACGCGATGATGGCGTCGAACTTGCCGGCCTGGAGCGCCGGGATGATACCATCCCAGTCCTGCGTGACGAATTCGCAGTCGGCCTGCATTTCCTCGCAGAGCGCACGCGCGATGTCGATGTCGAACCCTTCCAGCTTGCCGTCGGACGTGAGGTTGTTGAAGGGCGGATAGGCGCCCTCCGTGCCGATCTTCAGCTTCATCCTTTCCTGCGCATCGGCGGCGCCGACCGACAGGGCGAGCGCTGCAGCCGACAGGGCGAGCGCCAGACGCTTGTGGATCTTCATGGGTCTCCTCGTATCGTTCTCGTGTTCCAAGGCGATTTCGCCCGTTCCCTCGAGGCCGGCGTTTTCGCTGGCCTTGCAACGATACTCCCACTGTTTCCGCGCGAAACGCAACTGCAAAGCAGTCGTCTGCGGTGCCAATTTTCCGGGCAGCTCAGGCGAGGCCGGCCGTTGCGGCGATGAAGTCCGCGATCGCCCCGGCGTCGTCGAGGCCGAAGGTCGGCAGGGCCTCTCCCGGGAGCGGATGGTCGGCCGCGATCGCGACGACGTTCGGGACGAAGCCCGCGAGCGGCCTCGTCTCGCGGGCGCCGAGCCGCCGCACCTCGATCTTCATGTGGTCGTCCAGCTTGTAGCCCTCGACGAGGACGATGTCGCAGGGGGCGAGCCTGGCGATCACCTCGTCGAGCGTCGGCTCGGCGGCGCCGTCGAGTTCGTGCATCAGCGCCCAGCGCCGGCCCGATACGATCGCCACCTCGCTCGCGCCCGCGGCACGATGCCGGAAGGAGTCCGTCCCGGCGTGATCGATGTCGAAGTCGTGGTGCGCGTGCTTGACGGTGGCGACCCGCTTCCCGCGGCGACGGAATTCGGCGACGAGCCGCTCCGTGAGCGTCGTCTTGCCGGAGTTCTTCCAGCCGGTGATGCCGAAAATGCGCTTCTGCATGGCCACTGCTTTCTTCTGCGCCGGTTGCCGCGTGCCGGGTTCTGCACCGGAACACTGCAGGATGCGCCTATCATCGCGAGGGGCGGCCCGAAAGCCTTTCGGTCCAGCCTTCGCCGCCTCAGGGCGAGGAGCGCCCGCCGGAGCCACCGGACGGACCGGCGATCCGTTCGATGCGCATGCCGTAGAGCGTGGCGCAGATCGCCAGCGACGACGATGCGATCATGACGGCGAAGAGCGGGTAGGGGCCGCTTGTCGGGGAAAGCAGCGCGCCGGCGAGGATCGACAGCAGAGCGCCGCCGCCCATCTGGATGGCGCCGCCGAGCCCCGACGCCGAGCCGGCGAGCTTCGGGCGCACGCTGACGATGCCGGCATAGGCGGTGGGCAGCGACATGCCGTTGCCGATGCCGACCAGTCCCGTCGGCAGGAACAGGCTGACGGGGTGGTCGAAGCCGAGCGCGAAGAGCGCCACCCCGATGAATCCCCCGGCCGTCGCGGCCACGTTGCCGGCGATCATCAGCGTGTTGCGGCCGATGCGCGTCGAGAACCGTGCGGTCATGTAGTTTCCCGCCATGTAGCCGATCGAAACGAGGACGAAATAGAAGCCGTAGGCGGACGGCCCGATGCCGAGCATCGCGCTCGCCACGTAGGGGCCCCCGCCGAGAAAGGCGAAGAAGGCGCCGGCGGTGAAGGCGGCGGTGAGCGTGTAGGACCAGAAGCGGCGCGAGCCGACGAGTTCGGGATAGACCCGGAACTGCGCCCCGATGCTCCGGGTCGGCGACTGGTTGGTCTCGTTGAGATCGAGCCAGACCACGAGGACCGCGACCACGCCGTAGACGAGGGTCAGGATGAAGGTCGCCCGCCAGCCGTAATACTCGTCGAGGACGCCGCCGAAGGCGGGCGCGATCATCGGCACGAGCGCCATGCCCATGGTGATGTAGCCGATGCGGCTCGCCGCCTCGTCGCTGTCGACCGTGTCGCGCACGACCGCCCGCGAGATCACCATGCCGCCGGCCGCGAAGGCCTGGAAGAAGCGCAGCACCAGAAGCGTCTCGATCGTCTGCACGAACACGGCGAGCAGGCTGCTGGCGACGAAGATGGCGAGGCAGGCCAGCAGCACGGGACGGCGCCCCAGCCGATCGGAGGCCGGGCCGATGAAGAGCTGCAGCCCCGCTGTCGCGAACAGGTAGATCGACACCATCAGCTGGACCACTGCATAGTCGGTGTCCAGGTCGCGGGCGATGGACGGCAGCGACGGCAGGAAGACGTTCATGGCGAGCGCGCTCGACGCGGTCGCGATCACCAGCGTCAGGATGTGCGGCGAGCGCGGACGCGCTGGCTTTCCGGCGGCATCTCGGGACGTCGTCATCGTGCCGCTCTCACAATCCGTCCGGCGCCATGCCCGGCGCGGTGCTGCTGGTGACCGGGCGGGTTCGGCCGACGATCTGCTCCCGGTAGAGCGTGTACAGTCCGGACCCGATGACGACGAAGGCCCCGACGGTCATGGCCGTGTCCGGCACGTTGCCGAAGACGAGATAGCCGAGCAGGATCGCCCAAAGAAGCGCCGTGTAGCGGAACGGCGCGATGTAGGAGATGTCGCCGGTCCGCATCGACATGATGATGAACTGGTAGCCGATCACCACGAGCACGGCCGCACCGAGGAGAAGCAGCGCATGGTCTGCGCCCACGGGTTGCCAGCCGCCATAGGGAACGATCAGCGCGCCGCCCACCACCGTCACCGCGCCAGCCGTGACCGTGGTGATGAAGAGCGAAGGAATCTCGGCGCTGACCCGCTTGGTCGCCAGGTCTCGCACCACGCAGAAGAACACGCAGCCGAGCGCGTAGAGCGAATAGGCGTCGAAGCCGTCGAGTCCCGGCCTGACGATGATCATGACCCCGCCGAACCCGGCGGCGATCGCGAGCCAGCGGCGCCAGCCGACGGGTTCGGAGAAGAACAGTGCGGCGCCCATCGTCACGCCGAGCGGCAGCGCCTGCAGGATGGCCGAGACGTTGGCGAGCGGCAGATGTGCGAGCGCCGTCAGGAAGCAGAGCGTCGCCAGCACCTCGCCGCCGACCCGCAGCACGATCATCAGGTCGAGCGCGCCCGCCGGCAGCTTCAGCGCGCCGCGGTGCCACGCGATGGCACCCACCAGAAGCGTGGCGAAGCCGCCGCGGATGAACATGATCTGCGCCATCGTCAGCGCCTCGCCGACGAATTTGGAGATGGCGTCGTTCATGGTGAAGCCGGCCATCGAGACGGCCATGAACAGCGCACCGCGGAGATTGTTGGAAAGGGCCAAGGCGGATCCGGTTGTTTTTCGACCGGATGTAGCACCGAAACCGGCCGAGGCAACGCGAAACCGCTGGGCCAGTTGCGCAGGACGCGGCGCCTGGCGGTCCCGCGGCGCAAGATCAGGACATCGTGCGCCGGCGCCGTCAGCCGCCCGTGACGCTCATGTGGCGCGAGACGGACGGACGGTTGGTGCGCCGGTCGATGACGAAGTCGTGCCCCTTCGGTTTGCGGCCGATCGCTTCGTCTATGGCCTGCGACAAGAGGTCGTTTCCTTCCGAGGCCCGCAGCGGCGCGCGCAGGTCGGCCGCGTCCTCCTGGCCAAGGCACATGTAGAGGGTGCCCGTGCAGGTCAGCCGCACGCGGTTGCAGCTCTCGCAGAAATTATGCGTCATCGGCGTGATGAAGCCGAGCCGTCCGCCGGTCTCGGCCACCTCGACGTAGCGCGCCGGCCCGCCGGTGCGATAGGGGATTTCGGTCAGCGTGAACTGGCGCTCGAGCTGGGACCTGAGCAGTGACAGCGGCATGTACTGGTCGGTCCGGTCGGCATCGATCTCGCCCATCGGCATGGTCTCGATGACGGTCAGATCCATGCCGCGCCCGTTGGCCCAGCGCAGCAGGTCCGGAATCTCCTGGTCGTTGAAGCCCTTCAGCGCCACCGCGTTGATCTTGACGGCAATGCCGGCGGCCTGCGCGGCGTCGAGGCCCGCCATGACCCGCGACAGCTCGCCCCAGCGCGTGATGGTCTTGAACTTGTCCGGATCGAGCGTGTCGAGCGAGACGTTGATCCGCCGCACGCCGCAATCGGCGAGTTCGTCCGCGAAGCGGGCCAGCTGCGAGCCGTTCGTGGTCAGCGTCAGTTCCTTCAGCGCCCCGCTTCTGAGATGGCGCGAAAGCTGGCGCACGAGGTGCATCACGTTCTTGCGCACCAGCGGCTCGCCGCCGGTCAGCCGCAGCTTGCGCACGCCCTTTTCGACGAAGGCGGTGCAGAGCCGGTCCAGTTCCTCCAGCGACAGCAGGTCCTTCTTCGGCAGGAAGGTCATGTCCTCGGCCATGCAGTAGGTGCAGCGGAAGTCGCAGCGGTCGGTGACGGACACGCGCAGATACTCGATCGACCGGCCGAAGGGGTCGATCATCTGCGTCCCGTCCGGCATCTGCTCCGAGAAAGTCATCGCGCTCTTCCTTCTGCGCACCGTCTGGCCGCGGCGCTTGCGGGCCGAATGTCGTGCCCGTGACCGGCATCGTCAAGGCAATGGGGCGAAACTAGCACCGTCGCTATAGTCGCGGCAACATATCGCCGCTAGAATGGACCGCTTCACATCCGACGCAGGACACCTTGCATGACCGCCCCCACCGAACTGCGCGTGTCGAAGGACCGCCGGCTTCTCACCGTCACCTTCGCCGGACGCGATCCGATCGCGCTCGACGCCGAGTATCTGCGGATAACGTCGCCCTCGGCCGAGGTGCAGGGCCATTCGCCCGAGCAGCGCGTGACGGTGCCGGGCAAGCGGAACGTCGCGATCCTCAAGATGGAGCCGGTCGGCAACTACGCGGTGCGGATAACCTTCGACGACCGGCACGACACCGGCATCTTCACCTGGGCCTATCTGTGCCAGCTCGGAGACGAGCGCGAGACGCGCTGGGCAGCCTATCTGGCGGAACTCGACGCCCAGGGGCTGAGCCGGGACCGGTGACGGCGAGGCTCCCGTCCGGTGTCGATCGGGGCTTGATCGCCGCCGGCATTCGCGCTGTCATCTGCCGGACGCACGGCTCCGCCCGGCTGCGCCGACTCAACGTTTCAGCGGAGACCGCGCCATGACCACCCTGACCAGCGTCTCCGAACTCGAGGCGCTGTACGGCCTTCCGGGCGAGACGTCGCTCGTCAAGGAACTCGACCATCTGATACCCGAATACGAGACGCTGATCGCGGCCTCGCCCTTCGTCGCGCTCGCCACTGCAGGCCCCGAAGGGCTCGACTGCTCGCCGCGCGGCGACGTACCGGGCTTCGTGCGGGTGCGCGACGACCGCACGCTGCTGTTGCCGGACCGGCGGGGCAACAACCGCGCCGATTCGCTGAAGAACGTGCTGCGCGATGACCGCGTCGGCCTGCTGTTCCTCATCCCGGGATCCGGGACGACGCTCAGGGTCAACGGCCGCGCCACCATTTCGGTCGAACCGGATCTCTGCGCCTCCTTCGCCATGGAGGGCCGGCCGGCCCGCTCGGTGCTGGTGATCGCGATCGAGGCGGTCTACTTCCAGTGCGCCCGCGCCATCGTCCGCTCCGAACTGTGGAACCCCGACCGGCAGGTCGACCCGAAGAGCCTGCCGACGCCGGGCCGGATCCTCGAGACCACGAGCCGCCGCGGCATCGACGGCGAGGCCTACGACGCCGAGTGGCCGTCGCGGGCGAAGGCGACGATGTGGTGAGGCGGGCGGCGGCCTGCGTCATGGCATGAGGACGATCCTCCTCGACGTGGCTCAACCGAATTGAACTGACAGGGCAGGGAGCCTGACCTATAGACCGGCCTTCCCGAGGAGGTCCGGTTGTCCGTCGCCCCATTCGCCCGCAGGGCTTTCGCATCGCAATTCTGGCGCGGCACGCGTAGGGGCATTCCGGTCATCGTGGCATCCGCGCCCTTCGGCGTGCTGTTCGGCGCGCTGGCGGTGCAGAACGGCTTCACCGTCGGCGAAGCCGTGATGATGAGCGCCACCGTGTTCGCCGGCGCCAGCCAGATGGTCGGCATCGAACTGTTCGGCAAGGCGATCCCCGCCTGGATGATCGTGCTTTCGGTCTTCGCCGTGAACTTCCGCCATGTCCTCTATTCGGCCTCCTTCGGCCGTCGCACCGGCCACTGGTCCGCCTGGCAGCGGGCACTCGGCTTCTTCTTCCTTGCCGATCCGCAATATGCCGAGACCGAGCGCATGGCCGAAGCCGGCGAGACGATCGGCTTTGCCTGGTATCTCGGCATCGGACTGCCGATGTACCTGGTCTGGGTGCTCGACGCCTGGCTCGGCGCGCTGTTCGGGCGGCTGATCCCCGATACCCACGCGCTCGGGCTCGACTTCCTGCTGCCGATCTACTTCGTCGGACTGCTGATGGGCTTCCGCAAGCGGCCGCTCTGGCTGCCTGTGGTCATCGCCAGCGGCGCGGCCGCCATGGTCGCCCACGTCTACGTCGGATCCCCCTGGCACGTCTCGATCGGCGCGCTCGCCGGTGTCCTGCTCGCCGCCGCCATGCCCGTCGGCGAGGAGGCTCGCACCGCCTACGCCGCGGAGCGCGAGGGAACGGGAGGCCGGTCATGAGCGAGATCGGCTGGATCGTGCTTGCCGCCGCCGTGATGACCTACCTCACGCGCGCCGGCGGGCACCTCGTCCTGTCGCGGTTCCGGCGGATCCACCCGCGCGTCGAGGCCGGGCTGAACGCGGTGCCGGCCGCCGTCTTCACCACGCTGGTGGCGCCGGCCGCCATGAACGCCACTCCGGCCGAAGCGCTGGCGCTCGTCGTTGCGGCCCTGCTCGGCCTCCGCGGCGGCATGTTCTCCGTCTTTCTGGGCGGCGGGCTGGTCCTGATCGCCGGCCGCTATCTGCTCGGCTGACGGCCGTCCGTCAGCCGCCGGCCCGCGCGAGCAGCCGTTCCGCGCGCCTGAGATGCGGCCGGTCATACATGCGGCCGTCGATCCCCACCACGCCGACGTCGCCGGCCCCCGCGAAGGCGGCCGCGACCGCACGCGCCTCGGCGATCGCCTCGGGGGAGGGCGTGAAGGCCTCGTTGATCACCGGCACCTGCGCCGGATGGATCGCCATCTTGCCCGTGAACCCATCGCGCTCGGCCTCCAGGCATTCGCGTCGCAGCGCCTCCATGTCGCGGAAGTCGACGAACACCGTGTCGACCGCCGCGGTCTCTGCCTTCGCAGCGGCAAGGACGGTCATGGCGCGGGCGAGGCGGAAGACGTCGGTGTAGCGGCCGGCCGCGTCGCGCGCGGCGCGGGCGCCGATGTCGGCCGACAGGTCTTCGGCGCCCCAGGTGACGCCGGCGAGCCGGGGGAGGGCGGCGGAGTAGCTGCCGGCGGCAAGGAGGCCGGTGGCCGTCTCGGTGATGATCGGCAGGATGCGGATCGCCCCGTCCTCGAGCCCGGCCTCGGCCTCGTTCACCCTGAGCTTCGCCGACAGGCGCTCGACGTCGGCGCCGCCGGACGCCTTGGGCAGCATGATGCCGTGCGGCGCGGCCTTCACGACGGCGGCGAGGTCTTCGTCGGTCAGGCCGGTCGAGAAGTCGTTGACGCGGACGTAGAGCAAGGGACCGGCCTTGCCCCCGCGCGCCGCCAGGAACGCCGCGGCCATCTCCCGCGCCGCCGCCTTGCGTGCCGGCGCCACCGAATCCTCCAGGTCGACGATCAGCACGTCGGCACCCGAGGCCAGGCCCTTGTCCAGCTTGCGCTCCGAGTCGCCCGGCACGAACAGCAGCGAGCGCATCAGGCCGGCCTCTTCAGCATCATCGCCTGGCGCACGCAGCGCGCCACCAGCACCCCGTTCTGGTTGAAGGCGCGGTGCTCGAACTCGACCACGCCGCGGTCGGGCTTCGACTTCGATTCGCGCACCGACTTCACTTCCGTCTCCACCCGCACGGTGTCGCCGTGGAAGAGCGGATGCGGGAAGGTGGTGTCGGTCATGCCGAGATTGCCGATGGTGGTGCCGAGCGTCGTGTCGTGCACCGAGATGCCGATCATCAGCCCCAGCGTGAACAGCGAGTTGACCAGCGGCCTGCCCCACTCGCTCTTCGAGGCGAAGTCGAAATCGATGTGCAGCGGCTGCGGATTGAGCGTCATCACCGAGAACAGCATGTTGTCGCTTTCGGTGACCGTCTTGGTCAGCGCGTGCCGGATCACCATGCCCGGCTGGAATTCCTCGAGATAGAGCCCGGCCAACGCAACCTCCCGCCTGATGGACCGGCCGTTGATAGAAGTCCGGACAGGGCACCGCAAGCGCCCGAATGCGCCAGGCGGCGAGGCGGCATGGTTAGCGGCCGGCTAACGGTCATGGTGAACCGTTCGTAAACCAGTTGCCGCTAGGTTCGGGGCAGTAGAAGCGTGCGGGGCGTCATGATAGTCGAGCATTTCATCCGGTGGGTCGCGACGGCAAAGGTGGCGGAGCGGGCCGCCGCGGCCAATGCCCTGGCCCGCGCCTACATCCTCTCCCCGATGGACTTCGAGGATCGCTGTGCGGCAGAGGCCGCGCTCACCATGCTGCTCGATGATCCTTCGCCCAAGGTCCGGCTGGCGATGGCCGAGCCCTTCTCGCTGTCCGCCCGCGCGCCGCAGCAGATCGTGGCCGCGCTCGCCGCCGACCAGCCCGAAGTCGCCGCGCCCGTGCTGGCACTGTCGCCGCTGCTCACCGATCACGATCTGATCGGGCACATGGCCGCGGGCGAGACGGATGCGCAGGTGCTGATCGCCACCCGCACCACGGTTTCGATGGCGCTGGCGGCCGCCATCGCCGAGGTCGCGTCGCCGGCCGCCTGCGCGGCACTGCTCGGCAATGCGGGCGCCGAGATCGCCTCCATCAGTCTTCGCCGCATGGCAGAGCGGCTGGGCCACGACGCGGACGTGCGCGAGGCGCTGATCGCCGACCGGCGCCTGCCTTGCGACATCCGCCACACGCTGCTCCTCAAGGTCGGGGAGGCGCTGCGCGAATCTCCGCTGGTGCGGGCGCTGATGAGCCGGGCGCGTGCCGACAGGATGTTGCGCGAGGCCTGCCTGAAGGCCTCGCTGACGCTGATCGAACACACCGGTGCCGACGAGCACGCAGCCCTGGTCGAACACCTGCGCCTGCGCGGCGAACTGACGACCGGCTTTCTGGTGCGGGTCGTCGCGCACGGCCGCATCGACTTCTTCGGCGCCGCCCTGGTGGCGTTGTCGGGGCTCGACCGGACCCGGGTGCGTTCGCTGCTGTCGTCCGGCCGCGACGTCGCGCTCGCCGCCCTGTTCCGCCAGGCCGGTCTCCCCCAGGCCGCCGGCCGTGTCATCCTGCGTGCGCTGACCGTATGGCGCGACGTCGCCAACGGCCGCCGCGTCGCCGGCACGCAGGAAGTCTCCTACCTGATGCTGCGCGATCTCGAGGCGGCGGTCCGGGCCGGCGAGGTCGCCGACGAGGAGGGTGCTCTGGCCGCCCTCATCAAGTCGATCCACCTCGAAGCGCTGCGCGAGAACGCGCGCGGTCACGCGCTGGCGATCGCGGCGGCTTAGGCGGCCGGTCGGAACCCTCCTGCCGTCGAGGCCCGGGTCCGCCCTTGCTCGGGACCGGTCATCCGCCGCCAGGCAAGGCGCAGCCCTTCGTCCGGCCCGCCTCTTCGCGGCCGTCGCCGCGCCGGCGGTCAGCGTGTGCCCCGATGGAACGGCGCGGGGGCGAGGGCGTTTGTCCGGCTCGGTGTCACGAGCAGGGACGATCCTATGAGCATGAAGCGCATTCTGGGAATGATGTTGGCGAGCCGCATGGCGGGACGCGGCATGCGCGGCCGCGGCGGTCTTGCAGGCGGCGGCCTCGGCACGCTGGCTGCGGCCGGTCTTCTCGGCGGGCGGCGCGGTGGTCTCGGCCGCAAGGCGGGCCTGGCGGCGCTGGGCTACATGGCCTACCGCGCCTACCAGGACCACCAGTCAAGGACGGCGGCCGGAACGCAGGGCGCGTCGCAGGACCGCGCGCGTGCGGGCGCAGCGGGCGGCAGTGCCTCCGGAAGCGGCGCTGCGGCGGGTGGCCTCGGTGACCTGATCGGCGGCGTGATGAAATCCGTCGGCGACGCTCTCGGCGGCACCGGCACGCGCGACGAGACCCGTGGAGGCGGCGCGTCCCCCTTCGCTGAGCCTCCCGCGGCGCAGGCTTTCACGGCCGAGGACGAACGCGCGGCCGAGGCGCTCGGCGAAGACAAGGCGCTGCTTCTCCTGCGCGCGATGATCACGGCCGCCAATGCCGATGGTCAGATCACGTCCGACGAACGGTCGCGGATCCTGAGCCAGGCGGAGGACGGCGACGACCGCCGGACGCTCGAACGCGAGCTTGCCGCGCCACGGCCGCTCGAAGAACTGCTCGGCCAGGTCCGCGACCGGGAGACGGCGGAGGAATTCTACCTCTCCTCCCGCATGGCCGTCGATGGCGAGACCGGTGCCAACCGCGCCTATCTCGCCAGCCTGCGCGACCGGCTCGGTTTGGCCCAACAGGACGCAGCAGAAATCGACGCGTTGGCGTCAGGACCGGCGTGATCGACCACGCCACCACGGCGAAGCGGTCCCGGCCCGTCCGACCGGCCGCCGCGTCGCCGGGCCACAGGAAGGCGCCATCCTGATGCCGCGCGATCCGACGCGGCAGTCCGCACGGGCATGGTCGCCGACGAGGACGGCGCGCTCGCCGCACTGCTCAAGTCGATCCACCTCGGCGCGCTGCGCGGGAACACGCGCTGGCGATTGCGGCGGCGTAGTGGGGGAGGCGATATGCTCTCGACGGGCGCGGTCCGTCGGGAAGTCAGGACGGGACGCGGCCGTACATATCCTCGACGTCCTGCGCCGACACCGGCTGCAGCCCTGTCCGGACGCCTTCCAGTTCCCACCAGATCCGGTCCTTGGGCATCGTCGCCCTGCGCAGGGGCTCCAGTTCCGTGAAGATGAACCGGCGCCGGAAGGCGCTGGGACTCTCGGCGAGAAGAAATCCCTTCATGCGCTCGGCGCCCATGAACCACGGGCGATCGAGGAAGCGCTCCGGCTGCTCCACCCAGTGCGGAGGGCGCCCCAGGCTCCACCTCTGAGAGAGATGTTCGGCAACCGCACCGATCAGCGCGTCCGTCTTCGCGTCGCCGGCCAGCCCGGGATCGTCTTCGAGCCGCCGCCGGCGTTCCGCGTCGCTGCCGCTGGTGTAGAAAGCGTCGAGAAATCCGACCAGGCAGAGCCTGAACGGCTCTCCGTCACGGACGAGTTGCAGGACCTCTGCCAGCGTTCCAGGCCGGATGATCATCTTTGCTGCTTCCTTCGTAGGCGTCGAGGATCGCGTCGATCTTCGCTGCCATGCGCGGGCTGAGGCCCGGCGTTGCGACGCCGGGAACGTGAGGATAGCACTCTTGCAGAAGTTCGACGATCTGATCGCGCGACACGATGCCGGTCACCTTCATCAGTGCCACCGCGTCCGTCGTATCCGTCTGGATCTTGTCGACGTCTTCGGACCCTCGGTTGGCCAGCAGTTTCATGGCCAGCAGATAGGCCGGCGTCGGCAACAACACCCGCAGCCCCGCGAGGCCCGATGCAGGCAAGGCTTCCCGCGGATAGTGTCCGTGTGGAATGAGGTTCGGCTCTGGGTTGCCGATCGGCGGAGCCAGCCTCTTGACACCCTGGTTCAGCCAGTTGTGCGGAAGCTGCTGCGCGATGGCGACCGCTTCGAGCATCGCGTAGATCTCGGGTTCATGGCCGCGGAAAACCGCGTCGACGTCTCCGGAGGAATTTCGGATGTCGCTCGCCAGGACGAGGCATGAGCCGCCGAAGACGGCGATCTCCACGGACAGCCCCCGATCGAGCGCCAGCTTCCCCAGGAGATCGAAGGCGGCCTCCATGTCGTGCCGGGCGAGTTCGACCTTCATGGATCCCCACCGGTTGCGCAAGCGCCTCAACGCCGACGCGGCCTCCGACCAAAGCGCATACGTCCGTGAAGAACGCCTGGTCCCTCAGATATCCAGCGCCTCTTCCTGCGCGAACTCCGCCCGCTCCTGGATGAACCGGAACCGCGCTTCCGGCTTGGTGCCCATCAGCGCGTCGACCATCGATTTCGTCGCCGCCGCGTCGTCGATCACCTCGACGCGCAGAAGCGTGCGCTTCTTCTTGTCCATGGTGGTCTCCTTGAGCTGGGCGGCCATCATCTCGCCGAGACCCTTGAACCGGCCGATCTCGATCTTGCCCTTGCCGGTGAAGAAGCTGCGCAGCAGTTCGTCCTTGTGCGCGTCGTCGCGTGCATAGGCGACCTTGCCGCCCTGGCTGATGCGGTAGAGCGGCGGCACGGCGAGATAGAGGTGGCCGCCGCGGATCAGATCGGGCATCTCCTGGTAGAAGAAGGTGATCAGCAGCGAGGCGATGTGGGCGCCGTCGACGTCGGCGTCCGTCATGATGATCACGCGGTCGTAGCGCAGGTCGTCGTCGCGGTATTTCGACCGCGTGCCGCAGCCGAGCGCCTGGACGAGGTCTGAGATCTGCTGGTTGGCGGCGAGCTTGTCGGAGCCCGCCGAGGCGACGTTGAGGATCTTGCCGCGCAGCGGCAGCACGGCCTGGCTGGCGCGGTCGCGTGCCTGCTTGGCCGAGCCGCCGGCCGAATCGCCCTCGACGATGAAGATCTCCGCACCGGCGGCCGCGTTCTGCGAGCAGTCGGCGAGCTTGCCCGGCAGGCGCAGCTTGCGCACCGCGCTCTTGCGCGACACCTCCTTCTCCTGGCGCCGGCGCACGCGGTCGTCGGCGCGCGCGATCACCCAGTCGAGCAGCTTGGAGGCTTCCTGCGGATTGGCGGCCAGCCAGTGGTCGAAGGGATCGCGGATGGCGTTCTCGACGATGCGCTGCGCCTCGATCGTCGCCAGCCGGTCCTTGGTCTGGCCGACGAACTCGGGCTCGCGGATGAACACCGACAGCATGCCGGCCGCCGAGATCATCACGTCCTCGGAGGTGATGATGGCGCCGCGCTTGTTGCCCGTCAGCTCGGCATAGGCGCGCAGGCCGCGCGTCAGCACGCCGCGGAAGCCCGCCTCGTGCGTGCCGCCCTCGGGCGTCGGGATGGTGTTGCAGTAGGAACTGACGAAACCGTCGCCGCCGAACCAGGTGACCGCCCATTCGAGCGCGCCGTGGCCGCCGGTCTTCTCCGTCCTGCCGGCGAAGATTTCCCGCGTCACCTGGAACTCGTCGCCGAGCGAGGCCTGCAGGTAGTCCTTGAGGCCGCCCGGGAAATGGAACACCGCCCTGTCGGGCGTCTTGTCCTTCCCGGTGATCAGCTCCGGCGCGCAGGACCAGCGGATCTCGACACCGCCGAACAGATAGGCCTTGGACCGCGCCATGCGGTAGAGACGTTCGGGCTCGAACTTCGCGCCCTCGCCGAAGATCTGGCCGTCGGGGTGGAAGCGCACCCGCGTGCCGCGACGGTTCTGCACGTCGCCCAGCAGTTCCAGCCCGCCCTGCGGAACGCCGCGCGAAAAACGCTGCCGGTAGAGCTTTCTCCCGCGCGCCACCTCCACCTCGAGGTCGTCGGACAGCGCGTTCACCACCGAGACGCCGACGCCGTGCAGGCCACCGGAGGTCTCGTAGACCTTCGAATCGAACTTGCCGCCCGCATGCAGCGTGGTCATAATGACCTCGAGAGCCGACTTGTCCCTGAATTTCGGGTGCGGGTCGACCGGGATGCCGCGGCCGTTGTCCGTGACGGTGAGATAGCCGTCGGCGGACAGTTCGACGTCGATGAAGGTGGCGTGGCCGGCGACCGCCTCGTCCATGGAATTGTCGATCACCTCGGCGAAGAGGTGGTGCATGGCCTTGTCGTCGGTGCCGCCGATATACATGCCCGGGCGCCGCCGGACCGGCTCCAGCCCCTCCAGCACCTCGATGTCGGCGGCGCTGTAGCTTTCGCTCGCATCCTTCGGCGCCACCGTCTGCTGGCGGGTGGCGGCGGGCCGCGGCGCGGCAGGCCGGCGTTCGACGGCCGCCTTGTCCTGAGGCTGCGCCCGTTCGAGCGCGGCGAAGAGGTCTGTGCTGTCGTTCATGCTGTGCAGATATCCGGTCAGCGAATCACATTCAATACTGCCACGGACAGCCCGGACGACGAAATCGGTTCCTGTTCCGTTCGGCTTCTTGTCCCCGACATTTCATGTCATTGTGGTGACGATCCGCTGACCGGTCCGGCGCCATGAGGAGGCGTCGATCCGATCCACGGGCGAAACGGCTCTTCTTGCCCGACGCCCATGCGTCCGCTAAGCACGTCGCGGGGACGCGAAACACGAGGTTTGATGGGCGATGACGCCATCGCGACTTGCCGCGCTCAGCGCCTGTTTCCTTGCCGCGACGGCGCTCGGCGCCTGTTCCACGTCCGGCATCAGTGCCTCCGACATGCTGACGCTCGCGCCGGTCGAGACGCCGCAGCAGATGGCGGTCGCGGCCGAACAGCCCGAAGTCCCCGCCGACGAGCCGGCCCCGCCGGTATCGCTCGCCGCCGTCGGCTCCGATGCCGCCAGACTGGCCTCCGATGCGGCGAAGGCCGCGGTCGAGGCGGTGAAGGGCGTCGCCGAAGCGCCCGCACCGGCGCCGACGAAGGAAGCCGCGCCGGATCCCGCCGCCAACGCCTTCGTGGAACCCGCACCGGCCGCCGCCGCGGTGGAGGTCGCCTTCGCCCCGAAGAGCGCGCACCTGCCTGACGAACGGGCAAAGCTCGACCGCCTGATCTCGCATTATGCCGATGCCTACGACGTGCCCAAGGACCTCGTGCACCGCGTCGTCCGGCGCGAGAGCAACTATCGCCCCACCGCCTACAACAGCGGAAACTGGGGCCTGATGCAGATCCGCCATGCGACCGCCAGAGGCCTCGGCTACGACGGCAAGGCGGAGGGACTGCTGGATCCCGAAACCAACCTCCGCTACGCCGTCCGCTACCTGCGCGGGGCCTACATCGTCGCCGGCGGCGACAAGGATCACGCCATCCGCCTCTATCAGCGCGGCTACTACTACGACGCCAAGCGCGCCGGCCTGCTCGACGAGACCGGCCTCGGCCGCGACCGGGTCCGCCGCCGCCAGCCCGGCTGACGCGGACCGTCGGGCCGTCAGGTCAGCTTTCTGATTTCCGAATGGCTCTTGAGGACGCGCGCGCCGTCCTCCTGCTCGATCATGTAGGCGGGTTCGTCGGCCGAAGCGTGCCGCTTCACCTCCGTTCCCTTGATGGTGCGCGAAACGTCGTGCTCGAAGACGCGGGCGATCCGGCCTTTGGCGGTGTGGGCGCCCCAGCGCCAGGAAACGCGCGTCCCTTCGTCGTATCGGTCCATGATGGCTCCTGCCGGTTTCCAGCAGTAAGCCTCCGGACGCTGGAACGTTCCGTTGCCGGCAGCAGCCTCAGGCGTCGTCGTCGTGCAGGATGCGTTCGGCCGCACCGTCCATGTCGTCATACTGGCCGCTCCGGATGCTCCAGAGAAACCCCGCGAGGCCGAGACCGCCGAGGAACAGCGCGATCGGGATGAGGTAGACGAGCCCGGTCATGCGGTCCTCGCGGACAGCGGCGTGGCGGCGGGGAGGGCGGGCCGCAGGGAGAAGCCCGTCGAGCCCGCGTTGAGGCGCATGGCGTTGGCGATGACCAGGATCGACGAAGCGGACATGGCGATCGCCGCCACCAGCGGCGTGACGTGGCCGAGGATGGCGATCGGCACCGCGATCGCGTTGTAGACGACCGCGAGCCACAGGTTCTGCCGGATCAGCACGCCCGCCCGCCGCGACATCGTCAGCGCATGCGGGACCGAGCCGAGGCTGTCGCGCAGGAACACGAAATCGGCGGCGTTCCGGCCGACGTCGGCGGCCGTCGACGGCGCCATCGACACGTGTGCGGCCGCCAGCGCGGCCGTATCGTTCAGGCCATCGCCCACCATCAGCACCTTGTGCCCCTCGGCGGCCAGTTCGGCCAGCCGCTCGGCCTTCTGCGCAGGCATCATGCGGGCATGGAAGGTGTCGATGCCGAGACGTGCGGCGAGGCCGGCGACCGGTCCCTCGGCGTCGCCCGACAGGATCTCCATGCCGCAACCGGCCGCCGCCAGATCGTCCACCGCCTGCTGGGCGTCCGGCCGTGTCTGGTCGTCGAAGCGGAACGAGGCGAGCGCCCGCCCGCCGAAGGCGAGGATCGTCGGGCCTGCGGGATCGCCGTCGACGGCGCCGTCCAGCGCCCAGGCGGCGCGTCCGAGCCGCCACGTCCCGGTGGCGTCGCTGGCTTCCACGCCGCAGCCCGGAACCTCCGCGATCCTGTCGAAGGCCGGGGTCGAGGCGGGCAGCCCGGCCGCGGCCGAAACGATCGCCTTCGACAGCGGATGCCGCGAATGCGCGGCGATCGCGGCCGCGATCGCCAGCGTCGCCGGCTGGATCTCGGCCCGGTTCGCAAGGCGCGCGCGGCCCATCGTCAGCGTCCCGGTCTTGTCGAAGGCCACGCGGTCGATCTCGGCCAGCCGCTCCATCGCGGATCCGTCCTTGACCATGATGCCGGCCTCGAACAGCCGCCGCGCAGCCACCACCTGCACGATCGGCACCGCCAGCCCGAGCGCGCAGGGGCAGGTGATGATCAGGACGGCGATGGCGATGGTCGTGGCGCGGTGCAGGTCGCCCGAAACCGCCAGCCAGCCGGCGAAGGCGACCAGTGCCGTCAGGTGGACGACCGGGGAGTACATCGCCGACGCCCGGTCGGCGATGCGCCGATAGCGCGCGCGTCCGCCTTCGGCCACGCCCATCAGCCGGATCATCTCGGCGAGGAAGGAATCCTGCGCCCGCGCGGTCACCGTCATGACGAGCGGCCCGGTGAGGTTCAGCATGCCGGCGCGCAGCGGCTCACCCGCCCGGACCGGCTGCGGCGCGCTCTCGCCCGTCACCAGCGAGCAGTCGAGATCGGACACGCCGCTCTCGACGTCGCCGTCGACCGGGATGCGTTCGCCGGCCGCGACCTGCAGCCGCATGCCCGGCTCGATCTCGCCCACCGGCAGGTAGTCCCGGCTTCCGTCGCCGCGGATCACCATCGCTCCGCGCGGTGCCAGCCGCGCCAGGCCGGTGACGGCCGTCCGGGCTCTCTCGCGCATCGCGTGGTCGAGCGTGCGTCCGATCAGGAGGAAGAAGAGGAGCGACACGGCAGCGTCGAAATAGGCGTGGTGGCCGTGGTTGATCGTCTCGTAGAGGCTGAGTCCGTAGGCGAGCGTCACGCCGAGCGCGATCGGCACGTCCATGTTCATGGTGCCGTGCTTCAGCGCGTTCCAGGCCGAGCGGTAGAAGATGCCGCCGGCGAGCACGAGCGCCGGGATCGCGATCAGCGCCGATATCCAGTGGAACAGGTCGCGCGTGGCGTCCTCGGCGCCCGACCAGACGGAGACCGAGAGCAGCATGATGTTGGCCGCCGCGAAGCCGGCCACTGCGGTGGCACGCACGAGACGGGAGAACTCGCGGTCCTTGTCCTCGCCGAAGCCGTCGAAGAGGTGTGCGGCGTAGCCGAGCCGGTTCAGCGTCTCGACCAGCGGCGGCAGCGTGCCGTCGCGCCAGCGGATCGCGACGCGCTTGGCCGACAGGTTCACCCGCGCCGACTCCACCCCGTCGAGCCTTCCCAGTGCCGTCTCGATCGCATGGATGCAGGCGCCGCAGTGGACGCCGGGCACCGACAGGTCGGTCTGCCGCAGGCCCTGGCCGATCTCGCGGCTGGCCAGCATCACCTCTTCCGCCGACGGACCGGCGCTTTCGGCACGGTCGATCTCGCCGGCGGCCTCCGTCCCGGGCGCGCAGCAGCTCATTGCAGGACACCCCCGCGAACCGAAATGCGCTTCACCTCGCGATACGGCGCGTCGAGCCCGGCCGCAGCCGCGATCTCGACGATCCAGATCCCGTCCTTGAGATCGACGGCTCCGGAGACCGTGCCCCGGCCCGCCGGCTCCATCGGGATCGTCTCGTCGTGCCGGTCGTCGACCGGACGGCGGAAGAAGGCCTGCGAGGCGTCGAGCCGCACCGGGGCGCCGCCGGCGTCGGCGAGCGTGTAGCGGAAGGTGCCGTCCGCGTAGCCCATGGTCCCCGTCCATCCCAGGGCCGTCTGGG
The DNA here is from genome assembly GCF_014495845.1 of Aquibium microcysteis. NCBI lineage: Bacteria > Pseudomonadati > Pseudomonadota > Alphaproteobacteria > Hyphomicrobiales > Phyllobacteriaceae > Aquibium > Aquibium microcysteis. Next base: position 1,307,463 of record NZ_CP061080.1, read on the forward strand.
CGCGTGCGGCCCTGGCCTGCGCGTTGAAATGCTGGCTGGCGACGTAGGAGTTCTTGACGATGAGGCCGGACCAGCTGGTGTTGGCGAGCGTCGCCATGGTGACGTTCACGGCGATGATCACGCCGAAGAAGGCGAGCATCACCAGGAGCATGTGGCGTCCGGTGAACTCGCCGGACGAAGGAGAGGACTGCCGCATCATTTCGCCTCCGGTGCGTAGAAGTTCGCGGTGTAGGTGTCGGCCTCGAAGCTCGACTTGTCCTCGACCACGAAGCGGAAGGACTGGGCCGTGCCGTCGACATGGCCGGCCGGCTGGGTGACGAAGACCTTGAGGGTGCGCAGCCGGTCCGGCTCGACCGGGATCGCCATCGAGCGGCCTTCCGGCTGGTCGATCCCGGTGGCCGTCATCACCGCACCCGGCAGCCCGTCGATCGACACGAAGATGACGCGCGGCTCGGGGATCATGTTGAGCAGCTTGACCGTGTAGCCGTTGCGGATCGAGCCGTCCGAAAGCGTCACGAACTGCGGGTTGCGGTCGTGCAGCACGTTGACCTCCAGCCTGTCGCGCGACAGCAGCGCTGTCACGAGGCCGATGCCGATCAGCGCCCAGGCCCCGAAATAGACGAAGGTGCGGGGACGGAAGATCTTGCGCAGGTGAAAATGGGCGATGCCATCGCCGAGCCGCCCCGCCGCGTTGCGGACGAGCCTGGGATTGATCGGGGCGCTGCCGCCCGCAGTGGCGATGGCCATGTTGGCGTTGTAGTCGCTGAGCGTGGCGTAGGAGATCAGCCCGCGCTCCTTGCCGGTCTTGTCCATGACGGCGTCGCAGGCATCGATGCAGAGCGCGCAGGTGATGCATTCGAGCTGCTGGCCGTCGCGGATGTCGATGCCCATCGGGCAGACCGCCACGCAGGCGTTGCAGTCCACGCAGTCGCCGACCACCTCGCCGGCCGCGGCGGCCTTCTTGGAATGGCGCGACCGCGGCTCCCCGCGCCAGTCGTTGTAGGTCACGGTGAGCGAATGTTCGTCGAGCATCGCCGCCTGGATGCGCGGCCAGGGGCACATGTAGGTGCAGACCTGCTCGCGCATCAGCCCGCCGAACACGTAGGTGGTCGCGGTGAGGACCGCGACGGTCATGTAGGCGATCGGCGCGGCCTGCCCGGTCACGACGTCGACCAGCAGCGTCGGCGCGTCGGCGAAGTAGAAGATCCAGGCGCCGCCTGTCGCCACCGCGATGGCGATCCAGATCGCGTGCTTGGCCACGCGCTTGCCGATCTTGTCCAGCGAATAGGGCGCTGCGTCGAGCTTGATGCGGGCGTTGCGGTCGCCCTCGATCGCGCGTTCCACGACGAGGAAGAGATCGACCCACACGGTCTGGGGGCAGGTATAGCCGCACCAGGCGCGCCCGACCGTGGAGGTGATGAGGAAGAGGCCGATCCCCGCCATCACGAGCAGGCCGGCCACGTAGATGAATTCCTGCGGCCAGATCTCGATGAAGAAGAAGTAGAAGCGGCGGTTGGCGAGGTCGACCAGGACCGCCTGGTCGGGCGCATAGGGGCCACGGTCCCAGCGCAGCCAGGGCGTCACGTAATAGATGCCCAGCGTCACCAGCATGACCAGCCACTTGAAGCGGCGGAACGCGCCCGACGCCCGCTTGGGGAAGATCTTCTTGCGCGGCGCATAGAGCGGCTGGCGCACCTTCGCCGAATTGACGGCCTCGGCGTCGAGCCGTTCGATCGCCTCGGGCGAGGCGGGATTCTTCGCGATCACGTTCATCGGCGGGCACTCTGAGCTGGCCTGTTCGATCGGCTTCTCCCATGCGTTCCGGGACCGGGCCTTGATCGGTATCAAACGGGGGAGGGTGCGGATGTCGCTGGCGGATGGATCCCCGGTCTTTCGGCGGACCTTTACCCAGGGCCAGCATGAGTGCCATCGTGAAGCGATGGACGTCATGCTGCGCGCTGGCGTCTGCGTTTCCGGCCGGAGCCCGGAAGAGGTCGTCTCACGCTTCTGGAGGATATGAGGTGATCGCTCTGACCATCCGACTTCCCCACGACGCTGCGGAACGGCTGAAAGGCCTGGCGAAGCAGCGGGGTATGAGCGTGAACGAGCTGGTCGAACGCATGGCCTGCGAGGCGATCGCCTCGTTCGACACCGAGTCGCGGTTTCGTGCCCTGGCCGCCGCTGCCGACGTTCCTGCCGCGCTCGCCGTTCTCGACCGTCTGGATCGGGACGATCGCGGGCCGGATCGCGAATAGCGCCCGGTCCCGCAGTTGAAATCCACTGTCAGGCCCGGTGTCGGGCACATTCTGGCTCCCTGGCCGCAGATGAGCTATCCTGGCCGGTGAAGGAGACGTCCATGTGCGCGCGCCGGCTGGAGATCGAACTGAACGATGACCTTCTGTCGCGGGTCGACCGTGCCGCTGCACGGACCGGCCGGTCGCGCGGAAAGGTCGTCATCGATGCCCTCGAAGGTCACTTGCCGCGGGAGTCTTCGGCCGACGCCTCTGCCATCGAAAGGCGCCTCGCCGTCCTCGACGCGGTGGTGGAGCGAGCCGAGAAACTCGGACGGCAACGAAAGCAGGTCGACATCGACGCGGACCTGGCCGCCATCCGGGACGACCGCGGCCATGGGCAGTAGAGCCTACGTCGACAGCAACGTCATCATCTACATCATCGAGGGCGTGGCACCTCTGAAGACGCGTGCGGCTTCAGCGCTCGAGCGGTTGATTCGGGAAGGGCATGTGCTGGTGACGAGCGAACTGACGGTCGGTGAATGCCTTGCAGGCGCTCTGCGGCAGGATCGAAGGTTTGCTGAGACCTATCTCGATCTGTTTGACCGGACGGAACTGCTGGAGGTGGCGGACGTAACGCGCCCGCTCGTGCGGCGTGCCGCCGAAATCGGAGCAGATTTCAAGATGAAGCTGGTCGATGCTCTCCACGTCGCGACTGCGGAAGCGCTCCGGTGCGAGGTCCTGCTGACGAACGACCGGGGCATTCGCGCCCCGGCCGGTATCGAAGTGCGTCATTGTTCGGAGGAGCTCTACTCCCCGCCGCCCAGCGAGTGGACGTAGACGGCGAGTTCCTTGACCGTCGCGTCGCCGAGGCGGGCGGTCCAGCCGGGCATGACGCCATGCTTCGGCGCCCGGATCTGCTGCGCCACCTGCGCTTCGCTGCCGCCGTAGAGCCAGATCGCGTCGGCGAGGTTCGGCGCGCCGAGGTCGCGCATGCCCTTGGCATCGTCGCCATGGCAGGCCGCGCAGTTCTCCGCGAACACCGTCGCTCCGGCTTCGGCCAGCGCTGCGTCCGACGGCGTGCCCGTGAGCGACACGACGTAGGCGGCCGCCTGCCTGATCTGGTCCGGTTCCAGGATGTCCGCGAAGGCGGGCATCTCCGAGAAGCGGGTGTCGGGATCGGCAGCGAAGCGGATGCCGTGCGTGATGGTCTGGTGGATCGCCTCGATGTCGCCGCCCCACAGCCATTCGTCGTCGTTGAGGTTCGGATAGCCGGCCGAGCCCTCGGCACCGGAGCCGTGGCACTGGATGCAGTTCACCTTGAAGGCCGCAGCACCTGCCGCCGTGGCGAACTGGCGCAGATTGTCGTCGGCCATGATCGTGGCCAGGTCCTTGGACTGGATCGCCGCCACGTAGTCTCCCTTCGCCGCCTCGGCGGCGCCGAGTTCCGCCCGCACCTCGGCGCGGCTGGAATAGCCGAGCACGCCGGTGGTGGCGGAGGAGAGGAGCGGCCAGGCGGGGTAGAAGATCGTGTAGACCAGTGCCCAGGCGATGGTGGCGTAGAAGGTCCACACCCACCACCGCGGCAGCGGATTGTTGAGCTCCTTGATCCCGTCCCACTCGTGTCCGGTCGTCGCGACGCCGGAGACTTCGTCGATATGTTCCTTGCTCATGTCAGTCGTCCTTGAGTGGGATCTGGGCGGCCTCGTCGGCGAGCCTGCGGCTGCCCGGCCGGAAGGCGAAGAGCACGACGCCGACGAAGAACAGGGCGAGGAAGAGCAGCCCCCAGCTGTCGGCGAATTCACGCATCGTGTGATAGTCCATGGCGCCTCTCCTCAGCGGTAGCCGGCGGCTTCGTCGTAGGTCGAGAAATCGACCAGCGTGCCGAGCATCTGGAGATAGGCCACGAGCGCGTCCATTTCGGTCAGCGCGGCGGGATTGCCGTCGAAGTCGCCGACCTTCGCCTTGGGATAGCGCTCGAGGAGCGCGGACGTGTCTGCGTTGACGTCGGCCTGCGCCAGAAGGTCGGCGCGGGCGTTCGCGAGCATGTCCTCGGTATAGGGAACGCCCACGCTGACGTTGGCGGCCAGGTGCGTCTCGAACTCGTTCACGGCCAGCGGCGTGGCCTTCAGGAAGGCATAGCTGGGCATGATCGATTCCGGCACCACCGAGCGCGGCTCGGTCAGGTGCTGGACGTGCCATTCGTTGGAGTAGCGGTCACCGACGCGGGCGAGGTCCGGTCCCGTCCGCTTCGAGCCCCACTGGAAGGAGTGGTCGTACATGGATTCCGCCGCCAGGCTGTAGTGGCCGTAGCGTTCGACCTCGTCGCGGAACGGGCGGATCATCTGCGAATGGCAGACGTAGCAGCCTTCCCGGACGTAGATCTTGCGGCCGGCCAGTTCGAGCGGCGAGTAGGGCCGCATCCCGTCGACCTTCTCGATCACGTTCTCCAGGTAGAAGAGCGGCGCGATCTCCACGATGCCGCCGATGGTGACCACCAGGAAGGACCCTGCCAGCAGCAGGGTCGCGTTCCGCTCGAGGATCGCATGCTTGTCGAGCAATGCCATTGTCGCTTCTCCTTATTCGGCCGGCTGGGCAGCGGGAACGTAGCCGCCGATCGGCTCTTCCTCGCGCTGGTAGCCGCGGATGGTCATGTAGACGTTCCAGGCCATGACGATGGCTCCGGCGAGGTACATCAGGCCGCCGATGGCGCGGACGATGTAGTAGGGCTTCATCGCGGCGACGGACTCGGCGAAGGAGTAGACCAGGAAGCCCTGATCGTCGTATTCGCGCCACATCAGCCCCTGCTGGATGCCGGCGACCCACATCACGGCCGCGTAGACCACGATGCCGAGGGTGGCGAGCCAGAAGTGCCAGGTGACGAGCCGCAGCGAATAGAGCCGTTCGCGCTGCCACAGCTTCGGCACCATGTAGTAGATCGCGCCGAAGGAGATCATGCCGACCCAGCCGAGCGCGCCAGAGTGCACGTGGCCGATGGTCCATTCCGTGTAGTGGCTGAGCGAGTTGACCGCCTTGATCGACATCATCGGGCCTTCGAAGGTCGACATGCCGTAGAAGGCGATGGCCAGCACCATCATGCGGATGATGGGGTCGGTCCTGAGCTTGTCCCAGGCGCCCGAGAGCGTCATCAGGCCGTTGATCATGCCGCCCCAGGAGGGCATCCACAGCATGATGGAGAACACCATGCCCAGCGTCTGCGCCCAGTCGGGCAGGGCGGTGTAGTGCAGATGGTGCGGGCCGGCCCAGATGTAGAGGAAGATCAGCGCCCAGAAGTGGATGATCGACAGCCGGTAGGAGTAGACCGGACGCCCGGCCTGCTTCGGCACGAAGTAGTACATCATGCCGAGGAAGCCGGCGGTCAGGAAGAAGCCCACCGCGTTATGGCCGTACCACCACTGCGTCAGCGCGTCCTGCACGCCGGCGAAGGCCGAGTAGCTCTGCGAGCCGACGAAGGACACCGGCATCGCCAGGTTGTTGACCACGTGCAGCATCGCGATGGTCACGATGAAGGACAGGTAGAACCAGTTGGCGACGTAGATGTGGGGTTCCTTGCGCTTGATGATCGTGCCGAGGAAGACCAGCAGGTAGGCGACCCAGACGACCGTCAGCCAGAGATCGACATACCATTCGGGCTCGGCATATTCGCGGCTCTGCGTGATGCCGAGAAGGTAGCCCGTCGCGGCCATCACGATGAACAGCTGGTAGCCCCAGAAGACGAACCAGGCCAGGTTTCCCCCGAAGAGCCGGGCCCGGGACGTCCGCTGGACGACGTAGAAGGAGGTGGCGATCAGCGCATTGCCGCCGAAGGCGAAGATGACGGCGGAGGTGTGCAGCGGCCGCATGCGGCCGAAATTGAACCAGGGCTCGATGTTGAGATCGGGCCAGGCCAGTTGCAGCGCCACGACGACGCCGACGAGCAGGCCGACCACGCCCCAGAACATGGTCGCGATGGCGCCGTAGCGCACCACGTCGTCCATGTAGGCCGTGTCGCCGTCCCGGAAGGGAATGCTGGCAGCCGCCTTCGGCGCGAAGGTCGTGTTCCGCATCAGGATCGCGGCGCTGATGACCAGCACGGCGAACAACACCCACATATGTTGCTGAAAGGCGACGTCGGCCGCAAAGGCCGCGCCCAGCAACGCCAGGAAGGCAAAGACGCCTATCCCCACGATTTCCGCGCCGTATCTCATTTCGATCCCCGCTTGCGCTATTGACGGACATGCGACTCCTTCGAGCCGCTCCGCCTTCCGTTTCGCGCATTCGAGGGTCGAGGTGCCTTGATCCAGGTCAAGACCGACGGGCGGCTGCTCTGACAGGATCGCGCCATGCTTCAGACGCGAGACCGGACGTCACTCCGGGAGGAGAGGAGGCCTGCCATGGATGCATGCGAGGTTCCGCAGACCTGCCCGGTGTCGGGCGCGTGCGGGCGCGACGGACTGGTGCCCTGCGTCGAGATGACGAAGGCCCACCATTCGAAGCTGCGGCTTTGCGAGGCGCTCGAAGACATCGCCGACCGGCTTCCGGGCGACGTCGACCGGTTCCGCTGCCTCGAGATCGCCAGCGCGCTGGTGCCGCTCCTCAGGCGCTGCCACGACTACGAGGAGGAGGTGGTCTATCCGGCCTTCGAGGCCGCCCATGCCCGCGCGGCCGGATCCCTCGCCACCGTCAGCCGGCTCAGGGCCGAGCACGTGGAGGACGAGTGCGCCGCGCAGGATCTCTCGGAGGTGCTGCTGTCGATCGGGCACGGCGAGGCGGTACGCAACCCCGAAGCGGTCGGCTTCATGCTGCGGGCCTTCTTCGAGGCCGTCCGTCGCCACGTCGCCTTCGAGCGCGACCACGTCCTGCCGGCCATCGGCGTTCTCACGGACGAGTGGCCCGCAGACGTGAGAACGGGCGCCCGAAGGCGCCCGTAGCAATCCACGCGTGGCGGGTCCCGGTCACGTCGCCGGCTTGACCGACACGACCACGGGCGCGTCGCCGTTCATCACCGGGGTGTCGACGTCGGTGCTGCCGGGACCGAAATCATAGGTCTGATTGTCGTTGGTCTCGTAGTGCAGCATGAGCGTCAGGTTGCTCGCCGGGTCCAGCGGTCCATCGGCCTCGATGCTGATGTTGCCGGTGCGCCCCTGGGGCAGCGCGATGTGGCCGAGTGATGCCGGCGGCGCGCCGGCGCCGTCGTTGTGGATGACGAGATAGCCGGGACGGTCGATCTCGGCCGTCACGTTGGTGATCCGGTTGCCTTCGATCATGGCGTCGACCGCATCGATCAGCGGGCCGGTCTGGGCCGAGGAGTTCGCATTGTTCTGGGCGTGCGCGGCGCCTGCGATGCCGATCAGTGCGGTGGCGGCGAGAATGTGAATCTTCATGGATGTTTCTCCCTTTCATGTGGTTAGCCGCATGGCTGGGAGGACAACGGTGCCCGCGGCAGGGCGATCCGACACGTTGTCGTGACGGGACGGGGGTGATCCATCTCGAAATGGTCAGATTCCGGATCGCGCCTCGAGCCGCGCGAGATTGCCGACTGTGACGTGCCGGTTGTGCTCGATCGCGATCACCCCGTCGGTGCGCAGGCGCGTCAGCTGCCTGCTCACCGTCTCGATCGTGAGGCCGAGGAAGTCGGCGATGTCGGCGCGCGTCAGCGGCAGGTCGAAGCTCACCGTCCGGCCGGACGCGCGTCCGGGGTCGATGTTGCGGGCGATCAGCAAAAGGAAGCTCGCCACCTTTTCCGCCGCCGTCTTGCGGCCGAGCGTGACCATCCAGTCGCGCGCCTCGTCGAGTTCCTTCAGCGTCTGGGTCAGGATTCGGTGCTCGAGCTGCGGGCTCTCCCGCAGCATCCGCTCGATCGTCGCGCGCGGGAAGGAGCAGAGCGAGACCTCGGTGGCGGCCTCCGCATTGGCCGCGCTCTCCGTCCTGAACGGCCGCCCGAGGAAGTCCGGCGCGAACTGCAGCCCGACGATCTGCTGGCGTCCGTCGGACAGGGTCTTGGTCAGCTTCACCACGCCCGACAGGATGTTGGAGTAATGGTCGACCGCCTCCGCGTCGCCCACCAGCTCGGCGCCCGGCTGAACCCGCTGCTTGGAGGAGGTCTTCGACAGCGCAAGCAGCTGCTCGGGCTCCAGCGCGCCGCAGACGCCGCGATGCCGCGCCTCGCAGGCGGCGCAGAGCGCGGGGATGCCGCTGGTGTGGATGTCCTGCCTGTCCGTCATGTCCCCGCCCGATCCGCGGTCTCCATAGCGGAGATCGCCGGCCCAATCTCGCGCCAGATTGTCTCATCCGCAACCGTCTTGACCGAAATCAAGGCCTGCGGGATCGCCCACTGCCAGTCTTCTTCGACGCATCGGGTGGGAGCCGCACATGGAAGACCGCAAGACCGTCCGCCTCGACGAGGCGGTACCGCGCTACACGAGCTATCCGACGGCGCCGCATTTCCATGCCGGCGTGACGGGCGCGACCGTGCGGAGCTGGATCGATGCCATCCCGGATGGCGATCGCCTGTCTCTCTATCTCCACGTGCCGTTCTGCGACCGGCTGTGCTGGTTCTGCGCCTGCCACACCAAGCAGACCCGCCAGTACGATCCGGTGGCGGCCTATGTCGGATCGCTCTGCCGCGAGATCGAGACCGTCGGCGCGCTCGTCTCGGCCCGGGCGAGCGTCAGCGCGATCCACTTCGGCGGCGGCTCGCCGACGATGCTCTCTCCGGCCGACATGCACCGGCTGGGCGATGCGCTGCGCGGCAGTTTCAACCTCGCGCCCGATGCCGAGATCAGTGTCGAGATCGATCCCAACGACATGACGGACGACCGCCTCGACGCGCTCGCCGCCATCGGCATGACGCGGGCGAGCCTCGGCGTGCAGGATTTCGATCCGAAGGTGCAGGCGGCAATCAACCGGGAGCAGAGCTTCGAGAGCACCCGCGGCGTGGTGGAGGGGCTGCGCGCGCGCGGCGTCGGCTCCGTCAACCTCGATCTGCTCTACGGCCTGCCGCACCAGACCTGCGACACGCTCGCCGCAACGGTACGACAAGCGCTCGGCCTGTCGCCGGACCGCATCGCGCTGTTCGGCTATGCGCATGTGCCCTGGTTCAAGAAGCACCAGACGATGATCCCCGAAGAGGCGCTGCCCGGCGCGCAGGATCGCTACGCGCAGGCTCTGATGGCCGCCGCGTTGATCGAGGCTGCGGGAAATGAGCGCATCGGCCTCGACCATTTCGCCCGACCGGACGACGCCATGGCGGTCGCCGCGCGCGACGGACGCCTCCGGCGCAACTTCCAGGGCTACACCGAGGATGCCTGCGAGACGCTCATCGGCCTCGGTGCATCCTCGATCAGCCGCTTCCGCCAGGGACATGCGCAGAACCAGCCGGCGACCGGCGTCTACCACCGCATGGTCGACGACGGCGGGCTCGCCACCGTCCGCGGCGTGGCCTTCACCGCAGACGACCATGCCCGCGGCTGGGTGATCGAAAATCTGATGTGCAACTTCGCCTTCGATGCACGGGAGGCGAGGCAGCGTTTCGGCGCGCTCGCGGCTCCGCTGGTGGCCATCGCCGCCGGACTGGCCCAGGCTAGACCCGATCCCGTCCTGCGGCGGGAGGACGACCTGTTCGTCGTTCCGGAGGATCACCGCCCGCTGGTGCGCACCATCGCCGCGCGCTTCGACGCCTATCTCGAAACCGGACAGGCCCGGCACTCGGCTGCCGTCTGAGGAGGACTGCACCGGCGTTGACAGGTCTCGCGGGGAGCGTGCAAGACGGCCCGCGAACGGGAACCGAGATGCCGCAGACGCGCCTGACGATCGATACCCACGGCCCGGGGCTCACCGAATTCACCGGCCGCGCTGGCGAATTCGTGCGCGGTTGCGGCACGGACGAGGGGCTTCTGACCGTCTTCGTGCGCCACACCTCCTGCTCGCTGCTGATCCAGGAGAACGCGGACCCCGACGTGCGCCGCGACCTCGACGCCTTCTTCGCGCGGCTCGTGCCGCCCGCCGATCAGCCCGGGATGGACTGGATCGTCCATACGACCGAAGGTCCCGACGACATGCCCGCGCACATCAAGTCGGCACTGACGGCCACGTCGCTGTCGGTGCCGGTGGCGGGCGGTCGGATGCTGCTCGGCACGTGGCAGGGCCTCTATCTCTTCGAGCACCGCCGGCGCCCGCACCGGCGCGAGATCGTGCTGCACCTTTCGCCATGACCGCAACCGTCACCATCCGAAGGGCCGAGCCGCGCGACCGCGACGAACTGTGCCGGCAGGTGAGGGCGCTCGCGACCCATCACGGCTACGATCCGGGCTCGATCACGCCGCAGAACGTGGCCGCGCACTTTCTCGCCCCGGGTCTGCCGATGGTCGTGCTCGTGGCCTCGTCGCCGGACGGCGCTGTGGCCGGCTATGCGGCGGCCTCTCCCACGCACGAATCGGGGTACGCGTCCCAGGGTTTCTACCTCAGCGACCTGCATGTCGACGCCGGCCGCCGCCGCGCCGGGCTCGGCCGGGCGCTGCTCGCCGCCATGGCGGCCGAGACCCGGCGGGCCGGGCGGCAGCATCTGTGGTGGGGCGTGGACGGCGCCAACGAGAGGGCGGAGAAATGGTACCGCACCATCGCCAACGTGCGCGTCCCCTCCACGGTCTTCGCCCTGACGCTCGCCCCCTTCGAGGCGCTCGCAGACGAGGGCGAACGACACCTCGGCCCGCAGGGCTGAGCGGCCGCAGGCAACCAGCGGCGATTCGGGACTGGCCGAGGCGTCGGCAGGCGGCTAGGTTGCGTACGGAATGACGGCGCGACGGCGGCCGCCGGACCTTGGAGACGAGACGATGTCCTTCCTGAAAAAACTCTTCGGCCTCGGTGGCGGCGACGACCCGGGCGGCGCGGAGCCGCAGTCGTCCGAGGCACAGGAATACCAGGGCTTCACCATCCGCGCGACGCCGTTCAAGTCCGACGGCCAGTACCAGACCTGCGCCGTCATCACGAAGGAGGTCGGCGGCGCCATGAAGGAGCACCGGCTGATCCGCGCGGACCGTTTCGCCGCTCTCGACACGGCCGTCGAGATCTCGTTCCGCAAGGCGCGCCAGATGATCGACGAGCAGGGCGACCGCCTCTTCGGCTGATCGCGCGCGGCCCGGCCGCCGGCTTGTCGGTTGGTTCGCAACGGTTTTTTCGGCACACGGTTGAACTCGCCCGGCCAACGTGCACACTAGGGCGTCGAAGCGAGTTGGCGAGGGGGTCGCCGTCGGCCTTGGAACGCAACCTACTCAAATTCATCTGGAAGAACTCGCGGCTGAAGCAGGTCTGGCTGCTCTTCGTGATCATCGCGTCGATGCCGTTCTACTTCCTGTCGCTCGAGCTTCCCAAGCAGATCGTCAACGGCCCGATCCAGGGCCGCGACTTCGACGCGATCGATGCGACCCAGCCCTTCCTGCGGCTGACCCTGCCTTACGGCGAAACGCTTTTCGGCCGCGAGATCGAGCTGTTCGGCGGCCTCCAGCTCGACCGCATCGAGATGCTGTTCGCGCTCTGCATCCTGTTCATGGGCTTCGTGTTCCTGAACGGCTGGTTCAAGCTCTACACCAACACCTACAAGGGCAAGCTCGGCGAGGAGGTTCTGCGGCAGCTCCGCTACACGCTGCTCGACCGCGTGCTGCGCTACCGCGTTGCCCGCTTCCGCAATCTGAAGGGCGCCGAAGTCGCCTCGGTGATCAAGGACGAGGTCGAGCCGCTCGGCGAATTCGTCGGCGACGCCTATTCGCTGCCGCTGTTCCTGGGCGGCCAGGCCATCACCGGCCTGCTCTTCCTGTTCCTGCAGAGCGTCTATTTCGGCCTGCTGACGATCGCCATCGTCGCCTTCCAGATCTGGCTCATCCCGCGCATGCGCCGCAAGCTGATCCTGCTCGGGCGGCAGCGGCAGATCCAGGCGCGCAGGCTCGCCGGCCAGGTCGCCGAGACGGTGGACATGGCCCCCGACATCCACGTCAACGACATGTCGAACTACACCCGCGCGCGCCATTACGGCCTGCTGCAGAACATCCTCGACATCCGCTTCGAACTCTACCAGCGCAAGTTCACGGTCAAATACGTGAACAACCTTCTGATGCAGTTCCTGTCGTTCCTGTTCTATCTGATCGGCGGCTATTTCGTGATCACCGGACGGCTCGACATCGGCCAGCTCGTCGCCGTGATCGCCGCCTACAAGGATCTTCCGGGGCCGATCAAGGGCCTGATCGACTACGACCAGATCCGCCTGATGAACGAGGCGCGCTACGAGCAGACGATCGATTCCTTCCGCGACGACGGCCTGATCGCGCCCGAACTCCAGGCGATGCCGCAGCAGGCCATCCCGCGCCTCCAGAAGGGTTACGAGCTCGACCACGTCAAGCTCGACGACGAGACCGGGCGGACCGTGCTCGAGAACGTCCGGCTGCACATCCGTCCCGGCGACCGCATCGCGATCGTGACGCGCGGCAACGACGCGGCGCGCACGGCGGCGAGCGTCTTTGCGGGCGCACTGGTGCGGCTCGTCCTGCCGGCGTCCGGCTCGATCCTGCTCGACGACAGGCCGCTCGACGAACACCCCGAGAGCCTGACCGGCCGGCGCATCGGCTATGCCGACGGCAACACCTATTTCCCGGCCGGAACCATTCGGGACAACCTTCTGATGGTCCTGAAGAATCGCCCGGTGGACGAGAGCCAGCGCGGCTCCACGGCGAAGCGTCCGACGACGGCCGGCATGCTCAATCACGTGCCGCCCTCGGCCGATTCGGAATGGATCGACTACGCCGATCTCGGCGTCGAGGGGAAGGCCGGGCTCGACGCGCACGTCGCGGGCGTGCTGGAGATCGCGGGCCTGACCCGGCAGATCCAGGACCTCGGCCTGCGCGGCACCGTCGATCCGGTGAAGAACAAGGAGTTTTCCGACAAGATCGTCGAGGTCCGGCACGAATTCCGCGAGAATGCGGCCTCGCTCGGGGTGGAAGGCATCGTCCAGTCCTTCCATCCGGAACTCTACAATTCGCAGGCAACCGTCGGCGAGAACCTGCTCTTCGGAACGGCGCTCGATCCGGCCTGGGCGCCCGCCGAACTGCCGCGCAATCCGACGATCCTCGCGATCCTCGAGCGCAACGGCCTGCGATCGGCCTTCCAGGAGATGGGCCAGCGGATCGCCGAGGCGCGGATCGAACTGTTCGGCGACCTCGCCCCCGATTCGAAGATCTTCGAGACCGTGGCCGACGTCACCTATGAAGAGATTGTCCGGTTGAAGGAGATCGTCGGCCGGCTCAAGATGGCCGAGCGGCAGGAGCCGCAGCGGCAGGAAGCCGCGCCGAAGGGCAAGAAGGGGCCGCAGAAACTCTCGGACCGCGACGAAGTGTTCCGGCTCGCCTTCGACTATTGCGAGGCCCAGAGCCGCTTCGGCGTGCTCGACGCCGAGACCGAGGCCAAGATCCTCGCCGCGCGCGACGATCTGCGCCGCGAGATCGCCGGCATGGAGGTGGCCCCCGTCTTCTTCCACGATCCGGACCGCTACAATCCGACGGCGTCCGTCCTCGACAACATCCTGCTCGGTCGTATCTCGTCCACCGTGGTCGACGGCCGCGAGAAGGTGCTGGCGGCCGTCCAGGTGCTCGTCGCGCGGACCGGTATCTCGGATGGCCTGCTGCAGGCGGGCCTGAACTTCGAGATGGGCAATGGCGGGCGCCGCCTCTCCGATCAGCAGCGCCAGAAGCTCCATGTCGCGCGCGTGCTCCTGAAGAAGCCGGACATCATCGTCCTCAACGAGGTGCTCGGCGCCATGGACGCGCCCGGCCGCCGCGAGATCATGGCGCGCCTCGTCGACGGCGCCGCGCCCGGCGGGGCCGACGTCCGCCCGGGCTTCGTGGTCGTGCTGCTCGACGACGAGCTTGCGGAACGGTTCGATCGCGTGCTGACTTACACCAACGGCGCCTTCGTCGAGACGGAGCGCCCGACCCGCGAACCGCAGCCGCATGCGATGCAGGATGCGGCGAAATGAAGGAACATCTTCGATGAGTACGCTCAAGGACGAAGTGGAGGTTCTGCGCAAGATACCGCTCTTTGCCGCGATGGATCCTTCCAAGCTGAAGCTGCTCGCCTATGCGTCCGACAAGGTCGAGTACGAGGACGGCCAGCTGCTGTTCCGCCAGGGCGACCAGGGCGACGCGGCCTTCATCGTGCTCAGCGGCGTCGCCGACATCGTGTCGGAGACCGGCGGGACGGAAGTGGTCGTCGCCCAGCTGCGCGATCATGCGCTGCTCGGGGAGATGTCGGTGTTCTGCGACATCCCGCGCTCTGCCACGGTGCGCGCCAACGGGCGCCTCGTGGCGCTCAAGATCGGCAAGGGCTACCTGCTCGACCTGATCAAGGAGTTTCCCGAACTCGCCACACGCATCATCCGCGAACTGGCCTTCCGCCTGGCCAAGACGACGGCCGACCTCGCTGCTAGCGAACGCGCCGCCCGTCACTGACCCGCCGAGTCGGGCAGACGGCGTCTTCTCTTCGAGTACGGCGGATGGCCATCCGGCCGCCCTGGGGACGCGTCCCCGCGCGGGGCCAATCCCGCTTGCCTCGCCGCGCGCCCCTCGCTAGGCCGTTGCAATATCGAGCTTCAAGGGGCGCCTTTCATGAAACGACTGATCCTGCTTGGAATTCTGGGGACGGCGCTGGCCGGCTGTACGACGACGGAAGAGGCCAACAAGGCCATCAAGTCGCGCTGGATCGGCCAGCCGAGCGACAGCTTCTTTGCTCAGTACGGCCCGCCCGTCCGCTCCTTCCCGCTCAACAACGGCGGAATCGTCTACACTTGGCGCGGCGGCGAGACCACGCAGGTCATCCCCGCCGAGTACCGCACGATCCAGCCGGCGACGCCGCTCGCCTCGTCCAGCAGCACGGTGACGACCGTCACCAGGCCGGATCCCGGCACGACGGTGACCGAGACGCGCACGACGAACCTCAACCTCGGCCTGCAGGCACAGCCTCAGCACGTGCTGGTGCGGCCGGAGCGCATCGAGCAGCTGTTCTGCGAGGCGCAGATCACGGTGGACCGGTCGGGCGTGATCGGCAACATCGAGGCGAGCCGCGACACCACGGGCGCCGGCTTCAGCCTGTCGCGCTGCGCGGAAGTCTTCAGGGTGCAGTGACGCGCGAAGACGCGTCGGGAGGCGGTTGACCTCACGTCGAGACCGCCTCCCGCCGGGTGCGGTCTGGCGATTCGGCGCAGGAGCGGATGCGCGGGTGATGGCCGGCCGCCCTCAGGCGGCGCCGTCCTTCTCCTCGCGCAGGTTGGAAATCACGCGACGGTTCTGCACCCGGCAGGACGTATCGGTGCAGTCGCGCACGACGCGTTCCTTGCCGTAGCCCTTGGCCCAAAGGCGGTTGGCATCGATACCGCCGGCGATCATGTAGTTCATCACCGCTTCGGCACGCTTGCGCGACAGCTCGTTCATCGCCGCGTCGCCGCCGGGATCGTCGGCGAAGCCCTGCAGCTTGACCAGCCAGCGCGGATGTTTCTTCAGCCAGGCGATCTGGTTGTCGATGGTCGTCTTGGCGACCGAATCCAGCGCCGCCGATCCTTCGGCGAAGTAGGTGCGGCGGCCGACGTTGAGGATGAAGTCCTCCTCCGACCCCGGCTGAATGTTGGCGAAGCCGGTGGCGGGCGCATTGGTGACGTCCGGCACCGGCGGCTCGAGCGCCGTCGTCGAACAGGCGCTGACTCCCAGCGCGAGGGCTCCGAAGGCAAGTGCGCGAAGGCCGTGCATCCTCGATGTCATGACGATCTCGCTCAGCCCTTCTTCGGCGCGTTGTCGGCGATATGCGGCAGAACCTGCACCGCAGTCCCGATCGGGCAGCGCTGATAGAGGTCCATGACGTCTTCGTTGAACATGCGGATGCAGCCCGAGGAGGCGTCCGTGCCGATGCTCCAGGGCTCCAGCGTCCCGTGAAAGCGGTAGCCGGTGTCCGCGCCGTCGCGGTAGAGATACAGGGCGCGCGGTCCGAGCGGATTGTCCGGCGCCCCGCCCTCGATGTACTGCGGCAGGCCCGGCTTGCGCTCGTGCATCTCCGGCGGCGGCGTCCAGCGCGGCCACAGCGCCTTGCGGGCGACGTTGGCGCGGCCGTACCATTTGAAACCTTCCTTGCCGACGCCCACGCCGTAGCGCACCGCGGTCTGGTTCTCGACGATCAGGTAGAGAAAGTGGTGCATCGTGTCGACGACGACGGTGCCGGCCGGCTCGGACGAATAGTACTTGACGATCTGCCGCCGCCAGGCCGGGTCGATCGCCTCGAAATTCGTGCGCTTCCAGGTCACGTTGTTGTCGACGGCGGTACCGGCGAACCAGGATTTCTTGGCCGCGGCCGCGGCCGGCCCGCCGAGCGCCGTTCCGGCAGCCATTGCCGCCCCGCCGGCCAGAAGGTCGCGACGCGTGAACTCCATCTTGCTCATCCTCCAATGTGACGCGGCGGAACTATAGATGAGAAACCACCCGCCTCCAATATGATGAACTTCACAGTCGGGGTGCTCGCGGTGCACGTTTCGCCGCGACCGTCGCCCGTTCAAGGCGGCGCTGCGCTTTGGCGATCAAGCAGCCGTGATTCGACCCGCCCGACCGTCCTCCCTAGCCTCCGCGCACGAACCGGATGCGGAGGAGACGGCGATGGCGGACACGAAGATCACCCAGGCGATGATCGACGCCTACGACGAATACACCCACCTGACGCTCGACCGGCGCGGCTTCATGGCCAGGCTGACCAGGCTCGCCGGCTCGGGTGCGGCGGCGGCCGCGATCGCGCCCATGCTTGCCGCCAACGCGGCGAAAGCCGCCATGGTCGCACCCGACGACGCCCGGGTCGTCGCGGAGGATGTCACCTATCCGGGTGCCGGCGGCGAGATGAAGGGCTACCTCGTCCGTCCCGCCGGCGCCGAAGGCAGGCTGCCCGCCATCATCGTGATCCACGAGAACCGCGGTCTCAATCCGCACATCCGCGACGTCGCCCGGCGTCTGGCGCTCGAGGGCTTCGTGGCGCTGGCCCCCGATTTCCTCTCGCCGCTCGGCGGAACGCCGGACGACGAAGAGAAGGCGCGCGGAATGTTCGGCCAGCTCGACCGCGCGGCGGTCGCCGCCGACGGCGTCGCGACGGTGGCCTTCCTGGAAGCGCACGCGCGCGCAAGCGGCAAGGTCGGGGCGGTCGGTTTCTGCTGGGGCGGCGGAGCGGTCAACGACCTCGCCGTCGCATCGCCAGCCCTCGACGCGGGCGTGGCCTATTACGGCCGCCAGGCCGACACGGCCGAGGTGGCGAAGATCGAGGCGCCTCTGTTGCTGCACTATGCCGGGCAGGACGAGCGCATCAATGCCGGCATCGACGCCTACCGGGCGGCGCTCGAAACCGCCGGAAAGGTCTTCACTATCCACGTCTACGACGGGGTCCAGCACGCCTTCAACAACGACACCTCCGAGGCGCGCTACGACGCGGCGGCGGCGAAGCTGGCCTGGGAGCGTACGCTGGCGTTCTTCCGGGAACACCTCGCCTGATCACGCGGAGCGTGTAATTCAGTCGATCGGTTGCAGCCGCGCGGCCCGCTCGCGGCGCAAGGTCGCGCGCAGCCGCAGGATCTCGATCGGCACCGGCTCGGCCCTCTTGGCCAGGGCGTAGATCTCGTCGTTCAGGTCGCGCAGCGCGCGCCAGAAGTCATAGTCCGTGACCAGCGGGCTCTGCGCCAAGCGGCGGGACAGACGGTTGATATCGTTGGGCATTTCGAATCTCGCGCAGGCCGGTTCGTCTGCTCTGCATAGTTGCCGTTCGCGCGTTATCAAGCAACCGTCTCTTGCAGCTGCTTCACGCCGTCAGCGCGGAATGGTTAACGGAGAACCGTTCGCCGGACCGGAGAGGAACCGGCCCGGCGAGGCCGCGTTCCGGGTTCCGGTCCCCTCAGCGATGCTCCTCGACCGAGCTCTGCACAAGCGCCCGGTTGAAATGCTGGAGCGCGGCGAGATGGCTCGCCCATCCGACCAAGGTCTGATCGTTCGCTGGATCGACGACGGGCAGCCGGTCGTGGCCGCCGGCGTCGAAGGCGCGCAGCGCGGCCGCCAGCGTGTCGGTCGGTCGCAGCACCGGGCCGCCGCCGTCGGGCCGGTCCGGCTCGGTGCCGTCCTGCAGCGGCTCCATGAAATCCATGACCCGGGCATTGGCGCCGATGGGCTTGTGCGGTCCCTCCCGCAGGTCCAGTCCGCGCAGGCGCAGCTGCCACTGGAACCAGGAATAGCCGTGCAGCGCCTGCACGATGCCCTGCGCCACGGCGACCGTCAGCAGGAGCGCGATGGAGAGGCGGTAGCCGCCGGTGAGTTCGAACACGATCATGGCGGTGGAGATCGGCGCGCCGAACACGGCGCCGGCCACCGCGCCCATCCCGAGGATGGCATAGAGCCCGCCGCTGGAGGCGAGGTCGGGAAAGACCGACTGCGCCATGGACCCGAAGGCCGCGCCCGTCAGCCCGCCCACGACGAGGGCCGGCGAGAAGATCCCGCCGCCGAATCGCGATCCGAGCGTGATCGCGGTCGCGACCGTCTTGACCACGACGAGCGTCAGCATAAGCCCCAGCGACAACTGTCCCGACAGGGCGAGATTGGTGGTCTCGTACCCCACCCCGAGCACCTGCGGAAAGGCCAGGCCGATCAGGCCCACGATCGCCCCGCCGATCACCGGGCGCAGCCAGAGCGGCACGTCGATGTGCCGCGCGCCGTCGTCGGCGATCCGCAGGGCGAGCTGGAACAGCAGTGCGACGGCCGCGCAGACGATGCCGAGCAGCACGAAGGCGGGAAACTCCCAGTACGAGACGACGGCGTAGTCGGGCATGGTGAAGGCCGCGTCCGGTCCGAACCACTGCCGCGCGATCAGGCTGCCGGCGGTGGCCGCGAGCATGATCGGCACGAAGGAGCGCAGCGCATAATGGCCGAGCACCACCTCGTGGGCGAAGAGCACGCCGGCGAAGGGGGCGTTGAAGGAGGCGGCCACCGCGCTCGCCACGCCGGCCGACAGCAGGGTGCGGCGGCACCATTCCGGCGGTGCCGCGCGCCGTGCGATCGTCTCGCCGAGCGTCGCGCCGAGATGGACGATCGGTCCCTCGCGGCCGGCACTGCCGCCGCCGCCCACCGTGATGGCCGAGACCAGCGCCGACCACAGCCCGTCGCGCAGGCCGAGCGTGCGACCGGAATAGGCGCGCGCCTCGATGACGTCGGCGACGCCGCCCGCCCGGCGCGAGGAAATCCGGGTGAGAAGCATCCCGACGGCCACGCCCGCGAGCAGGGGTCCGAGCGGCACCAGCCACCACGCGGCCGAACGGGCCGCCGTCAGCGTGTTTTCCGACGACGAGCCGATCCACAGCAGCTGGACCAGGCCGATCAGCTCGCAAAACAGCACGGCCACGATGCCCGCCGCCACGCCCACCGCCAGCGCCAGCGCCCACAGCACGTGCTGCCGCTCCGCCCGGAAGTCGCGCAGGTTGGCGGCGAGCCAGCCGAGCCGGCGCGTCAGCTGCGATCGCATGCGCGTCGGCACCGGCATCGCTCCGGCGGGCGGTCAGGACTTGCGACGGATGCCGATCGACCGTCCGGCGCGCTCGGGCATCGGCAGCCCGCCATGTGCGGCCGCCATGGCCTCCACCCGCGCCATGATGTCGGCAGGGAAGGGCGCCACCTTCGGCCCGGCCATGTCGATGTGCAGCGTCAGTGTTTCCGAGGTCGCGGCGAGCCAGCCATCCACGTGACGGATCTCCTGGTAGGAGCGCAGTCGCTTCTCGTCGTGGTCGATCAGCTGGAACGTGCCGCGCACCCTGTCGCCCAGATGCAGTTCGCGCACGTAGCAGACGTGCACCTCCGCGGTATAGACGGTCAGCCGCCGCGTCGCCGCGTAGTCGGGGCCCATCCCCAGGAGGGCGAAGGCCTCGTCCGCGCAGCGGTCGAACAGCACGTTGTAGTAGGCCATGTTCAGGTGGCCGTTGTAGTCGATCCAGCTCTCCTCGATGTCCATGGTGCCGGAAAGGAACGGAGCGCTGTCGGTCATGGGAGAATCCTTGCTGCGGGTGGCTTGATCGTTGGGGCGGACGGTTTAAGCATGCGCCGGCTGGCGCCGGACGGCGCCAGCCGATGAAACAGGCTGGCACCGCTCGGCGCCAACAGATGAAGCAAGCGGGCGCCGATCACAAGCCTGCGGGGGAGGAGCATCGGATGGCACTGGCTGATCTCTTGCGCATGGACCGCAACGAGAGCGGGATCGCGACCGTTCTCGGCATCCTGAAGCAGCGTTTCGGCGAAAGCCTGGTGACCGGCCGGTCGATACGCGAACAGCACGCGCACACCACGACCTATCTGCCGTCGCAGGTTCCGGATGCCGTGGTCTTCGCCAGGAGCACCGAGGACGTCCAGGACGTCGTGCGCGTCTGCGCCGAACATCGCGTGCCCGTCGTTCCGTTCGGCACCGGCACGTCGCTGGAAGGCCAGGTGAACGCACCGGCCGGAGGCATCTCCATCGACCTGGCGGGCATGAACCGGATCCTCGCCGTCAATGCCGAAGACCTCGACTGTGTGATCGAACCGGGCGTCACCCGCGAGGCGCTGAACACGCACCTGCGCGACACCGGCCTGTTCTTCCCGATCGATCCCGGCGCCAATGCGAGCCTCGGCGGCATGGCCTCGACGCGGGCCTCGGGCACCAATGCGGTGCGCTACGGCACCATGCGCGACAACGTGCTCGCCCTGACGGCGGTGATGGCCGACGGCCGCGCGGTCACGACGGCCACGCGCGCGCGAAAAACCTCGGCCGGCTACGACCTGACTCGGCTGATCGTCGGCTCGGAGGGAACGCTCGGCATCATCACCTCGCTGACGCTGCGGCTGCAGGGCATCCCCCAGGCGATCGCGGGCGGCGTCTGCCCGTTCCCGAGCGTCGAGGCGGCCTGCAACGCCGTCATCGCCACCATCCAGATGGGCATCCCGGTGGCGCGGATCGAACTCGTCAACCAGTTGCAGATGCAGGCGATCAACGCCTACGCAAAGCTCTCCTATCCCGAGAGCCCCTGCCTGTTCCTCGAATTCCACGGCACCGATGCCGGCGTGGCGGAGCAGTCCGAACTGTTCGGCGAGATCGCGACCGAGCTCGGAGGCGGTCCGTTCCTGTGGACCCGCGAGGCGGAGGAGCGGACGCGGCTGTGGAGCGCGCGGCACAATGCCTACCACGCCGTCAAGGCGCTGCGTCCCGGCTACCAGGCGGTGGCGACCGACGTCTGCGTGCCGATCTCGCGGCTCGCGGAATGCATCGTCGAGACCGAGCGGGACATCGCCGAGTCGGGCCTCGTCGCGCCGATCGTCGGCCATGTCGGCGACGGCAACTTTCACGTCTCGCCGTTGATCGACGCCAATGACCCGCGTGACATCGAAAAACTCGAAGCCTTCATCGCGCGGCTGAACGCGCGCGCGCTCGCCATGGACGGCACCTGCACCGGCGAGCACGGCATCGGCCAGGGCAAGATGGGTTTCCTGGAGAAGGAACTCGGTGCCGGCGTCGACGTCATGCGCGCGATCAAGCGCTCGCTCGACCCGCTCAACATCATGAACCCGGGCAAGATCTTCAGCCTCTGACCAGAATGCGGGAAATGCGGGGACAGTTTACTCAATTCGGTCAGAAGACCGTGCGTCATGAAGCTGTCCGCGATCCGAATTAAGTAAACTGTCCCCGTATTTCGTGCCCGCATTTCCCGCATTTCGCGCGGCGCCAAGAGCTGCCGCGGGACGCTTCGTTGCGACGGCGCAGTCCATGTGACGCAGCGCAGGTCGGTTGTCCTGCGGCGTGAGACGGATACATAGGAGTCTGACGCGAAAGAGGAGGCCTCGCGCCTGCGAGGCTCACGATCCCGATGTTCGATCATGCCGACGCGGTTCTCCTGGCCCGTATCCAGTTCGCCTTCACGGTCTCGTTCCATTTCCTCTTCCCGGCTTTCTCCATCGGGCTCGCCAGCTATCTGGCGGTCCTGAACGGGCTGTGGCTCGCGGGCTACGGCCAGGTCTACCGGGTCCTGTTCGACTACTGGAAGAAGATCTTCGCGCTGGTCTTCGCCATGGGCGTCGTGTCCGGCATCGTCATGAGCTACCAGTTCGGCACCAATTGGAGCGTCTTCTCCGACAAGGCGGGTCCGGTCATCGGCGCGCCGATGGCATACGAGGTGCTGTCGGCCTTCTTCCTCGAGGCCGGCTTCCTCGGCATCATGCTCTTCGGCCGCGAACGCGTGGGCAACGCGCTGCACATGGTGGCGACCGCCGTCGTCGCCGTCGGAACGCTGCTCTCGGCCTTCTGGATACTGTCGGTGAACTCCTGGATGCACACGCCGGCGGGTTTCACCATCGACGCCGTCACGGGGCAGTTCCTGCCCACGAACTTCTGGGAATCGATCTTCAATCCGTCCTTCCCCTACCGGCTCGCCCACACGGTGACCGCCGCCTACCTGACCACCGCCTTCATCGTTGGCGGCGTCGGCGCCTGGCACCTGCTGCGCCGCACCGCGGGAGACAATCCGGGCGCGCGGCGGATGTTCTCCATGGCCATGTGGATGGCCGCCTTCGTCGCGCCGATCCAGGTCTTCATCGGCGATCTCCACGGCCTCAACACCATGGAGCACCAGCCGCAGAAGGTCATGGCGATGGAAGGCCATTACGAAAGCCACCCCGAAGGCTGGGCGCCGCTCTACCTCTTCGGCATCCCCAACGACGCGGAGCAGCGGCTCGACTATGCCTTCGGCATCCCCGGGGCGTCGTCCCTGATCCTCGGCCACAGCCTCTCGGCGCCGCTGGCCGGCCTCGACACGATTCCCGACGACGAGCAGCCGCCGGTCGCCATCGTCTTCTGGTCCTTCCGCATCATGGTCGGGCTCGGCCTGCTGA
Organism: Aquibium microcysteis; assembly: GCF_014495845.1. NCBI lineage: Bacteria > Pseudomonadati > Pseudomonadota > Alphaproteobacteria > Hyphomicrobiales > Phyllobacteriaceae > Aquibium > Aquibium microcysteis. Next base: position 1,330,642 of record NZ_CP061080.1, read on the forward strand.
TGGTCGCGGTCGGCATCTGGTCGCTCTTCGCCCGCTGGCGCGGTACGCTCTACACCAGCCGCCCGCTGCACCGCTTCGCGGTCGCGATGGGACCGTCCGGACTGGTCGCCGTGCTGGCCGGCTGGGTCACCACCGAGGTGGGGCGCCAGCCCTACACGATCTGGGGCCTGCTCAGGACGGCCGATTCGGCCGCCCCGCTCGACGCGTCCGCCGTCGGCGCCTCGCTGATCGCCTTCGTCGTCGTCTACTTCATCGTCTTCGGCGCCGGCACCTTCTACGTGCTGCGGCTGATGGCCAAGGCGCCGTTCACCGGCGGCCCCGACGACTGGGAGACGCGGGCCCCGATCCGCACCGCCGGCATCGCGCCCGGACCTGCGCAGGGCACGCCGACCGAGCACGGTCCGAAGATCGAGGAGGAGACACGCTGATGGAACTCGGTCTCGGTGTGAACGTCGACCTGACGGTGGTCTGGGCCTTCCTGATCGCCTTCGCGGTCTTCGCCTACGTCGTCCTCGACGGCTTCGACCTCGGGCTCGGCATGCTGTTCGCGGTCGCGCCCGAGAGGCGCGACCGCGACGTCATGATGAACTCCGTCGCGCCGGTCTGGGACGGCAACGAGACCTGGCTCGTCCTCGGCGGGGGAGGGCTGTTCGCCGCCTTTCCGCTCGCCTATGCGCTGGTTCTGCCGGCCCTCTACGCGCCGATCATCGCCATGCTGCTGGCGCTGATCTTCCGCGGCGTCGCCTTCGAATTCCGCTGGCGGACCGAGCGCTGGCGCGGTGTCTGGGACTTCGCGTTCATCTCGGGCTCCGCCATGGCCTCTTTCGCGCAGGGCGTGGCCCTCGGCGCGCTGCTGCAGGGCATCGAGGTCGACATGACGGCGCGCAGCTATGCCGGCGGCTGGTTCGACTGGCTGACGCCCTTCTCGATCGTCACCGGCATCGCGGTCATGGCCGGCTACTGCCTGCTCGGCGCGACCTGGCTGGTCATGAAGACAGAGGGCGACCTGCAGGACCGCATGCGCCGTCTCGCCTGGCCCTTCGGCCTCGCCACGCTCGGCTTCATCGGCATCGTCAGCCTGTGGACGCCCTTCCTGCAGGACGGCTACTACAATCGCTGGTTCACCGGCTGGGGTCTCGCGCTGGCGGTCGGGGTCGGCGCCGCCGTCCTCCTCGTCGCCTGGGGGATGTTCACGAGCCTGACGGTCCACCGCCACGAATACCGGCCCTTTCTCCAGGCGATCGCGCTGTTCGCGCTCTGTTTCGTCGGGCTCGGCATCGCCATGTGGCCCTACGTGGTGCCGGTCGAAGTGACGATCTGGGATGCCGCCGCGCCCGAGAAGAGCCAGGTCTTCATGCTCATCGGCGCCGTGGTGCTGATCCCGCTGATCCTGGGTTATACAGCCTATGCCTACTGGATCTTCCGCGGCAAGATCGATCCCGACGCGGGCTATCACTGATGGGGCGGGAGGCAGGGCAGGGGTCCGGCGGGCGGGCGACGCCGCGCGCCTGGGGCATCCGGATCGCTTGGTTCGTGGGCATCTGGCTGGCGAGCATCGCCGCGCTCGGGGCCGTCGCCTGGATCATCCGCTTCTGGCTGGTCGGCTGACGCAGCTCGGGGCGCGGAGGTTGCCCTCGTGCCGCCGCCACTTTATGGCCATGGGGATAGGAATAGACTGACGCACGTACACCGTCGCGCAACGTCCTGCGGGGAGCCAGACACTGGCACGTCTCTTCGTCCTCTTCGGCGGCCTTCTTCTGCTGGCACTCGTCGTGGCGCTGGTCGGCCCGTATTTCGTCAACTGGACGGGCTACCGGACCGCCTTCGAGAGCGAGGCGAGCCGCATCCTCGGCCGAACCGTCACGGTCGAGGGCGACGTCCGCGCCCGCCTGCTGCCGTTTCCGTCGGTGACCTTCGGCGACGTGCGGGTGGCCGGCGCCGATCCCGCCCGGGCCGCGATGACCATCGAGGAGTTCTCGATGGACGCAGAGCTCGCGCCCTTCATGCGCGGCGAACTCCTGATCTTCGACATGCGGCTCGTGCGGCCCGAAGCCTTCTTCAACGTCGATGCGGACGGCTCGATCGACTGGGCGTCGCGCCCGTCCAATCTGCTTGATCCGTCGCAGATCCGGCTGGAGAAGGTGCGCGTGACCGAGGGCAAGGTCACGCTGGTCCATGCCAACAGCGGCCGGACGCACAGGCTGACCGAGATCAACGCCGACGTGTCGGCCACGACGCTGGCCGGGCCTTGGCGCATGGAAGGCTCGCTGCGGCTCGACGGCATGCGCACGGCCGTCTCCGTCTCGACGGGCACCGTCACGCCCGAGGGCGGCATGCGGATCCGGCTCCGTGCCGCGCCCGAACGCTACCCGGTCGAACTGGAGACGGATGGTCTCGCGCGCTTCGACGAGGCGGCGGGCCTCTACGCGGGGACCTTCAGGCTGAACGCCCGCAACGCCGCCGGGCCGGTGCCGGCAGCCGCCGAGCCGGAGGCGAAACCGGGCATTCCCGACTATCGCTTTTCCGGCCGTTTCGCGCTGGACCACCGCCGGCTGGACGTTCCGGAATTCCGCATCGAGACCGGACCCCGCGACAATCCCTACACCGCCGACGGAACGGCGCTCTTCCACCTCGGCGCCGACCCGCGCTTCCTGGTACAGGCAACGGGCGCGCAGGTGCGCCTGGAGGACGCCGCCGCCGCCGCTCCCGCCTTCTCCGGCGCCACCTTCGCACAACGCTTCTCGGCCCTGAAGGCGTTCCTCCAGGACCTGCCGCGACCGACGATCCCCGGCACCATCGACCTCGACCTCCCCGCCATCGTGGCCGGCGACACCACCATCCGCGACGTCCGTCTGTCGGCCGAGCCGGCGGCATCGGGATGGACGGTCGACAGGCTGTCGGCGACGCTGCCCGGCCGAACCACGCTCGAGGCCAGCGGTCGGCTCGATCTGACGCAGGAATTCGGTTTCGAGGGCAAGCTGCTCCTCGCCGTCGCCCAGCCGTCGGGCTTCGCCGCCTGGGTCGCCCGCGACGTCGACGACGCCATCCGCCGCCTGCCGGGCGCCGGTTTCTCGGCCGACGTGGCGCTGGGCGAACTGCGGCAAAGCTTTCGCAACGTCGAACTCGTCCTCGGCGAAACACGCTTCGAAGGGTCGCTCGAGCGCATCGTGCGCGAAGCGCTGCGGCCGGCGTTGATCGCCAGGCTGAGCGGCCGGGCCCTCGACGTCGACGGTCTTTCGGCCTTCGCCTCGCTCTTCGTCAGCGATGCGGGCGTGACGCATTTCGGCGGCCACGACATCGATTTCGACCTCGATGCGGGCCCCGTTCGCGTCGCCGGTCTCACCGCCGACACGCTCGACGTCGCCATGCGGCTGCGCGAGGATCAACTCGAGATCGACCGTCTGGCGATCGGCGGGCTGGCCGGCGCCAACATCAGCGCCACGGCCAGCATCGCCGACATCGGCGCCGATCCTTCGGGCAAGGTCGACGCGACGGTCCTGGCGGCCGACCTCGGACCGCTGGTCGAGCTCGCTGCCGCGCGCTTTCCCGACGATCCGGTCGCGCAGGGCCTGCTGCGGCGCGTCCGGGCCTTCCCGGAGATGACCCGCGACGCGACGATCGACGTCGTCGCGTCGGTCGCCCGCAAGAACGACGGCTCGGACGTGGCGCTGACGGCGAAAGGCCGGACCGGCGGGAACGTCTTCGACCTGCAGGCAGGTGCCGCCGGCTATACGGACGATCTCGGCAAGGCCCGTCTCTCCGTCGAACTGAACGTGGAGGCGCAGGACAGCGCGCAGCTGCTGTCGCTCTATGGTCTTCCCGCCTTCGATCTCGGGGTCACCCCGCAGGGCACGACGATGCTCTCGCTGTCCGGCGTTCCGGCCGACGGTGCCGCGCTCGCGCTCGCCTTCACCGCACCCGCCGCGACGGCGCGCTTCGACGGCACGCTGCGCCGGTCGGGGGAACCGGACGGCGTGGCCTACCTCGCCGAGGGCGCGGCGCGGCTCTCGGCCACCGATCTCGAGCCATGGCTGATGACGACCGGGACCATGCTGCCCGGCATGGGCATCGGCCTTCCCGTGGAACTGAAGGCGGCGGTCTTGGCCGGTACCGACACGCTTCGACTGGACGGTCTGGATGGCACCGTCGCCGGCATGGCGCTGTCCGGCGACCTCTCGGCGATATGGCCCGACGGCCGGCCGCATGTGGAGGGCGGCCTGAAGCTCGCCGGCCTCGACCTCGTCGATGCCGCGGCGCTGGTTCTGGGAGAAGAGGCCCTGCAGGAGCAAGGCGAGGGCTGGCCGTCCGCTCCCTTCAGCGAGACGCTGCGCCTGCCCTTCACCGCCGAACTCGCGCTCTCCGTCGATGCTCTCGACGCCGCGCTGCGGCCCCTGGCGGACGACGTCACTCTCTCCGTCGACCTCGACCGTGAAGGCATTCGGGTGTCCAACCTGACCGGCCGGATGCTCGGCGGAACCGTGAAGGCTCTCGCTGAACTCTCCAACAATGGCGGCACGGGCCTCTTCTCCGGGCAGATATCCGTCGCGGGCGCCGATGCGGCCGCCGTGCTCGGTGCCGACGACGCGGCAGGCCGCGCCGACGTCAGCGCCTCGGTGACGGCGAGCGGCAAGTCGGTCGAGGCGCTGGTCGCGTCGCTCGCCGGGTCCGGCACCGCCCGCTTTCGTGATCTGGTGCTTCCGGGGATCGATCCGGGCGCATTGGGCGGCATTCTCGCCAAGGCCGACGAGATTGGCCGCGATATCGACGACGCGAAGGTCGCGGCCTTCGCAGGCGAGGTTGCCGGCGCCGGTCGTTTCTCCGCCCGCGACGTGGAGGTGCCGTTCACCGTCGCGACCGGATCGCTGCGCACCCCGGCCTTCTTTCTGGAGACCGAGGGCGCCACGATGTCGCTGGAGGTGCAGGCGGACCTGACGACGGGCGGAATCGAGGCGTCCGGCGACATCGACTACGATCCCGGGCCGGACGCCCTGGTCGGGTCCGAACCGTCCCTGGGGATCACCGTGCAGGGGCCGTTCGGCGGCACGACGGCGCGCTTCGAGACCGCGCCGCTGACCCAGTACCTGACCCAGCGCGCCCTCGAACGCGAGCAGGCGCGGGTCGAGGCCATGCAGGCCGGTCTCCTCGAGCGGCAGAGGCTGCGCCGGGAGGTCCGCTACTACGCCGCCCTGGCCGACGACGCTGCCCGCACGCGTCTGGAAGCCGCCGAACGGGCCGCGCGCGAGGGCGAAAGGATCAGGCAGGAGGAGGAACGCGCGCGCCAGGCGGCCGTGACGCCGGTCGAGCCCGACACGGAAACGGTCGAGCCGCTCGAGCCGCCGCTGCCCACGCGGGCACAGCGTCCCGCTCCGGCCACGCCCGAGTTCAGCCTCGACGCCATCGGCCGAATCCTCCAGGACCTGCCGGAGCGGCCCTGAGAGGATGTGAAAGAAGGCCCGGTTGCGCGCGACCTGGGCCGGAAATCTCGGGGATTCCGGTGGGCATTCTTCCGCATTCCCGATGGATTCACACTCTCTGAACGTCGCCGGTCGCGACGCGTCAGCCGGTGCGTGCGGCCAGCGCCTTGACATGGGCGAGGACGTGGATGCGCAACGCCGACGACAGGTTGGTCATGCGCGGCCGCGCTTCGTCGACTTCGCCGACGAGCGCTGCGAGCGATATGCCGCGCGCCTGCGCCATCGCCTGCAGTTCGTCGAGGAAGGGCTTTTCGAGCGAGAAGCTGGTGCGATGGCCGCGGATCGTCACCGAGCGCTTGATCTGCACCGTCAGCGCGACCCGTCGGGCTCGTCGCGTCGGTGGCCGTCGAGCAGCGCGGCGGTCCGCTGGCGCTCCGCCGCGTCCGCCTCGCGGTCGGCCTTGCTGCGTCCGTGCAGCGCGCGGTTCTCGGCGGCGACGCGGTCCTTTTCGGCGCGGGCGGTGCGCTTGCGGAAAAGCCGCAGGTTCACGACCTCGCCCATCGCCGTCTCAGCTCATTTTTTGCGAAAGGCGTCGAGCGAGACGACCTGCGCGCTCTTTGCGGCATCGTCGTCGCTGTCGGCCGTCGGGGCCGCAGGCTCCGGTTTCAGCCTCTCGGTCCGGCGTGCCGGGGTCGGCAGCACGGGCGCGGCGTCCTCGATCTCGGCGATCTCCGCCGCCGCGGGTTCGGCCTTCACGTCGAACTCGAGCTCGAAATTCACCGATGGGTCGTAGAAGCCGCGCACGGCTGCGAAGGGAACTTCCAGCTTCTCCGGGATGTCGGAGAAGGAGAGGCCGATCTCGAAACCGGTCTCCGATACCTTCAGGTCCCAGAACTGGTACTGCAGCACGATCGTCATCTGCTCCGGATAGCGCTCGCGCAGACGCGTCGACACGCGCACGCCGGGCGCACCCGTCAGGAAGGTGATGAAGAAGTGGTGGTTTCCGGGAAGCCCGGTCCGCGCGACTTCGCTCAGCACCTTGCGCATGACGCCGCGGAGGGCCTCCTGGGCGAGAATGTCGTAGCGTATGTGGTCGTCGGACATGAGGTTCCGTCTGGAGTGAGTCTCGATCCGGGTAGATGTAATGAAGCCGGGCGCGCGCGTAAACCGAATAAGGGCCCATGAGACGATCGTGACCGTTTCCGCAGGGGCAAAAATCGCCGCCCGGGGATCGGGCGGGGGCCGACCGGCCTCCGGCGCACGGGCGGGCGGCGCATGCCCGGGAGGAGTGCCGCAACCCCGCGGCGGCGCCCGGCGACGAACCGACGGCTCCCCTGGAGCGATCGGCTACGGATTCCGGCAGTCTCCGTGGAAAGGGAAGTGGAGGTTTCTGTTGCCAGGTACCTCCGAACCCCGCCTAGAAGTGCGAACCGCTAGGACTTGAATTGAAGCTGTCGCGCTGCTTACGCGGCGAGACGTGCTTCCGCATAGTTGTCGTTGGCAACTATAAGTTTAGCCCGATGACGGTGGTACCATGCCGGGCAAAAGTCCGATCTTTACACCCTCGTCGATCCTATTTCGCCCCCATCAGATGCCGCCCTCGCGGGTCGTGCGGCATGTGGTGGAGGCGCCGGGTACCGCCCCCGGGTCCGAAAGGCTTATTCCATCGGCCGTTTATTGCCATAGTCAGACGAGCTGACGGGACGAATATAGGGAGGAGCGGCGCGGATTGGAAGACCGTCGGCCATTGACAAGGCGAGATTCAGCGCGGAAGTTGTTCGTGCGTGGCGGGAGTTCTCTATACTCGCGGAGCAGGGCGGGAGGAAACATCCGGCAGGCATGGACCGCAATTCGCGTGCGGGTTGAATGAACAGTCCGAGACCAGGGGGAAGACGTCCATGGCTGATTATCTTGCCGATGTGAAGAAGTACGACGCGGGCGCCGACGAGGCGAAGGTCGCGAAGATCGTGAAGCATCTCGGCATCGCGCTGCGCAACCGCGATTCCTCGATGGTGTCGTGCAGCGATCCGAAGGAACTCGCCCGGGTGCAGGAGAAATGGTGCGCCAAGAAGTTCGGCGTCGCCGAAGACGCGGGAATGGCCGCCATCGAGGCTGTCTGTGCGGCGATGAAGGGCGACAACTCGAAGAGCCGCGTCACCTTCTACTATCTGGTGGCGAAGGAACTCGGCACCCTCGACGCGCTCTGACGCCCGGCCGGCTTGCGCCGGCAACGGTACATGGCGCCTGCGCCGGTCATGCTTCAGCCCTGGTGGTCTTCGGCGATCGGCCGCTGGTAGGTGAAGCCCATGTCCCAGGGGAAATAGATCCAGGTGTCCTGCGACACCTCCGTGACGAAGGTGTCGACCAGCGGCCGACCTTTCGGCTTCGCGTAGACCGTCGCGAAATGCGCCTTCGGCATCATGGCGCGCACGATGGCGGCCGTCTTGCCGGTGTCGGTCAGGTCGTCGACGATCAGCACGTTCTCGCCGTCGTTTTCGAGCAGCGTCGGCGTCACCTGCTTGAGGACCGCCAGTTCGCCCTGCGAGGTGTAGTCGTGGTAGGAGGCGATCGAGACCGTCTCGATGACCCGGATGCCGAGCTCGCGCGAGATGATCGCGGCCGGCACCAGGCCGCCGCGGGTGATGCACACGATCGCCTTCCACTTGCCGTTTACTCCCGCCAGCCGCCAGGCGAGCGCGCGCGCGTCGCGGTGGAACTGGTCCCAGGACACCGGAAAGGCCTTTTCGGGAAGAGACATCGCAGGGCTCGCGCTTGGGAGGGATGCGTGGCTTAAGCGCAAACCGTGCCGAAACGCAAGAGCCGCTGCCTACCGCCGCTCACGGCCGCGCGTCGCGGGCCTTCAGATAGACGAGGACCGACAGGGCCAGCACGACGGCATAGAAGGTGAACAGCGTCTGGTAGGCTGCGACCGGATCGCCCGGTACCGTCGCCTGCGTGACCACGGCGCCGGTGGCGAACTGCATGACGCCGACGCCGCCGATCGAGAAGAAGTTCATCAGCGTCACGCCGCGGCCGATCAGGTGCGCCGGCACGAAGGCACGGGCATGCGCCATCAGGAGGCCGTAGCTCGATCCGGACACGCCGATCAGCACCAGCAGGATCGTGGCGGCCGCAAGCGAGGCCTGCGGCATCATCGCCAGCACGCCGATCGCCGCGACGCTGATCGTGTTGCCCGCGACCGCGACCCATTTGCGCGTCCGGAAGACCGTGTCGAGCGGACCGTAGAGGAAGCTGCCCGCCACCATCGCGAAGGCCATGAACAGCGTCACGTTGCCGATCGACAGCGCGTCGGCGCCGAAGACGTCGGTGAGATAGGGCCCGGCCCACAGGCCGCGGATGCCGACGGCAGGCGCATAGTTGATCGCCGTCAGCGGGATGATCGGCCACAGCACCCTGAGCCGCAGAAGCTCGCCGAAGCCGCCGAAACCGACGCCGGCGGCCGGCTCGTCCGGCGACCGTTCCGGGTCCTTCACGAAGACCATGAGCGCCACCGCCACCACGAGCGTCAGTGCCGCGATGGCCAGGATCACCGGCCGCCAGCCGAAGCTCTCGGCCGCGGCGGCGAGCGGCGTCGCGCCGAACACGTTGCCGAGCGAGCCGAGCGCCACGAACCACGAGGTCGCCACCGCGAAGCGCGCGGCCTTGAAGGTCTTGGCGAAGATGAACAGCGACGCCATCAGCACCGGCGCGCAGCCGATCCCGATCAGCGTCATGGCGACGACCAGCATGCCGGGCGTGGTCGCCAGCCCGAAGACCGCCGCACCGCCGCCGCCGCCGATCGCCAGCATCACGGCCGCCGTGCGGCGCGGACCGAAACGGTCGAGCGACACGCCGACGGCGAACTGCATCAGCGCGAAGGCCACGAACCAGGCGCCGGAGGCCTGCGAGAAGTCGGCCTTGGTGGCGCCGAGCTCGGCTTCGAGCGCCGGCGTCAGCACCGCCAGGAACGACCGGTAGAACTGGGAAAGGAAATAGGCGAAGGCGAGCGCCGTGATTCCGGCCATCGTCTGATCCCGAATGCGAGGGGCGGCCTGCGCCGCGGACGCCTTCCGTCAGGAAGACCCGTGCCGTCCGCCTACGCGCTGCACGTGCTTCGGGCAATTGCCAGTCCGCTGGCCAGTCATGGACCAGCGGACCGTCGTCTCGAACGTGGACGTCAGGCCGCCCGCGCGGCGCCGCCGCCATTGCCGCGCCGCCGGCGGCGACGCGGCGGACCGTTGCGCTCGTCGGCGCGGCCCGCTTCGTGGTGGCCGCCGGCCGGCTTGCCGCCGGCGCGCTGCGGCGCCTGGGCGGCACGGGCCGGGCGTCCCTGGGGCTTGCCCTGCGGCCGGCCCTGCCGTTCCGTCCGCTCGGGACGCGAACCCGCGGGCAGCGGCTTCTGGAACGGATCGGGCTGGCCGGTGTGGTCCGCCACCAGCGGGATCGCCTTGCGGATCACCTTCTCGACCGCGCGCAGCTTCGACACCTCTTCGGGATCGCACAAGGTCAGCGACTTGCCGTCGGCGCCGTTGCGGCCGGTGCGGCCGATGCGGTGGACGTAGGTTTCCGGCTCGTCGGGCAGGTCGTAGTTCACGACGAGCGCGATGCCGGGCACGTCGATGCCGCGGGCGGCGATGTCGGTCGCCACGAGAATCTTCACCGAACCGTCGCGAAACCCGTTCAGCGCGCGCTGGCGGGCGTTCTGCGACTTGTTGCCATGGATGACGTCGGCCGAAAAACCGTCCTGCTCGAGCTGGCGCGTCACCTTGTCGGCGCCGTGCTTGGTGCGGGCGAAGATGATCACCGGCCCGTCGCCTTCGGCGCGCAGGATGTCGGCCAGCACGTTGCGCTTCTGCTTGGTGCGCGCCTTGACGAGGCCCTGCGTGATCTCGGCGACCGTCGTGCTCTGCGGCGCGACCGAGACGCGGACGGGATCCTTCATCAGGCCCATGGCGAGCTTCTCGATCTCGTCCGGCATGGTGGCCGAGAACAGCGTCGTCTGGCGGTCGGGATGCGTCGCGCGGGCGAGCTTCTTGACGTCGTTGATGAAGCCCATGTCGAGCATGCGGTCGGCCTCGTCGAGCACGAGCCAGCGCGTCTGGTCGAGCTTGACGTCGCCTTCGCGCACCAGGTCGACGAGCCGTCCGGGCGTGGCGATCAGGATGTCGACGCCGTCGCGCAGGCGCTTCACCTGCATGTTGCGCGACACGCCGCCGAGCACCTGGCAGGTGGTGATGTGCATGCCCTTGGACAGGAGCCGGATGGTCTCGTCGATCTGCACGGCGAGTTCGCGCGTCGGCGCGAGAATCAGCGCATGCGGGGTCTTGGGGCGGCGCTTGGCGCCGAGTGCGGTGATGCGGGTGAGGATCGGCAGCGCGAAGGCCGCCGTCTTGCCGGAGCCGGTCTGGGCGATGCCGAGCACGTCGCGGCCGGCGAGATAATGCGGGATCGCCTGGGTCTGGATCGGCTTGGGCGTGGTCAGGCCTGCGGCGAGCGTGCCCTTGAGGAGGGCGCCGGTGATGCCGAGGGCCTCGAAGCCGCCATCGGCTTCGGGGGTGGTTTGATTGGTCAAGTTCGTCTCTTTCGGCGGGCGACGCCCGCGCTGCGGCCCGGCGGGCGCAACCTGCCGTGGCACTCTTCTTGTTTGAACGACGAGGCGGCGCGCCCGAAACGGGCCGTGGCCGGCTGCGCTGTCGTTACCGCGTGCCTCATGCCCGCGGAATTCCCTCGCCGCCTGACCGTATCGTCTCCGTGAGAGACGCGACCGGTGAGGGGGAAGGCCAGACGCAACCAGGTCGATTTCCGACGAACCGGCAATGCCGGCCCAAGCGCCTGTCGCGGCATATGGGCGATAATGCTGGACAATGCAAGGACATTCGGCGGGCGGCACCGGTCGCGGCCGGCGGCCCGGGAAGGCCGGCGACGCGGCAACGCGCGCCGCCGGCTCGTCTCATTCGCCCGAGGACAGGATCAGCACGGACTGTTCCCGGGTTGCGCCGCCGACCGAGGTCCAGAACGCTGCGGCGATGAAGAGGATACTCACGATACCGGCTACGTTGGTCATGGCGAAACTCCTTTCGTTTCGCCCCGCGCGGCACCGAGTGTAATTGCGATGTCACGCCATGGCACCCCGGGCCCGGTAAATTTCTGGTCCAGCCCGTTCGCAGGCGTGAATCGGCAGCCGATCCGGCTAGGATGGGACGACTGCCGTGCCGGAGATTCCTTCAATGCCCGACTTTCCCGTCTTCGATCTGTCCCGCTTCGAGCGCGCCGGCCGCAGCGAGCGCGCCGCGCTGGGCGCCGAAGTGGACGACATCTGCCGCTCAACCGGCTTCCTCGCGATCAGCTGCCACGGCGTCCCGCAGACCGTCATCGACAGCGCCTGGACCATGGCGCGGGCCTTCTTCGACCTGCCGGCCGACGAGAAGCAGAAGGCGAGGGCGCCTTTCCCCGGTTATCCCTACGGCTATCTCGGTCCCGAATCGGAAGCGCTGGCGAAGTCGAAGGGGCAGGACACGCCGCCCGACCTGAAGGAGAGCTTCAACGGCGGGCCGCTCGGCATTCCCGCAGGCCTCGACGATCCGCAGGCGCTGGCCTTCTGCTACGCGCCCACCATCTGGCCGGAGGCGCCCGACGGTTTCCGTCCCGCCTGGGAAGCCTATTACCGGGCCATGGAAGACCTCGCGGCCCGCATCATGCGCGTCTTCGCGGTGGCGCTGACGCTCGACGAGGACTTCTTCGCGCCTACCATCGACCGGCCGATCAGCGCGTTGAGGGCGCTGAACTATCCCGAACAGTCCGTCCCGCCGAAGCCGGGACAGCTGCGGGCCGGCGCCCACACCGACTATGGCAGCCTGACCATCCTGCTGCCCGAGCCGGGCTCCGGCGGGCTCGAGATCCTGGCGCCGGACGGCGCCTGGCGTGCCGTGCCCCCCGTGCCGGGCGCCTTCGTCATCAACATCGGCGACCTGATGGCGCTGTGGACCAACGATCGCTGGGTCTCGACGCTGCACCGCGTCGTCAACCCGGCGCCGAAGCCCGACGGATCGACGCGGCGCCAGTCCTTCGCCTTCTTCCATCAGCCGAACTGGCACCAGGAGATCGCCTGCCTGCCGTCCTGCCTCGCGCCCGGCGAGACGCCGAAGTATCAGCCGGTGTTGTCCGGCCCCTATCTGATGGGCAAGTTCCAGTCGACGGTGAAGGCCGGCTGATCGGTCGGCGCCCGACAGGGGCATGCGGGCGGCGCAGCCGCGCGCCTGCGCCCTCCCGGATTGCCTTTTCCCGGCCTTCCGCTAAGAGAAACGCGACCTTTCCGGACATTTCTCGAGGGAGCCTCCCATGACCGCCATCGTCGACATCATCGGCCGCGAAATTCTCGACAGCCGCGGCAATCCGACCGTCGAGGTCGACGTGGTGCTGGAGGACGGCTCGATGGGCCGTGCCGCGGTGCCGTCGGGCGCCTCGACCGGCGCGCACGAGGCCGTGGAGCTGCGCGACGGCGGCCCGCGCTATCTCGGCAAGGGCGTCGAGCGCGCCGTCGAGGCGGTCAACGGCGAGATCTTCGAGGCCATCGGCGGCATGGAGGCCGAGAGCCAGATCCACATCGACCGGACGATGATCGAGCTCGACGGCACCGCCAACAAGAGCCGCCTCGGCGCCAACGCCATCCTCGGCGTGTCGCTGGCGGTCGCCAAGGCCGCGGCCGAGGCGTCCGGCCTGCCGCTCTACCGCTATGTCGGCGGCGCCTCCGCCCACGTGCTGCCGGTCCCGATGATGAACATCATCAACGGCGGCGCCCATGCCGACAACCCGATCGACTTCCAGGAATTCATGATCATCCCGCTCGGCGCGCCGACCTTCCGCGATGCCGTGCGCTGGGGCTCGGAAATCTTCCACACCCTGAAGAAGGGTCTGAAGGACGCCGGCCACAACACCAACGTCGGCGACGAGGGCGGTTTCGCGCCGAACCTGAAGAGCGCCACCGCCGCGCTCGACTTCATCATGGGCTCGATCGAGAAGGCCGGCTACAAGCCCGGCGAGGACGTGGCGATCGGCCTCGACTGCGCCGCGACCGAGTTCTTCAAGGACGGCAACTACGTCTACGAGGGCGAGCGCAAGACCCGCGACCCGAAGGCGCAGGCGAAGTACCTGGCGAAGCTCGCCGCCGACTACCCGATCATCTCCATCGAGGACGGCATGGCCGAGGACGACTGGGAGGGCTGGAAGGTCCTGACCGACCTCGTCGGCAAGTCGTGCCAGCTGGTCGGCGACGACCTCTTCGTCACCAACTCGTCGCGGCTGCGCGACGGCATCCGCATGGGGGTGGCCAACTCGATCCTCGTCAAGGTCAACCAGATCGGCTCCCTCACGGAGACGCTGGACGCGGTCGAGACGGCGCACAAGGCGGCCTACACCGCGGTCATGTCCCACCGCTCGGGCGAGACCGAGGATTCGACCATCGCCGACCTCGCGGTGGCCACCAATTGCGGGCAGATCAAGACCGGCTCGCTCGCGCGCTCCGACCGGCTCGCCAAGTACAACCAGCTCATCCGCATCGAGGAGGAGCTCGGCCGGCAGGCGCGCTACGCCGGCAGGTCCATCTTCAAGGGCTGATCCGTCACCGCCGTTCCGACGTCTCGAAGGGTCGCCGCAGGCGGCCCTTCTTCGTTTCGGGACGGTCGCCGCGAAGGGCCCCGTAACCGCCCGTTAAGCACGCCGCGCTAGAAGGAGGCAAAGGATGAAGACTGCCTCATGTGGACGCGTCAGTACAAGAAACGGAACACCGGCCGGTACATCGTGCCTGCCCTGGCGACGCTGTTCCTCGGCTATTTCGGCTTCCACGCCTTCCATGGCGAATACGGGATCTCCTCGAAGCTCCGGCTGGAGGAGCGCAAGGCGGTCCTGATCGCCGAGCTCGACCGCAAGCGGGCGATCCGCGAGGAGCTCGAGCAGCGCGTCCAGCTGCTGCGCGACGGCACGATCGAGAAGGACATGCTCGACGAGCAGGCCCGCCGCGCGCTCAATCTGTCGGGCCCCGACGAGATCACCATCATGCGGACCTTCGCTGAACAGAATTGACCAGATTTCGGTTAATTCCAGATAAGTCGAGCGATTTCCGCGATTTACCCGCATGACAGCCATGCAGTTTTCCGCGTGGCCGAAACCGTTCGTGCATGCTAGCTTTCCTTCATCCAGGGAGGGGAGAGACAAGGCTCGCCTTCCCGTGTCCGCGAAGAAGACAGGATCAGGGAGCAGCGCATGAAGGCGGCGGCGAAGAAGACGTCCCCGAAACCCCGGACCGATGCCGAGGGCGTCGGCGCGGTGAAGACCCCGAAGCCCGTCGAGTTCGACAAGGAGCAGGAACTCTCCGCCTATCGCGGCATGCTGCTCATCCGCCGCTTCGAGGAGAAGGCCGGCCAGCTCTACGGCATGGGCTTCATCGGCGGCTTCTGCCATCTCTACATCGGCCAGGAGGCGGTGGTGACCGGCCTGCGCATGGCGATGAAGGACGGCGACCAGATGATCACCGCCTATCGCGACCACGGCCACATGCTGGCCATGGACATGTCGCCGCGCGGCGTGATGGCCGAGCTGACCGGCCGCCGGGGAGGCTACTCCCGCGGCAAGGGCGGCTCCATGCACATGTTCTCCAAGGAGAAGAATTTCTACGGCGGCCACGGCATCGTCGGCGCGCAGGTCTCGCTCGGCACCGGGCTCGCCTTCGCCAACCGCTACCGCGGCAACGACTTCGTGTCGCTGACCTTCTTCGGCGACGGCGCGGCCAACCAGGGCCAGGTCTACGAGAGCTTCAACATGGCCTCGCTGTGGAAGCTGCCGGTGATCTACGTCATCGAGAACAACCGCTACGCCATGGGCACGTCGGTGACGCGCTCGTCGGCCGAGACCGACTTCTCGCATCGCGGCATCTCCTTCAGGATCCCCGGCATCCAGGTCGACGGCATGGACGTGCGCGCCGTGAAGGCGGCGGGCGATCTGGCGCTCGACTGGTGCCGCTCCGGCAAGGGGCCGATCATCCTCGAGATGCAGACCTACCGCTACCGCGGCCACTCCATGTCCGATCCGGCGAAGTACCGCTCCAAGGACGAGGTCCAGAAGATGCGCTCCGAGCACGATCCGATCGAGCAGGTCAGGGCGCGGCTCGTCGAGAAGAAGTGGGCGAGCGAGGAGGATCTGAAGGCGATCGACAAGGAGGTGCGCGACATCGTGGCCGACTCCGCCGACTTCGCGCAGACCGACCCGGAGCCGGATGTCTCGGAACTCTACACCGACATCCTGCGCTGACGTTTCCGTTCGATGAGCGCGATCCCGGACCCGACCGTCCTTCTGCTGGCAGCCGGCGTCGCCGCGCTGTTCGGATGGTTTTTCTGGTTCGTGATCGCCAGGATGTTCGGCACCGTGCGTCACATCTCGCGGATGCTCGACGACCGGTCCGCACGGCAGCGCGCCGCCATCGCCGGGCCGGTCACGCGGCCGGCGCCGCTCTGGCTGACCGCGATCCGCGTCATTCTCGTCGCCACGCTGGCCGGTCTCCTGGCCTACCAGCTCGCAGGCAAGTTCCAGATCCGCTGAAGGCGGACGATTATCATAGGTGAGGACCCCATGCCCGTGGACATCCTGATGCCGGCCCTCTCGCCCACGATGGAAGAGGGCACGCTGTCGAAATGGCTGAAGAAGGAGGGCGACAGCGTCGCCCCCGGCGACGTGATCGCCGAGATCGAGACCGACAAGGCGACCATGGAGGTCGAAGCCGTCGACGAGGGGACGCTGGGAAAGATCCTCGTCCCGGCAGGCACCGAGAACGTCAAGGTCAACACGCCGATCGCCGTGCTGCTGGCTGAGGGCGAGAGCGCCGGCGCTGCCGCCGAGGCCAGGCCCGCGGCGTCCGAGGCGGCCTCGAAGCCCGCCGCCGAAGCGCCGAAGGCCGCGGCCGACGATGCCGGCGGCAAGGCGCGCAAGGCCACCGACGAGCCGGCCGCCAAGGAGGCGCTGTCCGTTCCCGCCCAGCCGAAGGAGGCGGTCGCCGCCGATCCCGACATTCCGGCCGGCACCGAGATGGTGCCGACCACCGTCCGCGAGGCGCTGCGCGACGCCATGGCCGAGGAGATGCGCCGCGACGGCGACGTCTTCATCATGGGCGAGGAAGTGGCCGAGTATCAGGGCGCCTACAAGATCACGCAGGGCCTGCTGCAGGAGTTCGGCGCCAAGCGCGTCGTCGACACGCCGATCACCGAGCATGGCTTTGCCGGCGTCGGCGTCGGCGCGGCGATGGCCGGGCTGAAGCCGATCGTCGAGTTCATGACCTTCAACTTCGCCATGCAGGCGATCGACCAGATCGTCAACTCCGCCGCCAAGACCCTCTACATGTCCGGCGGCCAGATGGGCGCGCCGATCGTCTTCCGCGGTCCCAACGGTGCCGCCGCGCGCGTCGCCGCCCAGCACAGCCAGGACTATGCCGCCTGGTACGGCCACATTCCGGGCCTCAAGGTGATCCAGCCCTACACCGCCGCCGATGCCAAGGGCCTGCTCAAGGCGGCGATCCGCGACCCCAATCCGGTGATCTTCCTCGAGAACGAGATCCTCTACGGCCAGACCTTCGACGTGCCGAAGCTCGACGATTTCGTGCTGCCGATCGGCAAGGCGCGCATCCACCGCAAGGGCAGGGATGCCACGATCGTCTCCTTCGGCATCGGCATGACCTATGCCGTGAAGGCCGCCGACAGGCTGGCCGAGGAAGGCATCGACGTCGAGATCGTCGACCTCAGGACCATCCGTCCGATGGACCTCGACACCGTGATCGAGAGCGTGAAGAAGACCAACCGCCTCGTCACGGTCGAGGAAGGCTTTCCGCAGTCGTCCGTCGGCGACCACATCGCCAGCCAGGTGATGCAGCGCGCCTTCGACCATCTCGACGCGCCCGTCATCACCATCTGCGGCAAGGACGTCCCGATGCCCTACGCCGCCAACCTCGAAAAGCTCGCGCTGCCGAACGTCGGCGAGGTGGTCGAGGCGGTGAAGGCGGTGTGCTACCGTCGCTGATCGAAGGTCGGGAGGGACCGCGAAGTGAGCGCATCCGCAACGGACAGGAAGAAGCCGGCGACCTATGCCGACCTCGAGGCCGTGCCGGAGCATCTGGTCGCGGAGATCATCGACGGCGTGCTGCGGACGCACCCGCGGCCGTCGCGCAGGCATGTCGCCGCCGCGAGTTCGCTCGGAGACGAACTCGTTGGCCCCTTTCAAAAGGGGCGCGGGGGACCTGGTGGCTGGTTGATCCTCGACGAGCCCGAGATTCATCTCCGCGACGACGTCGTGGTGCCTGATCTCGCCGGGTGGCGGCGGGACCGTCTTGTGGACCACCCGGAAACGAACTTTTTTACCGTAGCTCCGGATTGGATTTGCGAAGTCCTGTCGGGGTCGACGGAACGGCGGGATCGGACCGTGAAGCGGAAAATCTATGCGCGGCACGGTGTATCGTTCCTCTGGCTGGTCGACCCGCGCCAGCAGATGCTCGAAGCATTCGCACTGGTGGACGGTGCGTGGGTGCTTCGTGGAACGTGGAACTCCGACGACGAAGTCCGCGCGCCGCCCTTCGACGCCATTGCCTTCTCGCTCGCCGACCTGTGGCCATTCGACCCGCCGCTCGGCATGAACGAAGACCCGACACCCTACTACGCCGGAGACAGATAGATGCCGATCAACATCACCATGCCGGCCCTCTCGCCCACGATGGAGGAGGGCAACCTCGCCAAGTGGCTGGTCAAGGAAGGCGACCACGTCGCGCCCGGCGACGTCATCGCCGAGATCGAGACCGACAAGGCGACCATGGAAGTGGAGGCCGTCGACGAGGGCACGGTGGCGAAGCTCGTCGTCCCGGCCGGCACCGAAGGCGTCAAGGTCAACGCGGTGATCGCGATCCTGGCCGCCGAGGGCGAGGATGCGGGGGATGCCGCCAAGGGCGGCGGCGAAGCCGCGCCCGCCAAGGCCGAGGCGAAGCAGGACGAGGCGCCTATCTCCCCACCCGTGGGGGAGATGTCGGCGAAGCCGACAGAGGGGGGCGCTGCCCCGCCGACCTCTCCGTCCGTCACGCCCCCCTCTGCCCTGCCGGGCATCTCCCCCACGAGGGGGGAGATCAGCCAATCCCGCATCTTCGCGTCCCCGCTCGCCCGCCGCATCGCCAAGGATGCCGGCGTGGACCTCTCCGCCATCGAGGGCTCCGGCCCGCATGGCCGCGTGGTGAAGGCCGACGTCGAGAAGGCGGTCGCCGGTGGTGCCAAGGCCGCAGCCCCGGCGCAGAAGGCAGCCCCCGCCGCCGCAGAAGCCCCCGCCGCCGCACCCGCCGCCAGGCCCATGTCCGACGACACCGTGCTGAAGCTCTTCGAGGAGGGGTCCTACGACCTCATCCCGCATGACGGCATGCGCCGGACGATCGCCGCGCGGCTGACCGAATCGCACCAGACGGTGCCGTCCTATTTCGTCTCGATGGACTGCGAGATCGACGCGCTCCTGAAGCTGCGCGCCGAGATCAACGCCGCCTCGCCGATGCTGAAGACCGAGAAGGGCGAGGTTCCGGCCTACAAGCTCTCCGTCAACGACTTCATCATCAAGGCGATGGCGCTGGCGCTGCGCGACGTGCCGATGGCCAACGCCTCCTGGACCTCGACGGCCCGCGTCCGCCACAAGCACTCCGACGTCGGCGTCGCGGTGGCGATCCCCGACGGGCTGATCACGCCGATCATCCGCAAGGCCGAACAGAAGACGCTCTCCGTCATCTCCAACGAGATGAAGGACCTCGCCAGACGCGCCCGCGACAAGAAGCTGAAGCCGCAGGAATACCAGGGCGGCACGACGGCCGTGTCGAACCTCGGCATGTTCGGCGTCTCGAACTTCACCTCCATCATCAACCCGCCGCACGCCTCGATCGTCTCGATCGGCGCAGGCGTCGAGAAGCCGGTGGTGAAGAAGGGCGCGGTCGCCATCGCCACCATCATGACCGCCACCTTCGCCTTCGACCACCGCGTCATCGACGGCGCGCTGGGCGCGGAACTCGCGGCCGCCTTCCAGCGCCACATCGAGAAGCCGATGGGGATGCTGGTTTAGCTGTAACCCTCCCCGCAAGGGGGAGGAGAGCATCGGAGTCATCCATGAAAACCGTCCTCTGCTACGGCGATTCCCTCACCTGGGGCTACAACGCCGAAGGCCCGTCCCGCCACGCTTATGCCGACCGCTGGCCGAGCGTGCTGCAGGCCGCACTCGGGCACCAGGCGGTGGTCATCGCGGAGGGGCTGAACGGCCGCACCACCGCCTTCGACGATCATCTGGGCGGGGCCGACCGCAACGGCGCGCGCGCGCTGCCCGTCTCGCTGGTCAGCCACGGCCCGCTCGACCTCGTGATCCTGCTGCTCGGCACCAACGACATGAAGCCCTTCGTCTGCGGCCGCGCCATCGGCGCCAAGCAGGGCATGCGGCGGCTGATCGACATCGTGCGCGGCACCGCCTATCCGCTCGGCGCCCCGCCGCCCGAGATCCTGATCGTCGCGCCGCCGCCGCTCTCCGAGACCGCCGATCCCGATTTCGCGGCGATGTTCGAGGGCGGCATCGAGCAGTCCGGGATGCTGGCGAGCCTTTACGGCGATCTCGCCGACGACACGCAGTGCGGCTTCTTCGACGCCGCCTCGATCGTCGAGACGACGCCGCTCGACGGCGTCCACCTCGATGCGCAGGCCACGCGCGCGCTCGGCAAGGCGCTGGAACCGATCGTGCGCATGATGCTCGGACTGTAGAACACGACCACCTGCGAAAGGACCGTTGATCGAAATCAAGGAGCGGCGACCGTGCGGCGATAGCCTGACGACATCGAAACGGGAGACCAACAGATGTCGCACACACCGCACGAACTGGCCGAGGAGTTTCCGCAGCACGGCGCGCTGATCCACCACATGCGCCTGACCGATGGCCATTTCCACCGGCTGGCCAACGCGTATCATGAGGTGAACCGCGAGATTCACCGCGCCGAGACCGACGTCGAGCCGATGGACGACCTGCACGTCGCCGAGCTGCGCAAGCGGCGGATGCGGCTGAAGGACGAGATCTACACCATGCTGGTGCGGCACGAGCCGTCGCCGGCACCCGTGACGGAGGGGTGAGGGCAGGGCTCCGCTCCTCCCGAGACCGGCGGCAGGGCAACCCCTGCGCCGCCGACCTTTGAGGAGCGAAGCGCATGTCCGAGACCTATGACGTCATCATCATCGGCGGCGGCCCCGGCGGCTATGTCACCGCGGTTCGCGCCGCCCAGCTCGGCCTGAAGACCGCCGTCGTCGAGCGCGAGCATCTCGGCGGCATCTGCTCCAACTGGGGCTGCATCCCCACCAAGGCGCTCTTGCGCTCGGCCGAGGTGCTGCATCTGGCCGAACACGCGAAGGACTACGGGCTCTCGCTCGAAGGCCGCATCTCGCCCGACCTGAAGGCGGTCGTCGAGCGTTCGCGCGGCGTCGCCGGCCGCATGAATTCCGGCGTCGCCTTCCTGATGAAGAAGAACAAGGTCGACGTCATCTGGGGCGAGGCGAAGATCACGAAGGCCGGCAAGGGCGCCGCCGAGATCGTCGTGTCGAAGCCGTCGAAGAAGCCCATGCAGCCGCAGCATCCGGCGCCGAAGAACACGAAGGGCGAGGGCACCTACGCGGCGAAGCACCTGATCGTGGCCACCGGCGCCCGCCCGCGCGCGCTGCCCGGCATCGAGCCCGACGGCAGGCTCATCTGGACCTATTTCGAGGCCATGGTGCCCGAGAAGATGCCGAAGTCGCTGCTGGTCATGGGCTCCGGCGCCATCGGCATCGAATTCGCCTCCTTCTACCGGACCATGGGCGTCGACGTCACCGTCGTCGAGGTGATGAAGCAGGTGATGCCGGTCGAGGACGCCGAGATCTCGGAACTCGCGCGCAGGCGCTTCGAGAAGCAGGGCATGAAGATCCATCTCGAGGCCAAGGTGGTGAAGGTCGAGAAGGGCGCCGACTCGGTCACCGCCCATGTCGAGATGAAGGGCGGCACGGTGGAGAAGATCACTGCCGACCGCATGATCTCGGCCGTCGGCGTCGTCGGCAACGTCGAGGGCATCGGCCTGGAGGCGGTCGGCGTGAAGACCGAACGCGGCACGATCGTCATCGACGAGTGGTGCCGCACCTCGGTGCCCGGCATCTATGCCATCGGCGACGTCGCCGGCCCGCCGATGCTCGCCCACAAGGCCGAGCACGAGGGCGTCATCTGCGTCGAGAAGATCGCCGGTCTCCATCCGCATCCGCTCGACAAGGCGCTGATCCCCGGCTGCACCTACTGCCACCCACAGGTGGCGTCGGTCGGCCTCACCGAGGCAAGGGCGAAGGAGGCCGGCCACGACGTCCGCGTCGGCCGCTTCCCCTTCGTGGCCAACGGCAAGGCGGTGGCGCTGGGCGAGGACCAGGGGCTGGTCAAGACCGTGTTCGACGCGAAGACCGGCCAGCTCCTCGGCGCCCACATGGTCGGCGCGGAGGTCACCGAACTGATCCAGGGCTTCGTCGTCGCCATGAACCTCGAGACCACCGAGGAAGACCTCATGCACGCCGTCTTCCCGCACCCGACGCTGTCGGAAATGATGAAGGAGAGCGTGCTCGACGCCTACGGCCGCGCCCTGAACGCCTGACCCGCCGCGTACGGCGCCGCGCCGCCCGGCGCCCGGCTGCAGGGGCGAAAAACGTCGCGCCACCCCTCCGCTTCGTCATCCCGGAACGGCGTCCAAGCGCAGCGCAGGACGCCGTATCCGGGATCCATGCCTCGGAGCAGGTCATCGAGCGGGACGATGGAGAAGGACCGGTGCGTCGCCTGCACCGCCCCGCCTTTCGACGACCGCCGAGGCATGGATCCCGGGTCTGCGCCTCCGCTCCGCTCCGGCTTCGCCCGGGATGACGAAGGTGAAAATAGCGCCGCCCCCTCCGCTTCGTCATCCCGGAACGACGTCCAAGCGCAGCGCAGGACGACGTATCCGGGATCCATGCCTCGCCGTCCGTCCCCCCGATCCGGCCCACGACGAGGCCCGCGCCGCCCGGTCGCCGCTGCGAGCGCCACATCCTGCACCACCCCCCTCCGTTGTCGCTTCGCTCGCCACCTCCGCCCCCACGTGGGGTGGAGGAAGCCCGCCCCAAGCGCCGCCGCCCATCCTCCAACCCCACGAAGTGGGGGGGAGGTGCCGAGCGAAGCGAGGCGGAGGGGGGGACCCCGCCGGACCAGTCCGCGACGGTGGACGGTCGGCACGACGGACGTGGCCAGGCCGTCCATCACGCTCCCGCGCATCGAAGGCCCGAGGATCGGAGCCATCGTTGCCCTCCACCTTCGTCATCCCGGAACGACGTCCGAGCGCAGCGCAGGACGCCGTATCCGGGATCCATGCCTCGGAGCAGGTCATCGAGCAGGACGATGGAGAAGGTCCGGTGCGTCGTCTGCACCGGCCCGCCTTTCGACGACCGCCGAGGCATGGATCCCGGGTCTGCGCCTCCGCTCCGCTCCGGCTTCGCCCGGGATGACGACGGTGAGAATAGCGCCGCCCCCTCCGCTTCGTCATCCCGGAACGGCGTCCAAGCGCAGCGAAGGACGACGTATCCGGGATCCATGCCTCGGCGCAGGTCATCGAGCAGGACGATGGAGAAGGACCGGTGCGTCGTCTGCACCGCCCCGCCTTTCGACAACCGCCGAGGCATGGATCCCGGGTCTGCGCCTCCGCTTCGCTCCGGCTTCGCCCGGGATGACGAAGGCGAAAATAGCGCCATCCCCCCCACCTTCGTCATCCCGGATACGGCGTCCAAGCGCAGCGCAGGACGCCGTATCCGGGATCCATGCCTCGCCGTCCGTCCCCGCGATCCGGTGCACGACGAGGCACGTGCCGCCGCCGCCCCCGTCGCCGCCACATCCTGCGCCCCCCCTCCGTCGTCGCTGCGCGACGCCACCTCCGCCCCCACTGCGTGGGGTGGAGGACGGGCTCTCCCAGCGAAATCAATGCCTTGCGAAAATTCTGTCCACGCCCTGCCGGTCCACGACAGACTGGCCGCAGCTGAAGGAGGGCGGAGATGGGCGGGGCGGGACTGAACGGGCGGAAGCTGCGGGAGACGATCACGCTCCTGCTGTCGCTCGCCTCCCACGCCGACGCCGCCGCCGGCCGTTGCTTTGCCGTGCGCTGGCTGGTGCTGTTCTTCCTCCGCCGCGGCGAGCGGGCCGCGCGGGTCAGCGTCGCCGACGCGCTGCGGATCGACGTCGCCGCGATCGAGGACGAACTGGCGGCCGCCGCCGGGCCGGATGACGACAGCCCCTTCGACGCCGCGCTGGTCGCCTGGCGCTACCGCTGGTGCGCGGCGATGCTCTCCGCGGTGCTGGCCAGCATGGGCGGCACCGCCTGGGCGCCCGGCCGCGACGCGATCCCCAGACGCCGCGCCTGCCGGGCCGTCGCCTGCCCCGTCCTGCCCGGCCTGCCGCTGCCGCAGGTCCACGACACCTCCTGACGCCGCGCCTGCGGCGCGCAAATCCCCATCCCGAGACCCAGCAAGGCCGGGCGGCACAACCGCCTCCCGGCCCGCACGTGCTGGCGGACATGCGGGGACAGTTTCCGTCGTTCGACCTGAAACCGATCGCGAAAGGGCGGCGACCGGTGCCGGATGACCGCCCCGGATTTCCCGGTCGCGCCCCTCGCGACAGCGCGGCGACCAATGCCGAATCAGGGAAACCGTCCCCGGATTTCGTCCCCCCGATTTTCGCCTCGTCGCCCTCTCTGCCCGGCATCGCCAGCCGATGCGCGGCGCGCGCATGATCCGGCAATGCCGGCCGCAGACGGCGGAACCTCCGGGTTACGGCCGCGTTGTCAGGCACGATCAAATCGTACAGGCAACGGAGAGAACCACATGGAAGACGCAGGCGTCGGCTGGATCGCAGCCATCATCATCGGCGGCATCGCCGGCTGGCTGGCCGAAAAGTTCATGAAGAGCAGCATGGGCGTGCTGATGAACATCATCCTCGGCATCGTCGGCGCCATCGTCGCCAACGCGCTGCTCGGTGTGTTCGGCATCGCGCTCGGCGGCTGGATCGGCTATCTGATCGCCGGCTTCATCGGCGCCTGCATCCTGATCGCCATCGCGCGGCTGTTCAGACGCTGATCCGCAAGGCACCCATGCAGGAAAGGCCGCCGTGGCATTCGCCCGGCGGCCTTTCGTTTTGTCCCCGGAAGGCCTAGATAACCACAGGCGCCGGTGAGGCCCGGCCGCCGCGAACAGCCGCCGGGAGCACAATGGTCACCGTCCTCGACACGACAGCCCGTCCCCGCCAGCGCCATCCCGAGAAGGCGCACCGGCCGGATCAGGAGGTGCTGCGCAAGCCGGACTGGATCCGCGTGCGCGCGCCCGTCTCGAAGGGCTATGCGGAAACGCGCGAGATCGTGCGGTCGCACAAGCTGGTTACGGTGTGCGAGGAGGCCGGCTGCCCCAACATCGGCGAATGCTGGGACAAGAAGCACGCCACCTTCATGATCATGGGCGAGATCTGCACCCGCGCCTGTGCCTTCTGCAACGTCGCGACCGGCCGCCCCGAGGCGCTCGACCGCGCCGAGCCGGAGAGCGTGGCGAAGGCCGTGCGTCAGATGGGGCTCGCCCACGTCGTGATCACGTCGGTCGACCGCGACGACCTCGACGACGGCGGCGCCCGGCATTTCGCCGAGGTGATCCACGCCATCCGCGCGCTGTCGCCGGGCACCACGATCGAGATCCTGACGCCCGACTTCCTGCGCAAGGACGGGGCGCTGGAGGTGGTGGTGGCGGCGAGGCCCGACGTGTTCAACCACAATCTGGAGACCGTGCCGTCGAACTACCTGACGGTGCGCCCCGGCGCGCGCTATTTCCACTCGATCCGGCTGCTGCAGCGGGTGAAGGAGCTCGACCCGGGCATGTTCACCAAGTCGGGCATCATGGTGGGGCTCGGCGAGGAGCGCAACGAGGTGCTGCAGCTGATGGACGACCTGCGCGTCGCCGACGTCGACTTCCTGACCATCGGGCAATATCTGCAGCCGACGAAGAAGCACCATCCGGTCAAGGCCTTCGTGACGCCCGAGGAGTTCCGCTCCTACGAGACGGTCGCCTACACCAAGGGCTTCCTGATGGTCTCGGCCTCGCCGCTGACGCGCTCCTCGCACCATGCCGGCGACGATTTCGCCCGGCTGAAGGCCGCGCGCGACCGCAAGCTCGCGGCCACCGCCTGACCGCAGCACGCGACGAAGCGCCATGCCGAAATACGAGACCGTCCACCCCGTCCGTCACGCACCCGAGCGCATGTACGCCTTGGTCATGGACGTCGAGCGCTATCCGCAGTTCCTGCCGATGTGCGAGGCGCTCAGCGTCCGCTCGCGCAAGGAGCGCGAGGGCGTGGAGGTGCTGGTGGCCGACATGACGGTGGGCTACAAGGCCATCCGCGAGACCTTCACCAGCCAGGTGGTGGCGCGCGAGGACGAACGCGCGATCGACGTGAAGTATCTCGACGGTCCGTTCCGCTATCTCGAGAACCGCTGGCGCTTCGAACCGGACGGCAAGGGCGGCACGAAGATCCATTTCTTCATCGAGTACGAGTTCAGGAGCCGCATGCTCGGCGCGCTGATGGGGGCGATGTTCGACCGCGCCTTCCGGCTCTTCGCAGGCGCTTTCGAGAAGCGGGCGGATGCCGTCTACGGCGCGCCCTCCGCCGATTTCACGGATGCGTCACCTTCGCGAGCATGAGCTCGAGCGCCGCGCGCACCGTCTGCTGGCGGACATGATCGCGGCTGCGCGCCTCGAACAGCCGCTGCACGGCCACCGGCTCGGCGCCGCGGGCGGCGAGGCCGAACCAGACCAGCCCCACCGGCTTCTCGTCCGAGCCGCCGCCCGGACCGGCGATGCCGGTGACGGCGATGGTCATCGTCGCGCGCGACCGCGCGAGCGCGCCCGCCGCCATCTCCTTGGCCGTCTCGGGCGAGACGGCGCCGTGTGCCGCCAGCGTCGCCGCCGGGACGCCGAGCATCTCGGCCTTCGCTTCGTTCGAATAGGTGACGAAGCCGCGGTCGACGACGATCGAGGAACCGGCGATGTCGGTCAGCGCGGCCGAGATCAGGCCGCCGGTGCAGGATTCCGCGGTCGCGATCAGCACGCCCTCCGCGGCGCAGGCCTCGATCAGGGCGCGGGCGAGGTCGGCATGCGGGCTCATGCGGGCAGGTCTCCGGGGAAGACGACGGTGGCGGTGGCGATGGCGGCGATGCCCTCGCGGCGGCCGACGAAGCCCAGTTTTTCGTTGGTGGTGGCCTTAATCGAGATGCGCTCCGGTGAAATCCCCAGCATCGCGGCCATGGCGGCCACCATGGCCGGCCGGTGCGGGCCGACCTTCGGCGCTTCGCAGATCAGGGTGACGTCGGCATTGGCGATTCGGCCGCCGCGCGACCGCACGATGCCGGCGGCGTGCTCGACGAAGCGCCGCGACGCCGCGCCCCTCCATTGCGGGTCGGACGGCGGGAAATGGACGCCGATGTCGCCCGCCCCGCAGGTGGCGAGCAGGGCGTCCGTCAGCGCGTGCAGGCCGACGTCGGCGTCCGAATGGCCGTTGAGCCCGGCCTCGTGCGGGATGGCGACGCCGCAGAGCGTGACGTGGTCGCCGGGCTCGAAGGAATGCACATCGTAGCCGTTGCCGGTCCGCACGTCCGGAAAACTCGGTGCGGCGCGCGCGAGCTTCTCGTCGGCCATGGCGATCTCCCGGGCATAGGTGAGCTTGGAATTGTCGGGAGAGCCGTCGACCAGCCGCACGGGGATGCCCGCCCATTCGGCGATGGCCGAATCGTCGGTGAAATCCTCGCGGCCCTCCGCGGCCGCCCGGCGATGCGCTTCCAGGATTGCGGCATAGCGAAAACCCTGCGGGGTCTGGGCGGAAAACAGGCCGGCCCGCGGCACGGTGGCTTCGACCTGTCCGTCCGCGCCGCGTTTCAGCGTATCGGAGACGGGCAGCGCGGGCA
This sequence comes from Aquibium microcysteis, assembly GCF_014495845.1. Classification (NCBI taxonomy): domain Bacteria; kingdom Pseudomonadati; phylum Pseudomonadota; class Alphaproteobacteria; order Hyphomicrobiales; family Phyllobacteriaceae; genus Aquibium; species Aquibium microcysteis. The sequence goes on from NZ_CP061080.1 coordinate 1,358,104, forward strand.
GAACGCCCGCCGTGGTACCGAGGCCGGCGACGACGCGGTCGAGAAGCGCGGCGTCGACGAAGGGACGCACCCCGTCATGGATCAGGACGTTGTCCGGCGCGTCCGGCGCCAGCGCCTCCAGCGCCAGCCGGGTGGAAGCCTGACGCGTGGCGCCGCCGAAGACCACCCGCACCCGCGGGTCGCGGGCGGGCAGGGCGGCGTCGAACAGCGCTTCGTCGTCGCGATGGATCGCCACGACGATGGTGCAGATGGCGGGACTGGCGAGGAAGGCGTCGACCGTGCGGCGGATGACCGGCAGCCCGCCGATCGGCCGGTACTGCTTGGGCCCGTCGGCCTGGCCCGCGCGCTCGCCCCGGCCTGCCGCGACGATCACGGCGGCCGTTCGGCACTGGCTTGGGTGGCTTGTGGGCATTTCCGACGATCGCTCCGCTGGAATGGCTCCGATCTAGCGAGACGGCTTAACCGTTGCCAGCCTTTTTGTGCTAGCAGCCGCGCGGGCGCCGATTTATGCGTTGCAACCGCGGTCGGACATGTCTAGTGAATAAGCAAAGCAGGTATCTGCGCGGTTTTTGTGCATGTGTGACCTTCGCAGGCTGACCGACCCCCTTACCGTCGGCCGTGCCGTCCTTCGCAACCGGGTCTTCCTGGCGCCGCTCTCGGGCATCACCGACAGCGCGTTCCGCAGCCGCGCCTTCGCACACGGCGCCGGCATGGTGGTCTCCGAAATGGTGGCGAGCGGCGAGCTCGCGCGCGGACGGCTGGATTCGGCGCGCCGCATCGGCCGCGCCGGCGACCAGATCCACGTCGTCCAGCTGGCCGGCCGCGAGGCGCGCTGGATGGCCGAGGGCGCGCGGATCGCGGCGGGCGAGGGGGCCGACATCGTCGACATCAACATGGGCTGCCCGGCCAAGAAGGTGACCGGCGGCTATTGCGGCTCGGCGCTGATGCGCGACCTCGATCTGGCGCAGTCGCTGATCGAGGCGGTGGTGGAAGCCGTCGACGTGCCGGTGACCGTCAAGATGCGGCTCGGCTGGGACGAGACCGAACTGGTCGCACCCCAGCTCGCGCGGCGCGCCGAGGCGGCCGGCGTGGCGATGGTGACGGTGCACGGCCGGACGCGCTGCCAGTTCTACAAGGGCGAAGCCGACTGGCGGGCGGTCGCGGCGGTGAAGCAGGCGGTGGCGATTCCCGTCGTCGTCAATGGCGACATCCGCGACGCGGCCGGCGCCGTCGAGGCGCTGGAACAGTCGGGTGCCGATGCCGTCATGATCGGCCGCGCCCATTGCGGCGCGCCCTGGACGGCGGGCGGCATCGTCGCCGAAGCGGCCGGGCTGCCGGCGCCGGGCGTGCCTGCGACGCCACAGGCGCTCGCCGACTATGCCGTCGCCCACTACGAGGACATGCTGTCGCTCTACGGCGCGGAGCCCGGGCTGCGCCATGCGCGCAAGCATCTCGGCTGGTACCTGGAGCGCCACGCCCCGGCGGTCGGAGACGCGGCGAGGCTCGCCGTCATGACCTCCACCGATCCCAAGACAGTCATCCAACAGCTGCGCGGGGCGCTGGTCGAAGGGACCGGCGTCCACGCGATGAGGAAAGCCGCATGAGCGCCAGTCCAATGCCAAAGCCGCCGGCCTTCGACCCGGCGCAGATCGTGCTCAACACGATCCGACACCCGGTCATCATGGTCGACCACGACGGTCGCCTGACCTATGCCAATGCCGATGCGGAAGTGTTCTTCCGCTCGAGCGCCGTCATCCTGTCGCGCAACACGATCGGTCACTTCGTGCCCTTCGGCAGCCCGTTGCTGACCCTGATCGACCAGGTGCGGGAGCGGCAGTCGCCGGTCAACGAATACCGGGTCGACATCTCTTCGCCCCGGCTCGGCCCCGACAAGCTGGTGGACATCTACGTCGCGCCGGTGCCGGAACTGCCCGGATCCGTGGTGGTGATGCTGCAGGAGCGCTCGATGGCCGACAAGATCGACCGCCAGATGACGCATCGCGGCGCCGCCCGCTCGGTGACCGGGCTTGCCGCCATGCTCGCGCACGAGATCAAGAACCCGCTGTCGGGCATCCGCGGTGCGGCCCAGCTGCTGGAGAGCGTCGTCTCCGACGAGGACCGCTCGCTGACCCGGCTGATCACGGACGAGACCGACCGCATCGTCTCGCTGGTCGACCGCATGGAGGTGTTTTCCGACGAGCGACCGATCGACCGCATGCCGGTCAACATCCATGTCGTGCTCGACCACGTGAAGGCGATCGCGCGCAACGGCTTCGCGCAGGGCATCCGAATCATCGAGGATTACGACCCGTCGCTGCCGCCGGTCTATGCCAACCGCGACCAGCTCGTGCAGGTCTTCCTCAATCTCGTGAAGAACGCGGCGGAGGCCATCGCCGGCGACCCGTCCGGCGAGATCACGCTGTCCACGGCCTTCCGCCCGGGCATCCGGCTCTCGGTGCCAGGCACGCAGGACCGCGTGTCGCTGCCGCTGCAGTTCATCGTCCACGACAATGGCGGCGGCGTGCCGGAGGACATCCGGCCGATCCTGTTCGATCCCTTCATCACCACCAAGCCGAACGGCTCCGGCCTCGGTCTGGCGCTGGTCGCCAAGATCGTCGGCGAGCACGGCGGCGTCATCGAGTGCGATTCGTCGCCGCGCGGCACGAGCTTCCGCATCCTGATGCCCGCCTGGAAGGAAGACTACGCCGCGCCGGCCGGCGGACTGGAAGGAGCCCATCGATGAACCGTGGCAGCATCCTGGTCGCGGACGACGACGCCGCGATCCGCACCGTTCTGAACCAGGCCCTGTCGCGCGTCGGCCACGACGTGCGCGTCACCTCCAACGCCGCCACGCTGTGGCGCTGGGTGGCGGCGGGCGAGGGGGACCTCGTCATCACCGACGTGGTGATGCCCGACGAGAACGCCTTCGACATGCTGCCGCGCATCAAGAAGGCGCGGCCGCAGCTGCCCGTCATCGTGATGAGTGCGCAGAACACCTTCATGACGGCCATCCGCGCCTCGGAGAAGGGCGCCTACGAATATCTGCCGAAGCCCTTCGACCTGACCGAACTGCTCAACATCGTCAATCGGGCGCTCTCGGAGCCGAAGAAGCCGACGGTCGAGCATCGGACCGAAGAACAGCTGGAATCGATGCCGCTCGTCGGCCGCTCCGCCGCCATGCAGGACATCTACCGCATGCTGGCGCGCATGATGCAGACCGATCTGACGGTGATGATCTCGGGCGAATCGGGCACCGGCAAGGAACTCGTGGCGCGGGCGCTGCACGAGTACGGCCGCCGCCGCAACGGCCCCTTCGTCGCCATCAACATGGCCGCCATCCCGCGCGACCTGATCGAATCGGAACTGTTCGGCCACGAGAAGGGCGCCTTCACCGGCGCGCAGAACCGGTCGAGCGGCCGTTTCGAGCAGGCCGAGGGCGGCACGCTGTTCCTCGACGAGATCGGCGACATGCCGATGGAGGCACAGACCCGGCTGCTGCGCGTGCTGCAGCAGGGCGAATACACCACCGTGGGCGGCCGCACGCCGATCCGCACAGACGTGCGCATCGTGGCGGCGACCAACAAGGACCTGCGCACGCTGATCAACCAGGGCCTGTTCCGGGAGGATCTGTTCTACCGTCTCAACGTGGTGCCGCTTCGGCTGCCTGCGCTGCGCGAGCGGGCCGAGGACGTGCCGGATCTCGTGCGGCACTTCTTCAAGCTCGGCGAGGCCGAGGGCCTTCAGTCGAAGCGTATCTCGACGGCCGGTCTCGACCTCATGAAGCGCTATCCCTGGCCGGGCAACGTGCGCGAGCTGGAGAACCTGGTGCGCCGGCTGGCCGCGCTCTATCCGCAGGACGAGATCTCGGCCGAAGTGATCGAGAACGAGCTGCAGACGGCGGGACGCTCGCCCTCGTCGCCGGAGAACTCGCTGGTGCCGGAGAACCTGACCATCGGCCAGGCGGTCGAGCACTATCTCCAGCGCTACTTCACCTCCTTCGGCGAGGACCTGCCGCCGTCCGGCCTCTACCAGCGCATCCTGGCCGAGGTCGAGTATCCGCTGGTGCTCGCGTCCATGACCGCCACGCGCGGCAACCAGATCCGTGCCGCCGAGCTTCTCGGCCTCAACCGCAACACGCTGCGCAAGAAGATTCGCGAGCTCGGCGTCAACGTCTACCGCACCTCCCGCGGCTCCTGACCGAAGGTCCGACGCGACGGCTGCAGGCTTGTACCGTCGCGTTTTTGTTGCAGAATAGCCACAATGCGTTGCAAGCATGCAACGGACATGGTGGCGAATCGCAACGCAATGACGGCACGCACGGAACTTCTCGACGGCCTGGGGCTGAGCGAGCCCGAGACACCCTACGAGGGGCGGCGGCTCGCCGCCCTGCCGGGCGTCGTCGCCGTCGTCGCGGCCCTTCTGTGCGCGGCCATCTCCTTCGTCATTCTGGTGGGACTCGGTCCCGTCTCGCCGACGAACGAGGTGATGCTGGGGCTGATCGCGATCAACGTCGCGCTCATCCTGCTGCTCTGCTTCCTGATCGGCCGCGAGGTGCACCAGATCTTCCAGGCGCGGCGGCGCGGCAAGGCGGCCTCGCGGCTGCACGTGCGCATCGTGGGCCTCTTTTCGGCGATCGCGGCCGTGCCGGCGATCATCATCGCCGTCGTGGCGTCGATTACCCTCGACATCGGCCTCGACCGCTGGTTCGAACTCAAGACCAAGGCGATCGTCAGTTCATCGCTGTCGATCGCCGAGGCCTACGTGCAGGAGAACGCCCGCAATCTGCAGGGCACCAGCCTGTCGATGGCGATCGATCTGGACCAGCGCAGGACGCTCTACGGCCTCGACCGCACCGGCTTCCAGCAGATGCTGACCCAGCAGGCCGTCGGCCGCGCGCTCGCCCATGCGGCCCTGGTGCGGATCGACGGCACGGTGATCATGCAGGCCGAGACGCGGGCCGACTTCCCGCTGCCCGCGCCGCCGCCGGGCGCTCTGCGCGATGCAGCGGACGGGACGCCGATCCTGATCGAGCCGCGCACGCGCAACATCGTCGGCGCCATCATCCGCCTGCGCGACATCGAGGACGCCTATCTCTACACGCTGCGGCTCGTCGATCCCGAGGTGATCCGGGCGCGCCAGATCGTGCAGGTGAATGCCGACGACTACACGGATCTGGAGAGCAGCCGCACGACCGTGCAGATCGCCTTCGCGGTCATCTATCTCGGCCTGACGCTGATCATCGTGCTGTCGGCGATCTGGACCGGCATCGCGGTGGCCGACCGGCTGGTGCGGCCGATCCGGCGGCTGATCGGCGCGGCCGACGAGGTGGCGACCGGCAACCTCGACGTCGCCGTTCCGGTGCGCAATTCCGACGGCGACGTCGCCTCGCTGTCGGACACGTTCAACAAGATGCTGCTGCAGCTGAAGTCGCAGCGAAACGAGATCCTCTCGGCGAAGGACCAGATCGACGAGCGGCGGCGCTTCTCCGAAGCGGTGCTCGCCAGCGTCAGCGCCGGCATCGTCGGCGTCGACGCCGACGGCGCGATCACCATCGTCAACCGCTCGGCCGAGACGATGCTGTCGATCGACGCGCACCAGTCGGAGGGCCAGACGCTTTCGGCGGTGCTGCCGCATTTCGGCCGCGTCTTCGAGATCGCGCGTTCGTCGGACCGCCCCGTCTACCGCGAGCAGGTGGTTTTCACGCGCCGCGGCGTGGAACGCACCTTCAACGTGCAGGTGACGATCGAGGAGGGGAAGGGCGAAGCCGAGCTGCCGTCCTACGTGGTGACGATCGACGACATCACCGATCTGGTGCAGGCGCAGCGCTCCTCGGCCTGGGCGGACGTCGCCCGCCGCATCGCCCACGAGATCAAGAACCCGCTGACGCCGATCCAGCTCTCGGCCGAGCGCATCCGCCGCCGCTACGGCAAGGTGATCACCGAGGATCGCGAGGTCTTCGACCAGTGCACGGACACCATCATCCGCCAGGTCGGCGACATCGGCCGCATGGTCGACGAGTTCTCCGCCTTCGCGCGCATGCCCAAGCCGACGCTGGAAGTGATGGACCTGCGCGAGGCGCTGCGCGAGGCCTCGTTCCTCGTCGAGGTCTCGAAGGCCGAGATCGAGTTCCGCCGCGACTTCGGGGCCACGCCGCTCAAGGGACGCTTCGACAGCCGGCTGATGAGCCAGGCCTTCGGCAACCTGATCAAGAATGCCGCCGAGGCGATCGAATCGGCCGAACGGACGGACGACGTCCGCGGCGTGATCGAGATCGAGGCGCATTGCGACGGCGGCTGGATCAGCGTCGACATCAAGGACAACGGCAAGGGCCTGCCGGCGGAGAACCGGCAGCGGCTGCTCGAGCCCTACATGACAACCCGTGCCAAGGGCACGGGCCTCGGCCTCGCCATCGTCAAGAAAATCGTCGAGGAGCATGGCGGCCGCATCGAGCTTCACGACGCGCCGCCCGACTTCTACGGTGGCCGCGGTGCGATGATCCGCGTCGTCCTGCCCTCGACGGCGGCGGAGGACGTGTCTGCAGGCGCGGAAGCCACGAAACAAGAAAAGCAAGAAGAGCAGGTGAACCATGGCGTCTGACATTCTCGTCGTCGACGATGAGGAGGACATCCGCGAACTCGTCGCCGGCATCCTGAGCGACGAGGGCCACGAGACCCGCACGGCCTTCGACAGCGACAGCGCGCTGGCGGCGATCGCCGACCGGGTGCCGCGGCTGATCCTGCTCGACATCTGGCTGCAGGGTTCGCGCATGGACGGCCTGGCGCTGCTGGACGAGATCAAGACCATCCACCCGCACGTTCCGGTGGTGATGATCTCGGGTCACGGCACCATCGAGACCGCCGTATCGGCGATCCGGCGCGGCGCCTACGACTTCATCGAGAAGCCGTTCAAGGCCGACCGGCTGCTCCTGATCTGCGAGCGGGCGCTGGAGATCTCCAAGCTGAAGCGCGAGGTGACGGAGCTGAAGAAGCGCACCGCCGACACCTTCGACCTGATCGGCAATTCCGCGGCGATGAACCACCTGCGCCAGGCCATCGAGCGCATCGCGCCGACAAACAGCCGGGTGATGATCATCGGTCCGTCCGGCTCGGGCAAGGAATCGGCGGCGCGCGCCATCCATGCGGTCTCGGCGCGCCGGGACGGGCCCTTCGTGTCGATCAACGCGGCCTCGATCACGCCCGACCGGATGGAGATCGAGCTGTTCGGGACCGAACCCAACGGCGCGGAGCGCAAGGTCGGGGCGCTGGAGGAGGCCCATCGCGGCACGCTCTATCTCGACGAGGTGGCCGACATGCCGCGCGAGACGCAGAACAAGATCATGCGCGTGCTCGTCGACCAGCAGTTCGAGCGGGTGGGCGGCGCCAAGCGCGTGAAGGTGGACGTGCGGATCATCTCGTCCACGGCCCAGAACCTCGAGGCGATGATCGCCGAGGGCCGGTTCCGCGAGGACCTCTACCACCGGCTGGCCGTGGTGCCGGTGCTGGTGCCGCCGCTGTCGGAGCGGCGCGAGGACATTCCCTACCTCGTCGACCACTTCATGAAGCAGATCGTGCGCCAGTCGGGCATCAGGAACCGGCGCATCGGCGACGACGTGCTGGCGGTGCTGCAGGCGCACAACTGGCCGGGCAACGTGCGCCAGCTTCGCAACAACGTCGAGCGGCTGATGATTCTGTCGCGCGGCGACGACGTCGATTCGCCGATCACCGCCGACCTCCTGCCGGCCGAGATCGGCGACGTGATGCCGCGCGCGCCGAGCCAGTCCGACCAGCACATCATGGCGCTGCCGCTGCGGGAGGCGCGCGAGCTCTTCGAGAAGGAATATCTGATCGCCCAGATCAATCGCTTCGGCGGCAACATCTCGCGCACGGCCGAGTTCATTGGTATGGAACGATCCGCCCTGCACAGGAAGCTGAAATCGCTCGGCGTGTAGCGGCGGCGGATCGGAGTCCATCATGCGCGTGATCATCTGTGGCGCCGGCCAGGTCGGCTACGGCATCGCCGAGCGGCTGGCGGCGGAACAGAACGACGTCTCCGTCATCGACACGTCGCCGGAACTGATCCGCACCATCCGCGACCAGCTCGACGTGCGCGGCTTCGTCGGCCACGGCGCCCATCCCGACGTGCTGGAACTCGCCGGCGCGCAGCAGGCGGACATGTTCATCGCCGTCACCCTCTATGACGAGGTGAACATGACGGCCTGCCAGGTGGCGCATTCGCTGTTCAACATCCCCACCAAGATCGCCCGCATCCGCGCCCAGTCCTACCTCCAGCCGCACTACCAGAACCTGTTCTCGCGCGAGAACCTGCCGATCGACGTGGTCATCTCGCCCGAGATCGAGGTGGGCGAGATGGTGCTGCGCCGCATCGCCATCCCGGGCGCCACCGACGTGGTGCGATTCGCCGACGACAAGGTGGCGATGGTGGCGATCGAGTGCCTGGAGGAATGCCCGGTCATCAACACGCCGCTGTCGCAGCTCTCCGACCTGTTCCCGGACCTGCCCTCGACGGTGGTCGGCGTGTGGCGCAACAACCGCCTGTTCATTCCCCATTCGGCCGACCAGCTCGTGGCCGGCGATCTCGCCTATGTCGTAACGACCAAGGACCAGGTGCGCCGCACGCTGGGCCTGTTCGGCCACGAGGAGACCGAGGCGCTGCGCATCGTCATCGGCGGCGGCGGCAACATCGGGCTCTACGTCGCCAAGGCGCTGGAGGCGCGCCAGTCGCGCACCAAGGTGAAGATCATCGAGGACACGCGCGAGCGTGCCATCGCCATCGCCGACAAGCTGCGCCGCACGGTGGTGCTGCATGGCAGCGCGCTCGACCAGAAGCTGCTGCTGGAGGCCGACATCCAGGACGCCGACCTGATGGTGGCGCTGACCAACAACGACCAGGTGAACATCCTGTCGAGCGTCATGGCCAAGCGGCTCGGCTGCAAGTCGAACCTGGCGCTGATCAACAACCCGACCTATCACGACTTCACCCGCACGCTCGGCATCGACGCCCACGTCAACCCGCGCTCGGTGACGATCAGCCGCGTGCTGCAGCACGTGCGCCGCGGCCGCATCCGCGCCGTCCACAGCGTCCAGCGCGGCACGGCCGAGATCATCGAGGCCGAGGCGCTGGAGACCTCGCCGCTGGTCGGTTCGCCGCTGCGCGACCTGAACCTGCCCGACGGCATGCGGCTCGGCATGATCTATCGCGACGGCACCGCCATCAAGCCGAGCGGCGCCACGCTGATCCGCCCGAAGGACCGCGTCATCATCTTCGCCATGGACACGGCCGTGCGCCAGGTGGAGCAGATGTTCCGGGTCAGTCTCGAATTCTTCTGATCAACCCGGCCGGCCTGCGCCAGCGCTCCGGCCAGACAGCCTGCGGGGAACCCATGCCGCGTATCACCTATGTCAACGGCCGCTACCTGCGCCACGCCGATGCCTTCGTGCACGTCGAGGACCGCGGCTACCAGTTCGCCGACGGCGTCTACGAGGTCTGCGAGGTGAAGCGGGGCTACGTCGTCGACATGACGCGCCATCTCGACCGTCTCGACCGTTCGCTGCGCGAACTGTCGATGGCCTGGCCCATGCACCGCCGCGCGCTCGAACTGGTGATCCGCGAGGTGGTGCGTCGCAACGGCGTGCACGACGGTCTGGTCTATCTGCAGGTGACGCGCGGGGTGGCGCCGCGCGATTTCCTGTTCCCGCAGGCGGTGGCGCCCGCGCTGGTGGTGACGGCGCGCAAGGCCGATCCGGCCCGGGCCGAGAAGCGCGCGGAAACCGGCATCAAGGTGATCACCGTGCCCGAGACCCGCTGGGACCGCGTCGACATCAAGACCGTCGGCCTCCTGCCCAACGTGCTGGCCAAGGAGGCGGCCCGCGCGGCGGGCGCGCAGGAGGCCTGGTTCGTCGACGCCGACGGCACGGTGAAGGAGGGCGGGTCCTCCAACGCCTGGATCGTGACGGCCGACGGTCGCCTCGTCACGCGGCCGGCAGAGCACGGCATCCTGCGCGGCATCACCCGCACGACGATGTTCGAGGTGGCGGCCGCGCTCGGCCTGACCATCGAGGAACGCGGCTTCACGGTGGCCGAGGCGAAGGCCGCACGCGAGGCCTTCATCAGCTCGGCCACGACGATCGCCATGCCCGTGGTGGAGATCGACGGCGCGCCTATCGCCAACAGTCATCCGGGCAGCGTCGTGCTTTCCTTGCGCGGCGCTTTTTTTGACATTGCGGAAAAATGCCAAGCCTGATAACCGCTTCTGACTAGGGGAATGTTGCGCACGAAAGCGCGCACATGTTCCGGAGGCGGGTCATTTCCGTGCGCTTGGATCGCGCGTCGTTGTTTGGGCGCCGTCGTGCACGGTTTCGGGGAACGGCGGAAGACAAGAAAAATGGCGGAACGATCGCAGAACCTTCAGGACCTGTTTCTCAACTCGGTCCGGAAGAGCAAGAACCCTCTCACGATATTTCTGATCAACGGCGTCAAGCTGACGGGAGTTGTCACGTCCTTCGACAATTTCTGCGTCCTTTTGCGCCGCGACGGGCATTCGCAGCTCGTCTACAAGCACGCCATCTCCACCATCATGCCGAGCCAGCCGGTTCAGATGTTCGATGGTGAGGATGCCGGCCGGGATAATTGATTGGACGCAACGAGCCCGGGCGGGCGCCAGCAGGGGGCGAAGGATCGGCAGGCCGACGGCCAGCCGCAGCCCGTCGCCACGCGCGCCGTCATCATCGTTCCGGTCCTGCCGCGCTTCCACCGCGACGATGACGAGAACACCGGCCGGCCGCGTCTGACGCGGTCGCCGGAGGCTCGTCACGACGAGGCGGTCGGGCTTGCGCGTGCCATCGACCTCCAGCCCGTCCATACCGAGATCGTCACCGTCAACGATCCGCGTCCCGCGACGCTGATCGGCACCGGCAAGATCGAGGAACTGGCCGAGAGGATCAAGGAGACGGGCGCCGCGCTGGTCGTCGTCGACCATCCGCTGACGCCGGTGCAGCAGCGCAATCTCGAGAAGGGCCTGAACGCCAAGGTGCTCGACCGCACCGGCATCATCCTGGAGATCTTCGGCGAACGCGCCCGCACCAAGGAAGGCACGCTGCAGGTCGAACTGGCGCATCTGAATTACCAGAAGGGCCGGCTGGTGCGCAGCTGGACCCATCTCGAGCGGCAGCGCGGCGGCGCGGGCTTCCTCGGCGGCCCCGGCGAGACGCAGATCGAGGCCGACCGGCGCATCCTGCAGGACAAGATCACCAAGCTGAAGCGCGAACTGGAGACGGTGAAGCGCACCCGCGAACTGCATCGCGCCAAGCGCAAGAAGGTGCCGTTTCCGGTGGTGGCGATCGTCGGCTACACCAATGCCGGCAAGTCGACCCTGTTCAACCGGCTGACCGGCGCGGACGTGCTGGCGGAAAACATGCTGTTCGCCACGCTCGACCCGACGCTGCGCCGGGTGAAGCTGCCACACGGCACCATCGTCATCCTGTCCGACACGGTGGGCTTCATCTCCGACCTGCCGACCCATCTGGTGGCGGCCTTCCGCGCGACGCTGGAAGAGGTGGTCGAGGCCGACCTCGTCATCCATCTGCGCGACATTTCGGATCCCGACACGGCCGCGCAGGCGGAGGACGTCGAGCGCATCCTGGCCGACCTCGGCGTCGAGGCCTCGCCCGGCGGCAAGGTGGTCGAGGTCTGGAACAAGGTCGACCGGCTCGACGCCGACACCCGCGAGCGGCTGGTGCTGTCCGGCGCCGCCGACGGCGCACCCGCGCCCATCGTCGTCTCGGCGATCACCGGCGAGGGCATCGACGCCTTGCTGCGCCATGTGGAGGGCCGGCTCTCCGGCGACCTCGCCGAGTTGACGGTCCACCTGACGCCCGACCGCATGAAGCTGATCGACTGGCTCTACCGCAATGCCGACGTGCTCTCCCGCGAGGACCGCGAGGACGGCAGCGCCGAACTCAGGCTGCGCGTGACGCGGACGATGCGGGACGAGGTCGAGGAGCGGCTCGCCGGCGGCAGGTGAGGGGTCCGGTGGCGCGGTCGTGCCGCGCGGTCAGCCCGATGCCGTAGCCAATTCGTCCGACGGCCCGCGTCCGCTCCGTCCGCGAATTTCCCCGTTCGGGCGAGACCTGCCCGGGCGGAGGCGTCGGGCCCGACCGCAGCGCTCTACGAGACGCCGCGCGCGTTCACGTAGACCGACAGCAGCGTCGACGTCGCGCAGAGGAACAGGCGGTTGCGCTTCGGGCCGCCGAAGCACAGGTTCGCGACGGGCTCGCCGGTCCTGATCTTTCCGAGCAGGGTGCCGTCCGGCGCGAAGCAATGCACCCCGTCGCCGGCAGAGGACCAGACGTTGCCGGCGGCATCGACCCGCAGGCCGTCGAAGAGACCGGCGTCGCAGAACACGAAGTCCGTCCCGTCCGCGACGGACCGACCGTCCGCCGCCACCCGGTATTGCCTGATCCTGGGCGCGCAGTCCGGGACATGGGTCCGGCCGGTGTCGGTGACGTAGAGCAGCGTCTCGTCGGGCGAGAAGGCGAGGCCGTTGGGCTGGACCATGTCGCTGACGACACGCGTCAGCGCGCCGGACGGATCGACGCGATAGACGTGCCGGCCATCCTGCTCCATCGGCGCGGCATCGCCTTCGTAGTCGCTGTCGATGCCGTAGGACGGATCGGTGAACCAGATCGAATCGTCCGAGCGGACGATGACGTCGTTCGGCGAGTTCAGTCTGCGGCCGCCGAAACCGTCGGCGACGACGGTGCGCGTGCCGTCGTGCTCGATGCGCGTGACGCTGCGGCTGCGGTGTTCGCACGCGACCAGCCGGCCCTGGCGGTCCCGGGTGTGGCCGTTCTGGTTGCGGCATGGCTGCTCGAAGGTGGCGACGTGCCCGCTCGCTTCGTCCCAGCGCAGGACGCGGTCGTTGGGAATGTCCGACCAGACGAGGTAGCGGCCGGCCGGAAAATAGGTCGGTCCCTCGCACCAGCGTCCGCCGCTCCACAGCACGTCGATGCCGGCATTCTCGAAGATCATCCCGGCGAAGCGCGCGTCGTGGATCTCGTAGTCGCTGGCCGCCATGTCCGCCTCACCCGATCTCGATCATCGCCTTGATAAGCCCGGTCTTCTGCGTTGCCCAGAGGGGAATGTCGCGCACCGCACCGGCAAGATCGGTGCGGTGGGTGATCAGCCGGTCGAACGACGCCGGATCGTCGCCGATGGCGGAGATCACCCGTTCGAAATCCTGCGCCGTCGCGTTGCGGCTTCCCAGCAGCGTCAGTTCCTTGCGATGGAAGTCCGGATCCATGAAGCTGATCGCATCCTTGACCACGCTGACGAGCACGTAGCGCCCGCCATGGGCGACGTGGTCGAACCCCTTGTGCATGGCAGGAGCGCTGCCCGTCGCGTCGAAGACGACGTCGAAGCCTTCTTCGCCCGTGTGCGAGAGGAGGGCCGCGAGGCCGGCCGGATCGGCCACGAAGGGTGAGGCGGCGGCGAAGGTCGCGGCAGTTTTCGCCCGGGCCTCGTCCTGGTCGAGCACGGCCACCGATGCGCCCGACAGCCGCGCGAAAATCGCCACGCCGAGGCCGATCGGGCCGGCTCCCACGACCAGTACGCGGTCCTCCTTCGAGACCGCGCCGCGCCGCACGGCATGCGCGCCGATGGCCAGGAACTCGATCATGGCGCATTGATCGAGGGTGAGCCCGGGGGCGCGCACGAGATTGCCCGGCGGCACCGCCAGCATGCCGGCCATGCCGCCGTCCTCATGAACGCCGAGCACCGAGACCCGAACGCAGCAGTTCGGCTTGCCGCGCCGGCAGGCGATGCAGCGACCGCACGACATGTAGGGATTGACGGCGAAAATCTCCCCGGGGCTGATACCCAAGCCGGCCGGGGCCTCGACGGCTTCGACGGCCAGTTCGTGCCCCATGACGCGTGGATAGTGCAGGAACGGGTGCTTGCCCTCGACGATGTGGTAATCGGTGCCGCAGACGCCGACCCGCCGGGGACGAACGAGGACATGGCCTGGACCGGCCGCCGGGATCGGCCTCTGCTCGATCCGCAACGTGCCCGGTTCGAGGCAGACGAGGGCTTGCATGGACTGCACGGCTTGCGGCTTTCTCTCGATGCGCGGCGCCACGCCGCGGAGGCCAGGCGGGGCCGGCCGGTGGCCGGCCCCGCGGGTTTACTTGAACTCGGCCATGTTGGCCTTGGTCACCAGCGCCGCGCCCGAATCGATGAGCGACCCGACCGTCTCGCCGCGGATCGCGCGGACCAGCGCGTCGACGCCGAGCGATGCCATCCTGGTGGGGAACTGCGCGACGGTGGCGTTCTCGATGCCGGCCGCGATCGCCTCTTCCTCGCCGCAGCAGAAGTCGAAGCCGACCAGCAGAACCTTGCCGGCGAGGTTGGCGTTCTTGATCGCCTGCGCGGCACCCGCCGCCGGAGGACCGCAGGCCGCATAGATGGACTTCAGGTCGGGGTTCGCCGTGAGGATGTCTTCCGCCAGGCTGATGCCCTGCTCTTCGGTACAGCCGGTCGCTCCGCGTCCGACGATCTTCACGTCGAGCCCGCCGAGGCCCTCGATCATGCCGTTGACGCGATCGTCGAGCGCCGGAACGCCGGGCACACCCTCGAGGATGCCCATCGTGTCGCCCGCCTGGAGCACCGACTTGAGATACTCGCCGGCGATCTTTCCGGCGGCGTAGTTGTCGGTGGTCGCAAGCGCCGTGCGGCCGTTCCAGCCGGGAATGTCGTTGTCCATCAGCACGACCTTCACGCCCGCCGCGATCGCCTTGTCGAGGGCGGTCGCGACGGTCGGATCGACCGGCGTCAGGGCGATGCCCTGCACCCCCTGGGTGACCATCGATTCGATGAGGCCGATCTGGCCCTCGATGTCGGTGGCCGAGGCGCCCTGGCCGTAGATGATCTCGACGCCCGGATTGGCGGCCGCATAGTCCTTGGCCGCGTTTTCCATGGTGGCGAAGAACGGCACCGGGAACTTGGTGATGAAGCCGATCTTGACGGCATCGGCTGCCGCTGCGGGTAAGGCCAGGCCAAGGGCGATGGCCACCCCGCCGAGCACTGTTCGGAACCTCACGTCGTGGTCCTCCTCCTGTCGCGATCGCTCCCCTTGAGCGATCCTCCCTCCGCCGACGCTTGCGCGCGGCGAATTCCCGTCACCCCTCGGCGCCGACGATCAGCGACACCAGTTCCTGCTGGTTCGCGCGCTCGGGCTTGAGCTCGCCGACCTTGCGGCCCTGCCGCAGCACCACGGCCCGGTCGGCCAGTTCGATGACCTGTTCCATGTTGTGGGTGATGAGGATCACCGCGTTCCCCTCGTCGCGAAGCTGGCGCACGAGGTCGAGGACCTTGCGCGATTCGCGCAGGCCGAGCGCCGCCGTCGGCTCGTCGAGGATCACCACCTTGCGGGCAAAGACCGTGGCGCGCGCCACCGCGATGGCCTGCCGCTGCCCGCCCGACATCACCGCGACCGGAGCGTCGAACCGGGGCAGACGGACCTTGAGCCGGTCGATGACGGCCGCCGCCTCGCGGTCCATGGCCCTGGCGCCGAGAAACCGCAGCGCGCGCGGCAGCCAGGTCGGCCAGCTGATCTCGCGGCCGCAGTAGAAATTCTGCGACGGCGTCAGATTGTCGAAGAGCGCGAGGTCCTGGTAGACGGTCTCGATGCCCGCCAGGCGGGCGAGTGCCGGCGTGCCGATCGCGGCGGCTTCGCCGTCGAGCAGGATCTCGCCCTCGTCGAGCGCATGGACGCCGCTGATGCAGCGCACGAGCGTCGACTTGCCCGCGCCGTTGTCGCCGAGCAGCGCCAGCACCTCGCCGCGCCAGGCGTCGAGCCCCACCCCCTTCAGGGCATGCACCGCGCCGAAGCGCTTGTGCGCGCCGCGGACGCTGAGGACCGGGGCGCTCATGGGGCGGCCCTCGCCTGGCTGACCCGCGCGCGCGCCTCGAGATGGTTGCGCAGCACGTCCGCCTCGACCGCCAGCACGATGATCAGCCCGATGGCGATCATCTGGTAGAACACGTCGACGTTGAGCAGGTTGAGCGCGTTGCGGATGACGCCGATCATGACCGCTCCGACCAGCGCATGGCCGAGATGGCCGCGCCCGCCGAGGAAGCTCGCCCCGCCGATGATGACGGCGGCGATGGTGTCGAGCTCCAGCAGGTTGCCGTAGAGCGGCGAGCCGGCGCCTGTCCGCCCGGCGAGCACCACGGCGCCGATGCCGGCGCAGAGGCCGGCGATCACGTAGGTGACCACCAGCACCCACTTGACCGGGATGCCCATCTCGACGGCCGCCTTCGGGTTGCCGCCGACGGCGTAGGTCCAGCGGCCCCACACCATCGCCTTGGTGAGAACCAGCACGACGAGGGCCACGCCGACGACGACGAAGAACGAGTTGGGAACGCCGAGCGACGACGTCTCCCCGAGAGCGGCCACCGCCCCCGGCATGCCGCGCATGGTCGTGTGGTTGACGGCGAGTTCGAGCGCCAGGCCCTTGCAGATGCTGAGCGTCGCCAGCGTGATGATGAAGGGATGCGGCAGCCGGCCGAACACGTAGACGGCGCCGTTGACGAAGCCGACCAGCACGCCGCTCGCCAGCATCGCCAGAATGACCAGCGTGGAGGAGTCCACCCATCGGTAGACGAGGCCGCCGACCACCGTGGCGAGCGCCAGATTGGCGCCGACGGAGAGGTCGATACCCCGCGTCAGGATCACCAGATGCTGGCCGATCGCCACGATGGCGATCACCGCCGTCTGGGCGAGAATGTTGCCGATGTTGCCCGGCTTGAGAAAGTTCGGGGTCAGCAGGCTGATGCCGGCGATCAGCAGGACGAGAATGAGGACCGGGCCGACGTTCAGCAGCCGCAGACCGAACGCGACGGCCGGCGCGCCGTGGCGCGGGCGCGGCTGCGCATCGGCGCCGGACGCGATGTCCGGCTGCTTGGTCGCCTGGACCACGGAGGCATCCTTCCCACGAATGTTTCTTATAGACAAAAACCCGAACAAGAGGGCTCGTCAATTTGTTTTTTATCGATTAAAAGACTCATTTAACCGCGGGGAGTGTTCCATGAAGACCGATACCGTGTTCAAGCGGGCCTTCAACGACGCGATCGACCTCGTCTCGCGTCTGCCGCCGGACGCCCCGCTGCCGCCCGAAAACACGCTGAGCCGCGCGCTCGGCGTCAGCCGGACCACGGCACGCAAGGTCATCGGCGCGCTGAAGGCCCAGGGCCTCGTCAGCGGCAGCGGGCGCAACCGCAGCGTCAGCCTGCCGGGCGACGCCATCCGGCGCTATCCGATTTCCGAGACGGTTCCGATGGCAGCGCAGGTCGAGGAGCGCTTCATGGAGTGGATGCTGCGCGACAATGCCAGGCCCGGCACGGCGATCAACGAACTCGAGCTTGCGCGCAAGTTCGGCGTCGCAACCACCGGCATCCGCGAGTTCCTCAATCGTTTCCAGCGTTTCGGGCTGATCGAGAAGCGGCCCAATGCGGGCTGGGTGTTCAAGGGCTTCACCACCAGCTTCGCACTGGAACTGTTCGAGATCCGGGAAATGTTCGAACTCCGGTCCTCGCGCGCCCTCGCGGCGATGCCGGAAACGTCGCCGCACTGGTCGCTTCTGGAGGCGATGCGCCGGGAGCATCTCCAGCTGCTCGCGGAGATCGATACGCGGTTCCACGACTTTTCCGATCTCGACAGCCGCTTCCACCGGCTGATCAGCCTGGCCGCGCCGAACCGCTTCATCGACAGCTTCTACGACATCATCACCGTGATCTTCCACTACCACTACCAGTGGAACAAGCACGACGAGCGGCAGCGCAACGAGGTGGCGATCCGCGAGCACCTGACCTACATCGACGCCCTCGTCAGCCGGAACGTCGCCATGGTGGAGCTGGCCTGCCGCGCGCATCTGGCCTCGGCGCGCGAGACGCTGCTGCGGTCGACCTCGCCGCAATAGACGCCGGCACTTCAGCCGCGCCGGGCGGCAACGGCGAGGGCCGCGACGATGATCGCGCCCTTGGCGATGAGCTGGATGTCGATCGGCACGTTCAGGATGTTCATGCCGTTGTTGAGGAGGCCGAGGAAGAAGACGCCGAGCAGCGTTCGCGCAACCGATCCATTGCCGCCCATGATGCTGGTGCCGCCGAGGACGACGGCGGCGATCACGTCGAGCTCGGTGCCGAAAGGGCCGTAGGTGGCCAGCGCCGTGTGGACCTGCGACGACAGGATGATGCCGGCGAGCGCCGCCCCGGTGCCGGAGATGGCATAGACGGCGGTCTTCGTGAGGCGGATGCGGTGGCCGCTCAGCCAGGCGGCACGCTCGTTGTCGCCGATGGCGGCGACGAGAAGGCCGAGCGGCGTGCGACGCTGCACCAGGATCATCAGCACGGCGACCGCGGCGAAGACGTAGACGGCGAAGGGCAGGCCGAGCAGGGTGCCGGTGCCGATGAAGCTGTAGGCGGGCTCGTTGCGGATCAGGTGCTGCTCCGGCCCGCCGACGATCAGCGCCGTGCCGCGCACGATGCCGAGCATGGCGAGCGTCACGATGATCGGCGGCAGGCCGAGGAAGGCGATGATCAGCCCGTTCGTCAGCCCGACGATGAGGCCCACCGACAGGCCGGCGGCAATGACCACCACCAGCGGAAGCTCGGCCTGCAGGCAGTAGAACGATACCAGCCCCGCAAGGGCCAGCACCGGGCCGACCGAGAGGTCGATGCCCCCGGTCATGATGACGAAGGTCATGCAGGTCGCCATGATGCCGATGATGGCCACCTGCCGCACGATGCCGACGAGATTGTCGGTGCTCATGAAGGCCGGTTCGAGCAGCGTGATCGCGACGGCGATGACGGCCATGGCGATCGGAAGCGCGTTCGGCGCCGCGTGGCGCGCCAGGGCCGCGGATACGGTCGACGCTGCCGGCATCAGGCCTGTCCCCCACCGATCGCATACACGATATCGGCCATGCCGACGGCGCCGGCATCGTGCACCGCCACCAGCCGCCCCGAGACCATCACGCCGATGCGGTCCGCCACCGTCATCACCTCCTCGAGGTCGGAGGACACGATCAGGATCGCCGCGCCCAGCGCGCGTTCCCGGCGCAGGAGGGCGTAGATCTCGGCCTTCGCTCCCACGTCGACACCCACCGTGGGCTCGTCGAGGATGAGGATGCGCGGACGCCGCGCGAGCCACTTGCCGACGAGCACCTTCTGCTGGTTGCCCCCGGAGAGCCGCCGGACGGCCGTGCCGCCGTCGGGCGGCCTAACCGACAGGTCTTCGATGGCACGGCGTCCGGCCCGGACCATCCCGGCGCGATCGAGCATCGGACCGCTCCGGAAGCGGTCGAGCGTCGCCATGGCGAGGTTTTCGGTGACGGTCATGTCGAGCATGAGGCCCTCGTGATGCCGGTCCTCCGGCACGAAACCGATGCCGCGGCGGATGCCTGCCGCCGGGCTGCGCGGCGCCGCCGGTTTTCCCCCGATCTCCAGCGATCCCAAATCGAAACGGTCGGAGCCGAAGATCGTGCGCACGAGTTCGGTCCGCTTCGCGCCGATCAGTCCGGTCAGGCAAAAGATCTCGCCGGCATGCAGGTCGAAGGAGACGTCGGCGAAAACCCCGCGCTTCGTCAGCGCGCGGGCGCTGAGCCGCACCTCGCCGGTTCCGCGCGGATGACGCGTCTGCAGCGCGGCGTCGGAGGCGTCGCGCGCGAGCTTCTCGCCGACCATGAGGTGCACGAGGCGCGCCCGGTCGGTGTCGGGGACCGCACTCTCGGCGACGACCCTGCCGTCGCGCATGACGGTGACGGTGTCGCAGACCGCGAAGATCTCGTCGAGCACGTGGCTGATGTAGACGATGCCGACGCCGCGCGATTTCAGGGCCCGGATCGTCCCGTGCAGCCGCGCCATGTCGGCGCTGGCCAGCCAGCCGGTGGGCTCGTCCATCAGGATCACGCGCGCGTCGAGCGCCAGCGCCTTCAGGATCTCGACCTCCTTCTGCTTGACGGTCGGCAGGCTGCCGACCGGCGCGTCGAGGTCGATGGCGATGCCGTGGCGGTCGAGCAGCGCCGTCGCCTCCCTGCGCTGCCGTCGCGTGTCGACGAAGCCGAACCGACGCGTGGGCTGACGGCCGAGATAGATGTTGTCCAGGACCGACATGGCCGGCGCCAGGTTGGAATGCTGGTAGATGCAGGCGACGCCGCGCCGGATCATGCCCAGCGGATCGCCGGGCGGCGCGGGCTCGCCGCCGATCTCGACGCTTCCCCCGGTCGGCGCGATGGCGCCGGTGAGGATCTTGATCAGGGTCGACTTGCCCGCGCCGTTCGATCCGATCAGCGCGCGCACCTCGCCGGCCTGCACGCTGAAATCCGCGTCCTGCAGCGCGGCGAAGGCGCCGTAGGTCTTGCTCAGGCCTCTGCCGCGCAGAAGGGGAACTTCGGTCGCCGTCATGACGCCGCGGCCATCGCGAGCCTGCGCCGGCGACGCAGGACCAGAAGCCGGTCGTAGCCGACGGCGGCGAGCAGGATGAGGCCGGTGATGATCTGCTGCACGAATTGCGGTACGCCCTGGAGCGTCAGCCCGATCAGGATCGCGCCGAGCAGGAAGGCGCCGAGCGCGGGACCGAACATCGAGCCGATGCCGCCGGCGAGGCTCACCCCGCCGATGACGGCCGCCGCTATCGCCGTCAGCTCCACCCCGGTGCCGAGAGCCTCGGTGGCGGTGGTGAAGCGGGCAACCATGATCAGCGCCGCGATGGCCGCGCAGAAGCCGGAGACGGCATAGGCGGCGATGGTGACTGACTTGACCTGGATACCGGCCAGCCGCGCCGCTTCATGATTGCCGCCCGTGGCGTAGATGTCGCGGCCAAAGCGCGCGGCGAGCAGCAGGATCTGGAGTGCCGCGAAGACCGCGAGCATGATGAAGAAGGAGAGCGGCACCCAGGGCATGGTGACGAGACGCGAGAGCCCGAGCCAGCCGCCGACGTCGAAATAGCTCTCGATGCCGGTGATCCACGGATCGCGAATCGGCGTGGTCGAAAGGCCCGGCACCAGCTGGCGGCCCGAGATCGTGTAGGTGAGGCCGCGGTACGCGGCGAGCGTCGCCAGCGTGGCGATGAAGGGCTGGAGCCTCAGATGGACGATCAGGACGCCGTTCAGCGCTCCGGCGAGGGTGCCTGCCAGCAGCGCCAGGGGTATGATGCCGTATCCGGGCATGCCGAAGAGCAGGGAGAGGTCGAAGACGACCATTCCCACCAGTCCGACGATCGCCCCGATCGACAGGTCGATGCCGCGCACGAGAATCGGAAAGGCCTGGCCCATGGCGAGGATGGCCATGAAGGAGAAGCCCGACATCAGGTTCTCCACGGTCGACGCCGTCGCGAAGCGCGGCGCGCTCACGCTGAAGAAGGCGACCGTGCCTGCGAAGAACAGCACGAGCGCGGCTGAGGCGAGACGAATCTTCACGTCGGCGAACTGCCAGCAAAAAAAGGAGACTGCAGCATGGGGCGTGCCGCAGTCCCGAAGGGCGCCGAGGCTACCAGCGCTGGGAGGGTTGGATCGAACCCGCGTTCGCCTTGGTGGCGATGACGTAGGGCATGAGCAGCCGCGACTGCTGGGCGAAGGCGCCCGCGGTGACCCCGCCCGTGGCGAGCACCGTCGCCGCGGCGGCGGCCAGCCGGCCCTGCTGGTAGACGTCGGTGTACTGGGTGCCCGTCAGTTCCCCCGCCTCGATGGATTCGAGCGCCGCGGTCTCGCCGTCGTTTCCGAAGACGACGAACCTGCCGAGCAGGCCCTTCTCCTTGGCCACGTCGACGGCGCCCAGCGCCATCGAATCGTTGACGCCGTAGGCGCCGCCGAGATCGGGATTGGCCGCGAGGATCGTGTTGAGCACGTCCTGCGCCTTCTTGCGGTCCCAGTCGGCGACCTGGTCGGCGACGATCTGGATGCCCGGATGATGCTGCTTCATGCCTTCGACGAAGCCGTTGGTGCGCTGGTCGCGGATGATGATGCCGGGCGGAGCGTTCAGGATGGCGACCTTGCCCTTGCCGCCCATCGCGTCGCCCATGGCCTTCGCGATGTCCATGGCGCCATAGTAATGGTTCATCTCGACATGCGCGGCATGCGCCTCGGTCGCGTCGATGTTCAGCGTGATGACCGGAATGCCGGCCCGCTTCGCCTTGGCGATGGAGGGCGCGAGCGCCACGGAATCGATCGGCTGCAGGAAGATGGCGGACGCCCCCTGGCTGATCAGCGTGTCCATCAGGCTCGCCTGCACCTCGACCTTGTTCTGGCCGTCCAGCAGTTCGTAGTCGACGATCTGCTGCGGCGTCAGGACCTCCTCTATGCCCTTCGACCATGCGGCCGGCACGGTGTGCGGCTGCCACTGGATGAACGCCATCCTGTAGCGCGTGCCCTCGGCGCGGGCCCGTGCGACGCCGGCGAACCCGGTCTCGGCGCCGGGGACCCCCAGCATGCCGGCCGCCGCGCCCGCGACCGCCGCGGAGCCGACCGCCATCGCCTTCAGAAAACTGCGCCTGTCGTTGGTCCTGTCGTCCATGATTCCCGTTCCTCCCTGGAATGCCCACCCCATTCGCGCAACCCGCCGGGGCGCCGTCGACGGCGGGCGGATCGCACTTTTATCCATAGAAGCGCAATGGAAGCCGGCCTTCAAATTGTTTTTTATGGATAATACGCATACCGAGGAGCGTATGCGGGACCGATCCCACGGCGGAGCGGACGCGGGAAACGAATGCGCGAATGTTGGCGACGCGGCGGCGCGGAGGATGCCTCTGGCCCTGCCATACGACTTGATGAAACGGTGATATAAGCCTGATCCGGTTACGATCCGGTCGATTGCTTCGGCAGCCCGGCAGGGTCGACGGAAAGGGCTTGAAGCGCCGCGCGGAACGCGCCTATGGGCCGTGACCGCCGACGTGGCGACCGAGCCGATGCGCTGCCTCGCGCGGGGCAGGAGCGCGGCGGCGCGGGCACCCCGGGCGTCCATCGACGGGTCGGGTGTGGACACGCTCCATCTCTACGTGCGCGGCAAGTACCGCGACGTGATCCTGCCGATGATGGTCCTGCGCCGTCTCGACGCGGTGCTGGAGCCGATAAAGGCAGACGTCCAGGACGACGCCGTCGACGATGGCATGAGCGAGGAGGTCGCCGCCTGACGATGCGCAT
Organism: Aquibium microcysteis; assembly: GCF_014495845.1. Lineage (NCBI taxonomy): Bacteria > Pseudomonadati > Pseudomonadota > Alphaproteobacteria > Hyphomicrobiales > Phyllobacteriaceae > Aquibium > Aquibium microcysteis. The sequence continues at coordinate 1,381,314 of NZ_CP061080.1, forward strand.
GGCTGCGAATTCTGCTATCGATGCCGGGAAGGCGATCAGTTCCCGCTCAGGACGCAAGAGATGACCGAAATCCATCGCATCACCGTCGATCCCGGCCAGTGCGGCGGTCGGCCGTGCCTGCGAGGTCTGCGGATACGCGTCCGCGACGTGCTGGACCTGCTGGCCGCCGGCGCCGACCGTTCGGAAATTCTGGAAGATCATCCGCTGCTGGAGGATGGCGACATCACCGCAGCGCTGGAGTACGCGGCCAGGCAGAGCGATCATCCCGTCCTGCGCGTGGCCTGATGCGCTTCCTGGTCGACGCGCAACTGCCGCCGGCCCTCGGTCGCTGGCTCGTCGCCCGGGGACATGAGGCGGCCCACGTCGGCGACCTCGGGATGCAGGCATCCTCCGACGACGCGATCTGGAACCACGCACTGGCGTCATCCGCCGCGATCGTGACCAAGGACGAGGATTTCGCACAGCGCAGGATACTTGCCGATCGAGGGCCGGTGGTGATCTGGATCCGGTTGCCCAACACGCGTCGGCGCGACCTGCTTGCCTGGTTCGAGACCGTGCTGCCGAGCGTTCTCGCCGCGATCGAACGCGGCGAGAACCTGATCGAGGTGACGTGATGGCGGAGGAAGCGACGATGGACACGGCCGACGCCAGCCGCGAGAACGCGACGCGCGCCGAAGACGCCGTCGCCAGGGTTCATGCCTGGAAAGACAGCAAGAAGCGCCTTTCGCCGCGCCAGATCGGCATCGCCTTCGAAACCCGTCGTGCGCAGGGGTGGCTGGCGGCGGCATGAAGACCGACACCTCGGAGAAGGGCCTCGAGGCCCTGATCGTCGCCGCACTGACGGGCCGCCGGATCGACGTTGCGGGGGCGCCGTCGGCGAGCGGATTTTCCGAGGTCCCCGAACCCTTCGTCGGCCTGCACCACTGGCTGCTCGGCAACCCGAAGGATTACGACCGCGTCTGGACGGTCGATCTCGTGCAGCATCGTGCCTTCATCAGCGCGACGCAGCCGTCTCTGGTCGCCGCGCTCGATCTCGACGACGACAGCCCGGCGCGACAGAAGTTCCTTGCCCATGACGAAAGGCGCTTGCCCGCCTTGTCCGTGACGACGGGCTTTTCGGGAGGAAAGCCATCGGGTGAACCCGCTCCCTATCCCTCCACCCCCTTCGCCCGCTGCCACAGCGCCTCCATCTCGTCCAGCGTCGCCTCGCCGAGGCGCCTGCCGCTGGAGGCCAGTTCCCGCTCGATGAAGTGGAAGCGGCGGCGGAACTTGGCGTTGGTGCCCTGGAGGGCCGTTTCGGCGTCGGCGTCGACGTGGCGGCCGAAATTGACCAGCGCGAAGAGGACGTCGCCGAATTCGTCGGAGGTGGCGGCCTTGTCGCCTTCGGCCATGGCCTGGCGCAGCTCGGCGATCTCCTCCTCGATCTTGTCGAGGATCGGTGCGGCCTCCTTCCAGTCGAATCCGACCTTCGCCGCCTTGTCCTGGAGCTTGCGGGCGCGCACCAGGGCGGGGAGGGCGACGGGGACGCTGTCCAGAAAGCCGTGGCCATGGTCCTCGGCGGGAAGGCCGCGCGCGGTCCGTGCGGCACGCTTGTCCGCCTTCTCCTCGGCCTTGATGGCGTCCCACATGCCCTTGGCGGAGCCGGCCGCGCGGGCCTCGGCGTTCCCGAAGACGTGCGGGTGGCGACGGATCATCTTCTTCGTGATCGCCTCGACCACGTCGCCGAACGCGAAGTCGCCGGCCTCCTCGGCCATGCGGGCGTGGTAGACGACCTGCAGCAGCAGGTCGCCCAGTTCCTCGCGTAGATCGTCCATGTCCCCGCGTTCGATGGCGTCGGCGACCTCGTAGGCCTCCTCCAGCGTGTAGGGCGCGATGCTGGCGAAATCCTGCTCCAGATCCCACGGGCAGCCGGTCACCGGCGTGCGCAGGGCGGCCATGATCTCGATGAGGCGGGAGATGTCCTTGGCGGGAAGCATGGTCGAACCTATCGCCGCGCCGGGCGCGGGCCAACCCGGCATTCCGGACGGCCACGGCTATCCACAGGCTGACGCATGTCTCCCGGAAGGGGGCACCGGTTTCGGGCGAAAGACATGCGCGAGACCGATGACCGAGACCTTACGGAGCGGAATGCGGCGATCGCGCCCCGCCTGCGGCGTGCCGAATCAGTCGGGAACGCCGAGCCCCTTGCGGACCTTGCCCATGAGGCGGACAAGCTCTGCCAGTTCGGCGTCGCTCAGCTGCGCGCGGATCAGATCGTCGCCCTTCTGGACGATGGGCTCGGCCTGGCGCAGGACCTCGCGGCCGCGCTCGGTGATCCAGATTGCCCGGATACGGCGATCGGTGGCGAGCGGCCGCCGCTCGAGGAGATTGTCGCGCTCGAGCCGGTCGATCATCGGAACGAGGGTCGACTTGTCCAGACCGCGCGCCTTGGCGATGAGGGTCTGACGCGCGCCAGGGTTGCGATCGACGATGACGAGGAGGCCGAATTGTTGCGGCGTGATGCCGATTCCGGCGAGCTGATCCTCGATGGTGCGGAACACGGCAAGATGCGTCACGCGCAGCTGCCGGCCGAGGAGACCATGCAGGATGCCCTGGTCGAGCGGCTGCGCGCCATCGTTTGCGGTCTCTTCACTCACCAACATCGCTGCCTCAAAACATTCTATATCAATAGGTTAGACAGGAACCCGTCTTGACGCAAGCGTCAATTTCAGCTCTTTCGGATCAAAGCGCCGACAGGCCCGGGCTTTCGCTCGTGCATCAGACATTCATTTATGGCACAATCTTGAGCGCGGCGGTCTCAATTTTGCAACTGCCGTTTCGGCCTTTGGTCGTCATGGGCGTCCCCGTCGTCATCGCTCGGGTTGCGGGCCATGCAGGTCCGGCTCGGCGCCCTGCCTGCGTTCCCGGATCCGGGCCGCCCCGTCCCGCGAGATTCCGTCGACGGCGGGCGATGGCCCTCGGCCCCGCCTGCGCCCTGGCCGCTCCAGCCGATCGCGGTCCCATGGAACGGTTGGAGGGCAAAAAGGTTGCAGGGGCACGTTTGCCGGCGCGCAAGGGGATGGCGCGGCACCGGCGCCTTGCGTGGCGCCCGGGGGAGGTGAGCGAGTGGACGCACGTCCGCGCCGGGGAGAGGACCGGCGCGGCGCCTCAAGCCAGCCGGACGCCGGCCTCGCGCATCCGTTGCGTCATCGCGCCGAGCGAGCCGCCGAGATCGATCGCGCGGCAGGCATCCATCGCGACCGTGACCGAGAAGCCCTGGCGCACGGCGTCGAGCGCCGAATAGGCGACGCAGTAGTCGGTGGCGAGGCCACAGAGCGTCAGCTCCGTGATGCCGCGCTCGCGCAGGTAGCCGGCGAGGCCGGTCGGCGTGGCGTGGTCGTTCTCGTAGAAGGCGGAATAGCTGTCGATGGCGGGCCGGAATCCCTTGCGGACGAGGAGTTCGGCCTTCGTCCAGTCGAGCGCCGGGTGGAAGGCGGCGCCGTCGGTGCCCTGGATGCAGTGGTCGGGCCACAGCGTCTGGTCGCCATAGGCCATGGCGACGGTCTCGAAGGGGGCCCGGCCGGCATGGGACGAGGCGAAGCTCGAATGCCCGGCCGGATGCCAGTCCTGCGTCAGCACGACATGGTCCGCCTGCGCGATCATGCGGTTGACGAGGGGCAGGATCGCGTCGCCATCGGCGACTGCCAGCGCCCCGCCGGGGCAGAAATCGTTCTGGACGTCGATGACGATCAAGGCGCGCTGCGCCATGGGCGAACTCCGTTTTCTGGCGGCCGTGCCCCCTGCGCCGGCCTCGATGAGGTCGCATGGTTGCAAAGGTGACCCGGCTTTGACAAGCGCCACCGTGCTGATATCATTTGTATGCGAATGAATTTTCGCAACGCCTTCCGTGCCCGCGACCGTGCCGTCGGGCTGGCTCGGGCCGCGCGAGGGGACCCACGCATGCCGCGCTACGCAAGGCCGACGACGCCCGACGAAGCCATCGCCCGCCTCGCCGACGGAACATGGACCGTGCTGGCGGGCGGAACGGATTTCTACCCCGCGCAGAGCATCCGGCCGATCGGAAGCGACATCCTCGACATCGGCGCCATCGAGGCCCTGCGCGGCATCCGCCATGACGGTGCGGACATATGCATCGGCGCGGCGACGACCTGGAGCGACGTCGTGCGGGCGCGCCTGCCTGCGGGCTTCGACGCGCTGAAACTGGCCGCGCGGGAGGTGGGGTCGGTGCAGATCCAGAACGCCGGGACGATCGCCGGCAACATCTGCAACGCGTCGCCCGCGGCCGACGGCGTGCCGGCACTGCTCGTGCTCGACGCGGAGGTGGAACTCGCCTCCGTACGCGGCACCCGGCGCCTGCCGCTGCAGGATTTCGTGCTCGGCAACCGCAGGACGGCACGCACGCCCGACGAACTGCTGACCGCGATCCGCGTGCCGGCGGCATCGGGCGCGGGACGGTCGCGCTTCTTCAAGCTCGGCGCGCGGCGCTATCTGGTGATCTCGATCGCCATGGCGGCGGTCCGCGTGGAGACGGACGGTCAGGGGCGTATCGCGCGGTGCGCCATCGCCGTCGGCGCATGTTCGGCGGTTGCCCGGCGGCTGGAGCGGCTGGAAGCCGACCTCGTCGGCAAGCCGGCCGACGCCACCGCGCTCGGCGTCGTCGACGCGCGGCATTTCGACGGGCTATCACCGATCGACGACGTACGCGGGACGGCGGCATACCGGCTGGCGGCGGCGCGCGAGATCGTCGGCCGGGCGCTGCTCGACGCCTTCGGGACGGCGGCGGGGCAGGGGGTGGCGGCATGAGTTTCGCTCCCGTTCCGATCGCCTTCGAACTCGACGGCGTCCCCGTGTCGGTCGAAGCCTCTCCGGTGGCGCGCCTGTCGACCGTCCTGCGCGACGATCTCGGGCGCACCGGCACCAAGGTGGGCTGCGACGCGGGCGACTGCGGCGCCTGCACCGTGCTCGTCGACGGCGCGCCGGTCTGCGCCTGCCTGACGCCCGCGGTCCAGGCCGGCAATCGCCGCATCACCACGGTGGAAGGACTAGCCGGCGACACGCTCTCGGCCCTGCAGGATGCGTTCCTGCGCCACGGCGCGGCGCAGTGCGGCATCTGCACGCCGGGCTTCCTGATGGCGGCAACGGCGCTGCTGGAGCGCGATCCGGCGCCGAGCGAGACCGAGGTGGAGGACGCGCTCGGCGGCGTGCTGTGCCGCTGCACCGGCTACAGGAAGATCGTCGCGGCGGTGATGGATGCGCGGCTGCCCGACCGCCACCACGACCGGCCGATGCCCGAGGCCGGCCGTGCCGTCGGCGCGGCGTTGCCGCGGCTCGACGGGCGGCCGAAGGTGACGGGCGAGGAACGTTTCGGGGCGGACGTCCGCCCGGCCGATGCGCTGGCGGTGGCGGTGATCCGCTCGCCGCACTGGCACGCGGCGTTCGCCTTCGGCGATCTCGCGGGCTACGTGGCCGCTCATCCGGGCCTGGTCGCGGTCTTCACGGCCGCCGATATTCCCGGCGAGAACCGGTTCGGGGTCATTCCCGCCTATGCCGACCAGCCCGCACTTGCCGAGGGCGTCGCGCGGTTCCGCGGCGAGGCGGTGGCACTGGTGGCGGGCGAGAGAGCCGCCATCGAGGCGCTCGACCTGCGCGATTTCCCGGTGGTCTGGACCGAATTGCCGCACGTGCTCGACGTCGCCTCGGCGCTCGCCGGCGAGCCCGTCCATGCCGGCCGCCCCGGCAATGTGCTGGTGGCGGGGCGGGTGGAGCGCGGCGACGCGGAGGCGGCGCTGGCAGCCTCGCACGCGGTGGTGGCCGGCACGATCGAGACGGCCTATGTCGAGCACGCCTATATCGAGCCGGAGGCGGGGTTCGCGGCGATGGACGGCGACACGCTGGTCATCACCGCCTGCACGCAGTCGCCCTTCATGGACCGCGACGACACGGCGAAGGTGCTCGGGCTGGAACCGGAACGGGTGCGGATCGTGCCGACGGCGACCGGCGGCGGCTTCGGCTCCAAGCTCGACCTGTCGGTGCAGCCGCTGATCGGGCTGGTGGCGCTGAAGACGGTCCGGCCGGCGGCGCTGACCTACAGCCGCGCCGAATCGATGATGTCGACCACGAAGCGCCATCCCGGCTCGATGCGGGCCTCGATCGGCGCGGATGCGGACGGACGCATCACCGGCATGGTGTTCGAGGGCGACTTCAACACCGGCGCCTATGCCAGCTGGGGCCCGACCGTGGCGGTGCGCGTGCCGGTGCACGCGTCGGGACCCTATTTCACGCCCCACTACCGCGCCATCGGACGGGCGATCCACACCAACGGCCCGATCTCGGGCGCCTTCCGCGGCTTCGGCGTGCCGCAGGCGGCGGTGATGCAGGAGACGCTCTACGACGAACTCGCGGTGAAGCTCGGCATCGACCGGCTGGCGTTCCGCCTGACCAACGCGCTGCGCGATGGCCAGACCACGGTGGCTGGACAGCGGATGGACAGCGGCGTCGGCATCGTCGACTGCCTGCAGGCGCTGAAGCCCGCCTGGGACCGGGCGCTGGGCGAGGCGGCGCGGCTCAATGCGCAGGAGGGCCGGACGCGGCGCGGCATCGGCGTCGCCTCGTGCTGGTATGGCTGCGGTAACACCGGCATTCCGAACCCCTCGACCATCCGGCTCGGAATCACGCGGGCGGGCGAACTGGTGCTGCACCAGGGCGCGGTGGACATCGGCCAGGGGTCGAACACGGTGATCACGCAGATCTGTGCCGATGCGCTGGGCGTGCCGCTGGGATCGATCCGCGTCGAGGGTGCCGACACCGCGCTCACGCCCGATGCCGGCAAGACGTCGGGCTCGCGCCAGACCTACATCACCGGCAAGGCGGCCGAGAAGTCGGGCAGGGCGCTGCGGGAGACCATCCTGCGCGCCGCCAACGTCTCCGACGCAGCAACCCTGTCGCTGCAGGCCGGGGTGATCGTGGTGGCCGAGGGCGAGGCCCAGCGGCGCATCGATCTGTCGGCGCTGCCCGAGAACGGTTTCGGCTATGTGCTGATGGCCCAGGAGAGCTACGACCCGCCGACGGTGCCGCTCGACGCGAACGGGCAGGGCAAGCCCTATGCGGTCTATGGCTACGGCGCGCAGATCGTCGAACTCGACGTCGACACGGCGCTGGGCACCGTCAGGCTGGCGCGCATCACGGCCGCCCACGACGTCGGCCGCGCCATCAACCCGCTGCTCGCCGAGGGCCAGATCGAGGGCGGCATCGCGCAGGGCATCGGCATGGCCCTGATGGAGGACTACGTGCCGGGGCGGACGGAGAATTTGCACGACTACCTGATTCCGACCATCGGCGACGTGCCGCCGATCGACACCATCCTGGTCGAGGTGCCGGACCTGGAAGGGCCGCTCGGGGCCAAGGGGCTCGGCGAGCACGTGCTGATCCCGACCGCCCCGGCGATCCTCAACGCCATCCGCGACGCCACCGGCGTCCTGGTGACGCGCCTGCCGGCGACGCCCTCGCGGGTGCTCGAGGCGATCGGGGGGCGGGGATGAGGGGGGGCGCTGCGGTTTGTGGTGCGAGGCTGGCATTGCCGGATATCGGCATGAAGGTGCTGGTGTTCGAGGGTGGCGCGAATGTGCTTTTGTCAGATTGTACTGTGAGGGTGCTCGCGCCGAATGGTGGCGCAAGGCCGACCTTGGCAGATGTCGGCGCGAGGCTACCCCCACCCCTTACCCTGCCGGGGCGAGCCGCTTGTCTCGCCCGTCCTTCGGACCCCCTCAAGGGGGAGGGGGATGGCCCGCGTCGTGCCAGGCACTGCTTGCAAGGACGAGATGCGCGGCTGGGGTCCCCCTCCCTCTCGAGGGGAGGGGTAAGGGGTGGGGGTGCCTCGCGCATACGCTGGAGGTTTCCCCCGCAAGCGCTCCAACCGGGAGGTGCCTCGCGCGTGTGCTGGAATATTCCTCGCGCCTGTCCTGCAGCCGGCCGGAGCGTATCCCCATGAACGAACTCTCCGAACGCTTCACCCCCGCCGAACCCCCGAAGCCCGCCGGCGAGAAGATCCGCTGCGATGCCTGTCCGGTGATGTGCTACATCGCCGAGGGCCGCACCGGCGCCTGCGACCGCTACGGCAATCGCGACGGCCGTATCGTGCGGCTCGACCCCGTGACGATCCTGCACCATGCCGCCGAAACCGGGGGCAAAGCGATCCCCTTTGCAGCGGACGCGGAGGACTGGGACGGCAGCCTGGTCGGCGCGCGGCCCTTCGTGACGGCGATCGGCGCGGGCACGACCTATCCCGATTACAAGCCGGCGCCCTTCATCGTCGCCCAGGAGGTCGAGGGCGTCGACCTCGTGACGGTGGTGACGGAAGGCATCTTCTCCTATTGCGGCGTCAAGGTGAAGATCGACACAGACCGCCATGTCGGCCCGGAAACGGCGATCGTAAGGGCGAAGGGCGAGGCGATCGGCCATGTGACGACGGCGGAGTACGGCTCGCAGATGCTGTCCATCGGCGGCGTCCACCACCTGACCGGCGGCTCGAAGGCGGAGGGGCGCGCCACCTGCGAGGCCATGCTCGACCTGTGCAACAGGAAGCCGGTGGAACTGACCATCGACGGCGGCGCGACCGTCATCGTCGAGGCCGGCAAGGCGCCGGTGATCGACGGCAAGACGGAGCACCGCATGCGGGTCGGCTGCGGCTCGGCCACGATCGGCATGTTCGCCACGCAGTGGCGCGGGCTGGTTGACGAGGTGGTGGTGGTGGACGACCACATCACCGGCGTCGTCTCCGAACACCAGGCGGGCAAGGTGCTCGGCTGGGAGGACACCGGCATCAAGATCCTCGGCCGGCGCTCGACGCCGGGACGCTATTTCAAGGTGTCGGAGCCGGGGCTCGGCTGGGGCGGCACGACCATCACCGATCCGCTGCAGATCCTCGGCGACTGGAACGCGAAGAAGGGCGCGCGGCCCGGCCTGTCGCTGCTGATGGTGTCGACGACAGGGGAACAGTTCGCCTATTTCGAGCTCGACGACGCGCTGAGACCGGTCGAGAAGCCGTTCCCGCAGAGGTTGCGAAAATCGGTCGAACTCATTGAGGACAATTGCGAGCCGGCGCTGTGCACGGTGCTGTTCATGGCCGGCGCGGGCGGGTCGCTCCGGGCCGGCGTGACGGAGAACCCGGTCAACCTGACGCGCTCGGTGCAGGGGCTGAAGACCTATGTCACCTGCGGCGGCGCGCCGGTCTATGTCTGGCCGGGCGGCGGCATCACGCTGATGGTGGACGTGACGCGGACACCCGAAAACGCCTTCGGGTCCGTCCCGACGCCCGCGCTGGTGGCGCCGATCGAGTTCACGCTCCGGCGCGACGACTATCTGCGCCTCGGCGGCTACGCGGGCGAAATCCGCACCGTCGCGGACGTGCTGGAGAGGGGCGGCGAGTACGCCAGCCCGCGCCGGCAGGCCGCCGCACCGGCCGGAAACCTCTGGCCGCCGCTGGCGCAGCTGCACCGGGACGCGGCATCGTGACCGGACCGGTCATCGCCTGGCTGCCGGACGGACGCCGGCTGCACATGAATCACGGCCCGATCGACCTGATCGTGGAGGCTTTCGGCGACGAGGCCGAGCGGCAGGCGTCGTATCGACAGGCCGCGGCGCGGTTCGCGACGATCCTGGAGGAACTGGTGGCGGAACTGCCCGCACTGCGGCGGCCGGCCGGCGCGCCGGAGCGGCGCTTTGCGGGCGCTGCCGCGCAGTCGATGGAGGCGGCGGCATGCCGTTTCTCGCAGGACGGCGCGGTCTTCGTGACGCCGATGGCGGGGGTGGCGGGCGCGGTTGCCGATGCCGTTCTCGCCGCGATGGTCGCCGGACGCCGGCTCGACCGCGCCTATGTCAATGACGGCGGCGACATCGCGCTGCATCTGGCGCCAGGCCAGTCGCTCCGGCTCGCCATCGGCGGCAAGGACGCGACGCTCGCCGACCGGGTGACGGTGCGTGCCGAGGACGCCGTGCGCGGGGTGGCGACCTCGGGCTGGCGCGGCCGCAGCCATTCGCTCGGCATCGCCGACGCGGTGACGGTCCTGGCGCGCGATGCGGCGAGCGCGGACGTCGCCGCGACGCTGATCGCCAATGCGGTCGACCTGCCGGGGCATGCGGCGATCGGGCGACGGCCGGCGCGCGAGCTTGCGCCGGACAGCGACCTGGGCGCGCGGCTGGTGACGGTGTCGGTCGGGGTGCTTTCGGCGGGCGAGGTGGACGCGGCGCTGGGGCGGGGAGTGGCGGTGGCGGAGGATTTTTGCCGGCGCAAGTGGATCGAGGGAGCGGGGTTGTTTCTGGCGGGGGTAGGGCGGGTGTGCGGGGGCGTTTCGGAAAGGCTTCCGCTCCGAGATACCCCCCTCTGCCCTGCCCGGCAGGCCAGAGGGGGGTGTCGTCGAGCGCGTCCTCCACAGCAGGGACACGGATCGTAAGGAAACCTCGCATGCCTGAATTCTCCATCCGCAAGATCATCCTCACCATCGAGGACATTTTTCACGACGGCGGCCCGGCGGTGGATACGCCCCGGCGACGGGGGGCGGCGATGGCGCTGGTGAAGAACCCCTTCGCCGGCCGCCACGAGCCAGACCTGCAGCCGGCGATGAAGGATCTGGAGCCGCTCGGCCTGCTCCTGACCGACAGGCTGATCGCCGCCTTCGGCGACGCAGCACAGCGCATCGACGCCTATGGCAAGGGTGCGATCGTCGGCACCGCGGGCGAGATCGAACATGGCGCCCTGTGGCACGTGCCGGGCGGCTATGCCATGCGCGGGCGCATCCAGCCGTCGAAGGCGATCGTGCCCTCGGCGATGAAGGTCGGCGCCTTCGGCGCGAGCCTCGACGTGCCGCTCGGCCACGTCAACGCCGCCTATGTGAGGAGCCATTTCGACGCCATCACGGTGACGGCGCCCGACGGGCCGCGGCCGGACGAGATCCTGTTCTGCCTGGCGATGAGCTGCGGCGGCCGCGTCCATTCGCGCATGGGCGGGCTGGAGGCCTTCCAGGTGAAGGGCGAGGACGGGCTGCGATGAGCGCGGCCAAGCGTCTGGCGCTGGTCGCGCCCGAGGCGGGCGATGGCTACCGGCTCCAGGAGCAGGTCGGCTTCGTTCTGCGCAAGGCCAACCAGCGGCACCTTTCGATCTTTTCGGCCCATATCGGCGACCTGACGCCGCCGCAGTTCGCCGCACTCGCCAAGCTCGCCGAGGTGGGCGAGACGTCGCAGAACCAGCTCGGCGCGCTGGTGGCCATGGACGCCGCCACGATCAAGGGCGTGATCGACCGGCTGAAGGGGCGCGGGCTGGTGGAACTCGGCGCCCACGGCGAGGACCGGCGCCGCCTCATGGTGTCGCTGACGCCGGCGGGCCGCGAGGCGGTGGACCGTCTGGTGCCGGTCGCGCGCAAGGTGACCGAGGAGACGCTGGCCCCGCTGACGACGCGCGAGGCCGCGACGCTGCTGCGGCTCCTGGCGAAACTGGCGTAGCACGCCGTCCGGCCGCCACCCGCGACCGGAAGGATCGGAGGGCGGACCGGTCACACCTTCTCCGTGGTCTCGCTCGATGACCTGCGCCGAGTTGTGAAGCCCGGACATGTCGTCTTTCGCTGCGCTCGGGCGCCGTTCCGGGATGACGAAGGCGGGGGCGCCGGCCTCCAGCCCCTCGTCCTCAGCGCCGGCCAAGTGCGGCCAGCCCGCGTGACGCGTCATTGCGGGGCCGCGCGGCTGGGCTTCGATGCCCGCCTGCAGACGCTCGGGTGCAGCAGAGGTGATGACGAGTATCAGGGGCGCACCCTTCAGCTTCGTCATCCGGCGTGAAGCCGGAGCGGAGCGCAGACCCGGGGTGCATGCCTCGGAAGTCGCCGGAAGGCAGGACGACGATGAAGGCGGCGGCATCCGGGAATCTCCAGCGCCGTCACGCCTGCCAGCGGCAGCGGGGAATGGATCCTTTCAGCGATCGCGAGGCATGGCTTCCGGGGGGCGCCGACGGCGACGGGGCCGGCTTGCTCGCCGGTCAGGTGCAACCTTTTGTTTACCGTCGTGTCAGCAGCCGTCAGTGCGGGGCGTGGACAGGGTCTTTTCTGCTTGCCGCCGGAACAAAACAAGAACATGATGGTTCCATAGACAGAAACGGGAGAGATTCATGTCCGACCTTCTTCAAGATGTCGCTTCGCTCGTCGCGGTCAGCCTGTTCATCGTCTCGATGGCGATGTGGATCGGCGCGTACTGAGGAGGAGCGTCGCCGGTCGGCGCATCTGTTCCGGCGATCCCGTATTTGACTTTCCCGTGCCGCGGCTGCCCCGCGCGGTTCGGGAGGCAGGGCAGTTCCCGCCAGGCGGCCCGTCCCCGCGCCTAGCCCCCGGCGTCGTTCCGGTTCCCCCGCCGGACCACCGATCCGCCCGGGAACTGCCCTGCGATTCCTGTCCCGCCGATGACGGCTCGGTCCTGTCGCGGTCGGCGAAGCCATGCTCGGGCACCGTCGGGCCAGCCCTGCGTGCTGCGGCTTGCCTCCGCGGCACGGGTGGATGGTCGCGGGATCCCGCCCGCCGGGACGACGGTCGGTACCGGCGCGTGCGTTGGAGTTCGGCGCCCTGACGTCCGACTGACGCCGGCTTGCGTCGCGTCGCCCGGGTGCCTGGGTCCCATTGCGACCTGCGTTGCGCTCTCCCGTTCGCCTCCGCGGCGGTGGCGTCACGCTGGCCGCCGGTCCGATGTGGACACCGCCGGATCGGCGCCGCGCGTCGTGCATTCGGCGGAGCGCCCGGCGGGCGGTCGCGTTCCGCGGGCGCGCGGCACGATTGCACCCGACACGCGGGCGTCCGGAGCGGCATCGCCGCCGCGGGGCGTCGCGGATACTCGCCCGGACGTCAGTCGCCGACGGCAACTCCCTCGCGGCGGGGATCGGCGCCGCCCGCGAGCGTGCCGTCGTCGAGGAAGGCGACGCCGTGCAGGCCGGAATTCATGGCGGTCGCCTTGACCTCGTAGCCGAGCGCGGCGAGATCGTCGGCGAGCGCCTCGGCGCCCGTGCCGGCTTCCACCTCGTAGCGGCCGAAGCGGTTGGCCAGATGCGGCAGCGCCACCGCCTCCTGCATGTCCATGCGCCAGTCGATCAGCGCGATCAGCGCCTGCGCGACATAGGGGATGATCGTGCTGCCGCCCGGGGAGCCGAGCGCGAAGGCGGGCCGGCCGTCCTTCATCACGATGGTGGGCGACATCGACGAGCGGGGCCGCTTGCCGGGCTCGACGCGGTTGGCCACGGCGGTGCCGTTCTCCTGCGGCGCGAACGAGAAGTCGGTCAGCTGGTTGTTGAGCAGGATGCCGGCCGCCATCAGCCGGGCGCCGAAGGCGTTCTCGACGGAACTGGTCATCGAGGCGACGTTGCCGAACGCATCGACGATGACGAAATGAGTCGTGGCCGGAACCTCGGGGCTCCCGCCATCGATCCGCAGCTGCGCCTTGTCCCAGGGCGGATCGCCGGGGCCGGCGAGATCGGCGGGCAGGGCGGTCTCGCGCTTCAGGAGCGCGGCGCGGGTGGCGAGATAGTCCGTGTCGAGCAGACCTTCGGGAATGTCCACGAAATCCTCGTCGGCGACGTAGCGGCCGCGGTCGGCGAAGGCGAGCCGGGTCGCGTCGCCGAACAGGCGCCAACTCTGCGGGTCCGACGGCCCGAGCGTGCCGAGGTCGAAGCCCGACAGCATGCCGAGGATCTGGCCGATCGCCAGCGAGCCGGAGGAGGGCGGCCCCATGCCGCAGACGTCGTAGCCGCGATAGGGCGCGCAGACGGCCGGCCGTTCCTTCGCCTCGTAGGCGCCGAGGTCTTCGAGCGCGAGTTGGCCCGGATTGGTCGGATGGGACGTCACGGCCGCGACGATCGCCTCGGCGACCGGCCCCTCGTAGAAGGCGTCCGGACCCTCGCGGCCGATCAGGCGCAGCGTGTCGGCATAGTCGGGATTGGCGAGCCGGGCGCCCTCGGCCAGCGGCGCCCCGGCAGCGTCGAAGAAATAGGCGCGGGTGGTCGGCTGGCCGGCCAGCCTTTCGCCGTCCTCGGCGATCAGCGCGGCGAGACGCGGCGAGACGGCAAAGCCCGAATCGGCCAGCCGCGCCGCCGGTTCGAACAGTTCGGACCACGGCTTGCGGCCATGCGAGGCGTGGATCTTTTCCATCAGCCGCACGATGCCCGGCGTTCCGACCGAGCGGCCGCCGACGACGGCCTCGAAGAAATTCAGCGGCTTGCCGTCGGCGCCGAGGAAGAGTTCCGGCGTGGCTGCGAGCGGCGCGGTCTCGCGGCCGTCGATGGTTGTGAGCCGGCCGGTCGCGCCGTCGAGGAAGACCAGGAATCCGCCGCCGCCGAGACCCGACGACTGCGGTTCGACGAGGCCGAGCACGGTCTGCACCACCACCAGCGCGTCGGCCGCGCTGCCACCGTCGCGCAGCACCGCGAGGCCGGCTTCCGCGGCGATCGGGTTGGCGGCCACCACCATCTGGCTGCGGGCCCTGACGGCCGCCTTGACCTCGACGCTGGTCGGCGCCTCCGGCGCGACGGCATCGGTCGCCTGCTGCGCCAGTGCGCCGGCGGGGAGGGCGGCCAGCAGCGCAAAGAACGCCGCGCCCAGTCGATTCGTCCGCAGGCTCATCCCAGCCTCCCTTAAAGGCAGCCGGCACCGATAACGTCCGCCGGCCGGCCTCAGTCCGTGGCGGCTGGCCCGAACACCTGTTCGAATCCCTGCTTCAGCGCCACGTCCACGTCGGCCATGGTAACCGGCAATCCGAGATCGACAAGGCTGGTGACGCCGTATCCCGCGATGCCGCAGGGGACGATACCGGAAAAATGCGACAGGTCGGGCTCGACGTTGATGGCGATGCCGTGGAAGGAGACCCAGCGCCGCAACCGGATGCCGATGGCGGCGATCTTGTCTTCGGCCGGCACGCCCGGCGCCAGCGGCGGCCGGTCGGGCCGCACCACCCAGACGCCGACGCGGTCCTCGCGCCGCTCGCCTTTCACGTTGAAGCGGTCGAGAGTGCGGATGATCCATTCCTCCAGCGCGCCGACGAAGACGCGCACGTCCTCGCGCCGCCGCTTCAGATCGAGCATGACGTAGACCACGCGCTGGCCGGGGCCGTGATAGGTGTATTCGCCACCGCGTCCGGCGGCAAAGACGGGAAAACGGTCGGGCTCCAGGAGGTCGCCCGGCCGGGCGCTGGTGCCGGCGGTGTAGAGCGGCGGGTGCTCGACAAGCCAGACCATCTCGCGTGCCGGGCCGTCCCGTATGGCGGTGGACCGCGCGTCCATCACGGCGAGCGCGTCGGAGTAGGGCACGAGACCGGGTTCGATGCGCCACTCGACCGGCGGGCTGCCGGCGGAGGGGTGGAAATCGAAGCCGAGCTGGTTGCGCTGGAGCATCTGAGACAGTCCTTCTGGACCAGATATGGCGGCTCGGCGGGGCGCCGTCCAGACAGGGCCGGTGGCCTTTCGTCATGCGGCTGTCGAAAGCCACATTTATTCGGTTCGGCGCTCTTGTTTCCCGACAGGTGATTTGCTAAACGCCGCGAGCCGGTCAGGACCGGCCCTACCACGTGCGGTCGTGGCGGAATTGGTAGACGCGCAGCGTTGAGGTCGCTGTGGGGCAACCCGTGGAAGTTCGAGTCTTCTCGACCGCACCATTCTCAGCCAGAGGCTGAACTCTTCCCCCGATAATACCGGATTCGTTCGTGATCTGGTGTCCGCGGATCGCGGCTCCTCACGCCGGCCTCCGTCCGGTCCGCCGGCCTGGCAACCGGGGTCTAGGTCACTGCTTCATGCGTCGGAATGTGATACCCGTCTGCCGCGATCACGGCGCCGCCGGTCTTGCTGGCGGTTACGCTCCGGCAACCGGCAGACCGAACCGGGGCTGGCTTGCCCGCGGTTCGTCCGCAAGCGGAAGGGATCAGTTGTCCTGCTTCTTCCCGATCTCGTCCACGAGGCCGTCGAGGTCCGAGAAGAGCGCGTTCTCGTCGATCGTCCCCGGCTTCTGGCCGCCGCCGGTCGGCTTGTCGGTCTTGCGGTCCATGTCGTCGAGCATCTCGTCGAGCGTGTCGAGGAGAGCGAGGTCGCTCTGGAGCCCGGACGGCGTGTGCTCGGTCCGCTCCGTCTTCTCCGTGCCCTGCGCCAGCATGCCCAGCACGTCCTGCAGTTCGGGATCGGAGAGGCTCGGCCGATCCTTGTCCGTGACCGGCTCGTCATCGAGGAGCTCGTCGAGGCCGATTTCCTCCTGCACCTCGATCTTCTTCGGCTCAGGCATGACCGGGACGTTCTGCTGGTTGCCCACACCTTCGCGGGCCAGTTGCTTCTGAAAGCGGCTCATCGGGTCATAGTCGACGTTGTCCCTGACGTTCCTGGCGAGCTCCATGATCAGCTTGATGGCATCCTGCGCCTTGCCGACCGTCAGCGGCATCTTCTTGACGCCCGTCACCGTGTGGGTGCCGACGATCTCGTTGTGGAGCCGTTTCGCAAGCGCGCTCGTCAGCCCGAGGTCCTTCGACACCCTGGCAACGAAGTTTTCGCGCGCCTGGATGTTCTGCTTCTGAGCGGTCGTGGAGAATTTCGACTTCAGCCAGGCGATGCCCGGCGAGCCGGAGCGGACGCGAACGCCACCCTCCTCGTCGCGGCTCTTGCCGATGCCGGCCTTGAGATTGGTCGTGTCGAGGATCGTGGTGAGCTGGCGGTCGGTGATCTTGCTCATGGTCGTGTTCCGGATTGTGCGTGGTTGCGTCAGGCGCGGATGATCAGGGAGGGGTCGCCGACGGCCGGCGCCTCTTCGGCGGCGGGCGCGAGCAGATCGATTGCCGCCTGCCAGTAGGCGACGTTGCGCGTCGCGCGCAGCAGGCGCTCATGCAGGCGCTCGGGCGTGAGCTGCGCCGGTTCGATGCGGTCGGTCCAGACCCAGCCGCCGTCCGCGCCGTCGAGCGCGACGATGCCCATGCCGTGGCCCATCATGACGCCGTTGCGCATGGCCGCGTAGCCGGCGAAGGTTTCCTGCGGAACGCCGTCCGGAACATTGACGTGGGCCTTCACGACGTATCCCGCTTCCTGGTCGCCGGCGACCAGGCAGACGGGAACGTCGCCCATTTCGATGACCACCTCGCCATCGGAATCGAAGGCGAGATCGGGCAGTCCGATCGAAAGCCCGTAGTCGGCAAGGATCGTGTCGCTGCCGCGAAAACGCTGGTGAAGGTCGGCCATGGTCGCTCCGGGTCCGTGGGTGAGACAAGGCCGAGACTAGGCAGGGCATCCGGGCCGTCCTGTGCCGAGCGGCACCGGCCCGGTGCGTCGGACGACACAGGCGCGGGTGCGATGGGAACGAGGCGTCGTGCCGGCCGTTGCTGCGGAAACGGAGGCCGACATGTCGAAACCGACCGCAACCGGGAACGAGCGCCGGGCGCTCCCCGAGGACGCCAAGGACCGCAAGGCCCTGAAGCTGGCCGAGACGACGGACCTGTCGCAGGGCCAGGCGCGCGAACTGATCGAGAAGCACGGGATCGACAGTCCCGAACTCGAGAAGGAAGCCAAGCGCTTCAAGGCCGAGGGTTGACGGAAGGTCTCGCGGCACCGGCGTGGCGGAGAGGGGAACGTCTCCCGCCGCGCCGGTCTGTTCGACCCCGCTGAATTACCACTTGTGCGAACCGCGCCGAGACGCGAAGCTCTTCCCGGGGGCAGGGAAGGGGACGGACGATGGCGAAGGGCAGGAGCCAGTTGGCGCGAACGGGGAGCGCCGCGCTCATCGCAGTGATGCTCGCAGGCTGCACGACGCTGCCGGACTTCGCCGAGAGCGACTACGTCAAGATGGAATCGCTGTTCTACACGGTCGAGCAGGAACTCTGCGAATCGCTGTCCCTGATCAAGAGCGAGCCCGGCGTGTCGGCCAGGCTGCGCGAGGCCGGCATCGCGATCGAGGGACAGTACGCCAAGGTGACGGCCGGCCTGGAACTCGTGAAGGTGCTCGACGCCGCCGGCAATTCGAGCTTCGTCATCCCCGTCAACCATGGCAGTGCCGGGCTCGGGCTCGGCGGCTCGAGCAGCCGGGTGAACGCCGTGCGGACGACCGTCTCGGTCTACTATCCCTTCGCGGAACTGGAATGCTCCGGCCAGATCGCCAATCCGCCCGAGCGGATCGCCGGCGGGCTCGGGCTCAAGGAGTGGGTTCTCAACACCACGGTGGCGCTGATCAACGTGCACGAGACGCCGGCCGCCTATTCCTACGAGGTCAGCTTCGACGTCACGCGCGATGCCCGCGCACGGCCGACGATCTCGCTGGCGACGTCGGGTTTCACGCTGATCGGCGGCGACCTGTCGCTGGGCGGGGCGAGGAAACTGACGCACTGGCTGAGCGTGACGGTTCGCGACGTGGCCCTGAACGACGCCCCGGCCGGGAAGGGCGGCATTCCCACGGGTGTGCGGGACGCACTGGACCGCGAAGAGGGGCTCACCATCCTCCGCCGTGTCAAGGAATGAAACCGCATGCTGCGCTGCAATAGGCTTTGAGTTCGCCGGACGGGCGGGCTAGACCGGTCGGGAAACCGATCGCTCGCTGGCTTGGAGGTCGCATTGGCCGAACTGGACGAAGACGCCGCCGGCGGCATCGATCAGACCGTGGATCACGCCGACATCTACGACGAAGAAGGCGTCATCCGTCCCTCCTACGTTGCCCATATCGGCGCCGCGATCGCCGACCGCGACATCCTGACCCTGAAGCAGGACGTCGCGAACCTGCACCAGTCCGAACTTGGCGATCTCCTGGAAACGCTGCTTCCCGAGCAGCGCCGGGCACTGGTGGAACTGCTCGGCAGCGATTTCGACTTCACCGCGCTGACCGAAGTCGACGAAGCGGTCCGCATGCAGATCGTCGACGCGATGCCCAATGCGCAGATCGCGCAGGGCGTCCAGGAGCTCGATTCCGACGATGCGGTCTACATTCTGGAAGATCTCGACGAGGACGACCAGAACGAGATCCTGGCGCAGCTGCCCTTCACCGAGCGCATCCGGCTGCGCCGGTCGCTCGGCTATCCGGAGGAATCGGCCGGCCGGCGCATGCAGACCGAATTCGTTGCCGTGCCGCCGTTCTGGACGGTCGGCCAGACCATCGACTACATGCGCGAGGACCAGAACCTTCCCGAGCATTTCTTCCAGATCTTCGTCATCGACCCGACCTTCAAGCTGCTCGGCTCGGTCGACCTCGACAAGATCCTGCGCACCCAGCGCGCGGTGAAGATCGAGGAGGTTATGCACGAGACGCGCCATGCGATCCCGGCCACGATGGACCAGGAGGAGGCCGCGCGGGAGTTCGAGCAGTACGACCTTCTGTCGGCCGCCGTCGTCGACGAGAACGAGCGGCTGGTCGGCGTGCTCACCATCGACGACGTGGTGGACGTGATCCAGCAGGAGGCGGAAGAGGATCTCTTGCGCATGGGCGGCGTCGGCGACGAGGAACTGTCGGACAGCGTCCTGTCGACCTCGCGCTCGCGCGTGCCCTGGCTGCTGGTCAATCTGGTGACCGCCTTCCTGGCGGCATCCGTCATCAGCCTGTTCGACGCGACCATCGAGAAGGTGGTGGCGCTGGCCGTGCTGATGCCGATCGTGGCCGGCATGGGCGGCAATGCCGGCTCGCAGACCATGACCGTGACCGTGCGCGCGCTCGCCACCCGCGACCTCGACATCTACAACGCCTGGCGCATCATCCGCCGCGAGATGCTGGTCGGCCTGATCAACGGCGCGATCTTCGCCGTGCTGATCGGCGCCGTCGCCGGTACCTGGTTCCAGTCGGTCTCGATCGGCGTCATCATCGGCGCGGCGATGATCGTCAACATGTTCGTCGCGGCACTCGGCGGCATCCTGATCCCGCTGATGCTCGACCGCTTCAAGATCGATCCCGCCGTCGCCTCGGCCGTCTTCGTGACGACCGTCACCGACGTCGTCGGCTTCTTCGCCTTCCTCGGCCTCGCCACGCTCTGGTTCGGCTTCGGCTGAAGCGCGTCAGCTCGCGGCGAGGCCGAAGCTCTCGAAGGTCTCGGCATTGGGGCAGAACAGATGCGCGTTCTCGCGCGCCGTGCCGGCCTCCAGTTCCTCGGCGCAGCGGCCTCTGGACTGGCAGCGCGAGCACAGCACGGAGACGTCGCGCAGCAGGCCGTCCTCGGCGAGTTCGCGCACGTCCACGCCGTAGGCGTCCATCATCCGCTGCATGAGACGGTTGGCGCCGGCACCGTGCGAGATCACCTCCTTGAGGTCGGCGACCGTGAGGCCGGCCTCCGCGGCGATCTCGCCGGCCATGGCCGGATCCATCCGGTCGATCTCGCGCAGCGAGGCGACCGCGTCGCGGTGGTCACGCCATCGCCGGGCGACGGATTCGAGCATATGGCGGATTCCTGTGGTGACGGCGGCCTGTGCGGACATGGCGATCCTCCTGTTGACGCCGATGCTAGGAAACCGGCGCGCCCGCGCCTTGATCGAGATCAAGGCCCGTCGACCCTCCCGGCGAGCGGAGGGTTGCGCGGGGATGGCATTCACCGGCACGATGCGCTATCTGCACCGCACAATTTTCGCGCACATCCCGGAATCCGAGCTTCATGGCCAAGGACACGTTCTACATCACGACCGCGATCTCCTATCCCAACGGCAAGCCGCATATCGGCCACGCCTACGAGATGATCGCGACGGATGCGATCGCACGCTTCCAGCGCTGCGACGGCAGGGACGTCTACTTCCTCACCGGCACCGACGAGCACGGCATCAAGATGCTGCAGACGGCGCGCAAGGAGGGCCTGACCCCGCGCGAACTCGCCGACCGCAACGCGGCCGAGTTCAAGCGCATGGCTGCCGCGCTCGACATCTCCAACGACGACTTCATCCGCACCACCGAGGAGCGGCACTATCGCTCCAGCCAGGCGATCTGGTCGGCGATGGCGGCCAATGGCGACATCTACAAGGACAGCTATGCCGGCTGGTACTCGGTGCGCGACGAGGCCTATTACGGCGAGGAGGAGACCGAGGTGCGCGACGACGGCGTGCGCTACGGACCGCAGGGCACCCCGGTGGAATGGGTGGAGGAGGAGAGCTACTTCTTCCGCCTCTCGGCCTATGGCGACCGACTGCTGAAGCTCTACGACGAACATCCCGACTTCATCGCCCCGCCGGAGCGCCGCAACGAGGTGGTGAGCTTCGTGAAGCAGGGGCTGAAGGACCTGTCGGTGTCGCGCACCACCTTCGACTGGGGCGTGCCGGTGCCCGGCGACGAGAAGCACGTGATGTATGTCTGGGTCGACGCCCTGACCAACTACATCACCGGCGTCGGCTATCCCGATGCGGACGCGCCGCTGTGGCACCGCTGGCCGGCCGACATCCACGTCATCGGCAAGGACATCGTGCGTTTCCATGCCATCTACTGGCCGGCCTTCCTGATGTCGGCGGGCGTGGAGCTGCCCAGGCGCGTCTTCGGCCATGGCTTCGTGTTCAACCGCGGCGAGAAGATGTCGAAGTCGGTCGGCAACGTCATCGACCCCTTCGCGCTCGCCGAGCATTACGGGCTCGACCAGCTGCGCTACTTCCTGCTGCGCGACATCCCGTTCGGCCAGGACGGCAACTACAGCCACGAGGGCATCGTCACGCGCACCAATGCCGACCTCGCCAACGGCATCGGCAATCTGGCGCAGCGCTCGCTGTCGATGATCGCCAAGAACTGCGGCGGCGTGGTGCCGGGCAAGGGCACGCTGACGGCCGAGGACGAGGCGGTGCTGGCCGCCGCCGCCGAGGCGCTGGAGACCGCGCGCAAGGCGATGGCGGGGCAGGCGATCCACCAGGCGCTGGCGGCGGTCATCGCCGTGGTGGCCGAGGCCGACCGCTATTTCGCCGGCCAGGCGCCCTGGGGCCTGAAGAAGACCGATCCGGCGCGCATGGAGACGGTGCTGTGGACGACGGCCGAGGTGGTGCGCCGCATCGCGCTGATGCTGCAACCCTACGTGCCGGGCTCCTCGGCGAAGCTGCTCGACCTGCTCGCGGTGCCCGCCGACCGGCGCCTGTTCGCCCATGCCGGCGACGCCGACGCGCTCGTGCCCGGCACGCCGCTGCCGGCGCCGTCGGGCGTCTTCCCGCGCTATGTCGAGCAGGAGGCGGCGGGTGGCTGACGCCATGCTGGTCGACAGCCACTGCCACCTCGACTTCCCGGATTTTTCCGCGGAACGCGACGCCGTCGTGGCACGCGCGAAGGCGGCCGGCGTCGGCATGATGGTGACGATCTCGACCCGCGTGAAACGCTTCGACGAGATCCGCGCCATCGCCGAGGCCTACGAGAACGTCTGGTGCTCGGTCGGCACCCATCCGCACAATGCCGGCGAGGAGACCGAGATCACCACCGAGGACCTGGTGCGGCTGTCGGCGCACCGCAAGGTCGTGGCGATCGGGGAGGCCGGGCTCGACTATTTCTACGACAAGGCGCCGCGCGATGCGCAGGCTGAGGGCCTGCGCCGCCACATCGCGGCGGCGCGGCAGACCGGCCTGCCGCTGGTGATCCATTCGCGCGACGCCGACGAGGACATGGCCAGGATCCTGACCGAGGAGACGGGGAAGGGGACCTTCCCCTTCGTGCTGCACTGTTTTTCCTCCGGCGCGGCGCTGGCCGAGACCGGGGTGAAGCTCGGCGGCTACGTCTCCTTCTCGGGCATCCTGACCTTCAGGAAATCCGACGAACTGCGCGACATTGCAAAGAAAATCCCGCTCGACCGGCTGCTGGTCGAGACCGATTCGCCCTATCTCGCGCCGATGCCGCACCGCGGCCAGCGCAACGAGCCGGCCTATGTCGCCCACACCGCCCGGGTGCTCGCCGGGACGCTGGGGCTGACGGAAGACGCGATCGCGCGGCAGACGACCGCGAACTTCCTGCGGCTGTTCTCCAAGGTCGGGCCGCCCGCGGGATCTGCCGCCTGATGCCGGGCGACGTCGTCCGCCTGACCATCCTCGGCTGCGGCTCGTCGCCGGGCGTGCCGCGGATCACCGGCGACTGGGGCAATTGCGACCCGGCCAATCCGAAGAACCTGCGCACCCGCGCGGCCGCCCTGGTGGAGCGCATCGCGGCCGACGGGCGGCGCACCACGGTGGTCATCGACACCGGGCCGGACTTCCGCGAGCAGATGATCCGCTCGGCAACGCGCCGGCTCGACGCCGCCGTCTTCACCCACCCGCATGCCGACCACATCCACGGCATCGACGATCTGCGCGGCTATGCGCTGGAGCAGCGCCGGCTGATGGACGTCTATGCCGACAAGCCGACGCTCGACCGCCTGCACGACGCCTTCGGCTACTGCTTCCGCACGCCGCCCGGCAGTTCCTACCCGCCGATCCTCAACGCGCGCGCCATCGACCACGACACGCCGTTCACGATCGACGGGGAGGGGGGTCCCCTCACCTTCGAGCCGCTGCCGCAGATCCATGGCGACATCCTCTCGCTCGGCTACCGCATCGGCGGCATCGCC
Organism: Aquibium microcysteis; assembly: GCF_014495845.1. Taxonomy (NCBI): domain Bacteria; kingdom Pseudomonadati; phylum Pseudomonadota; class Alphaproteobacteria; order Hyphomicrobiales; family Phyllobacteriaceae; genus Aquibium; species Aquibium microcysteis. The sequence continues at coordinate 1,404,813 of NZ_CP061080.1, forward strand.
TATTGTCCCGACGTGTCGGATTTCCCGCCCGGAACCGTCGCGCGGCTGGCCGGCGTCGACACGCTGGTGGTCGACGCGCTGCAGCACAAGCCGCATCCCTCGCATCTGTCGCTCACCCAGGCGTTGGGCTGGATCGAACGGCTGGCACCCCGCCGCGCCGTGCTGACCCACATGCACATTCCGCTCGACTACGAGGCGACGATGCGAGAGACGCCTGCTCATGTGGAGCCGGCCTATGATGGCATGGTGATCGAACAGGCGCTCGGAGAATATTGAAAACAATGGATTTTCGGGTGACGCCATGAGCAAGAGCATCGAACGGGTCCGCCAGGCGGCCGCAGCGGCGGGCCTGCCGGTCGAGATTCGCCGCATGGGTGAATCCACGCGGACCGCCGAAGAAGCCGCCGCGCAATGCGGCGTATCGGTCGGCCAGATCGTCAAGTCGCTGATCTTCAAGGGCGAAACGAGCGGCAAGCTGTATCTCTTCCTGGTCTCCGGCGACAAGCGGCTCGACGCCGCCCGGGCCGCGGCGCTGACCGGCGAAACGCTCGGCCGCGCCGACCCGCGCGAGATCCGCGACCGCACCGGCTTCGCCATCGGCGGCGTCTCGCCGCTCGGCCACCTGGAGCCGATCGACGCCTATGCCGACGAAACGCTGACCGGCTACGACATCGTCTGGGCCGCCGCCGGCGCCCACGACGCAGTGTTCTCGGCCGAGCCGAACGCGCTGCTCGCCGCAGCGGGCGCGACGGTGGCGGACGTGGCTGCGTAGGCGTCGCAGAGCGACGTCTCCGTCGACGTCGCGCGGATGCACCTTATCCTGCAGAGGCACTTGTGGGGCCGATGGATTGCCGAGCACCGCGCGGCTGCACGGGCCGCATTCCTGCAAGTACGTCGCACGCCGCATATCAGAAAGTTCCATAATCTATCTTATGCGGCATAGATTGACGCCGCCATGGCAGTCTGTTGAGACAGGACCTAGTTGAATCTCCGAACACCGTATCTGAATCCCTGACGTGGTCATTCCTACAGATGCATCCTCAAGTTGCAGATTGGAAGCGGACCGAACCCAAGCTTTTCCGGACAATTTAGGGCGCGGTATCTGTAGGCGCTTGCGCCGGTTCTGACACGATGCCCCACTTTTCAAAGCATCCCGCTCGCTCAAGCGTCTGAGCGACATATGCCACGTTGAGGTCTAGGCGCCGTGCGATGACGGTTTCAGGGATGCCTTTACGAAACTCTCGGACCATGTGGTCGGCAACAAGGCCCAAGAAAGTCGTTGCGTCATCCAAGCCGGAGACGTCTGCCAGATGTCGGAGTTGCCGCTGGGCAATTGTTGGCTGCAGCCGACGATCCTTTGACGTTATGAATAGCGCAGGCTCACCGAACATGGGGCGCGGCGTAGCAGAGAGGTACCTGTCTATTGCGTCCAGCGTTTCATCGGAGAGCTGGTTCCGATATGTCCGCCCTGGTATCAAGAGCGCGTTTCCGTGTCGCTTCGCATCGTCGATATGATCGAGATCCAGCAGTGATATCTCACTCGCCTTTGCTCCACAGTCGACAATCAGACGCAGGACAGCGCGATCTCGGTGGACGACCCACCCCTCGTCATAGAACCCAGTCGCAATGGCCACTTCGATGGCGTCCAGCATATCATCCAAGTTCGCAATTCTTGTCGCTTGTCGCACTCTCTGCACGCTGACCTTCGCAGTGAGCACATCGCCGAAATTCAGTGTCGGGCTCTCGCTCGCCAGATATTTCACGAAGCTCCTAAGAGCAGCCCAACGCCTTTCAATCGACGTATTCGCGCAGGTTGCGGAAAGCTCTGAGGAGATGGACTCGATCAGGGCAGCGTCCACAGAGGAGAAAATGCGGTCGCTATACCCCTGCCCTGTTCTGCGCATGATCGCTTCCAGCATGTGCATGCAATCCGTGAGGTATACGGTACGCGTTTTCGCCCGCGACACGGTCGAGCCCCAAGCTTCCAGATCGACGCGAATATGAGGCGGAATCCTTGAAAGGATCTCGACGTAATCGCGGGTTGCCTCTTCCACTACCTTTGCGCCCTTTGGCGCGCGTCGTGGGCGAAAGATGATGAAAGGATTGATGTTAGTTGTAGAAATTTTCCGCGAAAGCCAAGTTGCAAAGCTCTTGGTAGCATCAAAATTTCGTAGTCTTAGCGCGTAGGATACACCGCTCCTAACCAGAGCTTCGTCATACTCTTCAAGCAGTTCTGGGGTCAGCGCACTGAAAAGCAGAAGGTCGCTCCGTCCCAACCTGCCGCACAGCCATACGGACATCGCGAGGAATCCGGCGCTATAGGTCGCGCGCGACGTGGCGGAGGATTTTTCGTCGAGCCATTCGCGGGCCGCTCGACGCAACGGCTCCGGCATTCTGTCGATAGGGAGCTTGCCCTCCCCTTCCCTACGCGACAGATCAACGTCCCGGAAGATCGCTTGCGCCGCGTCAATATCTCCTGCAGTTCCCAACACCAACGCACCCTACTCAACGCGCCAGCCGAAGTTCGGCCAGGCGATTAAACACACGTAACGCTGTTGCCGCCTGATGAAAGAGTCAAATGGATATGTTGTAGTTCCCCAACTTCGTCCAAACGATGCGAACGCTCCACTCGTGCATCTCAGGAGTTACCCCTAGCGTCTATCGCGCGAAGGAGAAGCGACCACATTTACGACCATTACGCATTTTTTCAGGCCATCTCTTTCAGATCTTTGATGCAGCGAACCAGAACCCGGCGCATAGCGTCAGCGAGCCGATGAAGATGGCCGCGAGCACCGCGCCGTAGCCGCCGCTCGCCTGCCAGAGCAGCGCCGCGCCGAGCGGTGCGAGCGCGGTCATGATGTTCATCGGCGCGACGAGGGAGCCGTTGACCGCGCCATAGCCGTCACGCGTGACCATCTCCGGCACCGCCATGCCGCGCACGATGGTGATCATGCCGTTCGCAGCGCCGTAGAAAGCTGCGACCGCTGCGATGACGAGAACCTGCGGCGGTGCGAAGGCGAAGCCGATTACCGCCAGAGGAAACACGATGACGATCGCCGAGCCGACCGACCTTACCGGAGCTTCGGCGGCGAAGGCGCGGATCAGGATGCGGCCTGCCACCTGCGCCGGGCCGATGACTGTCAGCACCAGCACGGCTCCGGCCGAGTCCAGGCCGCGTTCGAGCAGCAGCGGGAAGAAATGGTAGGTCAGCGACGAGAAGGCGAAGGCATATGAGACCCAGGCCAGCATGAGGCCCCAGTAGGACGGCCGGCGCATGGCAGCGGCCACGGCCGCGCGGCCGACGGCTGGCGGGATCTCGTCGGGCTCGGCCGCCCGGACCGGCGCGTCCCGCGACGGATCGATGGCGAGGAGATAGAGCCCGCCGCAGACGACGATGTTCACCCCGGCCATGACGAGCAGCGCCCCGCGCCAGCCCTGCGTCTCGATCAGGAACTGGATGACGGGAATGAAGACGGTGCTGGCGAAGCCGCCCCACAGCGTCAGCGCGGTGATGCCCTTGCGCGCATTGAGCGGACCGACGCGGCGCGCGATGACGGCGAAGGCGGGTTCATAGAGCGTCGCGGCCTGCATGCAGCCCAGCCCGGCGAGCACGATGTAGAAGGCGATCAGCCCTTCTATCTGAGACCACGCCGCGAGCAGAATTCCGGCAAGCACCGAGGCGCCGGACATCAGCAGCCGTCCATGGCCGCGGTCGATCGCGGCGCCCACAGGATAGGCCGCCAGTCCCGCCAGAAGCATGCCGAGCGTCGCCGCACCATAAAGCGTTGGCTTCGACCAGCCCAGATCGGTGCGCATCGCCTCCGCGATCAGAGGGAAGCCATAGAACAGCGTCCCCCATGAGCAGATCTGAGCGGCGCCGAGCGCGCTGATGAACCAGCCCGGCGCTGAGGCTGCCGGCGAAGCCTTCACGCGGCAGCCTGGCAGCAGGATGTCTTCGCCACGACGGGCGCGACCGTCGTCGAAGCACACCCACATCCTGCGTCGCCGCTTGCCTTGGCGGCTGCATCGGCGGCGCAGCACGCATCAATGTCAGCCGGCGCCGGGCCGCCGCAGCATGACGGCTCGGCGGCACTGGCTTGCGGCACGCCGCAGACGCCCGTTTCCGGAAGAACAAGCTGGACCTGGCGGGCCGCGACAGGATCGCCCGCGATCTCGGCGACGATGGATCGGACCTGCTCGTAGCCGGTCGCCATCAGGAAGGTCGGCGCGCGCCCGTAGGATTTTGAGCCGACGATGTAGAAGCCCGGCTCCGGATGGGCCAGTTCATCGACGCCGTGCGGCGGCACTGTGCCGCAGGAATGAACGTTCGGGTCGATCAGCGGTGCGAGCGCCGGCGTCGCCTCGACAGCCGGATCAAGGCCGAGGCGCAATTCCCGCAGGAACGAGAAGTCGGGGCGGAAGCCGGTCGCGACGACGATGCGATCGACAACTTCGGCGACGGGACGCACGCCAAGCGTTGCCTCCACGCGGAGCCTATCACCCGAGCGCGCGACGCGGTCGACGACGAAGGGGGCCAGCATCTTTAGTCTGCGCTCGTCGATCGCTTGCTTCGCGGCGAGACCAAGCGCGCCGCGCCCGGGCAACTGGTCGTTCAGACCGCCGCCGAGCAGGCGCGCGATGCGATCACGCCGGAGCGCCCACAGCACTTCCGTACCCGGCGCCTTCTGCTGCAGGTCGAGCAGCGAGAGCGCCACATTGATGGCGGAGTGGCCGCTGCCGAGCACAAGCGTGCGCTTACCCGCATAGGACTCGCGCTCGGCGCCATCGACATCGGGGATCCCGTAGGCGATCAGGTCTGCGGCCCCCGCTTCACCGGGAACGCCAAGACCGTCTGCGCCCATCGGGTTTGGCCGCGACCACGTTCCCGATGCGTCGATGACCGCGCGCGCCAGCAGGCGATGTTCGCCCTCGTGATCGCGATAGCGCACGACGAAGGGCGCGTCGGCGCGGCCATCATTCGACATCAGGTCATGGCCTTGCCGCGTGATCCCGGTCACCTCCGCTCCGAGACTAAGGCCCGCCGCAATGGCCGGCAACCGGGAGAGTGGCTCAAGATACTTCGTCACGATCTCCCTGCCTGTCGGCAGGTAATCACCGGACGGTGCCGTGACGCCGTCGTCGGCAAGCAGTGTCCGCGCGGCCGCATCGACGTTGTAGTCCCAGGGCGAAAAGACGCGCACATGGCCCCAATCAAGGAGCGCCGCGCCGACGCTCGTTCCTTTTTCGAAGAGCACGGGGCGCAGGCCGCGCTCCGCCAGGCGCGCGGCTGCGGCGAGACCCACGGGGCCAGCTCCGATCACGGCAACCGGCAGTTCCGGATGAGAGATGGCCATCATTCGATCCTTCCCGAATATTCGAATTAAAGGGTCAAAAAAGGGGGATCGCTACGCGCGTTCCCTCGCCTTCCGTCGTGCCGGCTCCGGCGGACAGCTTCCGTCCGCACAGCATTCGTCTGCGAGGTAGCCGATCAGAGCCTGCATCGACGGATACTCGGCGCGGCAGATGAGCGTCGTCGCCTGCCTCTCTTGGCTCACCAGCCCCGTCTCGATCAGCCGCTTGCAGTGATGCGACAGGGTGGACGCCGGGATACCGAGCCTCTCCTGGATGCTGCCAACTGGCAGTCCCTCCTCGCCTGCGCGCACAAGGATTCGATAGATGTTCAGGCGCGTCGGGTTGCCGAGCGCTTCGAGCTGCGATGCTGCCTGTTCAAGCTTCATGCGAGGAGCGTAGCCGCGGCCAAGGCGCCGGTCAATTCAATTTCGATGATCGTAGAAATAAGGAATCCTGAGTGAACCGTCAGATCGACCGCTGGTTCACCCGCTTTGACACCTCCTCGGCGCTTTCCACGCGCTCTGAATAGCGGTCGGTCAGGTAGTCGGTCCTGTCGCGGAGGAGCAGCGTGAACTTCATCAGTTCCTCCATCACGTCGACGATGCGGTTGTAGTAGGGCGACGGCTTCATCCGGCCCTCGGCGTCGAACTCGTTGAAGGCCTTCGCCACCGACGACTGGTTCGGGATGGTGACCATGCGCATCCAGCGGCCAAGAACGCGCAGCTGGTTGACCGCGTTGAAGCTCTGCGAACCGCCGCAGACCTGCATGACCGCCAAGGTCCGTCCCTGAGTCGGTCGCACTCCGCCGAGCGACAGCGGAAGCCAGTCGATCTGCGCCTTCATGATCCCGGTCATCGAACCGTGCCGCTCGGGAGAGCACCAGACCTGCCCTTCCGACCATGTCGACAGGTCGCGCAGTTCCTTGACCTTGGGATGATCGGCCGGGACAGAGTCCGGAAGCGGCAAGCCCGCGGGATTGAAAATGCGTACCTCCGCGCCCAGCCGGCGAAGGACCCGCGCCGCTTCCTCTGTCGCCAGCCGCGAATAGGAGCGCTCGCGCAGCGAGCCGTAGAGCATCAGGATCCGAGCCGGGTGCGACGATCGGGGCGCGTCCAGCAAGGCGGCTTCATCGATTTGCCGAAAACTGTCTTCTTCAAGATTCGGCAGCGTGTCGATCAGCGCGGTGGCTTCGGTCATGTGGCTCCTGCCCGCCGGGGCTACGACGCTAGAATTTCGATTTAATTAGAAATATGGACGGATCTTTGAGCACGTCAACCCACGAATGACTCCTGAGTTACCTCAAGCGCCGGCCATCCGCGTCAATCACCACCTCACCGTCATCCTTTGTGAACGGCCCGATATGCGGGTTCGTAAGGATGTCGAGAACGGCTTCCGACGGGCGGCACAGCCTCGTGCCGAGCGGCGTGACGACGATCGGGCGGTTGATGAGGATCGGATGCGCCATCATGAAGTCGACGAGCTCGTCATCGCTCCACTTCGTGTCGCCAAGGCCAAGTTCGCCATACGGCGTCCCCTTCTCGCGCAGCAGGTCGCGCGGCGTCATCCCCATGGCTGCGATCAGCTCGACCAGCCTGTCGCGCGACGGCGGCGTCTTCAAATACTCGATTACCTCGGGCTCTTCGCCGGATTGCCGGATCATGGCGAGCGTGTTGCGCGAAGTGCCGCAGTCAGGATTGTGGTAGATCGTAATCGTCATTCTGCGGGCCTCGTTTCGAGCATGGATTTCGGAGCGGCGAGCATCCAGCCGGCCACTACCATAGCCAGCAACGCACCGATCAATTCGGCGACGATAAAGCCCGGCAGGTCGACAGGCCGAATGCCGGCGAAGGTGTCGGTGAAGGCGCGTGCGATCGCGACGGCCGGATTAGCAAAAGACGTCGACGCCGTGAACCAATAGGCTGCGGTGATATAGAGGCCCACAAGCCATGGAATTGCGTCCGACCTGAAGCGAAGCCCGGCCAGGATCGTGAACACCAGCCCGAATGAAGCCACGCCCTCCGCCAGCCATTGAGCCGCTCCGCTGCGCACCGTCGTCGACGCCTGCAAGATCGGTAGTTCGAACATTGCGTGGGCGAGCAGCGCTCCCAGTATGCCGCCGGCGATCTGTGCCGCTACGTAAGTCATCGCGGCGTATGTCTCGATCTCCCGCCGCAGCGCAAACACCAGCGTCACCGCCGGGTTGAAATGAGCGCCCGATAAAGGCCCGAGAATGGTGATCAGCACCACCAGGATGGCACCGGTGGGCAGCGTGTTGCCGAGCAGCGCCAGCGCGACGTCGTCGGTCAGCCGGTCGGCCATGATGCCGGAGCCGATGACGGTAGCGACCAGTATGCCGGTCCCAAGAGCTTCTGCGGCGAGCCGGCGCGGCAGGTCGGCCTGCATCAGCCGGCCTTCGGTAGGTTGCGACCGATCTCGTCAAGCCGCTTCTGCAGCGCGAGTTTGTCGAGCGTGTTCATCGGCAGGCTGGTGAAGATCGATATCCGGTTGTTGAGCATCCGATACGCGTCCGCAAAGGCGAGTCGCTTCTCGGCCTCCGTGCCTTCGGCGGCCGCCGGATCGGGGACGCCCCAGTGCGCGGTCATCGGCTGCCCGGGCCAGATCGGGCAGGATTCATTGGCTGCGTTGTCGCAGACGGTAAAGACGAAATTCATCTCCGGCGCGCCGGGCTCGGCGAATTCCTGCCAGTCCTTCGAGCGCGCGAAGGACGTGTCGTGGTTGAGGCTCTTCAGCAGGTCCAGCGCATAGGGGTGGACTTGGCCCTTCGGCTGGGAACCGGCGGAAAAGCCCTTGAACCTCCCTTGCCCGACGCGGTTTACGATCGCTTCGGCAAGTATCGAGCGAGCGGAGTTGCCGGTGCACAGGAAAAGGACGTTGTGCGGTATGTCGGACATGATCGTTCCTCCTAGCAATCACAGGTGACGGCGTTGATGACGGGGCGGCAGAGTTCGGGAGAACCGTTGCAACAGTCCTCCATCAGGTAGGCGAGAAGGTCGCGGAAGCCGGTCATGTCGGCGACATAGCGGACGATGCGTCCGTCGCGCTCGGGACGGATCAGCCCGGCATGGGTCAAGATCTTCAGATGAGACGAGGTCGTATTCTGTACCGCGCCCACTCCGGTCGCGATCTCGCCGGCCGGGATACCTTCAGCGCCTGCGCGAACCAGAAGGCGGAAGATGTCGAGCCGGGTCTCCTGACCGAGCGCGGCCAAAGCGGCGAGCGATGTTTTCTTGTCCATACATCTGCCTTTCTCGATGAATCGAGTTATCGTTAGCTGACATGACAGGACGATGACGGAAAGGTCTAAATCGCCTCGAACGCGAGCCGCATCCCGGGCTCGACACGGTCCACGCCGGGCGGCAGAAGCGCAATCCCGTCGGCCTGCGAGATCGCCCGCAGGCTCGCGGAGGAGCCGCGGCCGAGCATGGCCAGGCGCGGCAATCCATCGGAGCCTGCGGCCCCGATGCGCACCGGAACGAACTCGGTGCGGTCGGGACGCTTCTCGTAGGCGAAATCGGCAACCGCCTGCGTCCACGTCGGCGCCGGGATCGACAGGCCTGCCAGCTTGCGGAGCGCCGGCAGCGCGATCATGCGAAAGGTGACGAGAGTGGCGTTGGGATTGCCGGGGAGCCCGAGGAACAGCGCTGGACCCAGCCGCCCTACCTTCACTGGCTTGCCGGGTCGCATAGCGACCTTCATGACGTCTAGCACGCCGCCCCCGGACCCAACCGCCCAGGTGACGTGGTCTTCCTCTCCCGACGAGACCCCGCCCGTGGTGATGATCGCATCGCATTGCGTGGCCGCCTCGGCCAGCGCCGCGGCGATCGCCTCTCGCGTATCGGGCACGATGCCGAAGTCGAGCACTTCCGCCCAGCGGCATGCATCGAGACTGGCGCGCAGCATCACGCGGTTCGAGTTGAAGATCTGGCCGGGATGAAGCGGCTGACCCGGCTCGCGCAGCTCGGTGCCTGTCGAGATCAGTCCGACGCGAACCTTCCGGCGAACCTCGACCGCGGCCATTCCCTGACCGGCGAGGAGCGCGAGATGCTGGGCTTTCAGCGTTTCGCCAACCTCCAGCAGCGACTCTCCCCGCCGCACGTCCTCTCCCGAGATCCGCACGTTCTGGCCCGTTCGCGGCTTCTGGTCGATGACGATGGCGTCGCCTTCCAGACTGCACTTCTCCTGCATGACAACGGTGTCAAATCCTTGCGGGACCGGCGCCCCGGTCAGGATGCGGACCGAACCTTCAAAGGATTGCCTGAGAGCATCGCCTGCCGCGATGCGGCCCGTCACCTTGAGACGCCACGGACCCTGTCCAGTGAAGCGGTCCGACTTGACCGCATATCCATCCATCGCGGAGGCGTTGAACGGCGGCAGGTTCAGGCTCGCGACCACTCCCGTTGCCGTCACGCGCCCGATCGCGTCGAGCAGGTCCAGCGTTTCTGTTTCCGTCACCGGAGTCGCCGTGGCGATCGCTTTCGCCGCGGCGATGTCTACGGGGATGACCGCCCCGGACGCGCACGCTTCGCAATGGTCCGGAAGAGCGAGGGCGGACGGGGTCATGGTCACTCTGGCAGCGTCTTCAGATAGGCTACGAGATCGGCGAGTTCGTCCGGCTTCTTGATGCCGGCGAATGCCATCTTCGTACCGGGAACCTTGGCCTTCGGCGCGACAAGATATTCGGTCAGATGGGCGTCGTCCCAGACGAGACCGGCGGCACCCGCCTCTTTCATCGCCTTCGAGTAGTTGTATCCTTCGACGGTGCCGGCCGTTCGACCGATCACGTCGCCGAGATGCGGGCCGACCTTGTTGGTGGTCGTATCGGTGGCATGGCAGGCGACGCATTTCCTGAAGATGACCTTGCCGGCCTCGATATCCTGGGCTTGGGCCATGGATGCGACGAGGACAAAAGCTCCCGTCGTCACGACTTTCATGGTCGATGATGTCACGATGTACTCCGGTCTGATGCTGAAGGCGCCGCCGGGTTGGTGTGGCCCGGCGGCGCGAAGCGCGGTGGTCAACCCGCGCTGTATTCCATGGACTTGAACGAGAGATCCGCCGCCGAGGCCGGCGCATCCGAGATTTTTCGGATGTTGGCCCAGGTGTGCTTGTAGTTCGGAAGGATCAGTTCGTTCGTCCCGGCATTGACGATGTTGCCCTGCGCGCCGTTGGGAGCGCCGAACACCATGAAGGTCTCCTTCCGGCGCGCAGTCGGCGTCGGATAGACCAGCGCCTGCGTGGCGCCGACATCGTTGAAGACCTCGACCAGATCGCCGGCCTTGACCCCGAGTTCGGCCATGTCCTCCGGGTTGATCTCGATATACGGGATCGGGAAGCGGTCGGAGACGAAGTCGTTGGCCTTGTCCAGGAACCAGTTCTGCCAGATGACGTTGGCGCGGCCATTGTTGATGAGGAACGCAAAATTGTCCCTCTGGTAGGCCTTGCCGGGCGCCTGCATACCTCGCCATTCGCCGCCGCAGAACAGCGCCTTGCCGTCCTCGCGGCCATGACGGGTAAACTTTCCGTCCGTGTAGAGGCGCTTCGTCCCGACCAGTTGACCATTCTCGAAGCCGACGACCGGTTCCTGCACGCCATTGTTACCCATGGCGCGCAGCCGGTCGTAGGTCACTTCCGGATTGCCGGAGTGATAGCCGTCCATGAAAGCGTCTTCCTCGGTCTTCCAGTCATAACCCTTGAACTGGTCGGCATAGGCCTCGCGGCCATCTTCTCGCAGGACACGCTCAAGGTGCTGAGCGAGGCCGGCTGCGATCAGGCAGTCCGGCTTGGCGTTGCCCGGGCCGTCCATGTATTTCTCGACGAGGCGTAGCCGGCGCTCGCCGTTCATCGAGGTCAGGTTCATCTCGCCGGATTCGACCGCTGGCAGGATGACATGCGCGGCCTGGCCGATCTGGCTGTGGATGATGTCGACATTGACCGAGAACAACCCGCCCGCGTGGATCGCGCCGACGATGGCCTCGACCAGTTCTTCCCGGGTCGCTCCCGCATGTGCATCCATGGCGTCCTTAACCATGTTGGTCCGGCGGTTGTATTCGCGCTTGAACTCGGTCGCATTGAGCGTCGTCTTGTAGTGATCGTTGGCCCAGATGTGATGCACCTGGCCGTGGCCGGCGATGATCAGCTGGTCGATATAGGGCGCAGGCCGACCGACATGCGCGTCGGAGGGACGGAAGTAGCCTTCCTGGTGGCCACCGAGACGGCAGACACCACCGCCCTCGCGGCCGATATTGCCTGTCGCCAGGCCGATGTTCACCAGCGCGCCGATGACGCGATAGTTGTCGTTGCCCCAGATGATGCCCTTCTCGTAGCCGGTGGCGCACTTGCGGCGCGAGCCGTCCTCCTTCGGCTTGGCGATCCACTCGGCCGCCTTGACGATGTCTGCCTCGGCAAGCCCGGTGATCGACGCGCCCTCGGCGAGCGACATCTTGCACTTCGCGCGCGCCATCTCGAACGAGCCGAGAGCGGCCGGATGCGCTTCGTCCTGCGGCACCGCGACGTCTCCGCCGAGTGTCGACGCGGCGATGAAGTCCTTGTCCACCCAGCCCTGGTCGGCGATGTAGGTGAACAGCGTGTTGAACAGCGCCAGGTCCGTTCCGGTCTTGATCGCCAGGTGCAGCACGTTCTCCGCCCCGGCTTCCACCTCGCAGGCATTGGCCGTCACCGTGCGGCGGGGATCGACTATGATCACCTTGGCCCCGTTCCTGATGCCGGGCACCATGTGGTTCAGGAAGAGGTTGGTCTGGCATTCGAGCGGGTTGGTGCCGACAAGCATGATCGTGTCGGTCAGCGTGTAGTCCTCATAGGCGTAGTTCAGCTCGTCGACGCCCATGTCGCGGGTCGAGTGGACTTCCGAATTGTAGGCCGGGCGGTTGTGGATGCGGCAGTTCTTGACCTTCATCGAGCCGAAATAGAGCTTGCCGGTGCCCCAGGTGTTCTCGTAGCCGCCGGCAGATCCGCCATGGTCGAACATCGAGACGAACAGGTCGTTCTCGTCGTCCTTGTCGATCACGCGGGCGGTGACGCGCGCGACCAGATCGAGCGCGTCGTTCCAGCTCGTCGGCTGCCAGGTGCCGTAGCGCCAGACCATCGGCTCGGTCAGACGTTGCTGCTGCGTGCCGGTCTTGTCGGAGCGCCGGTTCTCGGCCATGCGGGCGCCGCGCACGGAACCGAGGCCGGAATTCACCACGCAGGCGTGGTCCGGCTTGATGACCAGATGGACGTCCTTACCGTCCTGCCTGACGATGTTGTACATCGACGGCGCATACCAGGCCTCGGTATCGGCCGGCTGCTGCTCGGCCAGGTTCACGCCGAAGGCGTTGGCGGCGGCGTCGGTGCCCCCCTGCTTGTTCACCGGCCAAGTGTAGGCATGGTAGCCGCAGCCGACGATGCAGTAGTGGCAGGTGACATTGTGCTTCTTCGCATCCGCCGGAATGATCGGCAGGCGGTCGATGTGTCGCTTGTAAGCCATTGTTCCCTCCCTCAGAGCACGTTCGACAGGCGGCCGTAGAGAAGCTCGTCCACGCCCTCGGCGTAGATGTCTCCCTTCTCGTCCACCCTCAGCGCATATTGCGGCAGGTTCTGCGTGGCCTGGCCCCAGATCTGCTGGCCGCCGGCTTCGCAGTCGAAGCGGGAATAGTGTCCGGGGCAATTCAGCGTCCGGTCGGCGGCGACGTAGTTGAGCGGGAAGCCCTTGTGCGGACAGATCGTCGAGAAGCCGACGATGTCGCCGTCAGGACCGGTACCGCCTTCGACCCGCGTGCCGAGCTTCAGGAGCACGCCAGGGGCGTTCTCGTCGGGATAGGTCACGTCGAAGGTCTCGTTCAGCTTGAGGTCGGCGACGTTTCCGAGGCGGTTCGACGGATAGTCGAGGCGCGCAAGGGCCACCTGGGCCCTGGCCGGCGCTGCCGGAAGAGCAACCGAAGTGGCGGTGGCGGCAGCGGCAAGCGCGCCGCCGCGCAGGAACTGTCGGCGGCCGACATCGACCAATTTGGTGCACCTATCCATTCCATCCTCCCTGGTTCGCGACTGGGTACGCAAAGACTGTTGCAAGGAGGGTGCCAGTGGCTGGGAACGGGCCGGCACCCTGCAAATCCAGCGTCTTGCAGAACGCGCGAATTCGTCATGTCCGGATTTCCGGACATGCTGCGCTGCCGTTGGTCCGGAAACCCGGACGAAGCCCAGGAGTGCAGGATTCAGGTCGATTTCGATGCCCTGGGGCGCTAGTCTGTCCGGCAGGGAGGATCGAATTCTTGAATCTAAGGTACCCAGCCACGAGCCAGGTACTCGACCGCCGTTCGGCGCTTGCGATTTGCGGCGGCGCCGTGGTTTCGCTAGCGCTTGTGCCCGGCACGGCCTCCGCCCAGGAAGGGTTCAAGTTCGGCCTGACGCCGGTCTTCCTGTCCAACGACCTCGAACTTCTGGCACTTCTGCGCGCCTACCTCACCGAAGCTATTGGCGAGCCGGTCGAACTGGTAAGCCGTCGGACCTATCAGGAGATCACGGCGCTGCTCGTCGCGGGCCAGCTCCATGCGGCGTGGATCTGCGGCTATCCCTATGTCCAGTTCAAGTCGGATCTTGATCTCGTGGCCACGCCGTCCTGGCATGGCGAGCCGCTCTACCAATCCTATCTGATCACCGCTGCCGACAGGCCGACCGAGCGGTGGGAGGATCTGAAGGGCGACATCCACGCCTTTTCCGACCCGGACTCCAATTCCGGATTCCTCGTGACCCGTGCGCTCCTGGCCGAGAGCGGGTTGAAGCCCGAGGGGTTCTTCGCCCGCACCTTCTACACCTATGGCCACCGCAACGTGATCCGCGCCGTGGCGTCCGGCCTTGCCCAGTCCGGCAGCGTCGACGGCTATGTCTGGGACGTCATGCGCGAGATGGAGCCGGACCTCGTCAACCAGACGCGGATCGTCCGCCGGTCCGAGTGGCTCGGCTTTCCGCCTGTGGCCTCGCCAAGAGCTCTGGCAAGCGACCCGCGCATCGTCCGTCTCAGGAATGCTCTGACGGCGATGAACCGGCATGAGGATGGCCGCAAAGTCCTGGCGCTGCTGCGGCTCGACGGCTTCGTCGCGACCGAGCCGGCGCTCTTCGACACGATCGCCGCCAAGGTCGATACGGTGAGGCGGTTAGGATGAGCATGCTCCGTCGCCTCCGCGCCATTCCGGTCTCCTACCGCGTGCCGATCCTGGTCGCGCTCCTGATGGTGGCGATCAGCGCGGTGATCTCGGAGCGGGTGCTCGACCGGCTGTCGCGCACCCAGGAATCCTTTATCGACGGTCTCGCCGGCAGCTATCTCGACGGACTGACCGCAGCCGTCCTGCCGGCCGTTCTGCGCGCTGACGTGTGGGAGGTCTTCGACGCGCTCGACCGCTCCCAGAAATCCTACCAGGCGCTGTCGCCTATCGAGGCGGTCGTCACCAGTGCCGACGGCAAAGTCCTGGCGGCCACGGACCCCACCCGAATCCCGTCCTTCTCGGAGCTTCCGGAGGCCTACGCGTCACGCTACGGCGCTCGCACGGTGACCTTCGACCGCGAGGCGGACACGGGCTTCGCGTTCCGCGACCTCGTCTATCAAGGCCAGAAGATCGGCGCGATCCACACCGCCTTCGACGCTTCGCACATCTTCGCCGAGCGCCGCGAGATCCTGGCGACCCTGCTCGTCACCAACGGCATCCTCGCCGCGATATTCTCGCTCGGCGGCTTCCTGCTGGTGCGCCGCATGATCGAACCGATGCGGGTGCTGGAGGATCACATGCGCGCTGCGGCCAACGGAGTCGCGGAGCCGATTTCGTCGCGCGCCGTTCCGTCACGCGGCGGCGAGGTCGCGAGCCTGTTCAATGGCTACAACGCGCTCGTCCATGCCGAACGGGAGCGCGCCAATTTCGCGATGCAACTGGCCGAGGAGGAGAAACTGGCGAGCCTGGGGCGGCTAGCCTCCGGAATGGCGCACGAGATCAACAATCCGCTTGGCGGGCTGTTCAACGCTATCGATACACTGAAGACGCATGGGCGGACGCCCGGCGTGCGCGACACCTCGATCAGCCTGATCGAGCGCGGATTGAACGGCATCCGCGAGGTTGTCGAGGCGGCGCTCGCGACCTACCGCCCCGAACGATCCGCCCGGCCGCTTAGCGCTGACGACCTGGAGGACGTGAGGGTGCTGATGAAACCCGAGTTACGCCGACGCCGGCAGAGACTGGATTTGCAGGTAGACTGGCCGGCTGGGTTCGCCGCGTCGATCCCCGGCGGCCCGGTGCGGCAGGCAGTCCTGAACCTGCTGCTCAACGCCAGTGCCGCCACCCCCGAGGGTGGCTCAATCGGTCTGACCGTCGATCGGACGACGGACCATCTGAAGATCTCGGTCTCCGACGAAGGCCCGGGCCTGCCCAGGGATTCGATCGCCATGCTGAGCGACGACGATCCCGGCCCGGCCGTGCGCGCCGGACGAGGGCTGGGGCTCTGGATGGTACGCCGCATGGTCGACGCCTGCGGAGGCAAGGCCGCCGTCGAAGGAAGATCGACGGGAGGATCGATCGTCACCCTGATCCTGCCGATCCCGGAGGAAACACGGAATGAGCGGAGCCATGCTGCCTGAGCGCGCCCGCGTCGGGCTGGTCGAAGACGATCCCGTCATGGGTGGTTCCATCGTCCAGCGGCTGGAGCTTGAGGGCTGGGACGTGACCTGGTGGCAGACTGGAGGAGAGGCCATAGCGGGTCTCGGCCGCGTCGCCGGCTCCCTCGACCTCGTGATCTGCGACATCCGACTGCCGGACATGTCCGGCGAGGCGGTGTTCGAGGAATTGGCGCGGCAGCCGAATGCTCCGCCCTTCCTGTTCGTCACGGGCTTCGCCGAGATCGACCAGGCCGTCCGCCTGATGCGCTCGGGTGCGGTCGACTTCATGACCAAGCCCTTCGCGATGGATGATTTCCTGAAGCGGATCGCCGCCGGCCGGCGGAGCACGCGCGCCGGCATGCGGTTGAAGGAATACGTGCTGGGCCTGTCACCAGCGATCCAGCACGCAGAGGACCTCATCCATCGCTATGCGGCGCATGACCTCCCGGTGCTGATCACAGGCGAGACCGGATCCGGCAAGGAGGTCGCAGCGCGGCTTTTGCATCAGGTCTCGGCGCGCACGGAACAGCCCTTCGTCGCGGTGAATTGCGCGGCGATCCCCGGCGATCTCCTGGAAAGCGAACTCTTCGGTCACGAGAAGGGCGCCTTCACCGGCGCCCACCAACGCCATCTCGGCTACGCCGAACGCGCCAGGGGCGGCACGCTCTTCCTCGACGAGATCGGCGACATGCCCCCTTCCCTGCAGGCCAAGCTGCTGCGCCTGATCGAGAGCGAATCCTTCACGCGGCTCGGCGGCGAGGCGGCCGTCCCCTTCCGCGCCCGGATCGTCGCGGCCACGCACCGCGCCCTGGCGCCGGGGCAGGCATCCGGCTTCCGCGAAGACCTCTACTTCCGTCTCGCCGTGCTCCCGGTCGACATCCCGCCACTCAGGCAGCGGCCGGAGGACATCGTCTGGCTGCTCGACCGCTTCCTGGAGAATGCCGCCGCACGCTCAGACGCGCGCATCCGCGGCTTCAGCGCCCTGACGGAGGAAGCGGCACTCGCGCATCCATGGCCCGGCAACGTGCGCGAACTGCGCAATCGCGTCGACCGGGCCGTGGCGCTGACGGCGTCGGAATGGATCATGCCGGGCGATCTCTTCCCGGATCGTCCCGGAACCCAGGCCAGGCCCGGGTTCCTCCCTCTGGCAGACGTCCGCGACGCGGCAGAACGCCGGCAGATCGAGCGGGCGCTCGAACAGACCGAAGGCCAGGTCATCAAGGCCGCCGAGCTGCTCGGCATCGGCCGTTCGACGCTGTGGGAAAAGATGACGCGGCTGGGGGTGCGAGGGTAGAAATGCTACCCATCGGACGCCGAGCTGAAGGCAAGATCGGGCCGTGTGCTGACTGTCCGGTTTAGATTCCGATCTGGCCTAAGCCGACATTCCCATAAGCCTGCAAATGCTGCAGGGCGCACCATCAGATCAATATGAGACCAACTCCCGCCAGTGCGCAGGCGACCAGCACCCAGCCCATCGATACGCCGAACCTGAATATCGCCAGCATAGCCGCCGCCGTCAGCACGATCGCGGCCCAGTTCGCTGGAAAGGACAGGCACGTCGAGCGTCAGGCCGAGGATGCCGGTCTCCACGACCGTGTCCAACAGCACGTGCAGGGCGAACCAGATCGCGAGGTTGAGGATCACGCCGACGACCGCGGCGGTGATCGCCGACAGTGCGCCTGACAGCGCCGCATTGCCGCGCAGGCGCTCGATGAAGGGCGCACTGACGAAGATCCAGAGGAAGCAGGGCACGAAGGTCACCCAAGTCGTGATCACGGGCGCCTAGCGTCGCGGCCAGCAGCGGGTCGAGGCCGCCGGCGTCCCGGTAGGCGCCGAGGAAGCCGAAGAACTGGACGGCCATGATGAGCGGTCCCGGTGTCGTCTCGGCCATGCCGGGCCCGTCGAGCATCTCGCCGGGTCGTGGCCAGGAGACGCGTACCGACGAATGTCGGTGACGCTGGCACCGCGTGAAGGCGCAGAGATCAAGCTCGTCATCGTCAAGGGCGCGCAGGCGAACTATGCCTGGACCGTCAATGGCGCCGTGGTGAACTTCGACACCATGGTGATAGGGGCGGCGAGAATGTCTCCTACGATAAGGGCCGCGGCGTCGCCGAGGACGAGGGCGTGCTTGAAGCTGCCTTTGACGACAACCACGGCTGGTTTTGGCGCAACCTCACCGAGGAGCCCGTCACCGTGACGCTGAAGACCAGCGGCGCCTACTCGGACATCAAGCGGATGATGTAGGCGGCGATGGCGAAAGCCGACCGTCCCATGCGTTCCGGCGGATCCGACCCGCCGGGCGCATTCATCGTCGTCCCGCCGAACGGCAAGCGGTTCGAGGATCCCAACGTGATCCGCAGGCTCGAATCCTTTGTCCGCAAGCGCCTGCCGATGCACGACATCGAGGATGCCTGGGTCGCTCAGCACCGTATCGAGACGTTCACATTGGTCGAGCGGGGCGCTGATGGAAAGTCGACCCCGAACAAACGGGCGATCCTGCTGGCTCTCGATGACTTCGAGCCCGACGCCCCCGAACTGAAACCCGACTGAGGTTCGGGCAGCTACACTGCAGCGGAGGTTGATTTTTCCGCGGCAGTCGCCTCGTCGAGGGACGACGCCTCCCTCCCGAAATCAAGCGGGTCGTGGGGGCGGGCCAGTTTTCGGTATTCCGCCGGCGTCGGCCCGACCGCGGCGCGGAAGGCGCGTTGGAAGTGGGGCTGGTCGCTGTAGCCTGCGAGCAGCCCCACCAGCGCAAGCGGTGTGCCCGTTGTGGCAAGCAGGCGTGTGGCACTGTGCACGCGTGCGGATGCCACAATGTCTCCCAGTGACCAGCCAGCCCCGGCCAGCCGCCGCTGAAGGGTTCGCAGGCTGAGCCCCTTCGCGCTGGCGACATCAGCCGCTGCCCGGCGTGCATGCGGAGCGCCAAGCTGCTCGGCGAACAGCCGCGCAACGAGAGGATCGGAGATGGCTCGTCCCGAGAAGTCGACGGCGGGGATCAGATTCGCGTCCTGCTCCAGAGGGGCAAATGCCAAAGGCTCAAATACTTTCCAGGAGATAGACCAGCGATGTGTCTGCTCCACCGTCGGGGGCGGATCGGCCAGCGTGGACGTCCCGTCGAACCTCAACACCGTGTCGCGCGCGCCGCACCACCTGAGAATGCCCAGGATCAGTCCCGCCACGGCAAGGTTCTCGCCAGCCGAAATCGGCGATCCGCGCGTGTCGAAATGCTCCATGCCGATCCGGTGCGGGTCGCGGTCGACGACACGGGTGCGGTGCCGCGAATGGAAATAGCGTTCGATCGCGAGCCAGCTTGCGATCACATCGTAGGGTCCCTGGCATCCGGCGAACACGCCTGCAACGGGATGGTCCGAGAATTCCGGAACGACGTCGGCGACGCGCAGGATTGCCTCCGGACCGTGGGCGTCGAGCACCCCATCGAGCAGTGTCCGCTTCTCGGCAGGGCTTATGGTCCGCTCACCCACGGCCGTCGACGACGGCACCGCAATGGACTGCCGGGAAAGCGAGCGGCGCACCATGGCCAGAACCAGCGCGCTGGCGAAGTCCTCCACGTCAGGCCGCCCTCACCGGGAGCGTCGTCACGGTCTGCCCAGTCATGGCTGCGATAGCGTTGGTGACGGCGGCCGTCCCACAGACCATCGCGGTCTCTCCGGCGCCCGTCGGCGCCGCACTACCCTCAATCACGCGGATTTCGATCTGCGGCACGTCCGAAAGCAGGGGCAGCGGATAGTCGAAGAAGCTCTCGGGCAGGATGCGACCGCCGTCCACAAGCAGATCCTCCTTCAATGCCATGCCGATCCCCCACACGAGATTGCCTTCGACCTGCGCCCGCACTTGATCGGGATTTACGACCAGGCCGCAATCATGCGCACACCACAGGCCCGTCACTTTGTATCCGGCCTCGCTCCTTGTCACGCGGGCGACCGCGGCTGCGTAGGACATGTCCTTGTAGATGCCGCAGGCGAGACCCCAGCCTTCGTGGGGCGAATCCTTCGGCCGCGAGGTCCAGCCGGCCATCTCGGCGGCTGCCGAGAGCGCCACGCTCAGCCTCGCGTGCTGCGGCGCAATCGACCTCAGGCGCATATCCAGCGGGTCGATGCCCTTTGCCCGCGCAAGCGCGTCGATGGCGGTCTCGACCGCCCAACTGTTGGCCGCGGCACCCAGCCCGCGCCACGGACCCGTCTTGACCGGCAGGCGAACGTCCTCGAATTCGACGCGGGTGGCAGCCGCCGCGTAGGGCGGTACGGAGCCGCGCGCGACGCCCGGATCGGCAACGAAGCTGGTCGCAAATTGCAGGCCGGGGCCCATCGCCGCCGAGGTGAAAATGACGTGCCCGGACCGGAAGGCATGATGCCAGTGGATGATCCGCCCGCTTGCGTCCGCGGAAAGCCGAAGGCGGTGCGACGATGGATGGCGATGGAAGCCCGCCCGGAATTCGTCGCTCCGGCTCCACTGCACCTTGACCGGGTGTCCGCAGAGCTTCGCCAACCGTGCCGCATCCATTTCCGCGGCGACGATGGTGCGGCCGCCAAAACCGCCACCAATGCGCATTCCGTGGACCACCACCCTGTCCCGGCTGAGACCGAACGCGTCGGCGAGGCTGTTGCGGACGAAGAACGGATCCTGGGTCCCTGTCCAGACCTCCAGGCCGCCATTCTCGTCGAACCGGGCGACGGCCGTGCGGGGTTCGATCGAGGCGTGCGCGGCAAGAGGCACCGTGAGCGTCAGGTCGACGTCAAACGGCTCGTCATTCGCGATGCCTGAATCGACGACGCTGTGCTCAAGCGCGGGGGTCGTACTACGGAAGTGTACCATTGCCGCAACGGCGTCTGAATCAGTGTCCGGACCTTCCGTCTCTTCGACGACCAGGACGCTCATTGCTTGCGCCAGCGCTCCGCGGCGGGAGGCGACGAGGCCGGCGAAATCGCTATCGCGATAGAGACCGATGAATCCTGTGACCGACCTGCATGCCGACGCGTCGATGCCGAGGATTCGCCCCCCAAGCGTCTGCGGTCGGACGACCGAGCCGAACACCATGCCGGGCAGGCGGATGTCGTCGGCGTAGAGCGGGCGGCTTCCGGTGACGATGGCATCGATGTCTTCGGTTGGGTGGGCGCGACCGACCTCGCGACGACCGTCCAGTCCTGCAAGCAGCCTAGGTGACCCGGTCTCGACATCCTCGGCGGATACAAGCAGCGGCGCGCCAATCCCCAGTTCCGCGAAAGTGAGCACGGTCTCAGTACCGGAGACGACACCATCCGACGCCAGTTGCAGGTCCGCAACCGGACGGCCGAGCCGATGCGCCGCTTCACGCAGGACCGCGCTGGCAAGAGCCGCCGCCGAACGCGCCACCAGCACCCCGGTCTCACGCATCGCGTCCGAGCCGACGGTCGAGCGGGCGACCGGAACGAGGCTCGTATCAGGCTGCACGAGCCGGACCCGATCCACCCCTACGCCCAGTTCGTCGGCAGCGACCTGGCGGAGGCCCATCGAGATCCCCTGCCCCATCTCGGCGCGGCTGGAATAGAGCTCGAAGACCCCGTCCGGCCGAAGGCTGAGCCAGGCCGCGGCATCTGCATGAGTCGGCGCATTGCGCGGCGGCAGTGTCGGCATCAGCGCCCATGCCGCCCCGCCGGCGACGGCTGTGATGCCGGCCGCGCCCCAGCCGAGCGCGATGAGAAAGCGACGTCGCGACAGTGTCGACATCACGCGTCTCCCGACATTGCGGCTTGCGCCCGCGCGATCGCCTTGCGGATGCGCGAATGGGTCCCGCACCGACAGAGCACGCTGTCCATCGCTGCCTCGACTTCGGCGACTTTGGCATCCGGTCGGGCGGTCAGCAATGCGAACGCGGTTATGATCTGGCCGTTCTGGCAGTAGCCGCACTGAGGTACGCTCTCATCTATCCAGGCCTGCTGGACCGGATGCAGTCTGTCGCCATCTGCAAGTCCTTCCAGCGTCAGCACCTGTCGCCCGTCTGCCGCCGCCGTTGGGTAGACGCATGAGCGCTGCGACTCGCCGTCGATGACGACCGTGCAGGCTCCGCAGGAGCCGACACCACAGCCGAAACGCGGTCCATTCAGCCCGAAATGGTCTCGAAGCACGAAGAGCAGTGGTTCGTCGGAATGCTCGTCGGGGATTTCCACCGACTGGCGATTGAGCGTGATGCGCATCTGGACCTCCGTTGATCGGCGAAGGTTCGGCCATCAGGGGAAGATCGTATTGAACGATCGCGCCAATACTACGGAATTGGACGAGACAGGTGCTGGGAGGAAGGAGGAGTGATGCGCTCTCCCAGTCCAAACTGACTACTCGGGTGTCCTGCAATCGGTTTACCGCTCCGCAAGGCGTTCATGGCAATTTCGTCTGCCAACATGAGGCTCAACCGATGACCGGATACTCGAAACTTCAGATTGGCGTTCACTGGGCAGTCGTCGCGATGATCGCCGCCCAGTGGGCAACGTCTGGCGCTATCCCACGCACCCACAATCCGCTGCTTCCCCCATCGCCCTCTGACCTGCTTCTGCATATGGTCCACAACTACAATGGGATGGCGATCGGTTGTCTCGTCCTCGTCCGGATTGCGCTGCGGTTGTCGCGGAGCACAGACCGCTCACAGGCTCGCCGAACTCCGATGGAGCTGGCAGCACTCGCGGTTCACTGGGGCATTTACGCCTCCCTGGCCGCACAGGCCGCGACGGGGTTGATCGCCTCGTATCTCTGGGGGCCGGCCGCGGGTGTCCACCGGGCGATCTGGAACGTCACCCTCGTTCTGATCGCTCTGCACGTGACGGCTGCTGCCTGGCATGGCTTTCGGCGCGACGGCGTGGTCGGCCGGATGCTGCCTTTGCGGACGCGAACGATCAGCGGCGAGCTTCAGCGTCCCGTTCGTTGAGGAGGCCGTGGCGTCGACGGATTACATCTGGCCATTGCGCCTTGATGAAGGAAAGCACGGCGATGATCTCGTGGTCGTCCAACACCCCATCGAACGCAGGCATCCGCGTCTCGTAGTCAGGCAAGTTCGCCGCGGCCCCCACGCCAACCTTCGTGATGTCAAACAGAAGGCGATCGGGGTGATGCCAGGTGTGCCCGGTGGCGTCGTGTGGTGGTGCGAGAGCGAATCCTTCCGCGTCGCGGCGCTGCCAGTCCTCTGCCTGACCCTCCAGCGATGCGCCGTGACACGATGCGCAGTGAATGCCGTACAGCTTCGAACCCGTGGCAACGACCGAGGCATCGTCCGGCTTCAGGATACCGGGTGGCGAGGATCGGGCCATCCACCACACGCCAAGAGCGACAGCGATCGCCAAACCCGCAGCGATCAATCCGACGGCACGGAGCCTCATTCGACGCATCCAGGATCGCTCGTGCTCCAGTATGCAGCGCTTCTGTCGCCCGAGAAGGTCAAGGCGCCCTCGCCAGCACGCTGAACTGGAACGCCTGCGTCCACCCCCAGGGGGTCTGATGCTCATGACGCAAACCGTTCACGAGCCTGAACCGTGGCCCCAGCGTCTCGGAAAGGGCTTCAGGGCTGTAGCGTTGCACTCGCAGCCCGCTGCAGCGTTCCGGGCCGTCAAGGGCGAAGGTCGCAATGATTGCGTGTCCGGTATCTGAAAGCGCAGCGTCGAGCGTCTCGACATAGGCGGCGCGGTCCGCCATGTCGGTGAGGAAGTGGAAGGCAGCGCGGTCATGCCAGACGTCATATCGCCGTCGGGCCTTCCAGGTCGTCACGTCGGCAACGATCCACTCGACGCAATCGGCCTCGCTGCCCATCGCAGCCTGGGACCGGGCAATCGCCTCCCCCGACAGGTCGAGCACCGCGACGTGCCCGAACCCCAGCCGAAGAGCATGGGCGACGAGGCGTGACGCCCCGCCACCCACGTCGATCAATGAATCCTTCGGTCCCGGCACGGCCTTGATCAGATCCAGCGAGACCGTCGGCGTCTCCTCGAACCAGCTGACGCCGGCCTCGCCTTTCTGGACATAGGCCTCGTCCCAATGTCGGCGGTCGACGGGATCGCTGGCGTTCACACCGAGTCCTCCTATTTGCGGTTCTTCTCCAGCCAGGCCTGCATCTCCGCGATCTCGCGTTCCTGCGCGGCGATGATCGCCCCCGCCAAGAGTTTTGTATCGGGATCAGTGCCATGTTCGAGTGCGACCTTCGCCATGTCGATCGCGCCCTGGTGATGGGGGATCATCTTGAGACGGAAGTCGACGTCTGCGTTGCCCGTATATTCGACGGCCATGCCCTGCATCATGTCCATGTCGGCCTGCTTGTAGGCTTTGGTGGATTCGGAGTCGCCCTCGGCGGGCATCATCGATTCCATCATGGACTGCATCTGGTCCATGTTCATCATCATGCCGCCGCCATGGGCACCATGGTTCATCTGCGCCCAGGCGACTGCTGCCACCGTAGTCAGCGCGGCTGCCGCCGCGATCGTCTTCAACGTCTTCATGGTAAGCTCCTTCGACATCTTGCCGGGGACCGTCGGCGAACACGCGCGGCGGGCCGGGAACTCCGTCCATAGGAACGGCATGTGTCCAATATCCGCCTTCCACCTGGTGGAAGGTCAAGCGCAAGAAAGTGCTTGACCTTCCAGTAACTGGAGGTGCGAACGATACGCCATCCCGAACCGGAGTCCACGACGATGCCCTCTCATGATCATCCCCATCACGCACCGGCGAAGGACGCCGAAGGGGAGATTGTGCGCGACCCTGTATGCGGGATGACCGTCGCCCCGGAGGCAGGCAAGCCCCGCGCCGAGCACCGTGGACGCATGCTTCACTTCTGCAGCGCTGGCTGCCGCGCCAAGTTCATGGCCGAAACTGAATCCTACCTGTCCGCTACCGATCCAGTCTGCGGCATGGACGTGGACCGCGCGTCCGCGAGACACTTCCACCGCCACGAAGGGGACAAGTTCTACTTCTGTTCCGCGGGCTGCAAGAGCAAGTTCGAGGCCGATCCAGGGCGATATCTCGGCGATCGGCCCACCCCGGCGCCGGTGCCGAAGGGCACCCAATATACTTGCCCGATGCACCCGGAGATCGTGCGCGACAAGCCCGGCTCCTGCCCGATCTGCGGCATGGCGCTCGAACCGATGGGGGTACCGACGGGCGACGAAGGTCCTAACCCGGAACTGGTCGACTTCACGCGCAGACTCTGGGTTTCCGGCATCCTCTCATTGCCGCTGCTCGTCATCGCCATGGGTCCAATGGTCGGCCTGGCCGTACGAGAGTGGGTCGGCGATCCGCTGGCAACATGGCTTGAACTCGCACTTGCGACCCCCGTGGTGCTGTGGGCTGCGATCCCCTTCTTCCGCCGTGGTTACGAATCCTTCGTCAACCGCAGCCCGAACATGTGGACGCTGATCTCGATCGGCGTCGGCACCGCCTATCTCTACAGCGTGGTCGCCACCTTCTTCCCTGATCTCTTTCCGCATCAGTTCCGGGGCCACGGCGGGTCGGTCCCGGTCTATTTCGAGGCAGCAGCGGTCATCGTCGCGCTGGTCTTTCTCGGCCAGGTGCTGGAACTGCAGGCGCGCGAACGGACCGGGTCTGCGATCCGCGCCCTACTCGACCTCGCGCCGAAGACTGCGCGCCGGATCGCAGCAGACGGCTCGGAAGCCGACGTGCCGCTGGACGAGGTCAAGCAGGGTGACCGTCTGCGCGTTCGTCCTGGCGACAGCGTTCCCGTCGACGGCATCGTCGTCGAGGGCCGCACGTCAATCGACGAATCCATGATCACAGGTGAACCAGTCCCTGTCGAGAAGACGCCAGGCGACGCGGTGACCGGAGGAACGCTCAATCGCAACGGAACGCTCGTCATCACCGCTGAGCGCGTCGGGTCGGAGACCATGCTGTCGCGGATCGTCGAGATGGTTGCCAAGGCCCAGCGATCCCGCGCTCCCATTCAGGGGCTCGCCGATCGCGTCTCCTACTACTTCGTCCCAACCGTGGTTCTGGTCGCCATCCTCGCCTTCGTCGCCTGGGCACTATTCGGACCCGAGCCCAGCATGGTCTTTGCGATCGTGTCTGCCGTGTCCGTCCTCATCATTGCCTGTCCCTGTGCTCTCGGGCTCGCCACGCCGATGTCCATCATGACCGCGACCGGACGCGGTGCCCAGGCGGGCGTCCTGATCAAGGACGCGGAGGCGCTGGAGCGCTTCTCCAGCGTCGACACGCTCATCGTCGACAAAACGGGCACGCTGACGGAAGGCCGTCCGAGACTGACAGACGTCGTTCCGGCCGAAGGCTTCGATGCCGGACAGCTTCTTTCGCTTGCAGCCTCACTGGAACGCGGTTCGGAACATCCGCTGGCCGAGGCGATCGTCGAAGGCGCTGCGGAACGCGGTGCGGCGGTGCAGACAGCATCCGAGTTCGAAGCGGTCACGGGCAAGGGCGTCAGCGGAATCGTGGAGGGCCGCAAGGTAGCGCTGGGGAATGCTGCCATGATGGCAGAGCTTGGCGTCGGCATCGACCGCCTTGCCGAACAGGCCGACGCCCTGCGCGCCGAAGGCAAGACGGCGATGTTCGTCGCTATCGACGGATCGATCGCCGGCTTCGTCGCTGTCGCCGATCCGGTCAAGGCAACGACCGCGCAGGCGATCCGCGCCCTGCACGAAACGGGCCTGCGCATCATCATGGCCACCGGCGACGATGAACGGACTGCAAGGGCCGTAGCGGAGAAGCTCGGCATCGATGAGGTTCGCGCCGACATGCTTCCGGATGGCAAGCAAAAATTCATCGAGGAACTACGGGCCCAGGGAGCGAAGGTCGCAATGGCCGGCGACGGTGTAAACGACGCGCCGGCGCTCGTGGAGGCCGATGTCGGCATTGCCATGGGCACGGGCGCGGACGTCGCGGTCGAGAGCGCGGGCATTACCCTGGTAAAGGGCGACCTCAACGGCATCGTGCGGGCGCGCACCCTGTCTCAAGCCACGATCCGCAACATCAAGGAGAACCTGTTCTTTGCCTTCGTCTACAATGCGCTGGGCGTGCCGGTGGCTGCGGGCGTGCTTTATCCTGTATTCGGCACTCTGCTGTCGCCCATGATCGCTGCAGCCGCGATGAGCCTCTCATCGGTGTCCGTCATCGCCAACGCGCTGAGGCTGCGTACCGTGCGGCTTGGCTGAGCGAAGAGGAGATAGTCCCATGAACATTGGTTCCGTTTCAGAGAAGTCCGGCCTCCCTGCCAAGACGATCCGCTACTACGAGGACATCGGGCTCATATCGCCCGATCGCCGCGACAACGGCTATCGTGATTACTCAAATGAGGACGTGCACCGCCTGCGCTTTCTACAGCGCTCGCGCAGCCTGGGCTTTTCTGTCGAGGAATGCCGTCAGCTGTTATCTCTTTACGGCGACACGGCCCGCGAAAGCGCCGAAGTGAAGGCGATCGCCACCGCAAAGCTCGGCGAGATCGAGCGCAAGATCGTGGAGTTGCAGGGGCTGCGCAACATGCTCAGACATCTGGTGGCTAACTGCCATGGAGACGACCGACCTGAGTGCCCGATCATCGAGGGACTTTCGGGCAGAAGCCTGGTTCAGTAGCAACTATGGTGGCCGGACAAACTGTAAATGCGGGTGCGATATGCGTCGTGACGGCCGGTGGCCCGCATCCATGGATTATCATCAATGCGCTGAAACAGACCTTTCCCAACCTTAAGGTCGTCGTTGAGGAGCCGGAGGGCCGCATGGCGTTCCTTCGGCGCCGCGCGCGTCGCCTCGGCTGGGTCGCAGTGCTTGGCCAGTTCGCGACGATGATGGTCATCAGGGCCGGCAAGCTGGTTCTAGCGGGTCGCATCAGGCGAATTATCGCATCGGATGGCCTGATGACATCGCCGTCGCCAGATCAGCAGATGGTCAAACTCGGCTCCGTCAATTCCGACGCCTTCCTGAGCATCCTCGATGACATCAAGCCGGCCGCTATCCTGCTTGTCGGGTGCCGAATGATGGCTGCGAAAACACTCGCACGCATCAGTTGTCCGGTGTTGAACTACCATGCCGGGATCACTCCCCAGTATCGGGGTATGAATGGCGGCTATTGGGCACTGGCCACAGGCGACGGAGGCAATTTCGGCTCGACGGTGCACCTTGTGGACCCGGGCGTTGATACCGGCCCGGTGATCGCCCAGGTGCGATGCGCTCCCCGCGATGGCGACACGATCATGACTTACGCTTATACACAGGCAGCGGCCTCGCGACAGATGTGCGTCGACGCACTGATCCTCGCCACGACCCGTCCTTTGGTTTCGAACGTGCAATCCGAGGCCATTTCCCGACAATGGTATCACCCTTCGCTCTGGCAATATTTGCGAACTGGCATGTCTAAAGGGGTGTGGTGAAATGGATTCGTCCCACCGAAGGATGCTCTTGAGTGACCACCCTGCGCTGCCGGAAATTCCGGTGGCCCTGTTTTCCTTCCTGCTGCACTTTGTGTGGGAGTTCCTGCAGGTGCCGACTTATGCGGGCATGGCGGAAATGGCACACTGGCAGGGTATCAAGTTGTGCACAGCCGCGACGATCGGCGATGTCGGCTTCGCCCTGACCGCGTTCTGGACTGCCAGTCTCGTTGCGAGGACGCGTCACTGGATCGGCGACCAGGTCGCGCTTCCGGTCCTCGTCTTCCTCGCAACGGGGATCGCGCTGACCGTCGGCTTCGAATTCTACTACACCGAGATTGTCTACCGCTGGACCTACTCGGATCTGATGCCGCTCGTGCCGCCATTCGGGACGGGCCTGAGCCCGCTCCTCCAATGGATCGCGATTCCCCCAGTCGTTCTTTGGCTTACACGACGTCACCTGGGAGGCGCTTCGGAGTTGAACGGCCGATGATCACGTTTGGTCATGTTCGCGATCACTTTGTCAGCCAACTCTTGACTTGCGGCTACCGGATATGGCGGTAGTGCGGATATGAAGGATTTGGGCAGACACGGAAGGATAAAGGGTGCCCTCGTGCGTGCCCTTTTCGCCGTCGCCATGCTTGTCGTTGCCTCGCTTCAGCCCGGCATGGTCGCGATGGCCAAGTCGGCGATGCATCCCGCTCAGGCCGAAACGCTTCAACAGATCGAAGTTCACGATCACGAGGCCGCTCACGGCGATCATGCCGTTGAGCAGCCATCTTCCGCAATCGACGCGAGCCATCATGGAGGCGCGTCGACCGCAGATCTCTGCTGCGACATGCACTGCATGCCCGCGACCGGAGTGCCGCCCTGCTCGTCCGATCTTTCTCATCCGCCCGCCGGAGCATTCGGCCGTGTCGCATCCGGTGCTTTGACGCCAGGCGAGACGCACGGGCTTATTCGTCCTCCCCGAACCTGACCTGACCCGGAGCGCCGTGTGGCGCTGAGGCACCCGTGCGTCCGCGCGCGGGCCATCCTTCCCTGTCAGTTCCAAGGTTCAACATGCGAATTCCAGCTATCGCGACGCTTGCGGCGTCGCTCTTCGCGGCAGGCTGCGCGGCGTCTTTGCCGCCTGACCCGCTGCCCGGATTCAATCCTGCCGACCCGGTCATGGGGTTGCGGGATGCCCGGTATTCCCCGGTTCTCGGCGACTTCCACCCGAGACTTCCGACCGGTCCAGAGAACTGGCGGCGGCTGAACGACAACCTGTCGCCAGCGAACCGAGGGGCCGGCTCATGAAGCACGCGGTACGTAGTATCGCCGCGCTCGCGGCGCCCCTCTTCGTCTCTGCCTGCGTCACCACCGCCGACGGCCTCGACGATCCGCTCGCCGGCTTCCAGACCGTTTCGGCCAAGACTGCTTCCGTGACGGGCAAGGCGACCGTATGGGTCCAGTCAAGCGGCGAGGCGCGCGCCCTGGCGGAGCGGGTGACCGGGCTGGTCAGAGGAAAGACGCTCGGACCGGACCTAGCGGTTCAGGTCGCCCTCCTCAACAACAAGGGGCTGCAGGCCGCTTACGCTGACGTCGGCATGTCTTCGGTCGAACTCTGGCAGGAATCTCTGCTGGTCAATCCGCGCGTCTCGGTCGGCATCATGGGGATCAACGCTGGACGCACGGTGGAAACCGCCGTCGTCTCGAACATCCTCGCGCTGGCGACAAGGCCCCGCCGCATGGCGGTCGTGGACGCCCGCTTCAGACAGGCGCAGCTGCGTGCCGCCGAGGCGACGCTGCGGCTCGCCGCGGACACACGGCGGGCCTGGATCGATGCCGTAGCAGCCTGGGAACGGGTCGCTTACCTCAACCGAGCCCAGGCGGCCGCCGACGCCGCGTCGACGCTGGCAGAGAAGCTCGGACAGACGGGAGCTTTCACGAAGACCGGGCAGGCCCGCGAGCACGTCTTCTATGCCGAGCTTGCGGGTCAGACGGCCGAAGCCCGATTGCAGGCACGGATGGCCAAGGAGACGCTGACGCGCTTGATGGGCCTGTGGGGTTTCGACGTTGACTACCAGGTGCCCAACGCACTTCCATCGCTTCCCGCCAACCCGCTGGCGCGCAAGGACATCGAGGCGCAGGCACTCAGGAACCGTGTGGACCTGGAGGTCGCGAAGCTCGAACTGGAGGCGCTCGCGCTCTCCTACGGGCTCACCGAGGCGACCCGCTACGTGTCGGACCTCGAACTCGTGACCGGGGCCGAGATCGAACGTGAGGAAACCGAGGACGGCGGCACCGAGACGAAGGTCTTGCTGAACGCCGAACTTGAGTTCGTCATTCCGATCTTCGACAGCGGGCAGGCCCGCATGCGCAAGGCGGAACTGGCCTACATGCAGGCCGCCAACCTGCTGGCCGAGCGCGCGGTCAACGTCCGCTCCGAAGCCCGCAGCGCGTATGACGGCTACCGCTCCACGCACGACATCGCACGGCACTACCGTGCCAACGTGGTTCCGCTCCGCACGACGATCGAGGAGGAGTCCGTCCTCACTTACAACGGCATGATCACCAATACCTTTGAACTCCTCGCCGACACGCGGGCGAAGGTGAACTCGATCATGCTTTCCCTCAACGCCAAGCGCCAGTTCTGGCTGGCCGACGTCAACCTCGGCACCGCAGTCCATGGCGGGGGCGGCAGCGCTCCCTCCGGAGGCGGCGCCGAGACCGCGGCCGCCGAAGATGGCGGCGGCCACTGACCAGGAGAACGAGACAATGATTACCAGGAGACAGATCCTCGGAGGCGGCGCGTTCCTGGCGAGCGCCGCCGCATGGTCGAAGACTTCGGCCATGGGACTGCCGGACGCGCCCGTGATGGAATCGCCGGACATGCAGCCGCCGATCTTTCCGTCCAGTGGGCCGGATTATCAGCCAGTCGTCACGTTGAACGGTTGGACAGCGCCCCATCGGGTCGTCAACGGCGTGAAGGAATTCCATCTCGTCGCCGAGCCTGTCGAACGCGAACTGGCTCCTGGCATGACGGCATACCTCTGGGGCTACAACGGACAGTCGCCCGGACCGACGATAGAGGCGGTGGAAGGAGACCGGGTGCGCATTTTCGTCACCAACAAGCTTCCCGAACACACCACCATCCACTGGCATGGAATGATCCTGCCGAACGGAATGGACGGGGTTGGGGGATTGACGCAGCCCCACATTCAGCCCGGCAAGACCTTTGTCTATGAGTTCGATCTCGTGAAGAGCGGGACCTTCATGTATCACCCGCACGCCGACGAGATGGTCCAGATGGCGATGGGCATGATGGGTTTCTTCGTCATCCATCCCAAGGACCCGAAGCTGCATCGGGTCGACCGCGATTTCGTCTTTCTCCTGAATGCCTACGATATCGAACCCGGATCCTACGTTCCAAAGGTCATGACGATGACCGACTTCAATCTATGGTGCTGGAACAGCCGGCTCTTTCCGGCGATCAGCCCGCTTGTGGTTTCCAAGAACGACAGGGTTCGCGTCAGGGTGGGAAACCTTACCATGACCAATCACCCGATTCATATGCACGGATACGACTTCGAAGTGACCTGCACCGATGGCGGATGGACGCGTCCCGAAGCGCGTTGGCCGGAAGTCTCGATCGACATTCCGGTCGGCGCGATGCGCGCCTACGAGTTCGACGCAAAATACGAGGGCGACTGGGCAATCCATTGTCACAAGTCGCACCATACGATGAACGCCATGGGCCATGACGTCCCGACCTTCATCGGCGCGGACAAGACCGAGGTCACGAAGAAAATCAGGCGGGTTCAGCCAGAGTATATGGCGATGGGCAACCGTGGCATGGCGGACATGGGTGAAATGGAGATGGCGCTTCCCGACAACACGATCCCGATGATGACCGGGTGGGGGCAGTACGGGCCAATCGAAATGGGCTCGATGTTCTCGGTGGTCAAGGTACGGCAGGGGCTCGCAGCGAACAATTACAACGATCCGGGCTGGTATCAGCACCCCGCGGGCACGGTCGCCTACGAATGGTCTGGAGAGACACCGCCGTCAGCAACCTCGGACGACGCAAGAACGATGGCTCCGGCATTGAAGCACGGCGCTCACGAACAGGGGGGGTGATCTACACCAAACTCCTCAAATCCTTTCAACCAGCAACAACAGAGAAAGAGCCCATGAAACTTGCAGTAACTCTAGCAATCATTCTGACGATCGGTCTCGCCCCAGCCTATGCCGCAGGAGCGCACTCCGGCGGCCACGAGACTGAAAAGATGGCAATCGGCGAGCCCGGCCAGAAAGGAAAAGTAAAGCGCACAGTATCCATCACGATGGCTGAAAAGGAGGATGGCGCAATGCTCTTCGAGCCTGCGACCATCAAGGTCAAGGCGGGAGAGACCATTCGCCTGCGCTTCACGAACAAGGGCGAAGCTGACCACGAATACGTCATGGACGAAGAACCCACCGTATTGGAGCACAAGGCCGTCATGGCCAGGTTTCCCGATATGGAACATGACGACGCGAACTCGATTCGATTGGCCCCTGGCGAGAGCGGGGAGATCGTTTGGACGTTCTCAAATGCCGGGGACTTCGTGTTTGCCTGCTTGATCCCGGGACACTACGAATCCGGGATGAAAGGCAACATCGAGGTCGTCCAAGATTAACTGAAGAAAGGAAGAACCATGAAAACCATCACGAGATACGCGCTTGTGCTAAGCACTGCCCTAGGGCTGGCTGGCGGGGCCTCTGCCCAGGAATATACATCCGGCGAGGTTACGAAGATCGACGCCGCGCAGAAGAAGCTTACCATCAAGCACGGCGAACTCGCGAACCTCGACATGCCCGCGATGACGATGGTCTTCGTGGTGGCCGAGGATTCGATGATCGAGGAGGTCGAGGTGGGCCAGAAGATCGAGTTCACCGCGGATCGGGTCAACGGCCGCATCACGGTCACCGACATCAGGTAGGATGTCAGGCGCGGGCTGCGACGCCCGCGCCCGTCTCGGAGGTGAACCAATGATGGAGAACGGAATGGATGGCGGCATGATGTGGGGCATGGGACTGTGGGGCCTCGTCGGCCTCGTGGTCACCGCGCTCGTGATCGCCGCTCTCGTGAAATACGTGTTCTTCAGATAGGAGACGGACGATGAAGACATTCAACAGGCTGGCCCGTGCCGCGGCCTTCACGGCCCTGGCGCTGATCAGCCAGGCGGCCTGGGCCGCGGGATCGATCGAGGTCCTGAAGTCGGCTTCGTGCGGATGTTGCATAGCGTGGGGCAATCACATGCGGGAGGCGGGCTTCACCGTCGCCGAAAGAAACCTGCCCCTGGCGGACCTCAACGCCGCCAAGGTGGAAGCCGGACTGAAGCCGGGCCAGACATCCTGCCACACAGGAACGATCGACGGCTACGTCATCGAAGGCCATGTGCCCGCGCGCGAGGTCAAGCGCCTGCTCGAAGAGCGGCCGGATGCGATCGGGCTGACTGTTCCCGACATGCCATACGGTTCGCCGGGCATGGGCGACATGGCCGATGCCGATCCGTACGACGTGCTCCTTCTCAAGCGGGACGGCTCGACGGAAATCTACGCCAGCTATCGCTGAGGCGGGAGCCAAACCGCCCCCGCCGGGCGGCCATGCGCCCTGAGCCTCAGTGCGTTGCCGAGCACAAACACGCTGGAAAGCGCCATAGCACCCGCAGCCAGCGCGGGTGAAAGCAGGACACCGTAGGCCGGGTAGAGCGCCCCTGCCGCCACGGGGATCAGCGCCGCGTTGTAGGCGAAGGCCCAGAACAGGTTCTGGCGGATGTTGCGGATCGTGGCCCGCGAGAGCGCCAGAGCCGCAGGCACGCCCTCCAGGCTTCCCGACATCAGCACGACGTCGGCCGCCTCGATGGCGATGTCGGTGCCCGTGCCGATCGCGATCCCGAGATCGGCCTCGGCGAGCGCGGGCGCGTCGTTGATGCCGTCGCCGACGAAGGCGACGGCCCCGTGTTCGACCTTCAGGTCATGGACGGACTGGAAGAGGTGCGAACCCATTTCCAGGACAAAGAGCGGGGCGGTCAGGCTTCCCGCGACGAGGAGATCCCGGCGAAGCGCCGAGGTTTCGACATCGCGCCGGGCCTCCGTCTCGTCCGAACCGCTGCCCGGCGCGGCCCCGATGACCCTTGCGTCGTAGCCGACGTCCTCGACCGCTTTCCGCAGTGAGGCAGCGTCCGCGCTGCCCGTGACCGTCGCCCGTTCCGTCGCCAAGTTCACACTGGCGGTGGTCACGCCCGGGACGGCAGCAAGCGCCCGTTCGACCCTGCTGACGCAGGACGCGCAGGTCATGCCTCCCACGGCAAGCTCGACGGTCGCAGAGGGTACGCCATAGCCGACCTCTTCGACGGTCTGCACCAACTTGGTGCTGCTGACCGACGGCGCTGCCTCGACCTCCGCCGTTTCGGTGGCGAGGTTCACCCGGGCCTGGACGACCCCATCGACGGCTTTCAACGCCCGTTCGACGCGGCCGACGCAAGACGCGCAGGTCATGCCCTCGATGGCGATGGTATGAGTTCTGACGTCCTCGGTCAGGCGAAGCGGCGCGTTCATCGACGTTCCTTCCGGTCGGATTCCGTTGCGGCCGCGACAGATGGGCCTTCCAGCCTCTGGAGGGTCAAGGGCAAGGCGATGAAAAAAGCTGCTTGACCTTCCAGAGGCTGGAAGGCGGATGAAGGACGCATCCGCTCAAACCACGAAGGAGACCCGGATGCGATTCCACATCGAGAACATGAACTGCGGCGGCTGCGCCCGGAGCGTCACAAAGGCCGTCGAAAGCGTCGACCCGAAAGCGAGGGTCGACGCCGATCCCGTCACGAAGACGGTGACAGTCGAATCCTCCGCATCGACCGACTCCATCTCCAGGGCGCTCGCCAACGCCGGCTATCCCGCGTCAGCGGCGTGACCGCCGACCGCCGCCCCGCCGGGAACCATCGTCGCGGCGGGACGGTTTCAACACGAAAGGATATCTGAATGTCATCCGCTGCCGCACGCAAGGCCGATCTCTACCGGATGGTCACGCCGGAGCACACTTGCCCATGGGGGCTCAAGGCGCTCGACCTCCTGAAGCGCGAAGGATTCGAGGTCGAGGACCATCACCTGACGTCCCGCGCCGAGACCGACGCCTTCAAGGCGGAGCACAAGGTGGACACCACGCCCCAGACCTTCATCGGTGGCCGCCGCGTCGGAGGCTATGACGACCTGCGCGCTTGGCTCGGGAAGGAGGTGAAGGCCAAGAACGCAATCACCTATACACCCGTCATCGCGCTCTTCGGCATGGCGCTCGCCATGGCCCTGGCAGCCAGTTGGTCGGCGTACGGCAGCTTCTTTACCGTAGCTGCTGCCGAGTGGTTCGTGGCCTTCGCCATGTGTCTGCTCGCACTCCAGAAGCTGAAGGACGTCGACGGCTTCGCGACGATGTTCCTCAACTACGACCTGCTTGCGCAGCGCTGGGTTCCCTACGGACGGGTCTACCCTTTCGCCGAGGGGCTGGCAGGCGTGCTCATGGTCTCCGGCGCGTTGATGTGGGTATCGGTCCCAGTCGCGCTCTTCATCGGCGGCATCGGCGCGGTATCGGTCTTCAAGGCCGTCTATGTCGACAAGCGCGAACTGAAGTGCGCCTGCGTCGGCGGCGACAGCAACGTTCCCCTCGGGTTCGTATCGCTGACCGAAAACCTGATGATGGTCGGCATGGCCATCTGGATGATCCTCAAGCCCGCCGGCCTGGGGCACTGACATGGAGAAGATTGAAGTGGAGCACGATCACCGGAAACACGAAAACCGCGGCCACGGCCGCCCGTATCTAATGTTCTGGGTGAACATGATCCTCGGGCTCGTCGTCATGTACGTCGTGATGTTCACGATGATAGACGGCACGGGCGACTTCAGGAACAACCTGAACATGTTCTACATGGCGGTGACCATGTGGGCGCCGATGGGCATCTTCATGCTGGCGACCATGCCCGGCATGTTCCCGAACCGACAGGCGAACGTCGCGCTTTACGTCGCCTTCGCGCTCCTGACGGTAGGCTCCTTCTGGGCGACGCGCGCGCAGGCCTTGATCGACGACCGCCAGTTCATCGCCTCGATGATTCCGCATCACTCCGGCGCGATCCTGATGTGCCGGGAGGCCAGCCTTTCCGATCCGGAACTCGTGACGCTCTGTGACGAGATCACGGAGGCTCAGCGCGAAGAGATCGACCAGATGGAGGCGATCGCATCGCGGCTGCGCTAGGTGTTGGTCACAGATCATATTCTCTGAAACTACCCAGAGCTGTTGTTTGCGGGGCCGGCGAAGGCCGCGGGCGCGGCGTCGCGTGGTCGAACAGCATGTCGGCGGCCTCTCGGGCAGCCTCGGGGCGGTGATCATCAGGTGGACCTCGTCTTTGCCGACCGAGAGGTCAAAGTGCAGGAAGGCGCAGCAGTCCTGTTCCTTGCGGACCATCTCGCGGACATCGTCCGCGGCCTCCTTCGCATAGACGAGGTAGAGCGTCAGCGGCGACCGCATGGACTTCCTCAGGTGCCGCTCAGCGATGCTCCTGATCCAGGCGGTACGGCTGCGGAAGTCGTCACCCTGCAGGGTGCCGGCGATGGCTTCCTCGACCTTCGAGTCCTTCTTCGAGGTCGATGGCGCGCAGCCGCACGAGGATGCCCTCACGGCGGGGATGGAGGCGGCGGCGGGAGCGCGGCGGCGCAGGGCATACCACGCGAATGCCCCTCCGCCGACGGCAACCGCAAGGCCGGCCGCGCCGCCCAGATAGGCTCCGCCTTCGGCGGCGGCCAGCATGCTTGCCCCTGCAGCGAGCGGAAGGGCGCAGCAGGCGGCGCAGGCGCCTCCAAGCGCAAGCGCGGCTGTCATGGGTCTCATGGTCGATTCTCCGGTCTTGATAGATCAATGACCGAAGGCTACTTCCTCAAGTAACTTGAGGAGCAAGAACGAAATGCGACACAAAGTCGTGAGGGCCCGAGCGCTGACGATCGGCCAGCTCTCCGAGCGGAGCGGATGTTCGGTGCCGACGATCCGCTTCTACAAGGAGATCGGCCTCATCCCGCAGGCAGCGCGCACCGAGGGAGGCAGGCGAACCTACGGCGACGGCGACGCAAAGCTCCTGACCTTCATCCGCCGCTGCCGCGACTTCGGCTTCCCGGTCGAGCAGGTCCGAGACCTGGTGGCGTTGTCGACGAGCAGCGAGCGGAACTGCTTCGAGGCCAGGGATCTGGCTGGTAGCCACCTGAAAAGCGTGCGCGAAAAAATCGTCGAGATGAAAGCGCTGGAGCGCAGCCTTGAGGAGTTCGTGGAGCGCTGCGACATCCAGTGCGCGGGAGGCCCCGCGGCCGAATGCGTGATCCTGGAAGATCTCGCCGAAGACCGTAGGGGCTGCGCCTGCTGACCTGTCAGGACGACGCTGCGCCAGCCTCCCGGCCGCGACCGAACATCGGCAGGAGCCGGATGTAGACAAGCTGGGAAACAAGCTCCACCAGCGTCTGCGTGACGATGACGGCGGGTAGGACAGGCACCGCTCCGGGAACGGCAAGCGCGAGCGGCAGCACGACGAGCGAGTTGCGTGTGGCGCTGGAGAAGGCGACCGAGCGCGCCGCTTCGGCACCTAGACTAAACGCGCGTCCAACCGCCAGCCCGACGATCGGGGCCAGCACCGCGAAGGCGACGTAGACCGGAACGACGGCTATGGCTTTCCCGGCGGCGCTGCCAAGCAGCGGCACGGTCGCAGCGACGACCAGGAAGAGCACGAGCGCGGTTGAAGGCACCGGGAGGTAGCCGAGTCCGTCTGCCGCTCTCCTGCCGGACGCGCTCCGCGACGCCCCGAGCTGGGCAAGGCCCGCGAGGGCGAGAGGCAAGGCGATCAGCCAGACGAAGGCGTGCAGGAACGGTCCCGGGCGCACAAGGCCGAAAGCCTCCTCGCCGAGGAAAGCTCCTAGGTAGAGCGGCAGGAGCGCCATCTGCACGACGAGCAGGAGCGGCGTCGAGGCGAGCAGCAGCCGCGCGTCGGCGCGACCCAGTTGCGAGAACGTGATCACGTAGTCGATGCAGGGTGTCAGCAGCACCATCAGCACGCCGATACGCACGAGCGGGTCGTCAGGCGCGAAGGCAAGCAGCAGCAGCACCAGCACGGGCACGGCGAAGAAGTTCGAGGCCAGCAGCGCGGACAGGAAGCGCGTCTCGCGGAACGCCTTGCCGATTTCGGCGAGCGGCACCTGCAGGAAGGTGACGAAGAGCATCAGCGCCAGCGCCGGGTTGACCAGCGCCTCCAGGCGCTCGGTTCCCGAAACAGCGGCCCCACCAGCCGCGCCTGCGACAACGCTGCCGAAGTAGATCCAGACCTGCTCGCGTTCGAGCGTTTCTTTCATCAACCAGGTCCTGTTGTCGCGAGAACGCTTGCAGGTGACTACTGCGTCGCCATGTCTTCAACCTCCTTCACCTCGGCGGCAACGAGGTCGTAAAGCTGCTGGGATCCGAATTCCGTCAGCGGCTTCCCGTTCACGAAGAACGTGGGCGTACCCTGCAGGTTGATCGCCTTCATGTCGGTGATGTCCTGGTTCAGCACGGCGACAACGGCAGGAGCCTTCGCGTCGCCGCGAGCCATTTCGACGTCCAGGCCCGCTTCCCCCGCGATGCGCCACGCGGCCTCAATGTC
Organism: Aquibium microcysteis; assembly: GCF_014495845.1. NCBI lineage: Bacteria > Pseudomonadati > Pseudomonadota > Alphaproteobacteria > Hyphomicrobiales > Phyllobacteriaceae > Aquibium > Aquibium microcysteis. The sequence continues at coordinate 1,443,860 of NZ_CP061080.1, forward strand.
GGGTGCTCCGTGGACCGCCCACTTGGGCTGCTCGAAGAGAAGCTTCTCAAGGACCGGCTCGAATTTCCCCTGCACGCGGGCCGCCTCAAGAATTCCGACCGCTTCGTCTGAGCCATCATGCAGAGGCGCATAGCGGATCACCAGCCGCGTCTTCTCGGGGAACTCCGCCATGATCTGCTTCACGATCGGGTAGAAGGCGCGACAGGCCTCGCAGGAAGGATCTAAGAACTCAACGATCGTGACGGGCGCGTTGGCAGGGCCGATCACCGGCGAATGCGCGCGGACCAGGTTGCTCTCTTCCTGCGGCGCGGTCGGGACGGTTGCGGACGGATAATACGCTGCTGCCCCAGCAAACGCCGCAAGCGCGACAACCACGGTTCCTACGAGGACGTTACGGCGGTTCATGGCGCAGGCCTCCGGCGCGAGAAGAAAAGAAGGACGATGATGGCGCTAAACGCCAGCAGTGAAAGACCGGGCAGCGGCACGACGCCGAGCACCGTCATGTCGGAGCCTGAGCACGACGGGCCGCCGGCGGTGCAGGGCTGTATCCGCTCCGGTACGATGCCCGCGTAGAGGAGCGTGTGGAACCCCGCAATGAGCCAGCCGCATTTAGCGAGCGCGATACCGTACAGCCATGCTCCTGTGTCCGCGCGCAGCGCCGCAATGCCGAGCACGACCGTCAAAGGGAACATGAAGGCTCTCTGGAACCAGCAGAGATTGCAGGGAACCTGCCCCATGACCTCGCCGACGAAGAGAACCGAGAGTGACGAGACGAGCGCGATCGCGAATGCGGCAAACAATGTCGGCCAGCCAGCCTGGTTCGGATCGGCGGTCATCCGATGCTCCCGAATGCGGGGAAGGTTTCTAGGAGCCAAAAGGCGAACCGTGTCATCTGTCCCGTCATCATGGCGATACCCATGACGACCATGACCCCGCCGGCGCCGATCTGGAGATACCTTCCGGCCTTACGCATTCGCGGCAGCTTTCCCATCAACGTCTGGGTGAACAGGGCGGCGAGTACGAACGGCACGCCAAGCCCGAGCGAGTACAGCGAAAGAAGCACAATGCCGTCTGCGGCAGTGGCGGAGACCGCGCTGACGGTCAGAATCGCTCCTAGCACGGGGCCGATGCAGGGCGTCCATCCGAACGCGAATGCGAGGCCGAGCAGGTAGGCTCCGCCCGGGCCGCCACCAGGAAGCGTCCCGTGATATCGCGCGTCCCTCTGCATCAAGGGAATGCGGATCAGCCCGGCCGTCACGAGCCCGAAGAACACGATCATCGCCCCGCCGAATATGCCCGCCTCGTAGCTATAGGCCCGAAGGAGACGGCTGACCGCAGTGGCACTCGCGCCGAGCGCGACGAAAACGGTCGAGAAGCCGAGGACGAAGGCTATGCTCGACAGCATGACCGCTGCCTTGTTTCGGGCCTGTGCGTTCCGTCCGGCGATGAACGAGACATATCCAGGAACGAGCGGCAGCACACAGGGCGACAGGAACGAAACCGTCCCCGCCGCGACCGCTGCCGCGATGCCTATGTTGGATATCTCAAACTCCATGCAGAACGAACAATGCACCCTGAAGGGGCTAGAGGGTCAATACGTCTGGTTCTTGCTGCAGCAAGCCGGAACCTGCCTCCAATCCGCATTGGGAACGGCAACCATCCAATTTTTCACGCCCCCGTAGCGGCTGCCTCCCTGAACGATTCCACCCCTGCCTCGCGTGGCAGGCTCCATCCCTTAACGAGGCCGTAGACCGCCGGGATGACGATCAACGTGAGAACGGTCGACGACATCATCCCGCCGATCATCGGCACTGCAATGCGCTGCATGACCTCCGAACCCGCTCCCGTGCTCCACAGGATGGGCAACAGGCCCGCTGTGATGGCGACGACCGTCATCATCTTGGGGCGCACGCGCTCGACCGCGCCGTGCATGATGGCAGCGTGCAGGTCGCCGCGACTGAACTTGCGGTTTTCCGAAACGCACCTGGCCTTCGCGTCGGCGAGCCCGTGGTCGAGATAGATCAGCATGATCACGCCTGTCTCGGCGGCTACGCCTGCGAGTGCGATGAACCCGACGGCGACCGCCACCGACAGGTTGAACCCCAGCCACCACATCAGCCAGATTCCGCCGACCAGCGCGAAAGGCAGCGACAACATAACGATCAGCGTTTCGGTCAGCCGCCGGAAATTGAGATAGAGCAGCAGGAAGATCAGCGCGATCGTCAGGGGCACCACGATTTTCAGCCGCGCCTCGGCGCGCTCCAGATATTCGAACTGGCCACTCCAGCCGAGCGAGTATCCAGGTGGCAGCGTGACTCCGGCCGCCACCGCTGCCTGCGCGTCGGAAACATAGCCGCCCAGATCGCGGCCCGTGATGTCGACGAAGATGTAAACGGCCAACTGGCCGTTTTCCGTCCGGATGGAAGTCGCGCCGCGCGTCAGTTCGATCTTGGCGACCTCGCCGAGCGGAACTGAGCCGCCGCCGGGCAGTGCCACCTGCACCTCGCGCGCGATCGCCTGCGGGTCGCTTCTTAGGGCACGGGGATAACGAATGGCGACGCCGTAGCGCTCGCGGCCCTCCACCGTCGAGGTGATCACTTCAGCGCCGAGGGCCATTGAGATCACGTCCTGGACATCGCCGACCGACAAACCGTAGCGCCCGAGCGCAGTACGATCAGGCACGATGTCGAGGAAGTAGCCGCCAATGACGCGCTCGGCGTAGGCGCTTGAGGTGCCGGGAACGTCCCGCAGCACCGCCTCGACCTGTCGGGCGACCTGTTCCATCTCGTTGAGATCGCTCCCGTAGACCTTTACGCCAACTGGCGTGCGGATGCCTGTCGACAGCATATCGATCCGAGCGCGGATGGGCATGGTCCAAGCATTCGACACGCCTGGGAACTGCAGCGCCGCGTCCATCTCGGCCTTCAGGCTGTCGGACGTGACGCCGTCGCGCCACTCCTCCTTCGGCTTCAGATTGATGATCGTCTCGAACATTTCCGTGGGCGCCGGATCGGTCGCGGTCTGCGCCCTTCCAGCCTTGCCGAAGACGCTCTCGACCTCCGGAAATGACTTGATGATGCGATCCTGCATCTGCATCAGTTCCGCAGCCTTGGTCACTGACAGGCCGGGCAGCGTCGTCGGCATGTACATCAGCGTGCCCTCATCGAGCGCCGGCATGAACTCGGAGCCGAGTTGCCGCGCCGGCCAGACCGTGGCGGCCAGGGCCAGGATCGCGAGCAGGATGGTGAAGGTCTTGGCCTTCAGCACGCCTGTGATGACCGGCCGATAGAGCGCGATCAGCAGCCGGTTGAGCGGGTTCCTGTGCTCAGGCACGATCCGCCCGCGCACGAACACCACCATCAGCGCCGGAACCAGGGTCACCGACAGCAATGCGGCCGCAGCCATCGCGAACGTCTTAGTGAAGGCGAGCGGTCCGAACAGACGACCCTCCTGGCTCTCAAGCGTGAAGATCGGCAGGAACGACACGGTGATGATCAGCAGGCTGAAAAATAGCGCCGGGCCGACCTCGCTAGCCGCCTCGATTAGCACCTCGACCCGGGACTTTTCCGGCGGGGCCCGCTCCAGATGCTTGTGAGCGTTTTCGATCATGACGATGGCCGCGTCGATCATCGCGCCGATGGCGATCGCGATGCCGCCGAGGCTCATGATGTTGGAGCCGAGGCCGAGCAGCTTCATCGCAGCGAACGCCATCAGGATGCCGACAGGCAGCATGATGATGGCAACCAGCGCGCTTCGGACGTGAAGCAGGAACACGATGGTGACGAGCGCGACGATGACGCTTTCCTCGATCAGCGTAATCTTGAGAGTTTCGATCGCAGCGCCGATCAGTTCCGAGCGATCGTAGACCGGGATGATCTCCGCGCCGCCAGGCAGGCTCTTTTCGATGTCTGCGAGTTGCGCCTTCGCGTTGTCGATGACGGTCAGCGCGTTCGAACCGACCCGCTGCAGCACGATGCCGCTCGCCACCTCCCCTTCGCCGTTCAGTTCAGCGATGCCGCGTCGTTCGTCCGGAACGATCTCAACCCTAGCCACATCCCCGAGCCGGAGCGGCACGCCGCCGACAGTCTTCAGTGTGATGCTTTCGATGTCGGCGGTGCTTTTCAGGTAGCCGCGTCCACGCACCATGAACTCGAATTCCGAGATTTCGACGGTGCGCCCACCGGTGTCCATGTTGCTCTGGCGGACCGCGTCGCCGATTTCGGCGAGCGTGACGCCCTGCGCGCGCATGCGCGCCGGATCGACGATGATGGAATACTGCTTGACGAAACCGCCGACGCTCGCGACCTCCGAAACGCCCTCGGCCTTGGAGACCGCAAAGCGCACCACCCAGTCCTGCAGCGATCGCAGTTCGGCCAGCGACAGTTCCTTGGCGACGACGGCATACTGATAGACCCAACCGACACCGGTTGCGTCGGGTCCCAAGGCAGGTGCCACACCCTCCGGCAGGCGGCTCGCGGCGGCGTTCAAGTACTCCAGCACGCGACTGCGGGCCCAGTATGGGTCGACGCCGTCTTCGAAGATCACATAGACGAAGGATACGCCGAAGAAGGAAAAGCCCCGCACCACCTTCGATCGCGGTACGGTCAGCATCGCGGTCGTCAGCGGATAGGTGACCTGATCCTCGACCACCTGCGGCGCCTGGCCCGGATAGTCGGTGAAGACGATGACCTGTACGTCCGACAGGTCGGGAATGGCGTCAAGCGGCAGTGTCCTGACCGCATAGACGCCCGCTGCCGCCGCAAGTCCGGCCACGAAGAAGACCAGGACGAGATTGCGCGCCGACCAGGCAATGACCCGCGCGATCATGGCTGAGCCTCCGGCGCAACAAGGGCAGAAAGCGCGGCCTTTAGGTTGCTCTCGGCGTCGATCAGGAAGTTGGCCGAAACGACTACGCGGTCCCCTTCCGCCACCCCGTCCATGATTTCCGTCATGCCGGCGCCGCGAACACCGATGGTCACGTCACGAGGTTCGAAGCGGCCTTCCCCCTTGTCGAGAATGACGACCTGCCGGTCGCCCGTGTCGATCACCGCACTGTCGGGCACGGTGACGACCGGCTCGGGCGATCCGGTGACAATCTCGACGTCGGCATACATGTTGGCGAACAGTGCGCCTTCGGGGTTCGCAAGCTCGATCCGAATCCTTGCGGTCCGCGTCTGGACCTCTATTTCGGGACGGATCAGCCCGACCTTGCCTTTGAAGACTTTGCCGGGAAGGCTACGGATGCGGACGGTCGCTTCCGCTCCCACGCGGATTGCGTCCAGTTCGAACTCCGGGACGTTCGCCTCTACCCAAACGGTTGAGATGTCGGCGATCCTGAACAGCGTCTCGCCAGCTTCGCTCATCATGCCGTCAACCGCCATGCGCTCCAGAACGACGCCGGAACGCGGAGCCATGAGCGTGACGGAGATCGGAACCTTGCCAGTCCTCTCGATTTCGGCGATGGCCTCCTTCGGCACGCCGAGATTTTCGAGGCGCTGAAGGCTGCCGCGCGCAGCTGGCCCGCCTCCGCTTTTCACGTCGGCGGCGTAGAGCGCCCCGGCGGCTGCAATCTCCTTGGCGTAGAACCGCACCAGAGGCTGGCCTTGAGCGATCGTGGAACCGCTGGTGACGTCCGACACCTCCTCGATGAATGCTTCGGTTCGGATCGACACGACGCTGACGCGTCGTTCGTCGAGGATGACCGTTCCAGGTACGTTGACCGGCCTGACAATGGCGCTTCTCGTCGCAAGGATCGTCTTGACGCCAGTGCGTTGAAGCTTTCCCGCCGACACCGTCACGGTCGAACCGTCATCGTCTTCGCCCGCGTAGACGGGGGTGTAGTCCATGCCCATCGAGTCGAGCTTCGGAACCGGCGAGGTGTCCGGCAGACCCATCGGATTGCGGTAGTACAGGATCACGCGTTCTCCGGTTCCGGCGTCGGAGGCCGGCATCGCCGTTTCGGCAGGCTTGTCGAAGCTCAAGTCCTCGCTCGCCAGAACAGCCACGAACGCTCGGCCGTCGTCGGTCTGCCTCGGGATAGCGGAATAGACCGGCTCTCCGTCAGGGTGACGGTAGTAGATGATGGGCCCTGAAGCCGGCGCGACTTCGGACGTCGACGCGGCTCTCATTGACGAGGGCAAGTAGGCTTGAGCCGCCGCCGGCAAGGGCGGAAGACGCAGGTCGCCGGTGCCGACCATATAGCCTACGAAGCCAACAGCCGACGCGGCCGCGACGAGGGTTGCGGTCAGGACGAGGCGCTTCATTCGACCGCCCTGAACACCAGCCGGCTCTCGATCGTCGCCGGTTCGCCCTGCACCTTGGCCGCGATGGAAAATCGCCAGCCGCCCGCCATCGTCAGGTTCGTGCGGAAGCGATACACCCCCGGCTCGTCGGAAGGCATGGCCTCGACTGGCGAGGTCATGGCCTCCATCGCATCAGGAGCCATGTCCATCCGGGTGGCGAAGATGACCGCGTTCTCGACCGCTTGGCCGGTGCGTCTGTCGACGAGTTTCACGGCCACGGTGGCGTCGTCGCCTTGCTCGATTTCGCTTTCGAGAAGCTGGAACTCGTAGTCCTCTGGTCCGGCCTGTACGGCGGGAGCAACTGCGATGACGAAGGCGAGCGCCAGCATCGCGGCGCGAAGCGAAGGATTCGATTTCATGTTGGGTGGTTCCGACTGTCAGTGGACCGCGCTTGCGCACGGCGTTCGGCATGGCAGATGCCATGCGATTGCATCCGAGCGGACTTCCGCGCGGATTCCGGCGCTCCGAGCGCCGATGACAGTCAGGCTTTGGGAGGTCTTGGGGGAGGGTCGCCGATGAGCGACGACAGGACCGCGTCTCCAGGTATGGGGAAGCGGTCCTGAAAAAGCATGCGCAGAGCGAGTGGAGAGGACTCCTGCGTCGTCGCACTCACGAACACGGCGGTGCAGACCACGGCGAACGGGCAATCCTTCGCGCAGTCTGGGATCGCTGGCTGATCATCCGGACAGCACGGCATGCCGTCGGGCATTTCGGCCATCGTGGACATTGCAATCGCCGACGATGCGATCGACGGCGCGACAGGCGCGAAAACGAGCCCGGCAAACGCCAGGATTGCTATCAGCCGTGTCAGGAACGCCAAGGACAACATGTCGGAACCTCTTGCATGTCCCTGTCCGTATGCCCAGCCAAATTGCCGTGAACTTGGAACGGCTGATCCCACGTATGCAGCCGTAGCATTTGCTTTCTGCAGTGCATGGCAGACGATGGGTCTTGGATCGTCTCAGGTTTCAGGAGCGATCTCGGCATCAAAGACAACGCACAAGCGCAAGCGCATGAATAGGATTCGAAACGTTGCCTCGCTGACCTCGTGTCAGTGCTCGCTGTCGCACATGTCATGATTGGCCAGCGCCCGGATGACATAGCAGTCGCGGACATGGTCGCTTGTACAGCAGGAAGCGATGCGTTCGAGTTCGCTTTCGAGCCGTTTCAGCTTCTCGATACGACCGCGCACCGCTTTCAGCTGTTCCGCAGCAATGCGATCCGCCCCATCGCAGGGGCGTTCCGGATGTGCGCTGAGATCGAGAAGCTCCCGGATGGATTCGATCGTCAGGCCCAAGTCTCTGGCGTGCTTGATGAAGGACAGACGTTCACGCCCCTGCCTGTCATAACGTCGTTGGTTGCCTTCGGAGCGCTCGGCGGGCTCCAATAGCCCCATCTGTTCATAGTACCGTATCGTGGGCACCTTGACGCCAGTTCGCCGCGCGAGATCGCCTATCGTGAGCATTATCTCCTCCATATACCTCTAGTTTGTAGAGCTATACTGTCGGTTTCGCGATCCGGCCACCGGGCGTGTTGACGCATGGAGACGGGCCGCTCGAAGATCGGGTTGAACCTCACCCTGCTAGAGACCGTAGAGTTCGAGAATCGCGAATCGGGAGGCGAGCATGCATCGGACGTTGATCCTCGGCCTGTTGTCGGTTTTCATCCTGGGAGGCGCCGCCAGGGGGCAGCCCGGCGATCACGACGCGCGACCAGAAGGTATCGTGATCGAGCATGCCGAAATCGTCCTGGGCGCGAATGAGAGCCACCCTCCCCGTGCCTTCGTTTCGATCTGGAATGGCACGTCTAGCTCGATCGATATCGTGTCGATCGCCAGCAACTCGTTAGGCCGCGCCTCGCTGAGGGCGACGGTCCACGCCGACGGCGTCAGTCGTATCCGGACGGTAACGGGCGCAATGGTGATCCCTCCACACTCGGAACTCGTGATGAAGCCGGACGGCGTGCACGTCCTGTTCAATCAGCCGACACCGTCTGTGTCGGATCTGGCCTCGGTGGACATTCTTGTGGACCTGGCAGACGGCACGAGTGTCGGCGCCAAGGCCAAGGTTCTCCCGGACGGCAGCCCGGTCACCGATCATCATCACGGCGAGGGCGACGGCAGCGGTAGCGACTGATATCCACGGTCGCACCGTCTGCTGCGCTCGAATATCGGCGCTACATACCCGTTTAGACTTTCGAGACAACTTGAATCAAATCTAACTATCTGATTTTGCTCGATTTTGATCTGTATCTGACATGCTTTCCCGCATTCTCTGGGGAGAGGGTCAGACATGATCAAGACTTTGCTTTGCGCCTCGGCGCTGATGGCGTCCTGCGTGGGTGCAAACGCCGACGCAGTGCATCTCAATCCGGCACAGCCTGCCTCCATCTCGAATATGGAGACCTTCGGACGGACCTCTATGCCCGTGGGTTACTACGAGTACTGCAGACGCTACGGCGATCGCTGCGCCAGGCCGGCGGATGGCACATCCGTCTCGCTGACCCGCGAACGCTGGAAGGAAATCATCCGGGTCAACAACACGGTAAACACGACTGTCGCCCCCGTTACCGATTCAGAATTGTTCGGCGTCGAAGAGCGTTGGGACTATCCACAATCTGCAGGCGACTGCGAGGACTACGCATTGGAAAAGCGGCGACGGTTGAATGATATGGGATATCCGCTCGGCGCGCTGCTGATGACCGTGGGTCGCGACGCGGACGGAGGCGGTCACGCCGTGCTCACGGTGGTGACCGACATGGGCGACTTCATCCTCGACAATCAGGAACCCCGGGTTCTTCTCTGGCGCGACGCTGAGCTTACCTATCTGAAGCGGCAGTCACAGGAAGATCCGAACGACTGGGTCAGTTTGACCGCCGGATAGTCCTAGCTTCGGTCGTTCCACAGCCACGCGACTTCGATACCAGTCACCAGGGGCAGGACAATCGTTGCTGCTCCGCCGTAAATCATCTCCATCGTGTTGTGGCCGGCCGCCATGCAGAAGATGGCGAATACGGTCGCAATGAGCAGGTAGGACGCCGATGACGTCACGGAAAATAGCAATGCCCTTCTCACCATGGCTCTCCTGCCCAGAAGACGCCTATCCTTGCGATATCAGAGATAAATAGCCATTCACTGTCCCGAGAGGCTGGCAGGAGAAGCGATCTTCTGTTGCATTTCCAGGCTGACGTGCCAGGCGCTGAGGGTGAGTACACCGGCTACGGCGACTAGAAGGACCCCGAGCAAGAGGTAGTTCCTCCTGCGACGCTGCCGGGCCAGAGCCTGCGATTCGCTAGCAGACAATCTCATCAAGGTCTCGGCCATATGTTTCAGTCTCCGGAGCGGTCGCAGCGCTTGCGCCGCCTCACCTGTTTGTTACCTGATGCCATGGTTCAGCAAAGCCTGCATGGCAAGGATTGTGTTAACCACAAAGCGCCAGATTGTGTGGCACGGGACCGCGCCTCGAACGGACCGTGCTGAAAGTCCGCCTGAAATGGAATTGTCGTGATCAGAAGTCTACGCAGGATATTCGCAGTTTGCGCAATGGCGCTGTCGGTAGGCGGTTGCGTCTCGAATGTCCTCGACGTCGATCAAAGGGCGTCCCAGCCGATTCCGATCAAGCTGGTCTCTGAGATGCGCAGCCGCGCCATGTCGCCTGCCGACCCGATCGTGGTGCGAATCTTCAAGCAGGAGAGCGAGCTTGAAATCTGGAAGCGAGACAGGACCGGGCGATATGCGCTGCTCAAGACGTATCCGATGTGCCGATGGTCGGGTAAACTAGGGCCGAAGACCAGAGACGGTGACAGGCAGGCTCCGGAGGGATTTTATCACGTCGATGCGGGTATGTTGAACCCGAAGTCCCAGTATTACCTCTCCTTCAATCTCGGCTACCCCAACAGGCTGGAGGAAGCTCTCGGCTATTCGGGCGAAGCCTTGATGGTGCACGGCGCATGTTCCTCATCCGGATGCTACGCCCTGACCGACGAGGGTGTTGCCGAGATCTTCGCGGTCGCACGCGATGCGCTTAGGGGCGGTCAGCGTGTGTTCCAGGTGCAAGCCTTCCCGTTCCGAATGACCCCGCAGAACATGGCCAAGAACCGGAACGATCCGAATTACGCTTTCTGGCAGAATTTGAAGGTCGGCCATGACCTCTTCAACGTTACGAGGCAGCCTCCGCAAGTCGGGTATTGCGGTCGCGACTACGCCTTCGCCGCTGCGGGCACCCAAGGAATGCCGTCCGAGCCTTTGGCCGCCTGTCCGCCAGCTTTCATGGCTGGCGATCCCCTTGTTGCCGCAAGGCAGAAGGACGATGAGCGGATGGTCGAACAGTTGGTATCTGCTGGGACTGCACTGCGAGCGCATGCCTATTCGGACGGCGGCATGCACCCGCTTTTCCGAAGCCAGCTGGAGCGTCGTGGCGCTCAGGTCCTTGCGAAGACGACTTCCCTCTCGTCCGTCCCCGTGTCGCGGCCGGATGCGGCCCTTGCCGATCCTCACGATCCGAAGGCTGAGCAGTGACGAAGCGGGCAGCACCAGGGTTTTCGCGCCCGAGATGGGGCATTCGCACGATCAGATTGCTGGCGTCCGCGCTCCTGTGTCTTCTTTTCACTGGTCATCTGCTTCTGGCCGCAGCGAATCCTTGCAACGGCCTGTCGATCGATCAGTGCGCCATGATCTCCGGCGAGACCGGCGTGTCGGGTGGTACCGGAGACGGTGATGGCCCAGTCCCGGCGAAGCAAGATCACGCGTCGCCATGCCAGGATCACTGCAAGACAATCATGCCCGATATAGATGGCATGACCCGGTCACCAGATCGACAGTTCTCCCTGTTGGCAGAAGTCGATCCCGCGCCTATCGATCCCGGCGCCGTAAGCCCACCTCCCCAATGATGCCGACGCGCGTCGATGCGTCCACGCATCGGCTCGCCTCCCGAATGTTCTCACGCCGCCCTACCGGGGCTGGCGCATCATTCCTGTCGGTCATCAGAGTGTTGCCTTGTCAGCGTTTTCATCCTTCGATCCTTCACGCCGGACCTTCCTGTCCGGAGCCATGGCATCTGCAGCGGGCGTCCTCGCCGGCTGCACGACGGCGCGCGAACCTTTACCAGAGCAAGTCGCGGCACCGCCGCAGGTGGAAGCGTCATTCACGTCCATGTATCGCGCAATGCCGGAAGAACGGTTTCCGCTACCGGCGGTGGACCTGAACAAGATCAAGCCCAAGTTCTATCGCCGGCTGGTAGACGACCCGACTGGTGAGAGGCCTGGGACGATCGTGGTGGATACACGGTCGTTCTTTCTCTACCTCGTGAGGCCGGGCGGAAAAGCCATGCGCTATGGGGTGGGCCTGGGTCGTGCGGGCTTCGAATGGTCCGGCCGAGCACAGGTTCTCTGGAAACAGGCCTGGCCGAAGTGGACACCTCCAGACGAGATGATCGCGAGGCAGCCAGAACTCGCCAAATGGAGCGCAGACAACGGCGGCATGCCGCCTGGTCTCGAAAACCCGCTGGGCGCACGCGCCCTCTACATCTTCGAGGACGATGTGGACACGCTCTACCGTATCCACGGCTCCCCGGAATGGTGGACCATCGGCAAGTCGGTTTCGAGCGGGTGCGTCCGGATGATCAATCAAGACGTGATCGACCTGTTCGATCGCGTCGCTACGCCCACTCCAATCCTCGTTCGATGACAGGCGTCCTTTCAACAAAACGCTTGAACCTCATGCCGCTGGAGGTCGCAGAACCTCCAGTTCAAACCGATGGAGAATAACCATGAAGCGCCGCAGTTTCATTGCCGCCAGTCTCGTTGCGGCCGCCACCTTCCCGCTCATGAGCGGAAGGGCCGCATCCGCCACGCCAGAGGAACTTCTCAAGCCCGGTCCACTGCCGGAGATATCCTTCGGCTCTGCCGATGCGCCAGTCACGGTCATCGAATACGCGTCGCTCACGTGCCCGCATTGCCGAACCTTTCATGTGACCGCGTGGCCGGCCGTGAAAGAGAAGTATGTGGACACGGGCAAGGTGCGATTCATCATGCGCGAGTTTCCGTTCGATCCGCGGGCATCCGGCGGCTTCATGCTTGCCCGCTGTGCCGGACCCGACAAATGGTATCCGGTCGTTGATCTGCTCTATCGGAGCCAGGATGCGTGGGCTCGGGTTCCGGATGGTGTCGCGGCATTAAAGTCGCTCATGGGCATGACCGGGATGACTGGCGAGCAGGTTGAGGCCTGTCTGAGTGACCAGGCTCTCCTGGAAAAGGTCACTGCGGTGACCGAGGCAGGCAAGGCCTACGGCGTCGACTCAACCCCCACCTTCTTCATCAACGGTGAAAAGACGGCAGGCGCGCTTACCGTCGAACAGTTCAGCTCGATCGTCGATCCGCTGATCAAGGCAGGAGAATAGGTCCATGTACAGGTCACCCAATACGCGCCTGCTGACAGCAAGCGTACTCTCGCTGCTGATCCTTGCGGTCCCTCTCCAGGCTCAAGAAAGCAAAGCCGTGGCTCGTGTCGGTGAGACGGTCATAACCGAAGCCGATCTCGCCGTTGCGACGGAGATGTATGGAGAACAACTCGGATCGATGCCCGAAGACGCCAGGCGCTCCGTTCTGGTCGACGCGCTCATCGACATGCAATTGGCCAAGGATGCGGCCCGCGCAGCCGATCTGGACGACCAGGAAGGGCATAAACGCAGGATGGCTTTCTACGAGGGACAGACCCTCCGAACGGCTTACATGGAAGCCGAGATCGCGAAGCGCGTCGACGATGACGCAGTGCGCAAGGCCTATGAGGAACAGGCCGCGCAAATGCCTCCGGTCGACGAGTTCCGCGCGAGCCATATCCTCCTTTCGTCAGAGGCCGATGCGATGGCGGTGATCGAAGAACTCAAGTCCGGGGGCGATTTTTCTGCGCTCGCCCGCGACCGTTCCCTCGACGAGGCCTCGAAGGGCAAGGGCGGGGATCTCGGTTTCAACGCGAAGGGCACAATCCTGCCGGAGATCGAAGCTTCCCTGGTGGCATTGTCGCCAGGCGAAATCGCCCCGGCCCCCGTCCAGAGCCCGTTCGGATACCATGTCGTTCGGCTCGAAGAAGGCAGAACGCGGCCGGCTCCCGCCTTCGAAGCCATGGCACCTCAGATACGCCAGGCACTCGAAGCGCGAGCCGCTCAGGCGATCATGGCCGAGCTTCGAACAGAGACGAATGTCGAGAAACTGGTTCCCGACGTACGGCCACCCCAGCCCGACGACGGACACGATCACTGAGGAGCAGCGCGATGGACAGACGTTGGGTTCTCCTTACGCTGGCAACCGCGCCCTTGGCTTTTGCTCGCGCGGAGGCTGCGAACAAGAAGTTCGTGCTAGCCGAGGAGTACATGCCGCAGCTTGTCGACGTCGATGCGGACGTCGCTATCGGGACGATACTCATCGACCCGGCAAAGCGGTTTCTGTACCTGGTGGAAGCCACAGGCGTGGCCCGACGCTATGGGATAGGCGTTGGACGGGCGGGTCTCGCCTTCAGGGGGACGGCGGAGGTGGGCCGCAAGGCAAAGTGGCCCAGTTGGCGGCCCACCGACAACATGATCCGGCGAAATCCAAAGAAATACAGCCGTTACGCCGCGGGCATGAAGGGCGGACCCGGCAATCCCTTGGGGTCGCGTGCGCTCTATCTTTACCGCGATGGTCGCGACACGCTTTACCGCATCCACGGTACGACGGAGCCGTGGACGATCGGCAAGGCAGTCTCGAATGGCTGCATTCGAATGTTGAACGAGCATGTGGAGGATCTCTTCGAACGAGTGCCCGTTGGAGCACAGGTGGTGGTTCTGCAATGATCCCGATCGGCGCGTTGGTGATCGGTGGGGGCCAGGCTGGCCTGGCTTCCGCCTATCACCTGCGGAAGTCGAATATTGACTATCTGGTGGTCGAGGCTTCGGACCGGATCGGCGATAGCTGGCGAAAGCGCTACCGGTCTCTCACCCTCTTTACTCCGAGGCAGTTTAGCTCCCTGCCGCGACTCGACCTCGTCGGCAATCGCGAAGCCTACCCGACACGGGACGAGTTCGCGGACTACCTCGACCGCTATGCCGACCATTTCAAACTCAATATCCGGCTCGGCGCGAGAGTTTCGGCGATGCGCAGAATCGATGGTGGGCTTTTCGAAGCGCGTCTCGCTGACGGTAGCGTAATCGCCTCGCGCAGTGTGATCATTGCCACCGGCGGCTTTCAGCAACCGTTCATACCCGTCTTGGACCGTGGTCTCGGGAAGAGCGTCCTCCGACTGACCGCAGATACCTATCGGGACCCCTCACAGGTTCCACCGGGTAGCGTGCTCGTCGTCGGCGACGGTGCTAGCGGGCGCGACATCGCAGTGGAACTGGCTGGCACCCACCGGACGCTACTGGCCACAGGAAAACCCCGACGCCTTTTCCCTGAGCGCATCTTCGGCAAGAGTATCTGGTGGTGGCTGAGCTTGTCAGGGGTTTTGCGAGCGGGCCCCGAGACGAGGATAGGGCGACGCATTCGAGCTGCCGACGCCTTTCCGGATCGCAACCGCTCCATCGAAAGCCTGAGGCGGCTGGGCGTTATCGTTGTCCCACGCCTCGTCGCAGCCTCCGGTTCAACGGTCACCTTTGAGGACGGGAAGTCGATGGAGGTTGCCACGGTCATCTGGGCCGTGGGTTATCGCGACGACAGCTCTTGGCTCGATCTGCCTGGGGCGACCGACGCAACCGGCAGCTTCGTTCATAGTCAGGGCGTGTCGCCTGTCGAAGGCCTGTACTTCGTCGGTCGACCTTGGCAACGCAACCGTGCTTCGGCCCTCGTGATGGGAGCCGGGCCTGACGCCGAGCAGATCGTGAACCGGATCTCCAATTCGGCTGCTGCACCGACGGATCGCTAACTCGTCCGCTCGGAGGGTGTTGCCTTCCGGTCATTGACACGAGTATCTCCGACGTTAACGTCCCGTTAAGAAGCGAAACAAGCGACGACGGCATGGCATTGGCTACTTTTTGGCAGGCGATCACGATTGCGGTCGTTGTGACAGGCGCCACGGCGCTCGGCTCTGGCTCTTCCTCGGCTCACCCGAGTGTCATGCTGACGGGAGGCATCACCTCCCAACCCATCGGCCACTACAACTATTGCCAGCGATTCCTTGGCGAATGCGCGATCCGGCCCGAGATCAGGCAGCCCCACTCGGCATCACTCGAATTCCTGCGGACGCTCAGGGACGTCACCGTTGCCGTCAATCTTGCCATAAGGCCAGTCAGCGACAGCGACCTCTACGGCGTCGACGAATTCTGGACGCTTCCGTACGGAGCTGGCGACTGTGAAGACTACGTTCTGCAGAAACAGAGAATCCTTGCCGCGAAGGGGATATCGCGTGCGAACCTGTTGATCACGGTCCTCCGCAAGCCCGACGGCGAAGGGCATGCCATCCTCACCGTGCGAACGACCGGCGGTGACTTCGTCTTGGACAATCTCAACGACGAGGTGAAGCCCTGGGACGAGACCGGCTACACCTATCTCAAGCGCCAGGCCTCAGACCACACCGGGCGCTGGGTCACCATCGAGGACGGCCATGGCGAGCCGCTCGTGGCTTCAATTCGCTGACTGCCCGCTCGTCGGAATCGATCTCAGTGAGTGCGGGGGCCGTTCTCGTCTACCGCCGCTGGCTCAACTGGCCTGAGTTCGATCGTCGAATGTCCGATGCCATGCTGCTCGCGCAGCACCTTTCGGATGCTGATTAGCAGCGCCGGATCGCCATCCTTGGATGGCGTGCGCGCCACATGTGCCTCGACCGAGGCATGGTCTTCGTCGATCGACCAGATGTGGAAATGCGTTACCGCCGCGACACCGTCCAGACGCTCGATATCATTTCTTATCCGGGTTGCATCCACTCCCTCCGGAGTACCCTGCATGAGGATGCGGATCGAGCCACCGATCTCGCGGAATGCCTGCCACAGGATATATCCCGCGATCATGAGCGTGATGGCTGGGTCAATCCAGAGCCAGCCAAACACGATGATCGCGGTGCCTCCGAGAATAACGCCTATCGACCCCAGCGCATCGGCGATGTTGTGCAGGAAGGCCGCCCGGATGTTCATGCTGCTTCGCGACATCGAGTACACCAGCACGGCGGTCACGGTGTCGATGACGAGCGCAATCCCTGCGATCCACACGACAAGCCAGCCCTCGATAGGTTCGGGCGTGATGAACCGCATTACCGCCTCGTAGACGAGGTAGAGGCCGATCACGATCAACGTCGTGTAGTTGATCAGCGCTGCTACGATCTCCGCGCGTGCATACCCGAACGTCATGCGGTCGTCCGCCGGCCGTCGCGATATGCGCCGAGCCACGAATGCGATGCCCAGGGATGCTGCGTCCGAAAAGTTGTGTATCGCATCCGCGATCAGCGACAGGCTGCCCGACAGGATTCCCCCGGCGATCTGCGCGAATGTCAGGGCGACATTCACTGCTACCGCCCAGCCGATCCGCCTGTCGCCCGTATCTACGTCTCCGTGCGAATGGGCCATCGTCAGCTGCTTCCCTTCCACCGGAGAAGCCGCATCGCATTGGCCGTTACGAGAACAGTTGCGCCGGTATCGGCAAGAATGGCCGGCCACAGGCCCGTCACGCCAAGCACCGTGGTCACGAGGAACACGGCTTTCAGGCCGAGAGCGATCGTGATGTTCTGCCAGATGTTCGACATCGTCGCGCGTGACAGCAGCACCATGCCCGCCACGTCGACCACACGACCGTTCAGGACAGCAGCGTCCGCTGTCTCCAGCGCAACATCGGTGCCACCGCCCATGGCAATGCCGACATCAGCGGCGGCCAGCGCAGGCGCGTCATTGATGCCGTCGCCGACCTTGGCGACACGTTCGCCTGCGTCTCGCATCTCGCCCACTATGCGCTGCTTATCCTGCGGCAGGAGTTCCGCGCGCGGCTCCAGGCCGAGGGTGGCGGCGATGGCGGCTGCTGTACGGCGATTGTCGCCCGTCAGCATCACCGAAGAGATACCGAGTTCGGACAGCGCCTGCACGCCTCTCTTCGCGTCCTCCCGCGGCTCGTCCCGCATGGCGATCAGGCCGGCGACCTCCTTGCCCACCAACAAGAGCGAAACGGTCTTTCCCTCGTCGTTCAATGCTGCGATCCGTCCGTCCAGACCGTCCGGCAGCGACGCGCGCTTTGCGGCAGCCTGCGGCGAGCCAAGGAACAGATCCAGTCCGCCTACGCTGCCGACGACGCCTTCGCCGCCGATCGCGCGAGCATCCTTCGCCGATGTCGGTTCGATACGACGCTTCTTCGCCTCATTGAGAATGGCCAGTGCCAGAGGGTGGGATGAGCCGACTTCCAGGTCGGCTGCGAGCCGCAAGGTTTCGTCGTCGCTCCTCGAAACGCCTATCAGGTCGGTTACGACAGGCTTGCCCGCTGTCAGAGTGCCGGTCTTGTCAAACGCCACCTTGGTGATCTTGCCCAAGGATTCCAGCACCGCACCACCCTTCATCAGCATGCCGCGGCGAGCACCCGCGGACAGGCTCGCGGCGATCGCGGCGGGCGTCGAGATGACCAGGGCGCAAGGGCACCCGATCAGCAGGACCGCAAGGCCCTTGTAGATCCATTCACCCCAGGCACCGCCCGCCACGAGGGGTGGCACGACAGCAATGAGCGTGGCGACGATCATCACGCCGGGCGTGTAGTATTTCGAGAAGGAATCGATGAAGCGCTCGGTCGGCGCCTTGGACTCCTGTGCCTCTTCGACGAGCCGGATGATACGAGAAATCGTGTTGTCCTCGGCCTCCGCTGTGACTGAGACACGGATCGCCGCATCCTGGTTGATGGTGCCGGCGAACACATCGTCCTCGGGACCTTTTCTCTTCGGGACCGATTCACCCGTCACCGGCGACTCGTCGACGGACGTCTCGCCGGAAAGGATGGTGCCGTCGGCCGGAATTCGATCACCCGGCCGCACGAGGATGATCGTGCCAGCGGAGAGCTGTTCGGCGGGCACCTCGGTGGTCTTGCCATCCTTCTCGACCAATGCAGTCTTGGGCACGAGCGTCGCCAGCGCACGGATCGAAGCGCGGGCGCGACCGGCGGCCACGCCCTCAAGCAACTCGCCGACAAGAAAAAGGAACACGACCGCCGCCGCCTCTTCGCTGGCATCGATGAATACCGCACCCACGGCTGCGATCGTCATCAGCGTCTCGATGGTGAAGGGCATCCCGATGCGAGCTGCCGCGACGGCGCGCCTCGCTATCGGTATCAGGCCAACCGCCATGGCGAGGATAAACACCCATGGTTCCGTCTGCGGGAACACCTGGGCGAGCACGAATGCCGCGCCGAGCGCAACACCGCAGACGATGGTCAGCCGGGCCTTGTGAGACGCCCACCACGGACCATCGGCCCCGCCGTGATCGTGACCATGCAGTCCGGCAGACGCAGCAGCGTCCGCTGTCGCTATGGTGGCTCGCGAATTCGGTGTGGCTTTGTCCTCGCCGTGCGCTATCGTCTGGGATGCCGGCTCATGGCTGTCATGGTCATGACCCGAGTGATCGTCTGATCCGATATCTTCGCCCTTGTGATCGTGGCCGCCATGATCGTGGTTCAGATGATTCCGGTCAGGTTCCGAACTATGGCCACGGGATTCGGAGGCAACCCTTCTCTCTGCCTTGCCCGTGACACCGGCAGGCGCGATGCCAAGAACCTTGTAGCCCAGCCTGTCGACACCGGCGACGATGCTATCGAGGTTCGCCGATGCGTCATGCTCCAACAGCATCGTGCCTGCGGTAGCGGAGACGCTGACGTCCCGGACTCCGGATGCGCTCCGCGCGACCTTTTCGATCTTGGCCGCGCACGCCGCGCAGTCCATTCCGTCAATCCGGAACCTCGTTTTCGTCGAATCCTGTTCCATCACCGCACCTCTGTAAGCGTTCTGCGGTGATGATAGTTGCTCTAGGGGCTAGAGGTTCAAGGGGTTCATCTTGTTGTTTTCCGCGTGAGGCAGCTACCCCTCCTCGGCGAGGCGTTTGAGCTTGGCAAGCATGATCTCCGGCGACTCCTCGTAGTCGACGGTTCCAAAAAATTTGCCTTCGGCATCCATCAGCAGGACCGACGCGGTATGGTCCATCGTATAGTCGCCGCCTTCGACGGGCACACGCTTGTAGTAGATTCGGAACGCCTTCGCGGCCGCGTCGATCTGCGCTTCTGAACCCGTCAGGCCGACGATGCGCCTATCGAACGAGGAGAGGTATTTCTTGATCTCCTCAGGGCCGTCACGGCCGGAATCCACGGAGACGAAAACGTAGTTCATCTTGTCTGCGTCTTCGCCGAGTTCGGCGATCCTCCCGGTCAGTTCATAGAGCGTGGTCGGGCACACTTCGGGGCAGTAGGTGAATCCGAAGAAATAGGCGGTGGGCTTTCCCAGGAACGCCTTTTCAGTCACCGTCTTTCCGTTGGTGCCTATCAGCGTGAACGGGCCGCCAACAGTGGCGACGCCAGTGGTCTGCTGCGCGGCGAACTGCTGCCGCGGATTGACGAGTGTCCACCCGACCAGACCGCTCATGATCAGCGCCAGAACCGCGCAGATCGTCCATACCCAAAGACGGAGGCGCATCAATCATGCCCCCCATGTCCGGACACCCCGCCTGCCTCAGTTCCCAGTCCGGGCGCGGGCCCGCCGAGCGGTCCGGCGGCGAGTTCTATCTCTACCTTCCCGGCCTTCTGGAATTCGAGGGTCAGCGGAATTCTGGCCCCGTCCGCGATCGGCTGAGCCAGTTCCATCAGCATCAGATGGTAGCCGCCGGGCGCGAACTCCACAGTCTGGCCGGTCGCAATCTCGACCCCGCCGATGACCGGGCGCATCTTCATTATGCCGTCGGTCATTTCCATCAGGTGGATTTCGACCCTGCCTGCGGCGGCGGACGTTCCGCCGAGGATTCGGTCAGTCGCGTCGCCCTCATTGCTGAGCGTCAGATAGCCTCCGCCGACTTTCGCTCCCGGCGGAGTGGCGCGAGTCCAGGGATGACCGATGGCGATGTCGCCGGCTCGAAAGTCATGGGCGATTGCGGGAATAGCGGCCACGGCGAGGCCCGCCGCGAGGATGCAGGTTGAAAGTCTCATGATCTGTCTTCTCCAAATGCGAGATCGCGACCGCTGATGAGGCGTCCGCGGGTTCATGCGTCAGATGGAGAGCATCGGGGGCGCACGCGCGCCTCCGCCATGTCCTGTTTGGCGCGGCGTCGCGCGCGGCCCGCCATCCTGATGCCGCGCGCCACGCTCTGTGACGGGCGCTGCGAGCTGAGCCTGAACGGACCCTGCCAACCCCGGCGGCGTCGCACAGGCGGACTTGCAAAGCGCGCCGCAGCATTCCTTGGCCAGTACGTCGAGAGGAACATCAGTTTGCGGCCGTTCTCCGGACGGCGCGCAGATAACAAGGACTGCACCAATGTCGGCCATCGCGCCTTTTGCGTAGGCCGTCGTCAGTCCCTGGAGCAGCAGTACATAGGCGGCGAGCCCGGCGACCAGCCAGGCGGACAGGCGATCATCGAGAAGAAGCCGGAACTGCCGCATCCCGCACGTCATGGCATCCCTGCTGCGTCTGTGTCACTGCGACAAGACTTCCAACGGGCCCGGAGCCAAGGACGGCATCCAGAATAGCGGTTCTCGTGCGCTCCCCAAGTTGGGAAACGATCACCGACCCATTGTGAACTTCCGGAAGGCGTCGAGGGTCTCGGCACTCACGTGGTGCTCGATTCCTTCCGCATCGACCCTGGCGGTTTCCTCGCTGATCCCGAGCGCGAGCAGGAAGGCCTCCACCACACGGTGCCGCTCCCGACTCGTGGCGGCAAGGTCGCGTCCCGATGTGGTGAGAAATACGCCTCGATACGGCTTCTGCTGAACCAGACCGTCTCCCACGAGACGCTTCAACATCTTCGCGACAGTGGGCTGTGCCACGCCAAGGCGCTGGGCGATATCAACCTGCCGCGCCTCGCCTCCATGATCGATCAGATCGGCAATCAGTTCGACGTAGTCCTCCGCGAGTTCCGTCCGGCGGTTGTGCCGGACCTGTCGGAATCCTTCCACGTGCGACTCGGCGTCCGGAAGGGTAGCGGCCTGGTTCATCTTTCTGGCGGGCATCGGTTCGTTCGGTTCCTTCCGGTCTGCCATGCGTCAAAGATGTATAGCCCGTGGCTAAGACTCATTCCAACCGAAATAGCAAATGGATTTCTTTATAGCGATTGCTATAATGATGGCGCTGTGCTCAAATTGCCCATACAGGTTCGCCAAGGATGGACATGAGACGCTGGCTCCCGATCGACTTTGGCAGACGTAGTTTCCTTGGCGGCGGACTGCTCACAGCGGCAGCCGCGGTCGTGTCCGGTCGATCTGCCTCAGGGCAACCGGCTGGCCATGCTGGCCACGGCGCGGCTTCTGCGCCTGGTGAAGCTCCTCCGTCGCCGCACCGTCAAGCGCACGGAGCGATGATCACGGTTGGCGATGTCGACGACGTTCGCAACGGCTTCGATCCGACCGCGATGCTGACCGACTGGTATACCGGTGAAGTTTCGACGTTGCCCGACGGCCGAAGACTGCGCACCTTCGAGGTCTATGTCGAGGACAAAGAGATTGAGATCGCGCCCGGCGTGATGTTCCCGGCGTGGACCTACAACGGTCGAGTCCCCGGCCCGGCCCTTAGAGCGGTCGAAGGCGAGAAACTGCGCATCGTATTCAAGAACTACGGCTCGCACCCCCACACGATGCACTTCCACGGCATTCACGCTGCGCGCATGGATGGCATTCCGGGCGCCGGCCAGATCGATCCCGGCGAAGAGTTCGTCTACGAATTCGATGCCAGACCTTTCGGCTGTCATCTCTACCACTGCCACGCGCTGCCGCTCGCCCGCCATATCCACAAGGGCATGTACGGGCTTTTCATCATCGATCCTGACCCGACCCGGCATCCTGACTTCGCCGACGTCGCTCGCTCGCGTCTCCTGGGAACCCCGGAGAACGCCGTCTGGCAAGAGATGGCGATGGTGATGAATGCCTTCGACACCACATTCGATGGCGAAAACGAGTTCTACGCTGTCAACACGGTCGCGCACTGCTACGCCAAAAAGCCGATCCGCGTGGAAAGACACCGCCCAGTTCGCATCTACCTTGCCAATGTGACAGAGTTCGACCCCATCAATTCGTTTCATCTGCACGCCAATTTCTTCGACTACTACAACCAGGGCACGACCCTGACTCCCACGCTGAAGACCGTCGACCTGATCGTCCAATGCCAGGCGGAGCGTGGGATCCTTGAGTTCACCTTCGCTGACCACGAGCCAGGCCTCTACATGTTCCACGCCCACCAGTCAGAGTTCACCGAACTCGGATGGATGGGAATGTTCGAGGTCGTGGAGGCGGTGTCGTGAACGAGAGTGGCACAGGTACAAAATCCGAGGCATTGCATCGCCCGCTGGCCACGGCGATTTGGCTCCTTGTGCCCGTTCTTCTGCTTGGCGCTGCCATATGGTGGCTGGTTGCGACCGATCCGTTGTCGGCCTTCCGCAATGGCGCGCCACCCGTCGAGTCGCTGACGGTCGAGCGAACAATCCTTGATAATGACGGCCTCCGGATGCTCGTGCGGGCCGGCGGTTCGGAATCCATGCGCATCGCTCAGATCCAGGTGGACGCGGCGTACTGGGAGTTCGTGCAGACCCCGCCCGGTCCGATAGCGCGCGGCAGCACCGCCTGGATCACGATTCCTTTCCCATGGATTGTCGGCGAAGGCCATTCGGTGACGTTCGTCACCAATACGGGCGCAACCTTCGATCATCCGATTCCGGTTGCCGTGGCGACACCGGTGGCTACATCCGGCAATCTTGTCGCGCAGGCCGTTCTGGGTGCGTTCGTCGGGATATTGCCGGTGGTCATCGGACTTGCATTCTACCCCGCGCTGCGAAACGCGGGGCCAACGGTTATCGATTTCCTGCTCGCTCTGACCATTGGACTACTTGGCTTCCTGCTCGTCGACACCCTGGAGGACGCGTTCGAATTCGCCGGCGAGGCAGCCGCGATTTTCCAGGGACCGACCATGGTAGTGCTCACGGCGGGAGCAAGCTTTCTGCTCCTCATGGCCATCGCCAGGCGACGCGGCGTCCCAACCGGCGTGTCACTCGCCGCCTATATCGCGCTCGGCATAGGGTTGCACAATCTTGGGGAAGGCCTCGCCATAGGTGCGGCATTTGCGGCCGGCGCCGCCGGGCTCGGCACCTTCCTCGTCATCGGATTCACGCTGCACAATATCACTGAGGGCATAGGTATCGCGGCACCCATCCTCAAGGTCCGTCCGCCCCTTCATGTGTTTGCCGGACTGGCCCTCCTCGCCGGAGGCCCAGCGGTGCTCGGCATGTGGCTAGGCAGCCTCGCCTATGCACCGCACTGGTCGGCGCTCGCGCTCTCGATCGGCGCGGGCGCGATCCTCCAGGTCATCGTCGAAGTGGTCGCACTGCTTGTACGTAGTGACCGCACATGGGCACGGATCGCGTCCCTTCCGGTGCTCAGCGGGATCGCTTTTGGCGTGGTTTTCATGTACGTCACCGCGATGCTGGTGAAAATCTGACGACCAACGCCGTCTGGTCGTCGCTTCGCGAAGCACACAGATCGCCGCTCGATGCGGGATCAGCCGGGGAGTAGGCCCTGGTTCCTGTCGGGTATGTCCCCGATCCTCGACACCCTCAGCGATGCGGCCATCCTTGAACCCGAAGAACGAGCGGCACCTTGCCGCGATATGAGATGCCGAGAAAGCCTGTGATATCCGGACGTTTTGATGCCGTGGACATCGTCCGCGGCCTGGCCATCGCAGGTGTGGTTCTCTTTCACATCGTCTGGGATCTTGAGTTCGCAGGCTTCATTTCCGGCGTAGCGAGGCATCCGGTCTGGCTGTTGTTCGGACGTTGTCTGGCAGGCAGTTTCATGCTCCTGGTCGGCGTCAGTCTCGTGCTCGCTCATCGATCCGGGTTTCGGACTAGGCCGTTCTTGAAACGCCTGGTGTTGATCGCCCTGTCGGCAGCGGCAATATCGGCTGTCACGTGGTTCGCCTTTCCTCAAAGTTTCGTCTACTTCGGCATCCTTCACGCGATCACGGCGACGTCCTTGATCGGGTTGTGTTTCATCCGTGCTCCGGCGTGGGCAAGTGCGGCCGCAGGTATTGCGGTGTTTGCCCTGCCCTTCGTAACAAGCTCGGAGATCTTCGACACGCGCTGGCTGGCATGGATAGGATTCGCCTCGAATGTACCGCCGAGCAATGACTTCGTGCCGATCTTCCCCTGGAGCGGTCTCACCTTGATAGGCATGGCGACGACCGCGTGGATGCTGCGCGGCGGCGGCGGCGAGAGGCTCGCGGCGGTTCGAAGCAGTGGGAAGCTAGCCAAAGGGCTCGCGTGGATGGGACGCAAGAGCCTTCTCATCTATCTTCTGCATCAGCCCATACTCCTGGCGATCATTGTTCCGCTGTCGTGGGTTCTCGCCGCACGATAAGCTCGCGCTGAGGGCTCTGCTCCGACGCATGATGGAGAAGGATTCGTGTTTGCTCGGGATCAACGACCTGAACGATGCCGGCGAGCAGCCCGCATCGCCTCGTTTGTCATGCTGTCCGCCATCCCGGTCTTCCCGGTAGGGGCGGCGTCCAGGATCGACCCGCCTACAGGCGTCTATCTCTGGTATCCGCAGAAGGGAACCGCTCCTTCCGACTCCGACTGCCGCGATCTCGTCCGAAATACGCGGCCCTCGGTGGAGAAGGCCGAGGATTGGCTATGGGGGCGCGTGCCGAACAATCCGGACAACGAACCCGAATTCTATCTCTTCGTGCGCCAGCACGACATGGAGACGACGTACTCGGCCGAGGGCGACTATGACACCGGATCCGTCACTTGGACCGCGACCGATAACGGGCGCGCGCAGTTCGAACTACGTCCGTCCGATCACCCTGACACGGTTATCCTGGGCTACATCAACGTACCCATGGACAGTTCCGTGGTAACGGTCGTTCTGAAAGACGTCCCTTCTGCTACAGGAAAATCCGATCGAACGACCTTTTTCTGTCGATTTGACCAAGGTGTCGACATTTAGCTCGTATTCGTTTGGTGCGGGCATTCGGGCAGCGCGTTCCTACGGGTGATATGAGCTTTCTCCCGCCGAAGTATTGAGAAGCGATCCTCCAGAGATCGGCACATTAAACGCTGAAGGACGCCATCCGGCTTCCGCGAAGACCTCTACTTCCGGCTCGCCGTGCTCCCGGTTGACGTCCTGCCGCTCAGGCAGCGGCCGGAGGACATCGTCTGGCTGCCCGACCGCTCCCTGGAGAATGCCGCCTCACGTTAGGACGCGCATCCGCGACTCTAGCGCCCCGACGGAGGAAGCAGCCCTCGCGCATCCATGGCCCGGCAATATGCGCGAACTGAGCAACCGCGTCGACCGGGCCGTAGCGCTCACGTCGTCGGAATGGATCATGCCGGGCGATCTCTTCCCTGATCGTCCCGGAACCCAGGCCAGGCCCGGTTTCTGCCACTTGCCGATGTCCGCGACGCGGCAGAGCGCCGGCAGATCGAACGGGCGCTCGAACAGACCGACGGCCAGGTCATCAAGACCGCCGAACTACTCGGCAT
Source organism: Aquibium microcysteis (assembly GCF_014495845.1). Classification (NCBI taxonomy): domain Bacteria; kingdom Pseudomonadati; phylum Pseudomonadota; class Alphaproteobacteria; order Hyphomicrobiales; family Phyllobacteriaceae; genus Aquibium; species Aquibium microcysteis. The sequence goes on from NZ_CP061080.1 coordinate 1,469,808, forward strand.
CGGCCGCTCGACGCTGTGGGAAAAGATGAAGCGGCTGGGGGCCAGAGGCTAAAATAAACCTCAGACTACCTAAGGTGTCTCAAAGCCTCCTTGAGCCGTTCAACCTCTGCAAGCTTTTGAAGGTGAACACTGAGCGCCCGCTCGACCTGACATGGCTCAAACCCTGTTGCCTCTGCATAAGCATCGACGGCATCTACGAGCGGCAAATCAGTGCGGATGTGCGAACGTTCCGTATCATAATCGCGCCTCACGCTGCTTTACGAGCAACCGGCCCGCCCTCCATGATTGCCTCAATAGTCGTCGCGTCAAGAAAGCCGGATTCTGCAAGGGCGTCAGCCAGGGCCCGGACGGTCTGGGCATGTTGGCGGACGAGTTGCAGCGCAGTATCATAGGATCTGGCGAGCCGCTCACCAACAGACTTGCGTAGCTCGGCGTCTGTTCGGAGCGGTACGCGATCCACATCTTCGTACGCCAAACCCAATGAACCATAGCCGAACTGAAGCTCCATCAGTTTCGCAAGCCTGGTTGCCCGGCTGAGATCAGAGACGTCCGAGAGCCCTGCCCCAGCGCTTGCGTGACCTAGGAGAACTTCTTCGGCTGCCCGACCGGCTAGGAGAGCGGTAATCATCGCCTCGCAAGTTGCAGAGTCCAACAGGAACGAGGGAGCTATGTCGAAGATGGCCTCACCTCCCCGCGCATGGACGACGGCATTGCGAACGGGTCCCAAGTCGAGCAGCTGATTGACCACAATATGTCCTGCTTCGTGCACCGCAAAGTTCTGTTGGTTGACTTCGTTTTGCGGCCCGGAAACGCTTGAGATCGCCTTGATCACGGTGCTCTCGTCCAAGGCGGCACCGTTCCTTCTTGCTGTTCCGCGTGCTGTCCGAATAGCACTCTCGATCTCGGCGCCTGTCGCCCCGATAGCTGCGCGAGCGATTTTTGAGCGATCCTCGTTTATCTCGCCGGCAAGATAGTACTCGATGATCCGAGCAATTGCTTTCGGTGATGGACGCGAAGTCTCTAAGTGGCAGTCAAGCCTACCCGCTCTTCGTATGGCGGGGTCAATTCGATCAGGATAGTTGGTGCACCCGATTACTACGACGCCCGGCATATCAGCGTTCAGTAGTTCGAGCATCAGATTTACGATTTGGATCCAATATTCTGCGAACTCCCCGGACGCATGACTGCGATTGCTGATCCCGTCGATTTCGTCCACCAAAAATACACATGGCGCATTGGCCGCTGCCAACTGGAACGATTTCTTCATGGCATCGAGCGTCCCCGACAAGTATGGCGCCGCGGACCAGTCAGCGACAGACGCTGCCACAAGGGGTACGTCAGCATGCCGTGCAAGGGCGGCCGCAAAAGCAGTCTTCCCGGTGCCGGGAGCCCCGGACAGCAAAAGGCGACGATGGTCGCATTCCGACCAAGGAATCTGTCCTTTCTGAAAGGCCACTAGATCAGCGCTGCACGACTGACCCCACGCCAGAACTTCGTCTTCGGCAACGACGTGCAGCGGCGGTCCCACTTGAATACGGTGCCGGCTCTTTGCCGTAAGGTGAGCCAACCGCTCCAGGCAGTCCTGCACCGGTCTGCCGGGTCGAACCGCAATCGCCAGATCGTCAGGTTCAACACCGTCAACATGAAACTGGATAAGGTCAGTTGAGACCGACATCCCAAGAACGGCTCCAATGACGAGTGCGACGCAGTGTGCGTCCGTCGATGGAAGCGCCACATCAAATTCGGCGGCTCGCATCAACGCACTCGGCAAGAATGTCTCCGGGCTCGCCGATACGCCAATGACCGCCTGACCTTGCTGAATTGCTAGAAGAACCTCATCACGCCTGGCTTCGGGCACATGCGTTCGTGACTTGCCACTGCATGCAAGCACAAGCGCTCGGCCGGACTTCTTGGATGTGCGCCTCGACGCGCCGTAGAGACAGAGGTCGATGGTGTCCGCCACAAGATCTACATGTTCAGGCTTGGAAACGCGGACGATGCCGGTAATCGACCCGACGCTAAGCCGGTCAAACAGGCCCTCGGTCTCGATCGTCCTCGCCAACTGGACGGCAGCCCAAGCCATGTCGGGGCGCAGGCTGCGCCCGCTGATTTTGGTGGAAACCTCCGCGAAGCCTAGCGCTACTTCATCGTATGCATCGGGTTTCGCGACAGCCCCCACGGTGCCACCGATGGTCGTGCCCAGGATACGCAGCATTGCGCTGAACAATTGATGTTCGGCAGCATCTTTCGTACCCTGCCTCTTTTTGGAATTACGCATAAGCACCTCCGGCCGGACCGCTTGGGCCGGCGAAAACAACAGTAGTGTTGGAGATGGCCCTATCGGCCCGGAGCGTGCCTCTTACGCGTCAGGCAGGCATAGAACAAAACAAGAACACACGCAACCTGAATTCGCGTACGTCAGGCAGATTTCTTCAGCCAGACAACTAGCTCTTCCAGAGCCTCGGGCTTGAGAGAATAATGCACGGTGCGACCGTCACGACGTGCGTGAAGAAGCCCCGCATCTCGCAAAATTGCCAAGTGTGTGGACATCGTATTGGTCGGGATGGAAAGCTTCGCTGCCAATTCGCCTACCGATAATTCCGCTTCGTTGGCGAGTGCGCGAACGGCGCCAAGCCTTGACGCTTGAGACAAGGCGGAAAAGCGGCGAACCGCGGATGCCAGGGACTCGGCCAGAAAACCTCTCCCGTTGAAACCTCTAAATTGCCACCGCCGCGCGCTTCGTCAAGCGCATTGCATTGCTCAATAGTTCTAGAGATATTGACATATAAGTTTCTGCTGGTAGGCTCTAATCGCGCCGACGAGGTCCGGCCCCACCAGTGTTCATGATCCGACGCTACTATTTGCGTCTCGTGTAGGCGGATGGGCAGGTCTCATGGGAGGAAGTCGTGGGTTTCGTTCCTACAAGACGATTGGGGCCATCGAGTACCCCAATCGAATAAATCGAGATCTCTTGATCCAACTTACGTTGGACCGACGGATCTCCGCTCTTGAATCCATCGCGCCCGAGCTGCATCCCCCGGACATTCCGTTTGCAATCTACGCGCACGTCCAAAGCCACAGGCTTCTGGTATGTTATATGGACGCTCCAGGGGACACACGGTTCCTACTGCCTCAACCCGCAATTTTGTTATGCAGGGCGAACATCAAGTTGGAGCCCTGGTTCAGCAGCGCACGACGCATATGGACCTGTCGAACAACCGCCATCGATCGGGGTGACCGAATGCGGGTGCAGGAAGCTCTCCTGACCCAGCGAGATGGCATATCATTAAAAGAACTTGCTAAGCTGATCCGTGCAACGTCAGCGCCTGCTTTCGATGTGATTTTCGCAATGGTCGCCGAGGGAACAGCAGTAGTTTCACCCGGAACCGCTACGTCGCCGCAGATGCCGCTCTTCCCCCCGCCGAACACGCAGGCAGACGGCCTCGATATCGGCTCGCTCGCGTCTCGCGCGGTTGATTATCATCGACAGATCTTGGCGTCGCTCAGCGATTTAACGCGTTCAAACGGCGACGGTCACGAAAACTCGGCGCGACAGAACGAGCCGCTCGGCACACGCGTTTCGCCTCCCTAAGTCCCCGAATGTCGATTTATCCTTGACGATTGCAACCTCTCGAACAAACTCTAATCCCTAGAACCAAGAGTCAAAACAGCGCCTTAGCCCAGTCTGTTGAATCAAAGGGGTATGCGTATGGAGTAGCGCAAAAAAGAAAAAGGGGCGGCCTCTAATGACGAAGCCGTCCCTTTGAGGATCATTTCTGAGAGCGCTTTTGCCGAGCGCAATCGAAGTGAACCGGAGGACATCGAGGCAATAAAGTCTCGTCAGTCCCGACTTGATGCATGGTCTGAAGCCGTCGAAAGCACCCATGCAGCAAGAGCACAGCCTGTGAAGCAAGAACCTCGCCGCTGCGTGGGCAGATTCTCATGACAAGGATTCTTCGTCAAGAGTCATGCCCCAGCGGCTCGATAGAAATCGCCGCGAATGCCCAAATTGTCGAAGAAACCGACGGCTTCCAAAAGCCACCTCTCGCGCGACGCCCGCATCGACTGGAGCGGGGAGGTGCGGGTGATATCGGTGTACTCAGATGGGTCCGCCGTGCGTCCTTCTGGTCCTGGATCCAACAGGGACTGCGAGTTCGACGTCGTGTCCCCGAATTTCGGTGAGGCGCACGGGCACGGCATCAACGAAGGCGCATTCTTGAAGACCGAAGCGGTGTTCAACCGGCCGACGCTTCTGAGGCATCAGCCCGAATCAATAACATACGAAATCGATGGGCATTTCGTTCGGCACGTTCCCGATTTTGAGGGGATTGTAGGAGACAGACCTCCTTACATCGTGGAGGTCAAGGGCGCCTCTGCCTACCTGAAGAAGCCCTGGCTCGACCTCCAACTAGACGCAACGCGCCGAGCCTATACCTCGATCGACCGCATCTACAGGGTCGTGAAGGCGGCCGCGTGGCGTCGAGACATCATCAATTGCAACGCGACTGCGATCTTTTGTGAGCGCAATCGCGAGTGCGATCCTGAACATGCCGAAACAATCCTGAAGGCGCTGTCCGAGGGACCAGCACGTCTGGGCGACCTTCGGCGGTTGCTCCCGAACGGGTTCGTCGGACCGCTTTACCGCCTGCACCTTGTTCGGTCGATTACCATCGATCTTTCCCAGCGCCTCTCGGACCATTCGATCGTCATTCCGGGAGGAACGGCCGGTATCTTGTTCTGGGAGGAAGAACATGCCGGCGACGCCTGACCTTTACGAAAGTTTCCCAGGGGACCCCGGCCCGGACCAGCAGCCGCCGACCATACCCCTCTACGCCGGCGAAACGCTGCATTTTTCCGGTAGGCCATACGTCTTCGCTGTCCGCGCAACAGATGGACAGTTTGTGTTCAATTCCCTTGACGGTGCCTCGCCGCTCTGTCGTTCGGGGTGGCGCATCCGTCAGGAATTCAACCTCGGAATAATCGTCCGGAGTTCGCGGCACGATCCCCCCAGTGTCAATGGCGGAAACGGGCAGTCCGGCGACGCCGAAGCAGCCAAGAATAGAGCCTCTCCAGCGGTTTGGGAGAAGCTCGAACTGTACTGGACGATGATTAACGCCTTCGACGCTGAAAATCTGCGTCGCGCCGAGAGTGGACTTGGGCGGCTTCCCATGTCCGGTCCCGGGGACGGCTCGCGCGCGCGGCCCCACTATCCGCCGCGGAATCTGGCCGAGCTGGTCGCGAACGAGGCTGATCGCCTCGGCATCGCCAAGCCGCCCAGCTGGCAGTCCGTAAGGAAAAAACTCAACGATTCAACGATGGAGAACGGGGAACGGGCAAATCAGGTGTCCAATCCTCATTGCCTCCTCGACCGCCGTGTAGGCAAGCCGCAGCCATCGTCCCTCAACCCTCTCGTGCGGACCGTCATCGATACGGTAATCAAGGAATTCCATCTGATACCGGATGGTCAAAGCGCGAAGTCCATATGGACTTTGGTCGGAGCGCGCATCGATCAAGAGAACATTACTCGACCTCCTGATCAGCAACTTCGTAGACCCTGCTTGCCTACAATCGAAGCGTATCTGAAGAAAATTCCGGGGATGGAGGTCCTTATTGCGCAAGGATCGAGCAAAAAGCTTGTAAAATATTATCGCCTCACCGGAAAATCGTCCTCGGTTCGGCATCCGATGGAAAGGCTGATCTTCGACTATACGCCGCCGCCGGTCAAACTGCGGACATCGCCAGGGATCGCATTTCTTGATCCCGAGGCACGCGGCGTCGGATCCGCATGGGTTGCGCTTTACGTCGATGCATTCACTGGCGCCATCGTTTCCAACACATGTTCATTCCGGCACCCCAGCTCGGCATTTTTTCTGAAGTCGCTGAAGTCGGTGGTGCTCCAGCGCACTGCCGGCGAGTCCTGCACATTTGACTGGTTGCTCTATGGGCTGCCGTCAGAGATCGTATCGGATCGAGGTGTCGAACTCACCTCCCCCAAGACCATCAATGCGGCCAAGCGTCTCGGCATAACGATGTGCCGACCCGATGCCTTTATGCCGCAGGACAAGGGACAGGTTGAGGGTATCTGGACTGCGCTGGAAAAGAACTTCTTTGCCCGCCTGCCCGGCTACTATGGAAAGTTCGCGAATGGCGGACGCACCTGGGAGCCAGAGGAGCTGCTGACGATCGAGGAGTTCGCGGAAAAACTCGAACAACACATCGTCGACACGCACAATACGAGAGGCCCGAACAGCAAGGCGCTCGCTCCCCACGACGCGTTGCGGTTGTACAGGCTTGACAACCCCGGATGGTGCCCCAACCCCGGGATAAGCATTCAAGCGGTGCATCGTAAGCTGACATTGGAGCACCGGCGGACCGCATCCACGGAGGGCGTTCGGTTCCACAACCTAACTTTCAACGGGGAATGGATCCGCAAAATTCGCTCCGACGCGCGCGTCGATCTCTCGGATAGAAACCCGGAAGTCCGGATTTTTATCAGGCCGGACACAGTTCAGATCGCCTATGTCGAACATCCAAGGACCGGTGAAGTACAGCCGGTGGCCTGCATGGAAGGTGAGTATGCGCGCGGGAAAGATCTCGAAGCTCATCTCATTGTCAGCGCGGCGAGCCGAGCCCTGACGCGCGGCAAGGACGAGACGAACGGCGACTTCCTCCGTCGCGCTCATGAAGAACTCGTCATCGCGTTCTACAAGACGGGGAAGCGCGCCAAGGCAAGGGGTCAGAAGGACGCGATGCGCTTCTTCACCGGCTCGATCAGCCCGGCTCTCCTCGAAATCTCCGATGCAGACCTGCCGGCCACCGTCGGGTCGAATCCATTCCATCAGGTCGAGCGAGCCATCGCACACGGATACACGCCGACGCTGCGCCCGCCGCGCGACTTGCCGTCGAAGACGATTGCTTCTGACCGCATTTCCCCGGAGCCGCAGCGTCCGGATCCGTCAGCAGCGCGCCGACGGATGCTTGGTCTCGAAACAGTGCCTTCGATCGAGCCGGTCGTATCGATCGGGGATGAGATGAGCGAGGGCGACCCCGCTTTCCCTGGTGCCCTTTCGAAGTTGAAGGTCGCCAGCGGCGATGAGGAACTGGAGCAGGAAGATGACTACTAAACTTGAAGCACCGGTCGTCCGCCACCTGAGCGAGGTGATGGATCGTACGAATGTCGATACCCCTTTCATGAACGAGTGCTCCACGGCGATTCACGAAACGGTTCTCGCCGCCGCGACCGGACCCGGGGCAGTGATCCAGATCGAGGGCGATCCGCAGGTGGGGAAAACCCGCGTGGTGAAGATCCTCGCGAACTTGGTGAGGAGCGATTTTATCCGCCCCCTCCAGGGGCGGACGCTCTACTGCGGACTGGAGGCCGCAAGCGACGCCCGCGACCTTGATCACATCTTGGCCAGGTTGCTGGGTCGCGCCTCGATCCCGAAGCGCAATGCGTCACGCGCTGGTGATGTGCTGCACGACATTCTGCGCGATGGTAGCGTTTCATCGATCGTGCTGGACCATGCTCATCTCCTGGATAGGGCGAAGGCAGACGAGATCGACTTCGCAGCGGGCTTGCTCGCGCGCATTGCAATGCGCGGGGGCATCTCACTTCTCCTTGTGGGCCGAGAGGCGCCCACCGCCGTCACGCGTATTCTTGGACACGTCCTCCCGATCGCGCCCGAGAAGCTTGCCCTTCCCTCCTTTCCCTTCCAGACGACCGAAGACGTCGGCCGCTTCGCCGGCTTCATTGAAGTGTTCTGCGGCGACATCATCGCCGAGTTCGATACGGCCGGTATTGGAATTGACAACCTCTGGACCGACAACGAGACCCGCCGCCTCCTTATGGCGACGGGGGGTAATGTCGGCTTCTTCGTCCGGCTGCTGAAGCGCGCCCTCGCCGTTTTGGCTGGAGCCAAGGACCCGGTCCTGAACCGCCGGATCCTCGCAGAAGCGCTTCGCAAGGAGATGCCCCGCCCGTTCAATTTCAATCCTTTCGTTCGGGACGAACCGCCCGGCATCAAGGAGATCATTACCGCTTGGAGCCACAGCGAAGCTGGCAAGAAGCGGCAGGTCGGTACGAATGACGATCTCTTCTCCTACCAGCGGAACTAGGCTTGCGTCATGCCACCACGCTACCGTCGCCTTTCGCAGGTTCCGAAGCTGCACGACGGCGAAAGCCTGCTGAGCTTTACCGCCCGGATTGCTGCGGCCAACGGCGTCACGCCGGATGTACTCGCCAGCGCGGAACTGGGGATGGGGGCACAAGCTTGGCCGGCCGTTCTCTTGAGCCAGGTCTGGGCCCTCCCCTTGGCATGTGCGACCGGTGTTGAAGAATCGGATATCGTCGCTCGCCAGCTGTGTTGGTTGTCGCCGCATGTGGTGTCGATGAACGGCCACGCTACGCCGCGAGTAATGATCGATCCCATCCGCCTCCGTTTCGCTCCGGGTCGTTTTGCATCCGGCGCGGGGTTCCATCGCAACCTGTGGCTTGTTCGGGGTATCACCTGTGACCCAACGACAGGTGAAAGGTTGCGGGAGAAGTGCACATGCGGACACCCGCAACTTTGGGTGACGCTTCGCACCCCATGGAAATGCTGCCGTTGCGATCAGGATCTCAGTGAGATTTCACCGGAGGTCGGAACCGACGAGGAAATTTATCGAAGTCGTGTGTGGGCAGGATTGCTCTCCGCGAAGCCCGGCGTGGCGCAGAAGTCGAGAAAGGGACTTCCCCCCGAGTTACAAGACCTTAGCTTAGCAGCCATTTGGCACCATTCGCTGGGCTAACGGGCCGTGACGCTGGCCGCGACACATCTGGCGTAACATGACGCACTAGTGGAGAAGCTTCTGTCCTCGACGAAAGAGACCTCCATGGCTTCGTTGGGTCTCGATACATCGATGAGCCACGTCAGTTACTGAATTCCCGGCCATCATGCGAAGATTCAACACGCGCATGTGTCCGCAATGCGCCCCCATTCGTGCCATTCGCCTACTTGTGAGGGCCTCCTGAGAGCGGACGTTCGATTCATTTTCTGACCAGGTCCAAACACCTCCGTCTTCGCCGCAGCACGCGACATTTGGGGCGACATGTCGATGCTCTACGAGACCCCTTTCGGTCGGCTCAAGGGGTGCTAAGCGTCCATGAGGTTCAGGCGATCGAAGAAGACGCGGTTGCGACGCTTGGCATCGGCAAGAAGTCGGCCGTAGTCGATTACCTCAAAATAGATCCCGAAGGTCCGGTGATATCCGTAGTAGGACCGCTGATCCGGCGTAGGCATCGCGTCCGACATCTTCAGCTCGGCGTGCATGCTCGGTGTAATGTCGCACACGACGTAAGCGAAAGCTGGTATCTTTTCCCCCGCAACCGACAACGGCCGCCCGTTGTCGTCCTTAAACTGGCCACCGCGAATGAGTTGTATCTGCTCGAACACTTGTCTGAGCGGATTGTCGTCGCCGGTGTAGTCGTCCCGCTGCGGTCGTTTGAACTCGATAACGGTGATGCTATTGAGAGGCATGCCGTCTTCGGGCTTTTCAGAGAATGCAATTTTCCGATCGAAGATGAAAAGGTCAGGCCGCTTCCGCGATTCCGAAGTGAAATGGGTGTGAGAGTTGAGCGGCCGGTCGGAAGCGATGAAAGAATGGAAGTTGAGTCGTTCGTCGATGATCCAAAGGTTCTGTTGCGAATAGAGGATATCCTGGTCTGTTGCCCTCATCGGGAAGAGGATACTGTGGACTGCCTCCTCAAGCGGATATTTGGCCGTCCGTTTGTCGTTGGAGAGCGCTTTCTCCAACAGCTCGATAATGATCTTGCGGTGGGATACGTATTGGGCGAGGGCTGACACGCCGAGTTCGTTCGAACGCTCCATAAACTCCGATAGGCGCTGACGGTACCCTTCGTAGTCTTCTTGCCTGGCCGCTTCGGTCAATATGCGGGACCCTTCCCTCTTAAGGCTGACCTCGCGTTGATGGAGCTCCCTGTGTAGTGCCAACTCCATGTCCAATTTGGAGGCATTTGGCGAGATTGAGCCGATGAACTGATCCAGGTAGCGAAGGAGAGGTTTATACTGTGGGGCTTCCGTTCTGACGTAGTCCCGGACCCGCTTAGCTTTTGCGGTGTTGAGGCTATCAATCAATTCGGCGAGATCCTGTTGAACGAACTCAAGGCATTCCGTCCGGATGTCGGACCGCCGTAGGTCTTCCACTTGGAGCATATCATCTTGTCCGTCCTCCAGTTCCTCGCGTATGTCGAAGTCTGTGCGGAAATTATTGACCCTGTCGTTGAGGTAGTCCCCTTGGACCACCGCGAGGTAGACGAAACTGCCTCCCTCCTCGTCTTGCAGCCGCCCAATGAAGTTGGGGATGAACTGGTCAAGCCTTTCCGTGATCACTGCGCGCGAGTTTGCCGCGTAGATCAGGCGATGTTTCGATGCGCGGGGCGAGTGGAGGCGGAACCCGTGGATGCGGAAACTACGCCCGGCTAACTCGAAGTTCCCGCTGTGCCCGCCGCGCTGGAAATTCTCGTTAAACACTTTGTTGAGGGACAGCTTGATGCCACCGTCCTGGATCTCGACCTCGGGGCACTCTGGTTGCATCAGGATGAGGATGAAATGCTCGGCCAGGCGCTGCGCCAGTATCTCAATGTCGGTCGGACACTCCTCGCAATAAGGCGAAAGGAAGCCCGCGAGTCTGACCGTCGTTCCTGACGCCCCACTGTCGATCTGCGCCGCGCTGGCCGCGTCCGGGTCGTAGTCGAAGCCGAACTCAAAATCCCGCAGCCAATGACTTGGCTCGTCATCCCCGTCCTGCGCCTGGAACGTAGTTCTCACATGGACCGTCTCGAAGGCTTTGAGCCACATGAATCGGCCGAGACCTTTTCCGCCTCGCTGGTACTTGTGTTCAGAATACGCTGTGTTGAACGAATCGAAGTTCTCGTCGGTGAAGCCGATGCCGGTATCGCTGATTTCGAAACCGACAATAGGAGCGTCGTCCTGGCCGAGCAGATTTTCGGCGCGCTCCACGACGATCGTGACGCGATGCCGCCTGTCGGACTTCGCGTCCTGAATTGCTTGGAAAGAGTTCATCACCGCCTCGAATAGCGGAAGTAGCGCCTTCCATTTCGGAAGCTGTGTCTGTCGGATCTGCCCCCTGAGGTTGGTCCGAAGCATTCCCGGCTGCAGGGCGATAATCTGGTTCATTGGGTTCCGCCAATCTGCAACTTGATCCGCTAGCGCTCCGCATCCCGCTCGTAAGGCGCACCGCAATGCTACCATCACATCAGAACAGTTCTAGCTAGGAAGGTGATGTCTTTGGGTGGAAAACGGCATCGCACGTTTCCGTTGGTATACGACCACATAGAAGCTGTCAGTCCGATGTCGGCCCCATTCCGGATGCTGTCGATTTATGGCAGCACCCGTGAGCCTCGAATAAGTCCGCCGTTTCGTGTGACGTATCGAAACGTTGAACCCCGACGAACGGGGCGAGTGCGTTCTGTCGATCAGCAGCTCTGCCAGCCTATAAGCAGCAATCAGAGGTTGTGACACCTACCGGCAGTGATCACGGGCAAGAAAGCGAGATTCAGATAGGAACTTCAGCCAGCACAAAGATTCAGATAGGCCCTCTCAGGATTCCGATACGAATTCAATAGTGGCGTTGAATTGATTACGAATTCTACGACGGCAGATTCAGATAGGAACTGTATGTACAAGTCCGCAGCGCGCTCCATCGGCCCGTCGCGCACTGGCGTTCGCCCTGCCCGACAGCGGAGGAAGATTCGACGCTTTCCGACGCCGATGGCGATCGCCGAATGCCGCCGCACGCCGTGGGCGGATGGTCCGGCACGGCGTCCGGACGTTCCGATCGATGTGCGGGATCCGATCTCCCGCGGCCGCGCGGAAGAACGGGTCAGAACCGGAAGGACAGGCTCATGTCGACGTCCGAGCTGCGGCCGAGGCCTTCGCTTTCCCAGGTGGTGGCGGAGACGTCCCAGACGAGGCCGTCGATCGTGCGCAGCCGCAGGCCGAGGCCGAGTTCCAGCCGGGAATAGTCCGGCGTCGCCCCGATCGCCTCCCAGCCGAAGCCGTAGGCGTCCGCCGCCAGCGAGCGCGCGCGGATCGTGCGGTCGTCGAGCACCAGCGCTTCCTTCCAGGCCGCGGTGACGCTCGGTTCGACGATGATCGCGCCGCCGAGCGTGAAGCGGTTCGACAGCGTCGCGCCGACCGTTCCGTACTGGTCGGTCACGGTGTCGGCCAGATAGTGGTTGCCCCAGACGCCGTCGTCCTCGCGGAAATCCTCGCGCCGCGTCGAGGAGACGTCGTAGGCGCCGAAGAGATGGATGCGGCCGAGCAGTCCCAGGTCGGTCTGGAAGCCCGCCTTGACGCCGCCATGCAGCAAGGCGGTGCGGAAGTCGCCGCCAACGGTATGGGGATCGAGTTCGCCGTCGAGCGTGTAGCCCCAGGCGGTGCGCTGATAGTCGCTCTCGGTCATGCCCGCACCGAGATTGGCCTCGATGTAGAGACCGTCGTCGCTGACGAACCCGGCGCCGACGCCGGCCCATGCGCCCATGCCGTCGCCGCCCATCCAGCGATCGCGGATCTTGAAGTCGACCGCGCTGGTGCCGAGGCCGAGCGTCACGAAGGCGTTTTCGCGCGCGATGATGGCGCCGAGCGAGCCCGACAGGTCGTAGCCGCGATAGGACGCACTGTTGCCGTCGCCCGCGGCCTTCTCGAAGCCGTAGGCGGAACTGCTCCAGAAGCGGAGGCCGTCGTCGCAGCGCAGCGCCGGATTCTTCTCGGGGTCGAGCGCGCAGTCGACGGCCTGGGCGGCCATGCCGTGCATGGAGTCGCCCATCTGCCGGGTCGCGCCGTGCTGGGCCTCGGCCGCGCCGACCATTCCCTCGCCGTCGAGAGAATCATAGACCGTCTTCAGATCGGCGAGGTCGACGACGCGCAGGATGTTGGCCGCGACCGTCTCGTAATCGGCCCAGCCATAGGCCTGGATGGCGGTGACGGCGCCGCAATAGGAACCCTGGTTGACCGTGAGCCCGCCCGGGCAATAGTCGATCGTGTATGACAGCTGCGCGAGGTTCGGGTCGGAGAAATCGACCGTCGCCGAGAAGGTCGCCGTGGTCGAGGACGTGCCGTTCAGGAACGTCGGGTGGACGGTCATTCCCGCATCGCTGACGCCCCCCTCGGCATAGAGGAACGGGATCAGGTAGGTGCCGGCCGATCCGGCGCCGGTGATCGGGCTGAGCTGCAGGGTTCCGGCGAGGCTCGCGGTGCCCGTGACGAAGATGCGGTCCATCTCGTCGATGCCCGGAACGCCCTGGTCGTTGCGGTCGAAGGCGACGTCGGCGATCACGTTGCCGTCGGCGGCCTGCGCGAAGTTGCCGGTGACCTTGGTCAACTGAAGCCCGTCGAGCGTCGGTGCGAACTCCGCCGGCGTGGCGAAGAAGGCGGCGAACAGGCTCGGCGGGAGGGCCGCGGGCTGTGCAGCCGCGACGCTGACGGTGGGCTCGAGCTGGAGGTTGCCGTTCGGATTTCCGGCAAGCCCGATCGAGATGACGCCGGCATTGGTGAACAGGTTGGAGCCGTCCGTCGCGTGGCCGAGGTCGACATCCGTGCCCATCACGAAAGTGGCCCCTGCCCTGTTTTCGACGGTGTTGCCGGTTCCTCCCGAATTGTCGAAATCGAGATCGATGGAGCCGAGCATCCAGCCGCCGGCCTGGTTGGTGACGGCTTCGGAGGCTGCGCCGCCGGTGATGACGACGTCCGCCAGGCCGCCGAGGGTGAAGATCTCGCCGGCGCCGCCATTGGTCAGCGTGTTCGTCGTCCCGCCCAGGATGGCCATGGCCGTGCCGCCCGAGCCGCCCTGCATCAGGCCGGTGTTGGCGACGTCGATGTCGCCGCTGCTGGAGATGAGGCGCAGGCCGAAAGCCTCCGCGCCGGTCGCCGCGACGACACCGCTCGTGGTCACGAAGACGCCGCCGGATGCGAACCCGGTCGCGGCGCGGCTTTCGAGCAGCACGGCGCCGTCGTTGGAATGGCCGACGATCGAGCCGGCGGTGTTGTCGAGGCTGACCAGGCCTGCGTCTCCGACGTCGGAGATGCTGGCGGCGGTCACGGTGAACACGCCCGGCCCGCCGAAGCCGAGCATCGACCCGTCGGCATTGTCCACGGTGACCGCGCCGGCGTCGCCGATTGCCGAATCGCTGCGCGCCACCACGGCCGAGCTGCCTGTGCCGGTGACGGTGATCGAGCCGTCATTGTTGGAGGCCGTGACGTCGCCGGAGGCCGATTCGGCAAATCCGTCGATGGTGGCGACATGGCTCCTTGCGATGATGCCGTGCGCTTCGTCGCCGGTCGTTTCGATCACGCCGCCGTCGTTCAGCATCGTGACGTCGCCGGAAACCTGGCCGGACGCGTAGGACAGGCCGGTCATGCCGGCTGAGCGGTTGCCGCTGGTGCCGATGCCGCCCGAATTCGCGACGTCGACATCGCCTGCCCCGCCCATCTGGGTGCCGATCGGCAGACCGGTCCAGTAGAGCAGGTTCGAATTGTAGGTGCCGGCGCCGAAGCGCTCGTTGAGGCCGTTCACGCCGCCGACGCTGACCGCCAGGATGCCGTCGGCCCTGCCGCCGCGCGTGAGAAGCGTTCCCGAGTTCTCGACGTCGACCGCACCGCCGGCGCCACCCACGATACTCGCTTCGCCGGCCAGTCCGGTGACCGTCCCGGCCGCGCCGTCCAAGCCGGCGTTCCATTCGAGCAGCAGGCCGCGCTGGCCGCCGGTGCCGAGGGCATAACCCAGGCAGGGAATCTCGCCGAGCGTGCAGGCGTCGAAGGCGGAGCCAGCCGCACTTCCCGACCCGCCGGCGCCGACGGCGCCGCCGGCGCCGGCCAGACCGCCGATGCCGCCGAGGCTCTCGGCGCGAATGGCCGAACCGTCGTCGGTCGCCGCGACGCTGACGATGCCCTCGTTGACCACCTCGACGACACCGCCATTGCCGCCATTGCCGCCGTCGCCGCCCGCGCCGCCGCCGGCGCCATCGCCGCCATCGCCGGCACCGCCCGCCGTTCCGCCATAGAGGACCAGGAAGACCGGGGACTGGTAGCCGACGGCTCCGGCCGTCCCGCCGAGACCGCCGATGCCGCCCACGCCCCCCGTTCCGCCGACGCCGCCGAGGCTGCGGGCGACGATGCCGACCTCGCCCGCGTCGATGCGGTTGCCGGCGCCGAGATTGTCGACATGCACCAGCCCGCCGTCCCCGCCGCGGCCACCGCGACCGCCCACCCCGCCGATCGCGCCCGCGCCGCCATTGCCGGCCGCGTTGGCGATGTCGGACGTGAAGGTGGCCTCCCGGTCGGACGCGCCATTGCCGCCGAGGCCGCCGGTGCCGCCGACGCCGCCCGCGCCGCCCGTTCCGCCCTGCCCGCCCGCGCTTTCGGCGAAGATTCCGAAGCCGGCGGCGGTGAGCTGGGTCGTCTCGCTGGTGACCAGCACCGAACCGCCGGCTCCGCCGATGCCGCCGATGCCGCCCACGCCGCCGATGCCGGCCAGACCGCCGGTGAAACCGTCGCGGCCCTCCTTGCCGAGGATCTCGGGATCGAAGGAGACGGCATCGCCGCCCTGCCCGCCCTGGCCGCCCGTCCCGCCGGTACCGCCGATGCCGCCCACGCCGCCGCGGCTGCGCGCCGCCATGCCGTCGTCGACCGTGGCGATGCCGAGCGAGAGGTTCAGGTCGACCGCGCCACCCGCGCCGCCGGCGCCGCCGATGCCGCCGGTTCCACCCATGCCGCCGATGCCGCCGATGTTGCCGGAAGCGACCGCGATGGCCGGAAGCAGGCTGCTCGACTCCACGGAGGCCATGCCGTCGCCGCCATCGCCGCCCTGGCCGCCGCTGCCGCCCTGGCCGCCCTGCCCGCCCATGCCGCCGATCGAGGTGGCGTCGACGATCTGTCCGGCCGTGAGCAGCGGCGTCGCGAGCGTGTAATCGATCGCCCCGCCGGTGCCGCCGGCAGCGCCCGTGCCGCCGACGCCGCCGATCGCCCCCGTGCCGCCGATGCCGCCCTGGGCGCTGAGCAACTGCGTGTTCGGGATGGTCAGCGGCGGGAAGGGCATGAACATGATCACCGGCGCGGTATCGGTGTACCCTTCGCCGCCCGTGCCGCCCCGCCCGCCCGTTCCGCCGATGCCGGCCTGGCCGGCCGCGCCGCCGGTGGTGGTCAGCGTATAGGCGGTGCCGCCCAGCGTCACCGACGCCCAGGCATCGGCGATGGTGATGTCGGTTCCGGCGAGGCCGGCGTTACCGGCCGTGCCGCCGGGCACGGTTCCGTTCTCGACTGTGCCGCCGATATCGGTCGAGCCTGCGCCGACGAGCTTCATGCTGACGCCGTCGATGACGATGTAGGGCGATTCCGAACTCTGCGGCGCTCCGCCATCCACCGTGTAAAGCCACGGATAGCTCTGGATCTGGCTGCCGCTGGTGGCCACGTAGCCGGTCGCCAGCGTGCCGCCGAAGTCGAGATCGGTGACCGGATTCCCGGACCCGGCGCCGACCGCCGTCGCGGTCGCCGAACCGGTGACGGAAACGGTGACCTCGCGGTCGTCGCCTTCCGTGCTGGCGATGATCTTCAGATAGTAGTCCGTGCCGTCGTCGAAGACCGTCGCCGTCAGCCCCCAGGAACTGGTGGTCGACTGCGCGTTGAACTCTGCGGCGATCTCGGCGAGGGTCCAGCCATCGATCGGCTGGTTGAGCCCGTCGACGGTTTCGCCGAAGGACACCGAGAACACCGTGGCCGGATCCGACCCGTTGTCGATCTCGCCGCTGAGCACGAAGGCCGCTCCGCCATTGACCCAGTCCGTCGCCGATACGCCGGTGTTCACCGTCGCCAGGACGGAGGTCTCGGAATTGTATCCCTCCTGCGTCACCACCACCGTCGAAGCCGAGGACAGGAACGAATAGGCCGATGAACTCGCATCGTAGTCGGCGATCTGCGCCACGCCCGTGTCGCTGGACTCGAGCAGGGTGACCGTCCCGCTCGACGGCGCGGCTCCGCCGTTGCCGGGGGCCTGAACGGTCGCGCTGGGGAAGGAATAGCCGAGCCGGGCGCAGGCGCTGCCCCAGGTCATGTCGGAACAGGTATAGTACCCCGTCCCGCCGTTCTGGCCGTTCAATCCCGCTGGCGGGACGACGGCGACGTCCGTGGAACCGACGACGGTCTCGGTCTGGGAAACCACGCTGGTCATGGTCTGTGCCGACGCTCCGCCGGCGGCGAGAAAGGTGACGCAGAACATCACACTGCGCGCGACGCTCGAACGGCGCGCACGACCACACACTTCAAACCGCAAACTAACCCCCAAGCGTCAACTTAAAACAGCAAGCGACAACTTCGGGTAACATGGTTTTTGTTCGACCGGATGCTGTTTTCCAGAATCGCAGGAGGAATTCGTGAACGAATTGTAAATTAGTCACACCTGGTACGCGTTGTGATGGCATCGGCTATCCGCGCCTATCGCCGGGCGTGTAGATTTCTCCCGCCATGCATCGCGAGCGCGCGTCGACCACGTTTTCCCGTTGTGCTCCGGATGCAGGCGCCTCGCCCGCCGCCTGGGCTACCCGTCGTCCAGGCTGGCGCATTGCCAATCCCGCCGCCGCGTCACAGTGCTCGGCCAACGAGACGCGATGACCGACGAACGGAGCCCTGCATGACGACGTCGCCCCCCCGCCTGCGCATCGGCATCCTCTATGGCGGCCGCTCGTCCGAGCATGAGGTGTCGCTGATGTCGGCCACCAATGTCGTGCGGGCGCTGCGGCCGGAGCGCTACGACGTGGTGCCGGTCTTCGTGTCGCGCGACGGGCGCTGGTGGCTCGGCTCGGTCGAGGTCGGCGTGTTGTCGACGTCGGCATCCGGAGACGAACTCTGCCTCGTGCCGGGCGGCCGCGGGCGGCTGCTGGCGATCCCGGCGGATGGCGCGCCGCACGAGCTGCCGCCGATCGACATCCTGTTTCCGGTGCTGCACGGGCTCGCCGGCGAGGACGGGTCCGTCCAGGGCCTGGCCGAGGTGGCGCGCGTGCCGCTCGTGGGCTGCGGCATCCTCGGCTCGGCCGCCGCGCTCGACAAGGATATCGCAAAGCGCCTCCTGGCGCAGGCCGGCATCGCGGTGGCGCGGTCGCTCACCGTCCAGGCCGACGACGCGCCGTCCTTCGCCGCGGTCGAGGCCACGCTCGGCCTGCCGGTCTTCGTGAAGCCGGCGCGCCAGGGCTCTTCGGTCGGCGTTTCGAAGGCTGCCACGGAAGATGCCTATCGCGCCGCCCTCCAGGAAGGCTTCCGGCACGACCGCAAGCTGCTCGTCGAAGCCTTCGTCGACGGGCGGGAAATCGAATGCGCCGTGCTGGAGGCGCCGGACGGCAGCCTGTTCGTGTCGCGCCCCGGCGAGATCGCGCCCGCCGAGAGCCACGGCTTCTACACCTACGATGCCAAGTACACCGACGCGGCGGGGGCGGCGATCATGGTGCCGGCCGCCCTGCCCGACGAGGTCGAGGCGCGCATGCGGGCGATCGCCGCGCAGGCCTTTCGCGCCGTCGGCTGCGACGGCATGGCCCGTGTCGACTTCTTCGTCACGGCCGGGTTGGACCTCCTGGTGAACGAGATCAACACCATCCCGGGCTTCACCGACATCAGCATGTATCCGAAAGCGATGGCGGCGAGCGGCGTGAGCTATCCCGACCTGCTCGACCGGCTGGTGGAGCACGGGCTGGCGCGGGCGGCCGCCGACTGACGCGGCGGGTTGCCGCTGTTGCGCCCGTGCAACGCCCGCGGGTCTTCCGATGGCTTCGCCGGATTCGTCGTTGGGCGGCGACGGCGAACCGGCGTAAGCGGGCGGTCACACCGCTTGCCCGCCGATCGGAGGGAATTCGCCATGCCGCCATACGATGCCTACGTGCTCTGCACCGCGCCGCGCAGCGGCAGCACGCTTCTGTGCAGGCTGCTCGCCGCCACCGGGATCGCCGGTAATCCCGGCTCGCATTTCCACGAGCCCTCGCTCGCCGAATGGCTGGCGGACCACGAGCTGCCGGAGGTGCCGGGCCGGGACGAACGCGACACCGTCGCGACCGTCTTCGCCGCGGCGATCGGGCGCGGCCGCGGCGGCACGCCCGTCTTCGGCCTGCGCCTGCAGCGGCGCAGCTTCGCCTTCTTTTCCGAGAAGCTCGCCCTGCTTCATCCCGGCCCGGCCGGCGACGCCGCGCGCATGGAGGCAGCCTTCGGCCGCACCCTGTTCATCCACCTGACCCGCGCCGACAAGGTCGACCAGGCGGTCTCGCTGGTGCGGGCCGGGCAGACCGGCCTCTGGCACCGGGCCGCCGACGGATCCGAACTGGAGCGTACCGCACCGCCGCGCGAGCCGGTCTATGACGGCGCGGCGATTGCCGCCGCCGTGGCGGAACTGACGGGCTACGACCGGGAATGGGCGGAATGGTTCGACCGGGAGGGAGCCTCGCCGCTCCGGCTCACCTACGATGCACTGTCTGCCGATCCCGCCGGCACGCTCGCGACGGTCCTCGAAGCCCTCGGCCTGCCGCGCGCGGCGGCCCGCGGCGTCAAGCCGGGCACGGCCAGGCTCGCCGACGCCACGAACCGAGACTGGGTGGAGCGATTCCGCTCCGCGCGGCCGCACCTTCCGGAATGACGCGGGGACGGTGGCGGCCGGCGACACGGAGGGGGCGCGGCCACCTTCGCCCGAAGCCCGTCGGAACGACCAAGAAAGGAGGCGGCATCGCTGCCGCCTCCCCGATCGGATCCTGCGATCCGGTTCCGAAGCATGGCGCGATCCTTCAGATCCGCTCCATCCGCCTCAGGCGACCGTCCGCGCGCATGTCCTCCTCCCGAAAGGATCTTCGGGAGACCTGCGTCAGTTCTTGGTCCAGCTCTTGACCAGTTCGTCGTAGCTGACGGTCTGGCCCTGTTCCTTCTCGTTCTCGATCTTCAGCTGCGGCGCGAGGTTGCCCTTGGCAACGGCATCGGCGTTCCACTCTTCGAGGGTCTTCTCCTCGGCGAGCTTCGGGCCGATGTCACCCTGGACGCCGGCGCGCTCGAGCCGCTCCAGCACCTTTTCCTGCTCGGCGCAGAGCGAGTCCATCGCCTCCTGCGCCGTCTTTGCGCCCGACGAGGCGTCACCGATCGCCTGCCACCACAGCTGTGCCAGCTTCGGATAGTCCGGCACGTTGGTGCCCGTCGGCGACCACTGCAGGCGGGCCGGCGAGCGGTAGAACTCGACGAGGCCGCCGAGCTTCGGCGCGCGATCGGTGAAGGACTGGTGATCGAGCGTCGACTGGCGGATGAAGGTCAAGCCGACATGGCTCTTCTTCACGTCGACGGTCTTGGAGGTGACGAACTGGGCGTAGAGCCAGGCCGCCTTGGCGCGATCGTCCGGGGTCGACTTCATCAGCGTCCACGAACCGGCGTCCTGGTAGCCGAGCTTCATGCCCTCCTTCCAGTAGACGCCGTGCGGCGACGGCGCGAAACGCCACTTCGGCGTGCCGTCGGCGTTCACCACGGGCAGGCCCTCCTTCACGAAGTCGGCGGTGAAGGCGGTGTAGGTGAACATCTGCTGGGCGATCTCGCCCTGCGACGGCACCGGGCCGGATTCGCCGAAGGTCATGCCCTGCGCCGCGGCCGGGGCATATTTCTTCATCCACTCGAGGTACTTCTCGATCGAGTAGACGGCGGCCGGTCCGTTGGTGTCGCCGCCGCGCGCCACGCAGGAGCCGACGGGGCGATCGTTCTCGTCGACCTTGATGCCCCATTCGTCGACCGGCTTGCCGTTCGGGATGCCCCTGTCGCCATTGCCGGCCATCGACAGCCAGGCATCGGTGAAGCGCCAGCCGAGCGACGGGTCCTTCTTGCCGTA
The DNA here is from genome assembly GCF_014495845.1 of Aquibium microcysteis. NCBI lineage: Bacteria > Pseudomonadati > Pseudomonadota > Alphaproteobacteria > Hyphomicrobiales > Phyllobacteriaceae > Aquibium > Aquibium microcysteis. The sequence goes on from NZ_CP061080.1 coordinate 1,490,712, forward strand.
GTCCATGTGGCCGTAGACCTTCTTGCCGTCGATCTCGCGGCCGGTGAAGAACTCGGCGATGTCCTCGTAGGCCGACCAGTTGACCGGCACGCCGAGATCGTAGCCGTACTTCGCCTTGAAGTCGGCCTTGTTCTTCTCGTCGTTGAACCAGTCGTAGCGGAAGAAGTAGAGGTTGGCGAACTGCTGGTCGGGCAGCTGGTAGAGATTGCCGTCCGGCGCGGTGGTGAAGGACTTGCCGATGAAGTCGTCGATGTCGAGATTGGGGTTGGTGACGTCCTTGCCGGCGTTGGCCATCCAGTCGGTCAGGTTGCGGGCCTGCTGATAGCGCCAGTGGGTGCCGATGAGGTCGGAGTCGTTGATGTAGGCGTCGTAGATGTTCTCGCCGGACTGCATCTGCGTCTGCAGCTTCTCGACGACGTCGCCCTCGCCGATCAGGTCGTGCGTGACCTTGATGCCGGTGATGTCCGAAAACGCCTTGGCCAGCGTCTTGGATTCATATTCGTGCGTGGTGATGGTCTCGGAGACCACCTTGATCTCCATGCCGGCGAAAGGCTTCGCCGCATCGATGAACCACTGCATTTCGGCTTCCTGAGCGGCGCGGTCGAGCACCGACATGTCGCCGATCTCGGCGTCGAGGAATGCCTTGGCCTCGTCCATGCCGGCAAAGGCATGACCGGCGCCCAGACACAAGACAAGCGCCGTTGTGGTCGTTAGAAAGTGCCGTCGCATGCGTAGTCCTCCCTAAGGTTGCGAGTGCGATTCGGAGCCGCGGCCGGCACGCCGCGGCTCCGTCAGTTCTCCCTCTAGACGTAGCGGAACACGCCGATGGCGTAGACCACGCAGAGAGCGAGTGCCCACCAGAGGCCGGGGCCGACGAGCCCCAGCCAGGCGAGAGTGATGAAGGCGCTGCCGAGCAGCGAAACGAAGAGCCGGTCGCCGCGCGTCGTCTCGAAGCGCAGGATGCCGACGCGGGGATGCCCGCCGGGCCGCGCGTATTCCCAGACCGCCATCAGCGCCAAAAGCGCGAGAATGGTGAGGAAGAACATCGCGGTCGGGAACGACCAGGCCATCCAGCCGCCCTTGACCAGCGGCGCAAACCAGTCCCGTGCGCCGTCCTTGAGCGGCAGCATCGACATCAGGCTTAAGGCCGCGATGGAGTACACGGCGAGGACGAGCAACAGCGGTATCTGCCAGCGTCGGGTCGCGGTCATGATGTCACTCCTCCGTCCCGCGGCCGTCATCCTCGGGCTTGTCCCGAGGATCTGCGGATGTCTGCGGCAGGGTGGCGACGCAAACCCGCAACGGTCGCAGATCCTCGGGACAAGCCCGAGGATGACGCAGCGCGCGGGGGCCAATCCGGGTGGAAGCGAGCACCCTCATCACACCCTCCCCAGGGCGAAGCCCTTGGCGATGTAGTTGCGCACGAACCAGATCACCAGCGCGCCGGGGATGATGGTGAGCACGCCGGCCGCCGCCAGCACGCCCCAGTCGAGGCCCGACGCCGACACGGTGCGGGTCATGATGGCGGCGATCGGCTTGGCGTCGGTGGTGGTGAGCGTGCGCGCGATCAGCAGTTCGACCCAGGAGAACATGAAGCAGAAGAAGGCGGCGACGCCGATGCCCGACGCGATCAGCGGCATGAAGATCTTCAGGAAGAATTTCGGGAAGGAATAGCCGTCGATATAGGCGGTCTCGTCGATTTCCTTCGGCACCCCCGACATGAAGCCCTCGAGGATCCACACCGCCAGCGGCACGTTGAACAGGCAGTGCGCCAGCGCCACCGCGATGTGGGTGTCGATCAGCCCGAAGGCCGAATAGAGCTGGAAGAAGGGCAGCGCGAAGACGGCCGGCGGCGCCATGCGGTTGGTGAGCAGCCAGAAGAACAGGTGCTTGTCGCCGAGGAAGCGGTAGCGCGAGAAGGCATAGGCCGCCGGCAGCGCCACCGCCACCGAGATCACCGTGTTCATGACCACGTAGATGATCGAGTTGATGTAGCCCTTGTACCAGGAGGGATCCGTGAGGATGACCTGGTAGTTGCGCAGCGTCGGCTCGTGCGGCCAGAAGGTGAGCGTCGACAGGATCTCCTGGTTGGTCTTGAAGCTCATGTTGACCAGCCAGTAGATCGGCAGCATGAGGAACAGGATGTAGAGAGTGGGCACCAGCCACCAGAAGCGCGACGGCTCGCCGCGCCGCTTCATCATCCGCGCCACGTCCGGACCGGCACCTGCGACACCGCCCTGCCCGGCTCCGCTGCGCATCAGCACGTCTCTCCGCCCACCGGCCGCCTCGATCGCCATGTCACTTCTCCTGCCCGACATTGGTCATGACCGTGTAGAAGACCCAGGACAGGAGCAGGACGATCAGGAAGTAGATGATCGACATGGCCGCTGCCTCGCCGAGGTTGAACTCGCCGATGGCGAGCTTCACCAGGTCGATCGACAGGAAGGTGGTCGTGTTGCCCGGCCCGCCGCCGGTGACCACGAAGGGCTCGGTGTAGATCATGAAGGAGTCCATGAAGCGCAGGAGCACGGCGATCAGCAGCACCCGGTTCATCTTCGGCAGCTGGATGAAGCGGAAGATCGCGAACCGCGAGGCGCCGTCGATGCGGGCGGCCTGGTAATAGGCGTCGGGGATCGACACCAGCCCGGCATAGCAGAGCAGCACGACGAGGCTCGTCCAGTGCCAGACGTCCATGACGACGACCGTCACCCAGGCGTCGAACGGGTCGCTGACGTAGTTGTAGTCCAGGCCGAGCGCATTGGCGACGTAGCCGAGGAGGCCGATGTCGACGCGGCCGAAGACCTGCCAGATCGTGCCGACGACGTTCCACGGGATCAAGAGCGGCAGTGCCATCAGGACGAGGCACACCGGCACCCCCCAGCCCTTGCGCGGCATGTTGAGCGCCACGAAGATACCGAGCGGCACCTCGATCAACAGGATGATGGCCGAGAAGGCGAGGTTGCGCGCCATCGAGTTCCAGAACCGGTCCGAGGACAGCACCTCCTCGTACCATTCGGTGCCGGCCCAGAAGAACTGGTTGTTGCCGAAAGTGTCCTGCACCGAATAGTTGACCACCGTCATCAGCGGGATCACCGCCGAGAAGGCGACCAGCACCAGCACCGGCAGCACCATGAACCAGGCGCGGTTGTTCCAGGTCCTGTTCATGCCGACACCCCCTCGCCTTCGGTCTCGTAGTCGACCCGCCAGGATCCGGCATAGATGCCGATGGCGTCCCGCGCGAAGCTGACGCGCGGCTCGGACGGCACCTCCTCGTCCTCGCGCAGGATCGCCGCGATCGCGTGGTCCTGCAGTCTCGCCCGCACGATCTTGTGGCGGCCGACGTCCTCGACCTTGACGATCTGTGCGGGGATGCCCTCGTCGCGGCCGAGGCGAACGAATTCCGGCCGGATGCCGAGCTCGATCGCGCCGCCCATCGGCCCGCGCGGCCGGTCCGGCAGCTCGATCCAGGCATCCCCGAACCGCGCCCGCGCGCCTTCGACCGATACCGGCAGCACGTTCATGCCCGGCGAACCGATGAAATAGCCGACGAAGGTGTGCTTCGGCCGGGCGAAGAGGTCGTCCGGCGTGCCGATCTGCACCACCTCGCCCTCATACATCACCACCACGTCGTCGGCGAAGGTGAGCGCCTCGGTCTGGTCGTGGGTGACGTAGACCATGGTGTGGCCGAAACGCCGGTGGAGCTCCTTCAACTGCGAGCGCAGCACCCATTTCATGTGCGGGTCGATGACCGTCAGCGGCTCGTCGAACAGGATCGCATTGACGTCGGAGCGCACGAGGCCGCGGCCGAGCGAGATCTTCTGCTTCTGGTCGGCGGTGAGACCGCGTGCCTTCCGCTTCGCCCAGTCGCCGAGATCGATCATCGCCAGGATCTCGCGCACCTGGCGGTCGACCTCGGGTTCGGCAACGCCGCGGTTGCGCAGCGGGAAGGCCAGATTGTCGTAGACGGTCATCGTGTCGTAGACGACCGGGAACTGGAACACCTGCGCGATGTTGCGCTCCTGCGTCGACAGGGACGAGACGTCCCGTCCGTCGAACAGCAGCCGCCCTTCCGAGGCGTGCAGCAGGCCCGAGATGATGTTGAGCAGCGTGGTCTTGCCGCATCCCGACGGCCCCAGCAGCGCATAGGCGCCACCGTCCTTGAACGTGTGGTGCACCTCCTTCAGCGCGTAGTCCGCATCGGACTTCGGCGCCGGCCCGTAGGCGTGACGGATGTGGTCGAGTTCGATCTGCGCCATGCCGCCCTCCCCTATGCCGAAGCCATCGCCGGTGCAGCCACGGCGCGCCCGGCGGCGTCGAACAGCATGAGATGACGCGTGTCGACGAAGACCTCGATCTCCGCGCCGGTCTCGAGATGATGGATCCCGTGCGCGAGCAGCACCCAGCGCTCGCCGGCATGGGCGAGATGGACGAAGGTCTCCGAACCGGTGATCTCGCTGACGCCCACGCGCGCCCGCAGACCGGCCGCGGCCGGTCCCGGCCTCGACAGCGACAGATGATGGGGCTGGAAGCCGATGGTGTAGCGGCCGTCTGGGACGCCTTGCGGCGCAGGCACGACGGCACCGCCATGGAGATGGAAGGCGCCGCCCGACAGGTCGGCTTCAACCGTGTTCAGCGGCGGGTCGGAGAAGGTGCGCGCGGTGACGAGGTCGGCCGGCCGCCGGAACACTTCGACGGTCGGGCCGAACTGCGTGACGCGCCCTTCGCTCAGCGTCGCGGTGTGCCCGCCGAGGAGCAGCGCCTCGTGCGGCTCGGTGGTCGCATAGACGAAGATCGCACCCGATTCGGCGAAGATGCGCGGCAGTTCGGCCCGCAGTTCCTCGCGCAGCTTGTAGTCGAGATTGGCGAGCGGCTCGTCGAGCAGCACCAGCCCCGCGTTCTTGACCATGGCCCGGGCGAGCGCCGTGCGCTGCTGCTGGCCGCCGGACAGGTTGAGCGGCGTCCGGTCGAGATAGGGCGTCAGCCGCAGGAGTTCGGCGGCGCGCCGCACCTGGCGGTCGATCGTCTCGCGGTCTCGGCCCGCCACGCGCAGCGGCGAGGCGATGTTCTCGTACACCGTCATGGCCGGGTAGTTGATGAACTGCTGGTAGACCATCGCGACGTTGCGTTTCTGCACCGGCTGGCCGGTGACGTCCGTGCCGTCGAAGAAGACCGTGCCGGAGGTCGGCTGGTCGAGCCCCGCCATCAGGCGCATCAGGCTGGTCTTGCCCGACAGCGTCGGGCCGAGCAGGACGTTCAGCGAGCCGTGCTGAAGCGTCAGCGAGACATCGCGCAGATGCGCTTCGCCGCCCACCACCTTCGACACGTTTCTCAGTTCGAGCATGTCGCCTCCTCCCAGAGGTGCTGCCGTCCTGCCGCCACTACTCGGCGGCTGCCGTCTCCGATCGGCCCGTCGCGCCCCGCATGAAGTCGTCGAGCGCGGCCGCTTCTACCGCCGTCAGACGCAAGCCCCGCTTGGTGCGGCGCCACAGCACGTCTTCCGCCGACAGCGCCCATTCGTGTTCGATCAGGTAGCGTACCTCCGCCTCCCAGAGGTCCGCCCCGAAATGCTGGCCGAGATCGGCGGTTGACCGCGCCGCGCCGAGCATGGCCGGCACCTTGGTACCATACAGCCTGACGAGACGGCGCGCATGTCCCGTGTCGAGGAAGGGATAGGCGGCCGAGAGTTTTCCCACCTCGCGGTCGAAGCCGTTCACCGGAAAGTCGCCACCGGGCAGCGATGCATCGCCCGTCCAGGGGGCGCCGCGGCGTCCGATCAGGCCGCCGATCTTCTCCAGCATCGCCTCGGCAAGCCGCCGGTAGGTGGTGATCTTGCCGCCGAAGACGTTGACGAGCGGAGCCTGGCCGCCGCCGCCCTCGGCGGTCAGCACGTAGTCGCGGGTCGCCTCCTGCGCCTTCGACGCGCCGTCGTCGAACAGCGGCCGCACGCCGGAATAGGTCCAGACGATGTCGCTGCGGCGGACCGGTTCTGCGAAATACTCGCTCGCCGCCTCGCACAGATAGTCGATCTCCACGTCGGTGATCGCGACCGCGCCCGGCTCTCCCTCGTAATCGCGATCGGTGGTGCCGATCAGCGTGTAGTCTTCCTCGTAGGGGATCGCGAAGATGATGCGGCCGTCGCGGTTCTGGAAGAAATAGGCGCGCGGATCGTCGAACTTGCGTTTCACCACGATGTGGCTGCCCTGGACGAGCCGCACGTTGTGGACGTCGTTCTTGCCGAGCGTCGCGCCGAGCACCTCGTCGACCCAGGGGCCGGCGGCATTGACGAGGAGCTTCGCCCGCACCGTCTCGGTGCGGCGGCTGCGGGAATCCTCGACGGTGACGGTCCAGACCGCGCCGTCGCGCCGGGCCGAGGTCACGCGGGTGCGGGTGCGGATGACGGCGCCGCGGTCGGCGGCATCGCGGGCATTGAGCACGACGAGGCGGGCATCGTTGACCCAGCAGTCGGAATATTCGAAGGCGCGCGAGAACAGCGGCTTCAGCGGCTTGCCGGCGGGGTCGCTGCGCATGTCCAGCGTGCGCGTCGCCGGCAGCAGCTTGCGGCCGCCGATGTGGTCGTAGAGGAACAGGCCGAGCCTGAGCAGCCAGGCCGGACGCAGGCCCTCGTGGTGGGGAAGCACGAAGCGCATCGGCCAGATGATGCTCGGCGCCATGCGCCACAAGACCTCGCGCTCCATCAGCGCCTCGCGCACCAGTCTGAATTCGTAGTGCTCGAGATAGCGCAGCCCGCCATGGATCAGCTTCGTCGACCAGGACGAGGTGCCGCTGGCGAGATCCTTCATCTCGGCGAGGAAAACCGAATACCCGCGACCGGCGGCATCCCGCGCGACGCCACATCCGTTGATGCCGCCGCCGATGATCAGGATGTCGTAGATCGCTCCGCCGTCCAAGCGTCTCTCCCGGGCTTCGTCTTGCCTTTGTTGGACTTTCGTTCGCCCTGATTGAGAGGGTAAAGCGAACTTTAGATGAATGTCAAACGAAAAACCGGTGCTGTGGACGAAGGTCGAACGCCGCCCGTCCGGCGTTTTGGGATGACGAAGGTGGAGGTCCAGGCCGTGCGAGGCAGGCCTGCGACGGGCTCCGGTTCGGGGCAGAGTGGTCCCCCCTCCGCCTCGCTTCGTTCGGCACCTCCCCCCACTTCGTGGGGATGGAGGATCGGCGCTGCGGCTCGACGCTCGTCCTCCAACGCCACGAAGTGGGGGGCGGAGGTGGCGGCGCGAAGCAACGACGGAGGGGGCGCAGGATGTGGCGGCGGGGGGCGGCGACCGGGCGGCACGTGCCTCGTCGTGGGCCGGATCGCGGGGACGGGCGGCGAGGCATGGATCCCGGATACGTCGTCCTGCGCTGCGCTTGGACGCCGTTCCGGGATGACGAGGGTGGAAGGGATGGCGCTGCTTTCGCCGTCGTCATCCCGGGGGAAGCCGGAGCGAAGCGGAGGCGCAGACCCGGGATCCATGCCTCGGCGATCGTCGAAAGGCGGGGCGGTGCAGACGACGCACCGGCCCTTCTCCATCGTCCCGCCCGACGACCTACGCCGAGACATGGATCCCGGATACGGCGTCCTTCGCTGTGCTCGGACGTCGTTCCGGGATGACGAAGATGGAGGCGGCGCGACAGCGACGGGGTCGCGGACCTGCCGGCCGCTGAGGGCGAGACGGTGGCGGTCTGCCCGGCCACGTCCGTCGTCCCGGACGTCCACCGTCCCGAACTGGCCCGGCGGGGTCCCCCCTCCGCCTCGCTGCGCTCGGCACCTCCCCCCACTTCGTGGGGTTGGAGAATAGGCGCTGCGGCTGGCCACTCGTCCTCCACCCCACGAAGTGGGGGCGGAGGTGGCGTCGCGAAGCGACGACGGAGGGGGGGCGATGCAGGATGTGACGGTTGCCGCGGCCATGGCGGCACGTGCAGCCCCTCGACGGTCCTTCGGACGGGCGGCAGCGCTGCCGCTGCCGCCCGTCAGATCTCGACGATCTTGCCGGCCTTGAGCGTCACCCGGCGGTCCATACGGGCGGCGAGGTCGTGGTTGTGGGTGGCGATCAGGGCGGCGAGGCCGGAATGGCGCACCAGCGCCTCCATGGCGTCGAAGACGTAGGAGGCGGTCTGCGGATCGAGGTTGCCGGTCGGCTCGTCGGCCAGAAGCACCAGCGGCGCGTTGGCCACCGCACGCGCGATCGCCACGCGCTGCTGTTCGCCGCCGGAGAGCTCCGCCGGGCGGTGGTCGGCGCGCGGACCGATCTTCATGTAGTCGAGCAGCTGGCGCGCCCGCTCTTCCGCCTCGGCGCGCGACAGGCCGCGCACCAGCTGCGGCAGGACGATGTTCTCCAGTGCGGAGAATTCCGGCAGCAGATGGTGGAACTGGTAGACGAAGCCGACCTCGTTGCGGCGGATCGCCGTGCGCCGGTCGTCGGACAGGCCGCTGCAGGGAACGCCGCTGAGCAGGACCTCGCCCGCATCCGGCCGCTCGAGCAGGCCGGCCGTGTGCAGCAGGGTGGACTTGCCGGCGCCCGAAGGCGCCACGAGCGCGACGGTCTCGCCGCGGCCGAGCACGAAATCGGCGCCGTCCAGGATGACGAGATCCCGCGCGCCCTGCTTGTAGCGCCGCTCCACGCCGACCAGCTGGAGAGCGAGTTCGGCCGCCATCACTCGTACCTCAGCGCTTCGACGGGATCGAGGCTGGCGGCCCGCCAGGCGGGAAACAGCGTGGCGAGGAAGGAGAGCGCCAGCGCCATCAGCACGACCGACGTGGTTTCGCTGACGTCGATCTTGGCGGGAAGCTGGCTCAGGAAATAGAGCTCCGGGTTGAACAGCATCTCGCCCGAGAGCCAGGAGAAGAACTGCCGGATCGATTCGACGTTGAGGCAGACGATGATGCCGAGCACCACGCCGGCCACCGTTCCGGTGACGCCGATGGCGGCACCCGTCATGACGAAGATGCGCAGGATCGCGGCGCGCGTCGCCCCCATGGTGCGCAGGATGGCGATGTCGCGGCCCTTGTCCTTCACCAGCATGAAGAGACCCGAGATGATGTTCAGCGCCGCGACGACGACGATCAGCGTCAGGATCATGAACATCACGTTGCGCTCGACCTCCAGCGCGGCGAAGAAAGTGTGGTTGCGCTGGCGCCAGTCGGCCATGAACAGCGGCCGCTGCGCGGCGACCTCGACCAGCGGCCGCAGCTCGTCGACGGCGTCGGGATTGTCGACGAAGACCTCGATGGTCTGCGCCCGGCCCTCGGAGTTGAAATAGAGCTGGGCTTCCGGCAGCGCCATGAAGATGATCGAGGCGTCGTATTCCGACATGCCGACCTGGAAGATGGCGGTGACCGGATAGCCCTTCTGCCGCGCGGTGGTGCCGAAGGGTGTCACGTCCCCGTCGGGCGAGGTCAGCGTGATCACGTCGCCGAGCATCAGGCCGAGATTCTCGGCCATGCGCTGGCCGATGGCCACCCCCTGCCCCGACGCGAAGCCGTCGAGCGAGCCTTCGCGGATGTTGCCGGCGACGAGCTCGACCTTGCGCAGGTCCTCCTCGCGCATGCCGCGCACCAGCGCGCCGGCACCCGAGCCGACATTGCCGGTGGCCAGCACCTGGCCCTCGACCAGCGGGATAGCGTAGCGCACGCCCTGGATGCCGTTGATGCGGTCGGCGACGGCGGCATAGTCGTCGAGCGGCGTGTCAACCGCCTGGAGGACGAGGTGGCCGTTGATGCCGAGGATGCGGGTGAGCAGCTCGGCGCGGAAGCCGTTCATCACCGCCATGACGATGATGAGGGTGGCTACGCCCAGCATGATGCCGATGAAGGAGATCGAGGCGATGACCGAGATGAAGGCTTCCTTGCGCCGCGAGCGCAGGTAGCGCCAGGCCACCATGCGCTCGAAGGCCGAAAAGGGCCCGGCGCCGCCCGGGGTCGCCGCCGCCTCGGCCATCAGCGTGCGCCGAACCGGCCGAGAAGGTCTGCCGGGGACAGGGTCTCGCGCGCGCCGGTGCGGCGGTTCTTGATCTCGACCTCGCCCGCCGCCACGCCGCGCGGCCCGACGATGACCTGCCAGGGCAGGCCGATCAGGTCGGCGGTGGCGAACTTGCCGCCGGCGCGCTGGTCGGTGTCGTCGTAGAGCACGTCCCTGCCCGCCGCCGACAGCTTCGCGTAAAGGTCTTCGCAGACGGTGTCGCATCCCTGGTCGCCAGGCTTCATGTTGATCAGCGCGACGTCGAACGGCGCGACGCTCTCCGGCCAGATGATCCCGGCCTCGTCGTGGAAGGCCTCGATGATGGCCGCGATCAGCCGCGACGGGCCGATGCCGTAGGAGCCCATCGAGACGAGATGTTCCTTGCCGTCGGGTCCCGTGACGCTGGCGCCGAAGGGCTTGGAGTACTTCTCGCCGAAGTGGAAGATGTGGCCCACCTCGATGCCGCGCGCCGAGACCTGCGCCTCGGGCGCGACCGCCGCCCAGGCATCCTCGTCATGCATCTCATCGGTCGCCGCATAGGGCGTCGTCCAGTCCTTGACGATGCCGGCGATCTCGGAATCGTTGCCGAAGTCGGTGTCGGCGCCCGGCACCGGCAGGGCGAGATAGTCGCGGTGGCAGTAGACCTGGCTTTCGCCGGTGTCGGCGAGGATGATGAACTCGTGGGAGAGGTCGCCGCCGATCGGGCCGGTGTCGGCGCGCATCGGGATCGCCTGCAGGCCCATCCGCGTGAAGGTGCGCAGATAGGAGACGAACATGCGGTTGTAGGCCGCTTTCGCGCCCTCGTAGTTCAGGTCGAAGGAATAGGCGTCCTTCATCAGGAATTCACGCGAGCGCATGACGCCGAAACGCGGCCGCATCTCGTCGCGGAACTTCCACTGGATGTGGTAGAGGTTCAGCGGCAGGTCCTTGTAGGACTTCACGTAGGAGCGGAAGATGTCGGTGACCATCTCCTCGTTGGTCGGGCCGTAGAGCATCTCGCGATCATGCCGGTCCTGCAGCCGCAGCATCTCGGGGCCGTAGGCGTCGTAGCGTCCGCTCTCGCGCCACAGTTCGGCCGACTGGATGGTCGGCATCATGATCTCGAGCGCGCCGGCGCGGTCCTGCTCCTCGCGGATGATCCGGCAGACCTTGTCGAGCACGCGCTTGCCGAGCGGCAGCCAGGAAAAGCTGCCCAGGGCCTGCTGCTTGATCATGCCCGCCCGCAGCATCAGCCGGTGCGAGACGATCTCCGCCTCGCGCGGATTCTCTTTCAGGATGGGCAGGAAGTAGCGCGACAATCGCATGGGGATGTCCGTCGAGAATGAAAGGTGACGCCCGCAGGAATCGGGCTTTCGGCAGGGTCTGTGCACGCGCTTCATAGCCATTTCGAGGCCGGATGGAAACCCGACCGCGGCGGCCCGGCAAAAGAAGGTTCGAAGGTATAACTATAAGGAAACCTTGCTGTTTTTTTGTGCAGCGCAGCACATCTTTGAGGCCACGAACGCGAAAAAGATCGTGACAGGCATGTGAAGCTTGCGCTAGTGTGCCGCCATAAACGAGAAGACGGAGCAACGCACCGTTTTCCTCACGCGGTCAAAGTCTTGGGAGGATGCGATCCAGGCGCGGTCACTCGCAGCCGCCGGTAACCGGATACGGATCGGACGCGTTAAACATTGCAAGGCTTCGGCCTTGCTTTTTTTTTGTGCAGACATCGTCCCGCAGGCGTCATGCGGTGCGCCCACCCGATCCAGGCATTGAGGTCGCCTGCCCTCCTTGTGCCGGCGGGACCGGCGCGTGGCAATGGGCTGCGCGCTCGACGGGACGCGACGGAGGATGGCGGGCGGGGCGTGGGTAAGCGGCCGGACCCGCAGTCAGTCGATGACCGGGGCGATGCGCGGGATGTCGTCGAAGCTGAAACCAAGCTGGTTTGTGAGTACCCAGAGCGTCGCGAAGATGATCAGCGAGACGATGGTGGTGCGCAGGGCGGCGCGGCGGACATGCGATCCCCGCGGGGCGCTGGCCGTGGTGCCGAGCGTGACGTTTCCGTCCTCGTCCTGCGTGCGCAGGCTGAAGGGCAGGATGGCGAACAGCGTCACCCACCAGATCAGGAAGAAGACGGCGAAATAGGATACCCACGTCACGGGACGATCTCCTCCTGGAGGGCGGTCAGACCTGCTCGAGCTCGACCAGCGTGCCCTGAAAATCCTTGGGGTGCAGGAACAGCACCGGCTTGCCGTGGGCGCCGATCTTCGGCTCGCCGTCGCCCAGCACCCGCGCACCGGCAGCCTTCAGCCGGTCGCGGGCGGCGATGATGTCGTCGACCTCGTAGCAGACGTGGTGCATGCCGCCGGCGGGGTTCTTGGCCAGGAAGGCGGCGATCGTCGATGCTTCCCCCAGCGGCTCCAGCAGTTCCACCTTGGTGTTGCCGAGCTCGATGAAGACGACGGTGACCCCGTGCTCCGGCAGCGGCTGCGGCGCCGTCACGGTGGCACCCAGCGTGTCGCGATACATGGCCGCCGCGGCGGCGAGGTCGGGAACGGCGATGGCGACGTGGTTCAGGCGTCCGAGCATGGGGTCCTCCGGCAAGGGCGAATAGGGAATAGCGAATAGCGAGTAGGGAGTAGGGAGTAGGGAGTGGCGTGGATGGCCGATCTTTTGCCGATCTGCTTAAGTCCACAGCACGTGGCCATTGCGACCGGACGATCCGCGACCGCACCATTCGCCATTCGCCATTCGCCATTCGCCATTCGCTATTCGCCCTCCCCGTCACCGCGTCACGAACACCGTGACGATCGGCTTCTTGCCCCAGGCCTGGTTGGCTGAGTTGCGCACCGCGCGCCGCACGGCCTCGAGCACGAGGTCCAGGTCTTTTCGCCTGACACGGGGGATGCTTTCAACGGCGCCGATCGCCGCATCCAGGAGAAGGTCCTCGAAGTTCTCTCCGGCGCGGTCGTTCTTCGGCAGGCCGATGGCGATCAGGTCGGGGTCGCCGGCGAGGTCGTACTTCTCGTCCATGACGACGTTGACCGCGACGTGGCCGACATAGGAGAGCTTGCGGCGGTCCTTGACGCCGACCTCTTCCTCGTTGCCGATGATCATGCCGTCCTTGAAGACGCGGCCGAAGGGCACCTGATCGACGACCTCCGGCTCGCCGGGCGCGATCCGGAACACGTCGCCGTTGCGGACGCGGCCGATATGCGGGATGCCGGCGGCGGCGCCGAGCGCGCCTTGCGCGACCAGATGCGCGGCCTCGCCATGCACCGGCACGAGGATCTGCGGCCGAACCCATTCGTACATGCGGCGCAGTTCCGCGCGGCGCGGATGGCCGGAGACGTGCACCAGCGCCTCGTTGTCCTCGACGATGCGGATGCCCTGCTCGATCAGCTGGTTCTTGATCTCGAGGATGCCCTTCTCGTTGCCGGGAATGGTGCGCGACGAGAAGACGACGATGTCGCCGGCCGTCAGCGCGACGCTCTTCATCTCGTCGCGGGCGAGCTTGGCCAGCGCCGCCCTCGGCTCGCCCTGGCTGCCGGTGCAGATGACGACGAGGTTCTCGCGCGGGATGAAGCCGAAATCCTCCTCGGCGATGAACTCCGGCAGGCCGTCCATGTAGCCGAGTTCGGTGGCGACGTCGATGACGCGCTTCAGCGACCGTCCGAGCACGAGACACTGCCGTCCGGCGTCGCGCGCGGCCTCGGCGATCGAGCGGATGCGCCCGACATTGGACGAGAAGGTGGTGACGGCGACGCGGCCGGGCGCGGCCTCGATCACCTGACGCAGCCCCTGCCCCACCGCCTGCTCGGACGGTGATTCGCCATCGCGCATGGCATTCGTGGAATCGCAGATCAGCGCCGTGATGCCCTCCGCCCCGAGAGCGCGGAACCGGGCCTCGTCGGTCATCGGCCCGATCTCGGGCGCCGGATCGATCTTCCAGTCGCCGGTGTGGATGATCTTGCCGACGGGCGTGGCGATGGCGAGCGAGACGGGCTCGGGAATGGAATGCGTGACGGCGATGGCCTCGATCGCGAAGGGACCCACCTCGAAGCGGTCGCCCGCGCGGTAGATCTCGACCGGGATCTTCGGCTTCGACCCGGGCTCCGACTGACGCTTGGCCTCCAGAAGGCCGGCGGTGAAGGGCGTCATCCAGACGGGGCAGCCGAGTTCCGGCCACAGGTCGAGCAGCGCGCCGTAGTGATCCTCGTGGGCATGGGTGATGATCATGCCGCGCAGGTTCTTCTTCTCGGACACGATGAAGCGGATGTCCGGCAGCACGAGATCGACGCCCGGCAGATCGGGACCCGGGAACGTCACGCCGCAGTCGACGATGATCCACTCGCGCCGCTCGCGCGGCCCGAAGCCGTAGAGCGCGAGGTTCATGCCGATTTCGCCGACGCCGCCGAGCGGCGCGAAGACCAGTTCGTCGCTCGTGTTCTTCGCCATGTTCTCTCCTAGATCGCCGCGACCGATGCCACGGCTCCGAAATGGACGTCACCTGCCGCCACGGGCCAGATGCGGCCCGCCTCGTCGCGGACGAGGAAGCGGCACTCCTCGTCGATCGTCTCGAATGTGCCCCGCACCACCGCGTCCCCGATCCTGACGGCGACGCCGGCACCGAGGCCGGCGGCGCGCGCAAGCCAGGCGGTGCGTATGGCAGACAGTCCCCTGCCCCCGTTCCAGCTGCGCTCGTGGCGCAGCCAGGCATCCGTGAGGGCGAGAAAGAGCGTCTCGGCAGTGCAGTCGGCGCCCAATGCCGCGAGCGAGGTCGCCGGATAAGGCAGGTCCTGCGGGTGCGCCACGACGTTGACGCCGATGCCGATCGCCACGGCGAAGCGTCCCTCCGGCAGCACGACCGATTCCAGCAGGATCCCGGCGAGCTTGGCGCCGTGCGCAAGCACGTCGTTCGGCCATTTGAGTTCGTAGCGGCCGGCGCCCCCGCGCCCCTGCCCGCCGTCGGGAGCGACGGCGATGTGCGTGCCCGGTGCCACGGCCGACAGCGCGTCGGACAGGGCGAGGCCGGCGACGAAGCCCAGCGTAGCGGCCTGCGGCAGCGGGCAGCAGTCGACGAGCATGAGCGTGGCGGCGAGATTGCCGGACGGGGTTTCCCAGACGCGGCCGCGCCGGCCGCGGCCGGTCTCCTGGCGCCTCGCGGCGAGCCAGAGACGCCCGGGATCGCCCGCCCGCGCGCGGTCGATCGCCTCCGCGTTGGTCGAGCCGATGCTGTCGAAGGCTTCGAGACGGTAGCCTTCGCTCAGGGCAGTCGGCGCGAGGACAAATCCCATCGGCTCAGAAGAACGTGCCGGCAGCGGCTTCCGCCATGGACTCGATCGGACCGCCGATCAGCACATAGAAGAAGACGAAGGCGCCCGCGACCGTCATGACCAGACGCAGTTCGCCGGCCATGGGCTGGAAGCCGCCGGTCGCCTCGTCGAACCACATGATCTTGATGACGCGCAGATAGTAGTAGGCGCCAACGACCGAGGCCAGAACGCCGATGACGGCGAGCGCATAGAGGCCGGAGTCGATCGCGGCGAGGAAGACGTACCACTTGGCCCAGAAGCCGGCGAGCCAGGGGATGCCGGCCAGCGAGAACATCATGATGGTGAGGATGGTCGCCATCATCGGGTTGGTGGACGACAGGCCTGCGAGATCGTCGATCTGCTCGACGTTCCCCTCCTTGCGGCGCATCGCCAGGATGAAGGCGAAGGTGCCCAGCGTCATGATCAGGTAGATCAGCATGTAGAGCGCGACGCCGCGCACGCCCGCCTGCGAATTGGCGGCGAGGCCGACCATCGCGTAGCCCATGTGGCCGATGGACGAATAGGCCATCAGCCGCTTGATGTTGCGCTGGCCGATCGCAGCGAAGGCGCCGAGCAGCATCGATGCGATGGAAATGAAGACGACGATCTGCTGCCAGTCGAAGGCGATCGGCTCGAAGGCGCCCATGGTGACGCGAACGATCAGCGCCATGGCGGCCATCTTGGGCGCGGCGGCGAAGAAGGCGGTGACCGGCGTCGGCGCGCCCTCGTAGACGTCGGGCGTCCACATGTGGAAGGGCACGGCCGAGATCTTGAAGGCGAGACCGGCGAGCACGAAGACCAGGCCGAAGACGAGGCCGAGCTGACGCTCGCCGCCCGCCAGAACCGCGGCGATCTCGTCGAAGCCGGTGTTGCCTGTGTAGCCGTAGACGAGGCTGATGCCGTAGAGCAGCATGCCCGACGAAAGCGCGCCGAGGACGAAATACTTGAGGCCGGCCTCCGTCGAACGGACGGAATCGCGGTTGATGGCGGCGATGACGTAGGCGGCCAGCGACTGCAGCTCGAGGCCCATGTAGAGCGTGATCATGTCGTTGGCCGACACCATCAGCAGCATGCCGAGCGTCGAAAGCAGGATCAGCACCGGGAACTCGAACTTGTCGAATTTCTCGGCCTTGGCGAAGCCGACCGACATGACGAGCGTGACGATCGACCCGATCAGCGTCAGCATCTTCATGAAGCGGGCGAAGGGATCGCTGACGAAGACGCCGTTGAAGCCGAGGCCGTTCTCGCCGAAGAACAGCATCCAGGCGCCGGCAGCGACGAGAATGGCGACCGACAGGCCATTGACCAAGGTCGTCGACCGCTCGCCGGAAAACACGCCGACCATCAGCATGGCCATCGCGCCGACGGCCAGCATCAGTTCGGGTGTGGCCAGTGCCAGGCTGAAGGAGAGTTCAGGCGTCATCGTCCCACCAAACCTTTTACTGCGCCAGAGCGGCCGCGGCGGTGGCCCGCCCGGCGTCGATCGAGGCAGTGACGTTGCTGACGAGCGCTTCGACCGAGGCGGCCGTCGCGTCGAGGATCGGCGACGGATAGACGCCGAAGAAGATCACCAGGGCGACCAGCGGATAGATCACCGCCTTTTCCCGGACAGACAGGTCGAGGAGCCCCTTCAGGCTGTCCTTGGTCAGGGCACCGAAGACCACGCGGCGGTAGAGCCACAGCGCGTAGGCGGCCGAGAGGATGACGCCGGTGGTGGCGAAGAAGGCGACCCAGGTGTTGGCCTGGAAGGCGCCGAGCAGCGTCATGAACTCGCCCACGAAGCCGGACGTGCCCGGCAGGCCGACATTGGCCATGGTGAGGATCAGGAACACCACCGCGTATTTCGGCATGTTGTTGACGAGGCCGCCATAGGCGGCGATCTCGCGGGTGTGCATGCGGTCGTAGACGACGCCGACGCACAGGAACAGCGCGCCGGAGACGAGGCCGTGCGACAGCATCTGGAACACCGCGCCCTGGATGCCGATCTCGTTCATCGTGAAGATGCCCATGGTGACGAAGCCCATGTGGGCGACGGACGAATAGGCGATCAGCTTCTTGATGTCCTCCTGCATCAGCGCCACCAGCGAGGTGTAGATGATGGCGATGACCGACAGCGCGAAGACGAAGGGCGCGAAGTCGGCCGAGGCGAGCGGGAACATCGGCAGCGAGAAGCGCAGGAAGCCGTAGCCACCCATCTTGAGCAGGATGCCGGCGAGGATGACGGAGCCGGCCGTCGGGGCCTCCACGTGCGCGTCGGGCAGCCAGGTGTGCACCGGCCACATCGGCATCTTCACCGCGAAGGAGGCGAAGAAGGCAAGCCACAGCCAGGTCTGCATGTTCGCCGGGAAATCATGGGCGAGCAGCGTCGGGATGTCGGTGGTGCCGGCCTGCCAGTACATGGCCATGATGGCCAGCATCATCAGCACCGAGCCGAGCAGCGTATAGAGGAAGAACTTGAACGAGGCATACACGCGCCGCTTGCCGCCCCACACGCCGATGATGATGAACATCGGGATCAGGCCGGCCTCGAAGAAGACGTAGAACAGCACGATGTCGAGCGCGCAGAACACGCCGATCATCAGCGTCTCGAGCACCAGGAAGGCGATCATGTATTCCTTGACGCGCTTCTCCACCGCCTCCCAGGAGGCGAGGATGCAGAGCGGCATCAGGAAGGTCGTCAGGATGACGAACAGCATCGAGATGCCGTCGACGCCCATGTGGTAGGCGATGCCGGAGCCGAGCCACTCGGTCTTCTCGACGAACTGGAAGCCGGCCGTGCCCGGATCGAACGCCGCCCAGATGAACAGCGACAGGACGAAGGTGAAGGCGGTGGTGAACAGCGCGACGTTGCGGATGTTGCGGCGCGCCGCCGCGCCCTCGTCCCGGATCATCAGGATGAGGAAGGCGCCGACCAGCGGCAGGAAGGTGACCGTGGAGAGGATGGGCCACTCAGACATCAGAAATTGCTCCCCAGCATCATCCAGGTCACGAGCGCGGCGACGCCGATGAGCATGGCGAAGGCGTAGTGGTAGAGGAAACCGCTCTGCAGCTTGACCACGCGGGCGGTGACGTCGCCGACGCGGGCCGAGATACCGTCGGGGCCGAGCCCGTCGATGACGCGGCCGTCGCCGGTCTTCCACAGGAAGTGGCCGAGGCGCTTGGCGGGCCGCACGAACAGGACGTCGTACAGCTCGTCGAAGTACCACTTGTTGAGCAGGAAGGCGTAGAGCCCGCGATGCTGGGCGGCAAGCCGCTTCGGCGTCTCCGGCGAGCGGATGTAGAACTGGAAGGCGACGGCGAAGCCGGCGAGCATGGCCGCCAGCGGCGCGAGCTTCACCCACAGCGGCACGTCGTGGAACTCGTGCAGGATGTGGTTCTCGGGGAGGATGAACAGCGCGCCCTTCCAGAATTCGTCATAGCCGTGGCCGATGAAGAAATCATGGAAGACGATACCGGCGAACAGCGCGCCGAAGGCCAGCACGAAGAGAGGCACCAGCATGACCATCGGCGATTCGTGCACGTGATGCATGACGTCGGCGGTGGCGCGCGGCTTGCCGTGGAAGGTCATGAAGATCAGCCGCCAGGAGTAGAAGCTGGTGAACATGGCCGCCACGACGAGCAGCACGAAGGCGAAGGGTGCGGCGGCCGAGTGGGCGGCGAAGGCGCCCTCGATGATGGCGTCCTTGGAGAAGAAGCCGGCCGTGCCGATGATGGTTACGGGGATGCCGACGCCGGTGAGCGCAAGCGTGCCGATGACCATCATCCAGTAGGTCCACGGGATCAGCTTGCGCAGTCCGCCCATGCGCCGCATGTCCTGCTCGTCCGACACGGCATGGATGACCGAGCCGGAGCCGAGGAACAGCAGCGCCTTGAAGAAGGCGTGCGTGAACAGGTGGAAGATGGCCGCCGAATAGAAGCCGAGCCCGATGGCAACGAACATGTAGCCGAGCTGCGAGCAGGTCGAATAGGCGATGACGCGCTTGATGTCGTTCTGGACGAGGCCGACCGTCGCCGCGAAGAAGGCGGTGAAGGCACCGATGACGGTGACGACGAGAAGCGCCGTGTGCGACAGTTCGAAGATCGGCGACAGGCGCGCGACCATGAAGACGCCCGCCGTGACCATGGTCGCGGCATGGATCAGCGCCGACACGGGGG
Organism: Aquibium microcysteis; assembly: GCF_014495845.1. Classification (NCBI taxonomy): domain Bacteria; kingdom Pseudomonadati; phylum Pseudomonadota; class Alphaproteobacteria; order Hyphomicrobiales; family Phyllobacteriaceae; genus Aquibium; species Aquibium microcysteis. The sequence goes on from NZ_CP061080.1 coordinate 1,510,123, forward strand.
TCGGGCCCTCCATGGCGTCAGGCAGCCAGGTGTGCAGCGGCACCTGCGCCGACTTGCCCATGGCGCCCATGAAGAGCAGCAGGCAGACGACGGTGATCGCGGCATGGCGGTCGAGTTCGTAGCCGAGGAAGTTCAGCACCGCGGGGCCATGCGCGGCCGCTTCCGCGCCCTCGGCCGGGATGAAGGCCTGGGTGCTGGCGAAGATGGTGCCGAATTCGATCGAGCCGAACAGCACGAAGACGCCGAAGATGCCGAGCGCGAAGCCGAAGTCGCCGACGCGGTTGACGATGAAGGCCTTCATGGCGGCCGCATTGGCCGAAGGCTTCTTGTACCAGAAACCGATCAGCAGGTAGGACGCGAGGCCGACGCCCTCCCAGCCGAAGAACATCTGGACGAGGTTGTCCGACGTCACCAGCATCAGCATGGCGAAGGTAAAGAGCGACAGGTAGGCGAAGAAGCGCGGCCGATGCGGATCGTGGTGCATGTAGCCGATCGAGTAGATGTGGACGAGCGCGGAGACGGAGTTCACCACGACCAGCATGACCACCGTCAGCGTGTCGATGCGGAAGGCCCACGAGACGCTGAGGCCGGCGGTCTCGATGAAGCGCAGCACCGGCACGGTGAAGGCCTCGCCCTCGCCGAAGCCGACGGTGAAGAAGGCCACCCACGACAGCAGCGCGGCGACCACGAGCAGGCCCGAGGTGACGTATTCCGCAGCCTTCGCGCCGATCGCGTTGCCGAACAGGCCGGCGATCAGGAAGCCGAGGAGCGGGAGGAAGACGATCGCGTGATACATGGTCTGCCGATCAGCCCTTCATCATGTTGACGTCTTCGACGTCGATCGAGCCGCGGTTGCGGAAGAAGACGACGAGAATGGCGAGCCCGATCGCGGCCTCGGCGGCGGCGACGGTGAGCACGAACAGGGCGAAGACCTGTCCGACGAGGTCGCCGAGCTCCGCGGAGAAGGCGACGAAGTTGATGTTGACCGCGAGCAGGATGAGCTCGACCGACATCAGGATGATGATGACGTTCTTGCGGTTCAGGAAGATGCCGAACACGCCGAGCGTGAACAGGATCGCCGAGACGGTGAGGAAATGCGCGATTCCGATTTCCATGGTCCTACCTCAGATTCCCTTGCCGGTCTCGACGTCGACCACCTCGATGGCGGTGGCCGGCGTGCGGGCCACCTGGGCGGGAATCGACTGGCGCCTGACGCCTTCCTTGTGGCGCAGCGTGAGCACGATGGCGCCGATCATCGCCACCAGCAGCACCATGCCGGCGATCTGGAAGAAGAAAAGGAAGTCGGTGTAGAGCACGTCGCCGAGCGCCGCGGTGTTGGAGCGGACTTCCATGGGCGGGATCGGCCGCGTGATCTCGCCGGCGAGCTGCGGTGCCAGCGTGTAGCCGCCGACGACGACGATGAGTTCGGCCGCGAGGATCAGCCCGACCAGCGCCCCGATCGGCGCATATTGCAGCGCACCCTGCTTCAGTTCGGCGAAGTCGACGTCGAGCATCATGACGACGAAGAGGAACAGCACTGCCACGGCGCCGACATAGACGACGAGCAGGATCATCGCCAGGAACTCCGCGCCCGTGAGCAGGAAGAGCCCGGCGGCGTTGAAGAAGGTCAGGATCAGCCAGAGCACGGAATGCACGGGGTTGCGGGCCGCGATCACCATGAAGGCGCTCGCCACCGCGATGAAGGCGAACACGTAGAAGAAGATCGCCTCTAGTCCTGTCAGCATGGGTTTCCCCCGGTTTCGGCGGCACAGCCTGCGCTGTGTCCTTGAGCGGCCCCCGGATCGTGCCGGTCCGGAACCGCGTTGTCCCTTAGACGAGCAGGCCCTGCTCGTCCATCATTGGCGGATCACCTGTAGGGCGAATCCAGAGCGATGTTGCGCGCGATCTCGCGCTCCCAGCGGTCGCCGTTGGCGAGCAGCTTTTCCTTGTCGTAGTAGAGTTCCTCGCGCGTCTCGGTCGAGAACTCGAAATTCGGTCCCTCCACGATCGCGTCGACCGGGCAGGCCTCCTGGCAGAAGCCGCAATAGATGCACTTCACCATGTCGATGTCGTAGCGCACCGTGCGGCGCGTGCCGTCGTTGCGGCGCGGTCCGGCCTCGATGGTGATGGCCTGTGCCGGACAGATCGCCTCGCAAAGCTTGCAGGCGATGCAGCGTTCCTCGCCGTTGGGATAGCGGCGCAGCGCGTGCTCGCCGCGGAAGCGCGGGCTGAGCGGACCCTTCTCGTGCGGATAGTTGATCGTGTATTTCGGCGCGAACAGCTGCCGCATCGACAGGAAGAAGGCGCCGACGAATTCCTTCAGGAGCAGTGACTTGGCGGCTTGTGCAAGGGCCGACATGGCTATTCTCCGGCAAACAGGGGGGCCACGAAGAAGCCCACGATGGGCAGGAGCACCAGCTGGCTCATGCCCGTGATGGTGAGGACGCGTTTCGTCTCGGGAAGCTCGACGCGGCTGGCGAGCAGGCGCAGCAGCGCGAAGTCGGCGATGGCAATCGCCAGACCGGCCAGGGCGCCGACGACGCCCGCAGTCATGCCGACAGCCCCGTAATCTTGAGGAAGGCCGCCGTGGCGACGACCATGAACAGCGAGATCGGCAGGAACACCTTCCAGCCCAGCCGCATCAGCTGGTCGTAGCGGTAGCGCGGCACGAAGGCCTTCACCATGGCGAACATGAAGAAGACGAAGCAGACCTTGAGCACGAACCAGATGACGCCCGGCACCCAGGTGAAGGGGGCGAAGTCGAAGGGCGGCAGCCATCCGCCGAGGAACAGAATGGTGGTGAGCGCGCACATCAGCACGATCGCCACGTATTCGCCGAGGAAGAACAGCAGGAACGGCGTCGAGGAATATTCCAGCATGTGGCCGGCGACGAGCTCCGATTCGGCCTCCACGAGGTCGAAGGGCGGACGGTTCGTCTCGGCCAGCGCCGAGATGAAGAAGATCACGAACATCGGGAACAGCCCGAGCCAGTGCCAGTCGAGGAAGCTGTTGGGCAGACCGAGCATGGTGCCGAGGCCGTCGACCTGCGACAGCACGATCGCCGACAGGTTCAGCGAACCGACGCAGAGCAGGACGGTGACGATGACGAAGCCGATCGAGACCTCGTAGGACACCATCTGCGCGGCGGACCGCAGGGCACCGAGGAAGGGGTACTTCGAGTTCGACGCCCATCCGCCCATGATCACGCCATAGACCTCGAGCGAGGAGATGGCGAAGACGAACAGGATGCCGACGTTGATGTCGGCGATGGCCCATCCCGGTGCGACCGGGATGACCGCCCAGGCCGAGATGGCCAGCACCGCCGAAACGAGCGGCGCCAGCAGGAAGACGCCCTTGTTGGCACCCGACGGAATGACCGGCTCCTTGAAGACGAACTTCAGGAGATCGGCGAAGGCCTGGAAAAGGCCCCAGGGGCCGACGACGTTGGGGCCGCGGCGGCGCTGCACGGCAGCCCAGATCTTGCGGTCGGCATAGAGCAGATAGGCCACCAGGATCAGCAGCACGACGATCAGGACGACCGACTTGAGCAGGATGATCAGCGCCGGCAGGACGTAGATCGAGAAGAAGTCTTCCATGGTCCCTGCCCTACTCCGCTGCCTGCTTGAACCCGTCGCGGGCGAGAGCCGAGCATTCGGCCATCACCGCCGAGGCGCGCGCGATCGGATTGGTCAGATAGAAGTCGCCGATCGCCGGCACGAAGCGCGCATTGCCGATCTCGCCGCCCATGGCCCCCAGCCTCGCGACGTCGGCCGGATCGCCGGCGGCGATGTCGTCGATTCCGGCGAGATGCGGGTGTTCCGCGTAGAGCTTCGCGCGCAGCTGCGCCAGCGAATCGTAGGGCAGCTTCCTGCCCAGAACGTCCGACAGCGCACGCAGGATCGCCCAGTCCTCCTTCGCCTCGCCCGGCGCGAAGCCGGCGCGGGTGGTCATCTGGACTCGGCCTTCGGTGTTGACGTAGGTGCCCGACTTCTCGGTGTAGGTGGCTCCCGGCAGGATGACGTCGGCGCGGTGCGCGCCCCGGTCGCCATGGCTGCCGACATAGACCGTGAAGGCCTGGCCGATGGCCGCCGTGTCGATCTCGTCGGCGCCGAGCAGGAAGAGCACGTCGAGCGCGCCCATCATGCCGGCCACGCTGAGGCCACCTTCGCCCGGCACGAAGCCGATGTCGAGGCCGCCGACGCGTGCCGCCGCCGTGTGCAGCACGCCGAAGCCGTTCCAGCCGTCGGCGACAGCGCCGACGTCGGAGGCGATCTTCGCCGCCAGCGACAGCACGGCCGCGCCGTCGGGACGGGCGAGCGAGCCCTGGCCGACGATGACCATCGGCCGCGCGGCCTTCTTCAGCGCGTCGAGGAAGGACAGGCTGCCGGCGGCCAGGTCCTTCAGGGTCTCGGTACCGGCGCCGAGCATCTCGTGGTCGTAGCGCAGATCGGCCGCCTCCCCGATGACGCCGATCGGGAAGTTGCCCATGCGCCAGCGCTTGCGGATCCGCGCATTGAGGACCGATGCCTCGAAGCGCGGGTTGGAGCCGATGATCAGCAGCGCGTCTGCGCTCTCGATGCCCTCGATGGTGGGGTTGAAGAGATAGGAGGCGCGCCCGAACGACGGATCGAGAGCGGCGCCGTCCTGGCGGCAGTCGACGTTCGCCGACCCGAGCGCCGTCATCAGCGCCTTCAGAGCGTACATCTCCTCGACGCTGGCGAGATCGCCGGCGATCGCGCCGATGCGGTCCGGCTTCGCGGCCGCGACCTTCTCCTTGATGGCAGCGAAGGCTTCGGCCCAGGAGGCGGGGGCCAGCCGGCCGTTGCGGCGGACGTAGGGCCGGTCGAGCCGCTGCGCGCGCAGGCCGTCCCAGACGAAGCGGGTCTTGTCGGAGATCCACTCCTCGTTCACCTGGTCGTTGACGCGCGGCAGGATGCGCATAACCTCGCGGCCGCGCGTGTCGACGCGGATCGCGGAGCCGACGGCGTCCATGACGTCGATCGATTCGGTCTTGGTCAGCTCCCAGGGCCGGGCCTGGAAGGCGTAGGGCTTCGAGGTCAGTGCACCGACCGGGCAGAGGTCGATGACGTTGCCCTGGAGTTCCGAGGTCATCGCCTGTTCGAGATAGGTGGTGATCTCGGCATCCTCGCCGCGGCCGATCAGGCCGAGTTCGGAGATTCCAGCCACTTCCGTCGTGAACCTCACGCAGCGCGTGCAGTGGATGCAGCGCGTCATGATGGTCTTGACCAGCGGGCCGATGTACTTGTCTTCGACCGCGCGCTTGTTCTCGTGGTAGCGCGAGGCGTCGACGCCGAAGGCCATCGCCTGGTCCTGCAGGTCGCACTCGCCGCCCTGGTCGCAGATCGGGCAGTCGAGCGGATGGTTGATGAGGAGGAACTCCATCACCCCCTCGCGCGCCTTCTTGACCATCGGCGTGTTGGTGAAGATCTCGGGTGCCTCGCCGTTGGGGCCGGGGCGCAAATCGCGCACGCCCATGGCGCAGGAGGCAGCGGGCTTCGGCGGGCCGCCCTTCACCTCGACCAGGCACATGCGGCAGTTGCCGGCGATCGACAGCCGCTCGTGGAAACAGAAGCGGGGGACCTCCGCACCGGCCTCCTCCGCCGCCTGCAGCAGCGTGAAGTGGTCGGGTACCTCGATCTCTTTCCCGTCGACCTTGATCTTAGCCATGCCGTCTTCCGATCTCCGCGGCGCTCCAGCGACGCCGCATTCTCGTCTTCACAGTCTCTCGACCGGTCCCATACGCCGGATGTCCGCCGCAGCGCAACATGGCGCGCGCCGCCCGCCATCCGTCCCGCCGGACCGACCCCCGTCTCGTCGTCCCCTCAGGCCTTCGCCGCGGCGAGCGCGGCAGCCTGCTTCAGCCATTCGTCGCGCGCGATCCGGCCGCGAAAGCCCAACTGCTCGTCGAGCCGAAGGACCTCGGCTTCCGTCAGCGCGGCGAGTTGCGCGTAGGTCCGGATGCCGAGCCCGTTCAGCACCTTTTCCAGCTTCGGACCGATGCCGCCGATCGCCTTGAGGTCGTCCCGCGCGTCCGATCCTTCCCCGTCCGTCCGCCGGGCCGGGGCCGCAGCGGCCGGCGCCGGTTGGTCGACACCCGGCGCGGCCGGCTGCCGAACGTCCGGCCGAGCCTCGGGCTCTGCGACGCCGGCCGTCAGCGCCGTCAGGCGCTGCGCCACTTCGAGCGAACTCGACACCGCGCTCAACCAGACGCCGAAGGCGTGTCCCGCCATGCCCGCGCCGAAGGCCGCCATGGCAGCCGACGTCGCGATGCTGCGCTTCACCGCCTCGGCGTCGCCGCCGAAGGCCGACGGAAATGCTGCGGCCAGATCGCGGCCGATATCCTGAAGCTTCGCGTCCATCATCGTGGTCTCGGGTCGCTCGGGTGGTGCCGAACGGATCGACATGGCAGGTCTCCTCGTCGCGCTGACGTCTCGCCCCGGTCGTCTCCTCTTACGCGGCCGTTCGGCCTGTTCTCACTACTCGGCCGCCACCAGCACCGGTTCGTGGCGGTGCGCGTTGCGGCTGAACTCGTCGATGCGGCGCTCGATCTCGGGCCGGAAGTTGCGGATCAGTCCCTGGATCGGCCAAGCGGCGGCGTCGCCCAGCGCGCAGATCGTGTGGCCCTCGACCTGCTTGGTGACGTCGAGCAGCATGTCGATCTCGCGCTTGTGCGCCTCGCCGCGCACCAGCCGCTCCATCACGCGCCACATCCAGCCGGTGCCTTCGCGGCAGGGCGTGCACTGGCCGCAGCTCTCGTGCTTGAAGAAGTAGGAGAGCCGGGCAATGGCCTTCACGATGTCGGTCGACTTGTCCATGACGATGACCGCCGCCGTGCCGAAGGACGACTTCCGCTCGCGCAGGCCGTCGAAGTCCATCGGGCAGTCGATGATGTCCTCGGCCTTGACGACCGGGCAGGACGCGCCGCCGGGGATGACGGCGAGCAGATTGTCCCAGCCGCCGCGGATGCCGCCGCCGTGCTTCTCGACCAGCTCGCGGAAGGAGATGCCCATCTCTTCTTCCACCGTGCAGGGCGTATTGACGTGGCCGACCAGCATGAAGAGCTTGGTGCCGACGTTGTTCGGCCGGCCGATCGAGGAGAACCAGGCGGCGCCGCGGCGCAGGATGGTCGGCGCCACAGCGATCGATTCGACGTTGTTGACGGTGGTCGGGCAGCCGTAGAGGCCGACATTGGCCGGGAACGGCGGCTTGAGGCGCGGCTGGCCCTTCTTGCCCTCCAGGCTCTCGAGCAGCGCGGTCTCCTCGCCGCAGATATAGGCGCCGGCGCCGTGGTGGACGTAGATGTCGAAGTCGTAGCCGTTCTTGTTGCCCTTGCCGATCAGGCCGGCATCATAGGCCTCGTCGATCGCCCGCTGCAGCGCCTCGCGCTCGCGGATGAATTCGCCGCGCACGTAGATGTAGGCGGCGATGGCACCCATGGCGAAGCCGGCGATCAGGCAGCCCTCGACGAGGGTGTGCGGATCGTGCCGCAGGATCTCGCGGTCCTTGCAGGTGCCGGGCTCCGATTCGTCGGCATTGACGACAAGATACGACGGACGGCCGTCGCTCTGCTTGGGCATGAACGACCATTTGAGACCGGTCGGGAAGCCGGCGCCGCCGCGACCGCGCAGGCCCGATGCCTTCATCTCGTTGATGATCCAGTCGCGGCCCTTGGCGATAATCCCGGCCGTGTCGTCCCAGTGGCCGCGCGCCTGCGCGCCCTTCAGCGACTTGTCGAAGCGGCCGTAGATGTTGGTGAAGATGCGATCCTTGTCAGCGAGCATGGCTATTCACCGAAGGTTTCGTGTCGTCGGAGGAACGGCTGCCGGTCAGGAGCACCTGCAGGCCGACGACGAGTGTCGAGAACGAGACGAGGACGGCGGCGAGCGCATACCAGCCGCCGTCGCCGGTGACGAGACCTGCGCCCAGGAACACGGCGAGCGCGACCGACGTCTTGAGAACCGTCATGCGGGCGCACTCGGTGAGCCCGAAGCGCCCGTCGCAGGAACTGGCGGAGCAGTTCGCCATCAGCGGGGCTTCCTGCCGAAGACCCGCATATATTCATCTTCGCCGCCTTCTGCGAGGGCCTTGGCCTGGGCGACCCAGTTTTCGCGGTCGATGCGCCCGCGGAACCGAAGGTAGCCGTCGACCCAGGCCCGCTCCTCGGCTGTCCACACCGCGATCTGCGCGAAGGTGAAGACACCGATCGAATGCAGGGTGGACTCGATCCGGGGACCGATGCCGGAGATCATCTGCAGATCGTCTGGCGTCGCCGGACGCTCGACGGCGGCGGGGCGGTCCGGATCGTCGAGCGACGGCGCGGACGCGACGTCCGGGCCGGCCTGCGCCGCCTGGTCCTGCGCCTTCAGGCCTTCGGCCGACGAAACCTCGACATCCGAAGGCGTGCGCGCGGAACGCTCCTTGGCGACGCCCTCGACCAGCGGCTCGGCCTTGTTGGCGGCGGCGGCATCCTCCCTGGGAGTTTCCACGCTCGCAGCCTTCTCGACGGTCGGGCTGACCTTGACGTCGGATGGCGACTTGATCGCCGGATTGGTTTCCGCAGCGTCCGTCTTCGGCCGGGCCGCCTGTGACGGCGAAGGCGAAGCGGCGTCGGCCTTCGGCTGGGCCGCGGGGGGCGTCGACGGCGCGGCGCGCGTCGCCTTCAGCACGTTCTTCTCGTCCTTCAGCGCCGTGAAGCCGGATGCCGGCGCCGAGAACCAGCGGTCGGTCTGCGGGCCGGTCTTGACCATGTCGCCGCGGCCGGCCTCGAACTCGTCGATGATGGCGGCGAGGCGTTCCGGAGTCAGGTCCTCGTAGGTGTCCTTGAAGATCATCACCATCGGCGCGTTGACGCAGGCGCCGAGGCACTCGACCTCTTCCCAGGACAGCGTGCCGTCGGCGTTGGTGTGGAACGGATCGTGATGGATCTTCGAGCGGCAGACGTCCATCAGCGCTTCGGAGCCGCGCAGCATGCAGGGCGTGGTGCCGCAGACCTGGATATGGGCGCGGGTTCCGACCGGCTTCAGCTGGAACTGGGTATAGAAGGTCGCGACCTCGAGGACGCGGATGTAGGGCATGGCCAGCATCTCGGCGACGTGCTCGATGGCGGCCTTGGTCACCCAGCCTTCCTGATCCTGCGCCAGCATGAGGAGCGGGATCACTGCGGACTGTTCACGGCCCTTGGGGTACTTGGCGATCCAGGTCCGGACTTCAGCCGCTTTCGCCGCGTCGAAGGCGAAAGATGCTGGCTGGACGGCTGGCTCTGCGAGACGGCGGACGGACATGGCGCCCCATGTTTTTGCTGCTTATGTTGCGGCGCGTTCTAACACACGCACGGCAAAAGGCCAGTGCTTCGACGCCGCATATTGAACACGAAAACGCCCGTCCCGCGACCGGTTCGCGGGCTTCCCGGACGGCAGGTGAACGATGGCCGCGGATCGTTCACCCGCGCAGGTCCGCGAAGAAGCGGCTGGCGAGAATCGCCTCGTGCGGAACCAGCGCCGGCGCGCGCGAGGCTTGCCCCGCCAGTCCTCCGTCACGCAGCACGTCCATGAGCGCGGCGGCATGAGCGGCGCTCGCCACGGCGAGGGCGCCGTGCGGCGCTGCGGCGGTCGGCGGCGCGAGCCGCATCGCGAAGCGCTCCTGCGCCGGGTGCCCCGAGCGGCGACCGTCTGCGCGCACTTCGATGAGAACCATGTCTGCGCCGCCCGCCGGCAGCCCGTTGCGCAGGACGGTGGCGAGGAGGTCGCGGCGCGACCGAAGCCCCAGATCGTCGAGCAGCAGCAGCATGTAGTCGAGATGGCCGGGATGGCGGATCGTCCGGAAGACGAGGTTGCGCGCCCGCGGGGCGACGAGTGGCGCCAGACCGCCGATGCTGCCGGCCGTCAGGAAGGCCTCGTAGGGCTTCTCGCCGAAGGCGAAGTCCTCGCGGCCAGACAGCGGCGGCAGGAAGACGCGCTCGCCTTCGACGATGGCCGCGCAGGGGCGGGTGTATTCGGAGAGCAGACCGTCGAGATTCCAGATCAGTCCGTAGCCGAGCCGGTTGGTGCGGCTGGCGGGGATCGCACCGACGCGGATGTCGAGGTCGCAGCCGGGGTCGAGGCGGGCCGCGAGGCCGAGCGCGACCGAATCGACGAGGCCCGGCGAGACGCCGCAGCCAGGGAGGAAGGCGCGGTCGGATGCGGCCCGGTCCGCGGCGTCGCGGACCTCGTCTCCGGGGTCGCTGAAATCGAGATAGTGGAGCCCGGCGCCGGCCGCGGCGGCGGCCAGCCGCGGCACCAGACGGTCTGGCACGGCGGCGACGACGAGATCGGTCGCAGACAGCACCCTGCCGATGTCGTCGCCGCGCGACGCATCGGCGTGCACGGCGGCATGGCCGGCGGCGGCGGCCGCCGCCAGCGCCTCCTCGGTGCAGTCGGCCAGCGTCACGTCCCAGTCCGAGGCGAGAAGGTCGGCCAGGCACAGGCCGACCCGGCCCGCACCGAAGATCGCCACCCTGCCCGCGCGCCCGGGCTCCGTCATCGGTCGATCCTCAATGGTTGAAGCGGGCGACGAAGGCCGCCAGCCGCTCGTTGGCGGGATTGCGGATCGTCTCGGAGGGCTTGCCCTCCACCACGATCCGCCCTTCGTCGAGGAACAGGATGCGGTCGGCGACGTCGGCGGCGAAGGCCATCTCGTGGGTGACGATGGCCATGGTCATGCCGCCATCGGCCAGCCGCCGGATGACGGTGAGCACCTCGCCCACGAGTTCCGGGTCGAGCGCGCTGGTCACCTCGTCGAGCAGCAGCACCTCGGGCTGCATGGCGAGCGCGCGGGCAATCGCCACGCGCTGTTTCTGGCCGCCCGACAGGTGGCTCGGATAGGCGTCGCGCTTCTCGGCGAGGCCCACTTCGGCCAGCAGCGCCATGGCGCGCTCCTCGGCTTCCGCCCGCGGCGTCCTGCAGACCACGACCGGACCCTCGGTGACGTTCTGCAGCACGGTCTTGTGCGGGAACAGGTTGAAGTGCTGGAAGACCATGCCGACATGGCGACGCAGCGTGCCGATGCCGGTGGTGCCGTCCTTGTCGCGGAAGGACTTGCCGATCGCGTGGCCGCGGAAGATCACGGAACCGCCGGTCGGCTTCTCCATCATGTTGAGGCAGCGGATCAGCGTCGACTTGCCGGAACCCGACGGTCCGATCAGGCCGACGACTTCGCCGCGCGCCAGCAACAGGTCGACGCCCTTCAGCACGTCCAGCCCGCCGAAGGACTTGCGGATGCCGCGCGCCTCCAGGACGGTCGGTGCGCCGGTTTCTGATGCAGTGGTCATCCTGTGCGCTCCATTCTCTCTAGTCGCTGACGCGCAGGCGCCGTTCGATCCAGTCGGCGATCTGGGTGAGCGGGAAAAGCACCGCGATGTAGAGCGCGGCCATGACGGTGTAGGATTCCAGCGGCCGGTAGGTCTGGCCGTTCACGACCGCCGCCATGTAGGCGAGGTCGGCGACCGAGATGACCGAGACCAGCGAGGTGTTCTTGAACTGGATGACCGACTGGTTGATGAAGGAGGGCAGCATGCGCTTGAAGGCCTGCGGCATGACGATGCGGGTCATCGCCTGCCACGGGCTCATGCCGATGGCGGCGGCGGCCTCGCGCTGGCCCTTCTCGATCGACAGGATGCCGCCGCGGAAGATCTCGGCGTAGAAGGCCCCGACATAGAGCGACAGCGTCAGCATCGCCGCCACGCGGTTGTCGATCGAGATGCCGACGAGCAGCGGGAAGGCGTAGTAGAACCAGAGGAGCTGCACCAGGAGCGGCGAGCAGCGGAAGATCTCCTGGTAGGTCCGCGCGATCAGCGACAGCACCATCCAGCCCGACAGCCGGGCGGCGCAGACGAGCAGCCCGATCAGCACGCCGAACAGGATGGAGCCGAAGGTGTAGACCACCGTCAGCCACAGCCCGTACATGAACAGGTCCCAGTACTGCCACAGGACGTCGAAATCCCATCTGTACATCATGATCCCCCTTGTTCGCGGGCCGCAGCCGCAGACCGAATTGCGTGACGTGCTTCCGTCGCGGGCGCCCTCACCCGACGCTGACCGCGTGCTGCCGCTGCGGCGCGGGGCCGGCCGCGCGGTAGCGGCGCAGCGCCGCTTCGAGCAGGCGAAGGTTCTTCGGCTCCATCGGCGTCAGCGGCAGGCGCAGGTCGGGTTCGGCATGGCCGTCGAGCGCGAGTGCCGCCTTCGCGGGAACCGGGTTCGGCTCGACGAACAGCGCATCCGACAGTTCCGCCAGCTGCTCGTGCAAGGCAAGCGCCCGTGCCGCGTCGCCGGCCTGCCAGGCCCGCACGAGCGCCACCATTCCCTCCGGCGCGACGTTGGAGACGACGCTGGTCACGCCGACCGCGCCGGCGGCGAGGAAGGCCAGCGTCAGCCCGTCGTCGCCGGAATGGATCGGGAAGTCGGCGCCGCAGGCGCGGCGCAGCCGCGTCACCCGTTCGACCGACCCGCCGGCCTCCTTGATGGCGACGACGTTGTCGTGGCGGTCGCGCAGCGCCGCGCAGGTGTCCACCGCGATCTCGACGCCGCAGCGGCCAGGCACGCTGTAGAGCATGATCGGCAGGCCGGTCGAATCGGCCACCGCGCCGTAGTGCTGGATGAGCCCGCGCTGCGATGGCCGGTTGTAGTAGGGCGTCACGATCAGGAGACCGTCGGCGCCCGCTGCCTCGGCACGGCGCACCTTGTCCAGCGTCGCCAGCGTGTCGTTGGTGCCTGCCCCGGCGATCACCATCGCCCGCCCGCGGGCGATCCGGACCGTGCGGGTGACGAGGTCGTCGATCTCGTCCTGGTGCAGGGTCGCTGCCTCTCCGGTGGTGCCGGCCGTCACCAGTCCGGCGACCCCGGCCGCGATCTGGCGCTCGACCAGCGCCTCGAAGGCGGCGGCGTCGACCCGGCCGTCCCGGAACGGCGTCACCAGCGCCGTGAACACGCCGTCGAGCCTCTTTGCGTCGAATGTCATCGTCGTCTCCCTCTCAGAGCGTGTGGATCGATCGAAGATGCGAAACAATGCCCGTTGAAGTCGCTGCGGTTCCTGGCTTGATCTGCGCGGAAGCGGGCATTCTTCCACATCCTCTCAGTCGATCACCACGCGCGTTTCAGACATCTCGCGGATCGCGATGCGCACGCCCTCGCGGCCGAGGCCGCTCGACTTGATGCCGCCGAAGGGGACGTGCTCGGCGCGGAAGTCGGGGCCTTCGTTGACCATCACGCCGCCGACCAGGAGATCGCGCGAGAAGCGTTTCACCAGCGCGTGGTCATTGGTGAAGACACCGGCCTGCAGCCCGTAGGCGCCGGCATTGACCTCGGCGATGGCCTCGGCCGCATCGCTGAAGGAGCGGACCGCGATGACCGGGCCGAAGGTCTCTTCGGCGATGACGGGCGACCGCGGATCGACGCCGGCAAGGACGGTCGGCTCGACCAGCGTGCCCTGGCCGCCGCCGCCGGCGAGAAGCCGCGCGCCGCCTTCGACGGTTGCCTCGATGCGGTGCCGGACGAGGCCTGCGGCTTGCGCGTCGATCACCGGGCCCATGTCGGTCTCAACCGAGGACGGATCGCCGGTGCGGACGGCGGCGACCACCGCCAGCAGTCGTTCGGTGAAGGCGGCTTCGACGTCGCGGTGCAGATAGAGCCGCTTCACCGCCGCGCAGCTCTGGCCGGCGATCTCGAAGCGGTGCGCGACCGCCGTCGCCACGGCGCGGTCGAGATCGGCGTCGGGGAAGACGAACAGCGGATCATTGCCGCCGAGTTCCATGAGGCAGCGCACGAGGCCCGAGGCGTTCTTCAGCGCCAGACCCGCCGCCGGGCCACCGGTGAAGGACAGGAGGTCGATCGGCGCGCGGGCGAGCGACAGCGCGGCCTCGGCCCCGCCGTGCACGACCTGGAACAGGCCGTCCGGAAAACCGGCCTCCAGCGCGAGCTCCGCCAGCCGGGCTGCCGCCAGCGGCGCCTTCGGCGAGGGCTTCGCCACCACCGCGTTGCCGGCGGCGATGGCCGGGCCGAGCTTGTGGCAGAGGAGATTGAGCGGGTAGTTGAAGGGCGTGATGGCGGCCACCACGCCCGTCGGCTCGCAGGTGATGGTGGCGCGGCGGTCGACGCCGCCCGACACGATGCCGCAATGCAGCACCTCGCCGTCGAGGAAGGTCGCCGCGTCGCCTGCGAGCCGCAGCGTGTTCTGCGCCCGGCGAACCTCGTTGCGCGCCTCGGCGATGGTCTTGCCGACCTCGCTGCAGAGCGTCTGCGCCAGGTCCTCGGCATGGGCGGCGATGCGGCCCGCCAGCGCGTCGAGGAGGGTGCGGCGCTCGAAGGGCGTCGAACGGCGGAACCCGGCCTGCGCCTGGCGTGCGACGGCAACGGCCTGCGTGATGCCGGCGGGTGTGCTGGCCGCGATCTCGGCCACGAGCGTGCCGTCGAAGGGATTGCGGACGCGGATCGGCGGAGGCGCGGCGGGCGTGATCTTCGGAGCGGTCAGGGTCATCATGATCCTCTTGGTTCGTCGTCGGCGGCAAGCGCGGCGATCGACACCGGACGGGCGGGCCAGCGGTCGCGGCCGAGCCGGAGCGCGGGCTCGACGGGACCGCCGGGCCGCGACGCGGCGACGAGGTGCAGCACGTTGTCGGCGCAGAAGCGGCCCTGGCAGAGGCCCATGCCGAAACGGCCGTTGAGCCGGATCTCGCGCGGGCTGAGGTCGCCTTCCGCCAGCATGGCGCGCAGCTCGCCCGCGGTGCGCCCCTCGCAGCGGCACAGCACCGTCTCGTCAGGCAGCGCGGCAAGCGGATCGGCGCCGTCGACCGGCCGGAACAGGTCGCCGAGGATCGACTGCGCCCCGCGTTGCCGTGCCACTGTACCGTCGACGCGGGCGGGTCTGCCGGGCGCGAGGCGGGCGATGACCTGCCGCGCCGCATGGCGTCCGTCGGCGACCGCGGCGCGGATGCCGAGCGCCTCGCGGCAATCGCCGGCGCGGATCACGACCGGCTCGTCCCCCGAGGCGGCGGGCAGGCCGAAATCGTTCGGCCGGATGCCGTCGTGCAGTGCGACGATGTCGGCCGCTATGGTTCGTGCGTTGCCCCGGCGGTCGCGAAGCGTGGCGGCGAGCCGGCCGTCGCGCGGCTCGATCGCCGTGAGGCGGGTGCCGCGCAGCCACGGGACGCGGCCGGCGAGCACATGCGCCAAATGGCCGGCCGCTTCGACGGCGAGCCCGGGATGGGACGCGAGGCGCATGGCCGCCGCCGGTCGCGCGAAGGGATCGCCGGCCTCGACCAGCGCCACCGGCGGGCGGCCGAGACGGGCCAGATCGGAGGCCAGCGCGACCGTCAGAGGGCCGTTGCCGGCAATCAGGATGTCGCCGGGCGGCGGACTGCCGCCTTCCTTGAGGATCATCTGCAGGCCGCCGGCGGTCATGATTCCGGGCAGCTGCCAGCCGGGACGGGGCAGCACGCGCTCGACCGCGCCGACCGCGATGACCAGCGCGCGGGGCCGGACCGCGACGACGCGGCTTCCGGCGCGGTCGTCGAGCATCGCCAGTCCGTTGCTGTCGACGCCGAGGAAGACGTGGCGCAGTCGCGGCGCGACGCCGTTGCGTTCAAGAGCGTCGACGAGCCGCGACCATTGCCTGCGCCCTCGTGCGTGGACCTTCGAGGCCCGTCCGGCCGGCTGGCGATGATAGGCTCCGCCGAGTGCGGCGCGCTGCTCGGCCAGCTCGACCGACAGGCCGGCACCTGCCAGTTCGACCGCCGCCGCCACGCCGGCCGCGCCGCCGCCGATCACCAGCACGTCGCATCGCGAGACCTGCCGCTCAGTCATGGCCGGCTTCCGTCGCATCGACGCGGAGACCGTCGCGGGCAGGCGTCAGGCAGGCCTCGACCAGGGCGCCGTCGATGGCCACGAGGCAGTTCTGGCAGGCGCCGATGCCGCAGAAATAGCGCCGCGTGCCCCCTTCTCCCGCCCCGAACGCGCGCGTGCCGGCTTTCGCGAGCGCGATCGCGATGCTTTCGCCCTCGGCAAAGGCAACGGGCGCGCCGCGCCAGAGAAACTGTCCGCCGCTCATGCCACCAGGCTCCGCTGCGCGAAGCGGCCGGGGGCGAAGGGCTGCAGGTCGAGATCGGACGGCTCGCCGGCGACGATGCGGCCGACCGCCTGGCCGACGAGCGGACCGAGGCAGATGCCGTCGCCTTCGAAGCCGGTCGCCACGAAGAGGTTGTCGCGGCCGGGCATGCGCCCGATGAGGGGCAGGCCGTCGCGCGTGGCCGAGCGCACGCCGGAGAAGACGCGGATGACGCGCAGTCGCGCGAGCGGCGGCAGGAGACGCACCGCGCTCCCCAGCATGTGGCGGATGGCGGCGAGGTCGTTGCCGGTGTCGGCGGTCTCCTCGCGCGTGCCGCCGATGAGGAACTGGCCGGTGCGCAGCGGGTCGACCACGAGGCCGAAGCGGCGCGCGGCGGTGCCGGCCGCACCGGCGATGGCGTCCTTGCTGAGCAGGTAGCGGCACGACATCAGCGCGCCCGGCAGCGCGGCGTTGAGCGCCGATGCGCGCTCGGTGACGGCGAGCTGGCCCTTGCGCGGCCGCACGACGCCGGACAGGCCGATGAGGTCGGCCGTGCCCCCGCCGGCGGCGATGACGAACTGGTCGGCCTCGACCGGGCCGCGCGACGTGGCGACGGCGGCGACCGAGCGGCCCGAGGCGCCGGCGACGAGGCCGAGCACCGTGGTGTCGCGCTCGACGGCGACGCCGCTCGCCGCGATGAGCCGCCGCACGATCTCGTAGCCGATGGCGTGGCCCTCGTTGCCGACCTCGATGGCGAGCCGCACGCCGGTGGAAACGTCGGGCAGATAGCGCCGGAGCGCCTCGCCTTCGATGCGGCGGAGCGCCATGCCTTCGCCGGCCAGGGCGTCGGCGTGGCCGGTGAGGCTTTCGACCTCGCTCTCGTCCTCGGCCACCATCACGGTCGGGCGCGGCTTGAACAGGCCGGAGAACAGCCCTTCCCTCTCGAGCTGCCGGTAGAGCGCGATGCCGGCCAGCGCCGTCGTCATCATCGGGCCGGGGCGCTTGCTGGCGACCGAGACGGCGCCGTCGGCCGCGCCGCTGGCGGCGGCGGCGGGCGCCTCAGCCTCGATCAGCCGGACGCGGAAGCCGCGCTGCGCCAGGAAGTAGGCGGATGCGGCGCCGACGATGCCAGCCCCCACCACCACCACCGATCTGCCGCCCCTGCCATCCATCGACTGCCGTCACCCTTTCGTGCCAGACTTGTGTTGAAGCCATCTCTGGCGACGGGGATTTTCAGCGGCGCGCCTCTTGCTGTCGATGCAAGAAGGCGGCCTTGGCTGCGCAGCAAATTTGTAGGGACAGGGGATGAGCAAGGCGGCGAAAGGCAGGGGCGGCGTCAACCTGACGCTGATCCAGACCTTCTACGAGGTGGGCAGCCACGGCTCGTTTTCAGGGGCGGCGCGCGAACTCAACATCAGCTACCAGTCTGCGGCCAACCACGTGCGCCGGCTGGAGCAGATCCTGAAGGCGAAGCTGATCGAGTCCGAACAGGGCGCCAAGCGCATCCAGCTGACGCCGCGCGGCCGGGCGCTGTTCAACCTGCTGCAGCCCGAATTCGACATCATGCTGGCGCGGCTGTCGAAGCTCCTGGAGAACCAGCGCTCCGCGCTCAGGGTGGGCATGCCGCAGGCGATCTTCTTCTATCTCTTCCCCGACGTGCTCAGGATCTTCCGCGAGCGGCATCCGGACATGGAGATCGCGGTGGCCGAGCGCGACACGGTGCTGGCCGAGATGGTCAAGAACGGCAGTCTCGACATCTGCCTGTCGGAGCGCCATTTCGGCGATCCGGTGGTGCCGCAGAAGCTGCTCGGTTCCTACCGGCTGAGCCTCGTCTATCCGAGCGCCTGGGGCGCCGCACCCGCGCCCGAGGACGTGCCCGGCTGGAGCATCGGCCGGCCTTTCGTCACCTACGAGCCCGGCCAGACGCTGCGCAACCTGGCCCTCGACTTCCTCGGCCGCGACGGGCCAGCCGCGCAGCCGGCGATCTCGACTTCGGGCAGTTCGTCGGTCAAGCGCTGCGTGGAGACCGGCCTCGGCTTCGCCATCATCCCCTCCTGGTGCATCCGCGACGACGACCAGGGGATTTCGAGCGTCAGGCTGACCAACCTGCCGGCGGTCGGGGTCTATTTCGGCAATGCCGAGTTCTTGCAGAACCATCCGGCGGTGCGGGAACTGTTCGACGTCTGCCGCCAGCAACTGGTCGGTCGGGAGCTGGACGAACCCGGCGCGGACGGTCTCTGAGCAACCCCAACCTACAAAAATCGAGATAAGTCCCCGCTATTGTCTAGCATTGTCCCTGCCCCACCCGGGGTTACGCTGCGTCCGGATGTGCAGGAATGGCGATCCACCGCGCAAGCGGACCGGGGAACAACAAGGGGTTTGTCGAATGAAGATCCTCAGGACGATACTGGCGGGCGCGGCGATCGCGCTCGGACTGATGGGCGGAGCGGCGCAGGCGCAGAGCACCGTCGACGAGATCAAGGCGCGCGGCGTGCTGCGCGTGCCGGGCATCCTGAACGAGGTGCCCTACTTCTCCAAGGACCCGCGCACGGGCGAATGGAAGGGCTTCGTCATCGACATGGCGGGCGACATCGCCAAGACGCTGGACGTCAAGCTGGAGGTGGTGGAATCGAGCTGGGCCAACGCCATCCTGGACGTGCAGAGCGGCAAGGTCGACATGGCCTTCGCGGTCACGGCGACGCCGACGCGGGCGCTGTCGGTGTGGTTCTCAGAGCCGACCTATTTCAATTCCTTCGTGCTGGTGTCGGCCAAGGCCGAGCTGGAGGGCAAGACCTGGGCCGAACTCAACGACCCGCAATACACCTTCGCCGTCGATCTCGGCTCCGCGCAGGACCTGATCGCCACGCAGTACCTGCCGAAGGCCAACATGCTGCGGTTCAAGACCCGCGACGAAGCGATCGTTGCTGTGGCGACCGGCAAGGCCGACGGCCTCGTCAACACGATGCTGAACGGCCTTGTGATGACCAAGAAGACCGCCGATCTGGGCAAGGTCATGGTGCCGACGCCGGTGCTGTCGACGCCCTCCGTCGTCGCGGTCAATTACGGTGCGGACGAGGTGTGGAAGAGCTTCGTGTCGGGCTGGGCCGCCTACAACCGCCGCATCGGCAACAACCAGACCTGGATCGTCAAGAGCCTGGAGCCCTTCGGCATCACCCTCGACGACATGCCGGAAGGCTTCGGCTTCGGCGGCTGACGCAGGCGAAACGACGAGGATTGCGAGACGGCCGCCCTCCGGGGCGGCCGTCGGCGTTTGCGGGGACCGATCCCTGTTCCGGATCCGACGGATCGGCCGCCGGCGGACCGAGGTGAAGGCACCCGGACCGCAACCCGTTCCGTCTGCAGCCGTCCCGTGATCGAGCGTCGAGGGATATTCTTCGAAGGTTCGATGCCGTTCATGGCGTCTCCCGAAAGCAACGGTCCTGCAATACTGCAAATGCAAGTCCGGCAGGTCCGTTGCCGAAGACATCAAAGCCATGTTAGCGCATTTGGGAACAACATGAAGAATTGACGGGAATTCGCACCGAGCTCGGTTGGACGGGTGGTGCGACGCGGGTGCGGGACGCGGACCGGGGGGCATCGGACCGTGGCGCTCGCGGCGGGATATGGGGGACGTCATGAGTCGCGCATTGCTGGAACTGACGGCGCCGTATGCGGCGCCGTCATCGGACGCGGAACGGCGGATGACGCGCCTCTGGGCGGAGGTCCTGGACGTGGACACGGTCGGGCTCGACGACGACTTCTTTGAACTCGGCGGGGATTCGCTCGTGGCGGCCACGCTGGTCGCCGCGGTCAAGGCGGGTTTCGCGACGGAGATGCGCGAGAGCCAGATCCCCGAACTGAACACGCCGCGACGGCTTCTGACGCTGGTTTCCGATCACGCCGGACCAGCCCGTGCGGCGCTGCCGAGCAACGTGGTCGCCATCAATCCCGACGGGCGGCGTGCGCCGATCTTCCTGATCCACGGCGCAGCAGGCATCGTCTTCCTCAAGCCGCGATTCCGCGACGCGCTCCATCCCGACCAGCCGGTCTACATCTTCCAGGCGCAGGGCTACGACGGCGCTGCGCCGCCGCTCGACACCGTCGAGGCGATCGCGGCCGGCTATCTGCAATCGATCCTCAAGGTCCAGCCGGAGCCGCCCTGGCACCTCGCGTCCTTCTGCGCCGGCGGCTGGATCGCGGTCGACATCGTCCGGCAGATGCAGCTCGAAGGCCGCACGCCGGCGACGGTCGTCCTCGTGGACACCAACCTGCCGTCGGGGATGCGCAAGGACTACAGCCTGAAGCGGATCCACGTCGGCGGCATCCGGCTCCCGGCACTTCCGGATCCGATCGTCGGCATGATCAAGGGATCGTACGGCCTGGTGCGCCGGATGAAGCTCTTCCTCAAGACCGGCCGGTTCAAGGACGTGCACGACCCGGAGGCCTTCGAGGACCCCGCGATCCGGCGCCGGCTGGTGTCGGACATGCAGCGCCACAACAGGCAGCGCGGCACGAAGCGGACGAAGGTCTTCGCGGAGGGCGCGGAAAGCGCGGCATTGGCGCAGGAGGCCGATGCGCTCGACGGCATCTTCGGCAGCGAGGCGGCGGCGCTGACGACCACCCTGCTCCGGCGCGCCTATCGTGCCTACGTGCCGGCTCCGAGCGACTTCCCCTTCTCCTTCATCGTCAGCACGCGCAGATCGGCCGCCTTCGGCGATCCGGATTATCCCATCAACCGGCTGCTGCCGAACCGGAACGTGGTCATCTCGGGAGAGTCGCACGAGGATGCCGTCTCGTCGCGCGAGACCGCGCAGCTCATCCAGCGCCTGGTCGACGGCGACCACGCTTGAGCGACGCCGCCCGCGCGCCCGCTTCGACATCCGGCGGATCGGGCGCGCCGCGCATCCCCGGCGAGGCGGCGCTTCGAGACCTCGCGGTGGCGCTCGCCGACGTGACGCCCGGCCCGCTCGCATCGCGGGTCGTGCCGATCGACGGCACGTACGACCTGTTCGGGATCGAGGCGCGCGCCGTCGCCGATGCGGTCGACGGTCGCCGCCGCGAGTTCGCCGCCGGCCGGGAAGCAGCGCGCCAGGCACTCGCAATGCTGGGCGTGGCGCCGACGCCGATCCCCCGCGCCCACGACCGCCGGCCGATCTGGCCGGCGGGGCTCGTCGGCAGCATCAGCCACGCGGCCGGTTTCGCGGCGGCCGTCGCTGCCCGGGACCGAGACGTGGCGGGGGTCGGGCTCGACATCGAGGCCGCCGCGCCGCTCCGGGACGATCTGTGCGGCTGCGTCCTGACGCCAACGGAGCTCCGCCGGCGGGCGGCCGTGCCGATGGTCGCAGGCGTGCCACGCTGCAAGGTGACTTTCGCCGCGAAGGAGGCCCTGTTCAAGGCGGTCTATCCGATCACGCTCGGCTTCTTCGGCTTCCTGGATGCGGTGGTCGACGTCGGCGACGACGGATCATGGACCGCCGTCCTGCGCGATCCGCCCGCCTTTCCCCGGGCAGACCTGCGGATCGGAGCCGGCCGGTGGGCGGCGGCCGCGGGCATGATCGCGGCTTCCGTCTGCATCGAGACCGGCCGGGGCCCCCCGCGCTGACCGCTCCGGTGCCGTCGCGTGCCGCTCCGCCCTAAGCGGAGCGAGCCCGCCCGAGCAGACGCGACAGGAAACCGCGCGAGACCGGCTGCGGCGCGCTGGCGGGCCGGGTATCGAGATCGATGGTGGCGACGGGGGAGCCGTCATGGCGGAACCAGGCGGTCCGGTTGTCGACCACGTCGACTTCGACGCGGTAGAGACCGGCCTTGCGCGGAATGGAGACCTCCAGCGGAACGGAGACGCTGGCACCGGGCGCGAGGTTCGCGGGAAGCCGTCCGCCCAGACCGTAGAAGACCGGAGGTTCGGCGCCTTCGGCATGGAGCCAGTAGCCGACGGCGAGGCCGTCCTCGACGTCGCCCGGCCAGGGCGCGCCGCTGGCATTGGTCACCTCCACCTCGATGCGTGCGATGCCCCCGCCATTCGCGGGCGGCAGCCGTTCGGGAACGCGGATCGCCGCGCGGCGCATCCCGGCGGGAAGGATCGGTTGGCGGAAGGAGGATCCTGCGGGGTTGCCGGCCGCACCGGCAGACACGGCCGCGGCGACCTCCGCCCGGATCATCGCGGCCAGAGGCTTGACGTTCGGCTGCTTGAAGAAGCGACCGTCGTCGCCGGGGATCGCGTTGACCGAGACCGGTCCCGTCAGGAAAGGCTGCCAGCAGCGGTCGACGTCGTCGAAATAGTGGGTGGCGCTGACGAGGCTGCGTTCGCCGAGAAAGAGCGCCGTGCGGCCGGAATAGGCCATCGGCACCGTCTGCTCCTGGAGACAGAGGAGCGACACCGCCCTGCCCTCCTCCTCGAGCCGGCGGGCGATCTGGAAGGCGATCCTGGCGGCCTGGCAGTGGCCCCCGACGATGAAGGAGCCCGCGCGGCGGATCTCGATCAATTCGTCGGCGTAACAGGCGGCGAGCCTGTCGACGTTCTGCGGGGTGTTGTCCATGACGAGATGGCCCGACCGCATGCCGTAGAGCGGCTGGTCGGGACCCAGGAACCGGGCGAGTTCGGAGAATTCGGCATAGCCCTGGAAACACCAGAAGATCGGCGTGCCGGCGCCTTCCGTGTTCCTGCCGAAGACCAGCGAATCAGGCCGGTGGCGTGTGCCTCTCCAGCCTGCGAGGTGGCCGAGCAGCCCGTCGAGAATCTGCGGATCGAGCCTGGACGCCGCAGCGCCTGCGGCATCCGACGCATGGACGGCGTCAGCCCCATCCGGCTGGTCGGTTTCCTCCAGGATGGCAGCCATCCGCCGGATGGTGCCGAGATGCATGAGGGCCTTGCGCGGCAGCGGCCGACCGAGCCGCGCCTCGGTCTCGCGGATCAGCACCACCGAGAGCAGCGAATAGCCGCCGAGGTCGAAGAAGTCGTCGTCGATACCCGGTTCGGCATTCGCCATCAGGACGTCCCGCCAGATGGCGGCGAGTTCGCGTTCCAGCGGCGTTCGCGGGGAGACGGGGGCGCCGCTCGCCCGCGGCAGCCGCTCGACGAGCGCGGCATGGTCGAGATCGCCCGCGGCCGTGCGCGGAAGGGCGTCGAGCGGCACGAACCGCTCGGGCATCCGGCCGGCGGGCAGACGGGACTGCAGCGCGGCCTTCAGTCCGGGCGTCCGCGCGTCGGCATACTGGTCGAGCACGACGAAGGCATGGAGCCGCCGGCCGCCGGCCTCCTCTTCAACGTCAAGGACGGCGACGCTCTCCACGCCCTCCTGGCCGGCGATGACGGATTCGATCTCCGACAGCGTCTCGGCGGAGAAACGGTCTGGAGCCGATGCCGTGTCAGGCCGCGGCGCGGGAGCGGACGAGGAAGAACCCCCTCCCGCCTCCGATACCGCGTGGTCGGCATGGCCGGCAGGGCGCCGGGCCGGAGCGGCTGACGGCCCCGAAGCGGCGACGCCGTCGAGGACCGCCAGCATCTCGGCCTTCAGCCGCTCGTCGAGCGTCGGCACGGCGTGGCCGCGGTCGTGCTGCAAAAGCAGCGCCTTCAGGCAGCGCTGCGGGATGCCCAGCTGCTCCTGCAGGGTATGGAGCTCGTCGCGCGCCGAGATCAGGTGGACGGAGGGACAGGTGATCTGCCAGTCGGCTTCGGCCACCGCTTTCGGGAAGCGCGAGAGGGGTGACGACGAGACGTTGAGGTAGAGCCCAAGCTCCGGCCGTCGCGACGCCACCAGGGCGGCGACGAGGCCGCCGTCGCAGATGCCGCCGATCGCGTCGACGGGCGCGAGCTCGTCGAGCCTGGCCTGAACGGCCGCGATGCTTTCGGCCAGCCCCTCCTCGGTCGCCGCTCCCCAGCTGCGGTACTCGGACCGGTCGTAGAGACCCGCCTCGACGGCGGCGGCATGGAACTCCGGCTTGGGCGGGCAGCGGTGCGGTGCGTCGAGAAACACGAACTCGATCCGCGATTCGAGCCGTCCCATCCATTGCGTCGCCAGCAGGCTCAGTTCCATGAGGTCGGAATCGGCGCCCTCGCCATGCAGGAAGAGCATGCGCAGGGGCCTTGCGGCGGGCGGGGCGCCCGTTTCCGCCGGTTCCGCCGGTTCCTCGTCCGGTCTGCTCGTCCCGTCGGGCGTTTCGTTCGTGGCCGCGTCGAAGGCGGCGGCGATCTGCCCATGGAGCGCCCGCGGCGTCGGGTGGTCGCTGGCCGCCCAGACCGGCAGACGGCTGCCGAACCGCTCGTTCAGCCGTGTCGAGAGCTCCACTGCGGCCAGCGAGTTGATGCCGACGTCGTCGAGCCGGCTGTCGGGCTCGATCCGGACGCCCGAAGGTGCCAGGCTGCGCACGACGTCGACAACGTCGGCGAGCGTGACGGTCGTCCCACCGCTCCGCGGCGCCGCAGGCAGGGTGGCGGCCCGGACCTCATTCTCGAGCCTCGGGGCGGCAGCGTCGCCGTCGAGGACCCAGGTCTGCAGCGATCCGAGCTCGCCCGGCGCCAGCGCCGCGTCGACGCGCGCGGCAAAGCGCGCACGCAAGAGCTTGCCGCCGTCCGAAACCGGGAGCCTCGCCGCGCGGATGAGGGTCTTCGGCTGCATGGCGGCGGGAAGATGCCGGTCGGCCCAGGCATTGAGTTCTGCGAGATCGATCCTGGCCGACAGGGGCGCGACGGCGATCGCGACGTCCTCGCCGAGCTCCCGGTGCCTCCTGGCGAAGGCCATGATCTGCACGGTCTCCCCGCCGTTCCGGAAGCCGGGGTAGCCCCGCAGCATGGCTTCCACCTCGCCGGGCGCGATCGTCTCGCCGCCACGGTTGATCGCGTCCTTGATGCGGCCGCTGATGGACAGCCAGCCGGAGCCGTCGGCCGCCAGCCGGCCGAGGTCGCCGGTGCGGAAAAAGCCGCGCGGCGTGAGGTCGCCGACCGCATCCGCTCCGCCGGCGTCGATGCGCCTGGCGACGGTCGGTCCCTTCACCGTGACCTCGCCGACGACACCGTCGGCAACCGGCATCAGCCCGCCGGCCGGCGAAGCGTCCACGATCTCGACCTCGACGGTCGGCAGCACGCGGCCGACGCTGCCCGGGAGTTCGAGGCGGTAGGGCAGCGGCGGCGCGGCGATGGGCATGGCCTCGGTCATGCCGTAGGTCGGAACGATGCTGACCGCGTCGCCGAAGAGGTCCGCCAGCGCGCGCGCGGTGTCGTGCGGCAGATCGGCTCCGGCACTGCGCAGCACGCGCAGGCGCGGCCACGGCCGCACGGCCTCGAGTTCCGGGTGGGCGCGGGCATAGTCGAGGACCATGTCCCACATCGTGGGGACCAGGTAGCACCAGCTGGCGCCCTGCCCGTCCGCGAGGGCATCGAAGAACGCCTTCGGATCGAAGGCCTTGAAGAAGCGCATCGGCGTGCCCGCGAGCATCGGCGCGACGAGATTGCAGGCGATCCCGCCGACGTGGTGGAGCGGGAGCATGGAGATGCCGCGATCGGAGGCGCCGAGTTCCAGCGACCGGCCGATCAGCGCCCCGGACCGGACCAGCCCTGCCAGCGTAAAGCAGACGCTCTTCGGTGCGCCGGTGGAACCGGACGTGCGCAGGATCAGCACGTCGTCGGCGGGACCCCGCTTCGGCGTCGGCACGGCGCCGGCCGGAGAGGCGGGCGGCTGCGGCAGGGCGGCGAGTGCGCAGGAACCGCCGCGCACCAGTTCGACCACGACGAGGCCGGGCATCCGCGCCGCGGCTTCCCGCGCCTTCCGTGCCTCCTCGGTGCCGGCGACCACCAGCAGCGTGCGCGCCTGGCTCTCCCCGAGATGGGACAGCAGCATTTCGACCGGCGCTGCGCTGCCGATGGGGACGGCGACGTAGCGGTTCATGGTGGCCAGCAGCAGGGCCGCGAGTTCGACGCCGTTGCCGACGAAGAGGGCCACGCGGTCGCCGGCGGCGGCGGCCCAGGGAGCGAGATCGAATCCCGCCGCGTAGCGGCACAGCTCGCCGAAGGAGACGTCCTCGCCGACGGACCACGGCGCCTCAGGTGTCGGCGGCAGGAGGTCTTCCAGGCCCGGGCCGTCGGTCGCGTCCGGGCCGAGCATCGCCTCGATCCGGTCGAAGCGTTCGACCGCGCCCGACGCGTCGGCTGCCGCGACGGCGACGCCGTCGGGGCCGCGCCAGGCGTCGGCGACGACGCCGTTCGCCCAGGCGGAGTAGAACGAGCGGGGCTGCAGCATGTGGGGGAACAGGGTGATCTCGCCCATCAGCGGCCCGCGCGCACGGTCCGCGTACCAGTCGAGACGCACGAAAATGCCCATCCGTCCGGCGAGCCGCTGCGATTCCGCCAGCATGCGCGAGAGGCAGGCCGGCTTCCGGGCGGCCACCATGGCCTGGTCGGTGCAGACGAGGACCCCGTGCGTGCGCCAGCACGTCGCCGGATCCCAGGCGGGCTGCGCAAGCAGGTCGAACCTTTCGTCCACGAAGGCGACCCAGCCCTGCCCGGCGTCCCGGAAGTGGAGCTGGATCCACAGGAGCTTCCCGCCGACGTGGAAGAACTTGTAGTCCGTCGCCGCCGCGAACCCCAGCTCGTCGTCCACGAGTTCTTCCACGAGAAACGACGAGAAGTTGAAGGGGAAGACATGCCCCTCGTGACGGCAATAGCCGCGTGCCGCCATTTCGGCGAGTTCGGCGGCGACGACGGCGGCATCGAAGGGTGCGCCGTTGCGGGTGAGGTCGAGGCCGTCGCGGACGATGGTCACGCCGAAGGAATGGCCAGCGCCGACCGGCTTGACGACGAAGCTTTCCGGCAGGGTCGGCGCGAGAATGGGCAGCGTCTCCCGCAGACCCTCCTTCGGCAGGACGTGGAGCAGGCGGGGCAACGGGACGCCGAGCGATTCGAGATAACGGCGCTCCTCCAGCTTGTCGAGCTGGGTGAACGGAAACGGATTGGCGGTCGTGCCGACGAAGCGGTTGTGCGCGTCGCGACGCAGCGCGAAGCGCTCGTCATGCGCATACCAGCGCTTCTGCCGGGCCACGAGCTTCTCGTAGATGAAGGCCGGTCCGCCGCTTCGGGGAACGAGGGCTCCGGTGCGGCGTAGCTGGCCGGCTGCGAACGCGGCGCGACCGACGGCGCGGTCGACGCAGTCGAGGACGGGAAGGTCTCCTGCGCGCCCTGCCGGCTGGCCGAGAAGATCGCGCAGCAAGGCGACCAGACAGTACTCGGCCGCGACAGCCAGGGGCCGGTGCTCGGCATAGGCGGTGATCCGCATCCCGTCGCGCCCGTCCGGGTCGCTCGCCCGCGCGTCGCCGCCAGACGGCGGCAGCGTGACACGCAGGAGGAGGCCCCAGCGCGTCTTCTGGGGTCGCCTGACGGAATGCTCGCGGATGTCGGCAACGCCCTCGCCTGCCGCTTCCACGCCCGGGGCACGGAGGATGTTGATGTGCGCGACACGCTCGAACAGGGCGGCCGCCCGGTCGGGTCCGGCGACGGCCTCTTCCCCGTCCAGCCATCCGCCCCGGGGCAGGTGCGAGGCCGCGCGATAGGTGTCGGCGAAGGCCTCCCGAGTGCGCAGACAGAGCGACCGGAGCGTCTCGCCCTCGCGCAGGCGCACCGCGACGGGAACCGACGTGTCGAGGCAGCCGACCAGGCTCTTCAGGTACCCGCCGCGCTCGCGATTGGACACGACGTGGCACAGGAGCATGTCGGCCTCGCCCGACAGGGCGCCCGCGTCCCCGCAAAGGCGGGCGGCCAGAGCCGAGAAGAGAGCGTGCAGCATGAGCGGCAAGGTGGTGTCCAGCGCGGAGGCCATGGCCTCGAGCGCGTCGCATTCGGCTGCCCGCAGGGTCGACGCGCTCGCCGGGCGCTCGCCGAGATCGAGGGCGTCCGGATCGGCGAGGCGTGGGACGGGTCGGCCGGCCGAAACGTCGGCACCGGCGAGAAGCGTGCGAAGCTCCGGTCCCGCCGCCGCGTCCGCGACCGGATGCGCGGTGCCCTGCTGCCGGACCACGTGGTCCACGAACGTGATCGATGCGGCTTGCGCGGCGCGGAACTCGCCACGCGCGATCATCGAGCGAAGCTGTCGCGCCAGGCTCTGCATGCTGATCCGGTCGGTGAAGACGTGGTGCATGGTGATGCACAGCCAGTGCCGCCCGTCCCGGTCGGCGGACGCGAGGACGAGCGCGCGGGTCGACGGGGCGAAGGGCGAGGCTTCCTCGCCCTCGAAGGCCTCGATCAGGCGCATCGCGTCGCGTTCGGAGGCGGGGGCCGCGGCGAAGCGAACCGGCAGCTGGAAGCCCTCGACCGCCTGCTGCAGGACGCCTCCTTCCTCCCCGTCGACGAGGACCAGTCGCATCGCATCGTTGGCATCGCACAGCGACTGCGCCATGGCCGGCAGGAAAGCGGCCGGCAGGGCGGATGCCGGCATGGACAGGCAGAGGCTGACATTGGACCAGCTCCCCCAGCCCAGCCGCTCCAGCTCGACCCAGACGGCCTGAGGCCCCGTCAGCGCCACCGGCCCGGCCACGGGTTCCGCCGGAACGTCGGCCGTCGCCTCGTGCGCGACTTCGCGCAGCGACGCGGCCAGCGAGGCGACGGTGGCGCCGCCGAGGATGAGCTCGTAGTCGGCGCGATAGCCGTTCTCCTCCAGCGCCTCCAGCAGGTCCACCGCGCCCAGGGAATCGAGGCCCTGCGCCACCAGCGTCAGTTGCGTATCGACCGGCTGCTGCAGGATCGACGATGCAAGCGTCGCGACGAGGTCTTCCCGGTCAGAGACAGTCGCATCCTGTTTTCTCTGCAGTGTTTCAAGCATCGTTCGCCCGACCTCAAGTCACCCGGGCGGCGCCGGTTACGAAATCAACGAAGACCGCCGCCACACGTCCTGAAGGCGCATGGTGACCAATCGATATACGGCGGTTGTGCTTGGGTCGGCAAGTGTTCCGCTCTTCGATCGACAGAAGATGCGGATCGCGGCGAGGGTCGAAAAAGCGCCTCCTCACGGCTGCCACGGCACGCGGGGCCGGCACTCCTCACACCTTTCGGGCGAGATCGCCGCCCTGGCCGCCGCCGGGATCATCCCGACGTCGAGACCCGCCGGCCGGCCGCATCGACATTGCGACCGGCGGCAACGGCGATACGGCGCGCGACCTTGCTGCGGCCGGTCGCGGCGCCCAGATCCGTCAGCGGGTGAGCTTCAGAACCTTGCTGCGCAGGTCCCCGCCGGCAGCCCAAGGCCTGGACGTCGGATCGACGTGGATGGACACGCCGCCGAGGTCGTCGCCGCCGTCCGGATCGGCGCCTGGAACGACGATGGCCGCCCCGGGTCCTCCCAGCGATCCGGTACCGGGATCGACCGCCGCAGGTCCGCCCTGATAGCCGCCGCCGGCGCCGCCGGTGCACGGTCCACCCGCGCAGACGATGTCGGGATCGCGGACGGCCGCGACCGGCGCGGTGGCGCTGTACTGAGACGACGGATCCGGCGACCCGCCGGGATCGGTCCCGCCGAACTGCGGTGCCGGATCAGGGTCGGCCGTTCCTCCTGGATCATACCCGGCGTTGGGATCCGGGTTGTAGGGGTTGCGCCCGGAATAGTCGGGATCCTGCGTTCCGTAGGCGTTGACCAGGGCGTCAGGATCCATCCCCGAATAATCGATGTCCGGATCGGGAACCGCCGCCACCGGCTGCGGATCGATGCCGCCGCCGGGCGCCGGCGCGGCGGGCATCTGCATGATGACCGGCTGGACGAGGACCGGACGGGCGGGCGGTGGCGCCTGGACCACGACCGGCTGGGCGGCGGGCACCGGCTGGGGCGCCGGCTGGGGCGCAGCCAGGACGGGTGCCGGGGTCGGCGCGACGGGAACGGGCTGGACCGGTGCCCTGGCGACCGGCACGGGTGACGGTGTGCGCGGGCTGATCGTGCTGTTGGGCGGCGCGGCGGCGACCGGAGCCTGCCTCGCCACGGGCGCAGGCGCCTGCACCACGGCCGGCGCGCGCTGCGGCTGCCGTGCCGCCTGCAGCAGCGGAGCGACGACCTGACCGATCACGGCCGGCGACGGAGCCGGCTGCGTCCGCGCCACGAACGGTGCGGGGGCGGCCTGATACGCCGGGGTCCTGGCGGCGCGCGGCGCGGCAGCGGGGGCATTGCCGAGACCCGAAACGGTGGAAGCCGGCGCCGCAGGAGCCGTCGACGGATCGAGAGCCGCCCGGTTCGGCGTTGCGGCCGGCGGCGCTGCCGCGGCGGTCGTGGCCGGTGCGGGGTGCAGCGGCATGGCGGCGACCTGCGTGGCGATGATCCTGGCCTCGCGGTAGGCGACCTGCGCCTGCGTCGCCCGGCCGGCGTCTTCCGCCTCGATGCCGGTCTTCAGCTTGCCTGCCAGCTGCAGCAGCAGCGCGTTGCGACGATTGAGGTACTCCTCGCGCGCGTTGCCGGCGTCCCGGGCGAAACCCGCCGCCAGCCGGAAGCGCAAGGCAGCATGCATGAAACGGCCGTCCCGGACGGCCGCGAGGGCGCTGCGGTTGAACTCGCGGCTCCTGATCCCGTTGCCGGACGGATCCGCGCCGGCGTTCGACAGTCCGTCGCTCGGTTCGAGCTGGGACAGGGCCTGCTGCAGAAGGCCCGCCGCACCGCCCGGCGCCGGTCGGACCGATGACATCGGCTGCGGACTGGGATCGAGAATGCAGAGCCAGGAGCAGCCGGGGCAATCGTTCTCGGCGCCCAGCTTCAGCCCCGGCCCGCAGAACGGATCGGCGCCGGCCGGAAACGACCAGAGAGCGAACAGAATGCCGCCGACGAGCGCATGCCTCGACTTCCACGTCTTCACGACACGCCCTCCGTTGCGCTGTTTCCCACTATAGTTGAACCGCCCCGGAATGCAATCGAAGCACTCACTTGTTCCATATCCAGTTCGCCTTTGCACCGCAGATCTGGTTGATGCGCTGCGCCGACTTGGTATAGCCCCTGAGACTGTAGTTGATCTCGGTATCGTCGCCGCCCTTGGACGAACGTCCGCGAACGTCCATGGACGTGCCGCGGCGGAAACCGCGCACCGCATCCGAATCGATGCAGCTCCCGGAGGGGCAGTTCCTGGTCGTCAGCGGTTTCATGTTCTGCCCTTCGAAGGTACCGGTCACGCCGCGGCGACCGTCGATGTAGAGCTCCGCCTTGCCGCCCTGGTAGTAGTCCGTGCCGCCGTCTTCGCTGGAACGGTCGAGCGAAATCCAGATGTTGGGATCGCCGCGCTCGACGCCGATGTAGAAATAGGGCTTTTCGGTCCGCCAGCCGAGGTCCGGATAGACCGACATCGCCACCGTGGCCATGTAGCAGCGGTCGCCGGTCCGATAGACGGTCCAGTCGCCGTTCTGCTCCACGACGGCGCCCATCCAGCTCAGATCGACGTCGCGCATGCCGGAGATGACGTCGGTGGTGAGGCTGAAATAGCTGGTCGTGGCCGTACCCGTCGGAACGATGCGCAGGAAATAGGTGCCGCGCTCGACGGTCTCCTTGATCGCCTCCTGCTCGGCACCGCTCTTGTTCGACTTGGCGATGATGGCGCCGAACTGGTCCTCGAGGTAGAGGTCGAGGTCGGATGCGGCGACGAAACCGAACAGGTCGGCCACGACGACGCCCCGTTCCGACGTCACCTCCAGCTTGTAGTAGCGCGTCTCGGCCTGCTTCAGCGTCTCGCTCTCGAAGCCGCTGGTCACCTTCGCGCGTGCCCTCGCGATGGCGGGATCGATACGGGTCACGGCAGGGGTCGATGGCTGTTCGGTCACGTAGTAGAGCCGGAACGGCGTGTAGCGGGCGCCCGCGCCGAGGGTGACCCGGGCGTGGTAGTCGCCGGCCTGCAGATCGCGCGCGAAGACTTCGTCGCTGGTGCCGGGCCGCTTGTGGTCGGACTGGACCGCCTGCCCGCGCGAATCGACGATCTCCATGTCGGCGGCGTCCTTCAGTCCGGTGAGTTCGACGCGCAGCTTGGCCGGATCCTTCAGCTTGATCGGAAGGAAGAGCCGGCTGTCGCGCGCCGTCAGCAGACCAGGATAGGACTTCCGGGCCATCGTGCTGCGCCGCGCGTCGGCGATCGTCTTGCCGAAAGCCTCGTCGAAGAGCCGTTCGGGTGTCACCTTCATCCGGTAGGTGGTGGAGCCGTTTCCTTCCGCGCTGACCTGGAGGAAACCTCTGGCCCCCTGCGCCAGCGGAACGGTGAGATCGACCGCATCCTTGCCGGCCTCGGACGTCGCGCGCATGACCGTCTGCTGCCGGTCGTCGAGGAGCGCGACCGTGACGGGGGCCTTGAGCTCGGCGACGGTGACCAGCAGCCCCGCGCGGACGTCGTCCATGTGGACCGGGTAGGTGTCGGCGCGGTCGCCGGCACCGACGAAGCCCTTGACGTCGATCCCCTTCCCCACCGGCGCGGCCTGGGCCAGCGCCGCCGATTCCGGCCGCGGGATGCCTGTATCGGCCGCCGGCGTCTTGCGGATGACCAGCGAGTAGGATTTTTCCTCGCTTCCCGGGTTCACCGCGGTCGCGCGCACGAAGTAGCGGCCGGGTATGAGGTCGTTCGACCTGACCACCGACTTCGCCTTCGAGGACACGCCCGAGGCGTGGATCGTGTCGGCCTCGTCGAGAATGGCGAGCTGCAGATCGCCCTCGGCCTCGAGCTGCACCTCGACGGCGGCGAACTCGGCCAGCCCGATCTCGAAGAAGTCGACCGTGTCTGCCGCCGAAAGCCTCTCCGAGACCTGGATCTCGCGCTGCGTCAGAGCGCCGAGCTTGCGCGCGTCGCCGAAGCTGTTGCCGGCCTGGTCGCCCGTCTCGTCGATCGACTTGTACTTGGAGGCGAATTCCTCCTGCAGCTCGGACGACCCGGTGCGCTCGGTGCTGCCCGCCACCGGAAGTCCGACCGCCAGCCGCACGCCGACATAGGGGAAATTCTGGACGAGGAGCCTGCCGTCGGCGTCGTCACGGCGGAAGGCCGGCTGCTCGTCGCGCATGGAGACGCGGTACTGGTCAACCGGGAGCCGGTAGCTCGCCCCGCGCGAGACGTAGGCGCCGACGGCACCGAAGCCGTTCTCCGCGGTGAAGGGATTGAGCATCAGTTCGCCGGCATTGCCCATCATGTCGTAGACGCCGAAGAGCCTGTCCTTCGAGCCGATCGCCAGGAGCCGCTGCGGGTCGTTGCCGAGATGGGCGAAATCCTTGAGCGTCCGGCCGGCCGGCAGGAGCGGAATGTCGCCCTGCAGCGCCTCGCGCGTGATCCGTCCGGCCACGAACTCGCCGCCGCCGCGCGCGACGAACTCCCATTCGTGCTCCGTCGGCAGACGCACGAAGGCCGGATAGTCCGGGTTGCGCGACAGCGAGATGAGCTTGTCGCCGCAGGCCTTGTTGCCGATGCAGAAGAGATTGAACAGGTCGAGTGCCTCGACGTAGTCGCGATAGCTCAGATAGGTGATCGGCTCTGCCAGCAGATCGGCGATCGGCTTGGTCAGCACGCCCGCGCAGCTGCCGTTCGCGTTGGCATAGTCCGAGATGGCGCGCAGGACGCGTTCGTCCTTCGTGCGGGCGTAGAGGGCCTCGACTCCTCGCCGCAGCTGGCCGTTGCCGAGAATGAAGGCATACTGCCCCTTGGTCAGTTCGTATTTGCCGATGTAGAGCGACGAGTTGCGGACGCCGTCGGTGATCGGCGACGCCACACGCACGGCGAGCGGCGTCTCGAAGACCACCTTCCGCGACGACCCCATCGTG
Organism: Aquibium microcysteis; assembly: GCF_014495845.1. Taxonomy (NCBI): domain Bacteria; kingdom Pseudomonadati; phylum Pseudomonadota; class Alphaproteobacteria; order Hyphomicrobiales; family Phyllobacteriaceae; genus Aquibium; species Aquibium microcysteis. The sequence goes on from NZ_CP061080.1 coordinate 1,543,947, forward strand.
TAGGTCGTCTTCTCGTCGCCGTAGAGGTCACCGGTCCCCAGCCCCACGCGGGTGAACACAAGGGGCATTCCCCCGGGCCCCGGCAGGATGAAGTCGTCGCCGTCCGGATGCGGGTTCGACCAGGACGCGAAGATTTCGCTGGTCAGCGAGACCGCCGGGCAGGACTGGGCCAGCGCGGCCGTCGCGGGCGCGAGCAGGGCAAGGGCCGCAGCGACCGTCCTGAGCAGCATGTTCGTCATCCCTTCCGCTCCTTTCCCAGCGACGCGCGGCTTCAATGCGACCTGATCGCCTGTGCCGGATCGATGCGGGTCGCCTCGCGCGAGGCCGCGAGCGAGGCGATGCAGGATCCGACCAGCACGAAGGCGCCCGACAGGACGAAATGCGCGACGTAGAGCTTCGACAGCTGCCCGTCGAAGCCGAGCTGCGGTCCGATGACGGAGTTGAGGAAGCCCGAAACCATGAGGTAGACCACGACCGAACCGGCGACGCCGAGCGCGCCGACGATGACGGCCTGCGTGACCGGGATCAGGAAGACGCTCCGCTTCTGCATGCCGATCAGACGCATGGTGGCGTAGTCGACGCGCTTGCGCTGCACGTTTGCGAAGAAGCTCGACGACAGGATCGCGAAGCCGCCGGCCAGCGCCACGCTGGCGACCACGAGGATCAGGGTGTCGAGACTGCGCTCCAGCTGCTGCAGCTTGCGGATCTCGTCGGACTTGGCGCGCACGGTCATGCCCATCTGCTGGAAACGGTCGACGATGCCGGGCACCGCGTCGATGGTTGCAGCGACCAGACGGAAGCCGCGGAAGCCGGCGGACTGCTCCACGATGTTGCTGTTGGCGGCGTCGAAGGCGAGCGGGACGCTCTCGCCGCGCCGGACCATGCCGAGCAGGGCGGGGCTGGCCACCACGGCGTCCACGTCGAGAAAGCCCGCGACGCGGACCACGATGGTGAAGGCCTTGCTGCTCCAGCCGGCCGGCGGCACGATCTCCAGATCGACCGTCGCCGGCCGTCCCGCCCCTTCCCATGCGGGCCGGGCGTCCCCGGGCAGGTAGACGGCATTGTTGAGCATGTAGGGCGCGCCGTTGCGAATGGCCCAGCCTGCGCCTCCGCCGACGCCCGGAAAGAGCCGCGGGTCGAGGCCGGACAGTTCCGTGGCGGTGCCGAGCAGGCGCACCGACACCGGCGCGCCGATGCCGATGACGGCCGCCCGCGTGTTGGCGAGCACCGCCATCGCCTCGTCCACGTCGCCGCCCGAATAGGAGCGTCCTGCATTCTCCAGCACGTAGAACCTGCGGCCGTCAGGCGGACCGGCGAGCGGGACCGCCACGGTGCCGGCCAGCGCGGCGGCCTCCTGCGCGCTCACCTGCGTGAGCGCGGTCGCACCGACGCGGATGCGCAGGTCTGACAGGACGGTGTCGCCGATGTCCTGCTCGGCTGCGACGACAAGCTTCTGGAAGACCTGTCGGGGCGGCAGGGCGACGCCCTTCCAGCCGCGCTCCGGCACGGCAATGCCGGCGCGGTAGCTCTCGACCTGCCGGTCGAGCGCCGGATCGGCGAGGATGGTCGGCTGCGGCAGCAACTGGCCCGGAACGATGCCGGCCACCGTCACCGGCACTTCCACGGTCTGCCGCTTGTCGCGCTCGATGCGGCTGACCCTCAGCACCATCGAGGCTCCGATGCCGATCTTCGACTTCTCCGCGATGTCGGACGACACGACGACCGCGTCGCCCGACGGCGGGCGCCCGTCGAGCCGCTCGAACAGCGGGTCGCTCGGACCCGAAGGCCAGAGCCGTGCCTCCTCGCGGCTCCGGCTCCCCTCGACGACATAGTCGACCTCGCGCGGCACCAGCATCACCGACGGCGCCACGAAGGCGACGTCCGGCCAGCCGGCGAGCTCTGCGAAGAAGCTCTCCTGCCGCAGATCCGGATCCTGCGGACGCACCTCGCGGAAGCTCGGATCCTGGATGAACTCCTCGCGGAGCCGGTCGATGAAGCCGACCTTGACCGAGGCGAGCAGGAGGATCGGCGCCACCACGGCCACCACCGACAGGATCAGGCAGAGCGTGATGAGCTTTTCGTTGACGAGGTCGCGCCAGGCCACGAAGCCGACGCTGCGATGCACGCTGCCTTCCCGCGCCGCGCCGCTCATACCGCCACCCCCTGGCGCACGACCGTGCGCGAGGCCTGCGGACCCACCGTCTCGGGGCGCAGCGTGATGATCTCGTCGGCGAAGCTGCGGACGAGGTCGAGATCGTGCGAGACCATGATGACGGTCACCCCCCGCGACTGCGCCAGGCGCTTCAGCTCGCCCACGATGGTGGCGGCGAGGTTCTCGTCCACCGCCGCGGTCGGCTCGTCGGCGAGCACGATCTGCGGACCGAGCGTCAACGCGCGCAGGATGCTGACGCGCTGGCGCTGACCGCCCGACAGTTCGGACGGTTTCTTGTCCAGCTGCGCGGTCATGTCGACGAGCTCGATGAGCCGGCGCGTGGCCTCGTGATCCGGCTGCCGCCCCGCCAGCATGAAGGGCAGTTCGAGGTTCTCGCGCACCGTGAGGAAAGAGAAAAGACCGCCGGACTGCAGGATGTAGCCGAAGTTGCGCAGCCGCACGCGGCTGATCTCGCGGTCGTCGCCCTTGCGCACGATGGCGGCGAGATCCAGCACCTCGCCGTCCGCGACGAGACTGTAGGCGCCGACGGTCGTGGGGCTCGACACCATCGCGAGCAGATCGAGCATGGAACTCTTGCCGCTGCCACTGCGGCCCACGAGCGCATAGAAGCGGCCGCGCCGGAAGGACAGGCTCGGCACCTGCAGCTCGAAGCGCGCGCCGCCGCTCTCCAGCACCTTCGTGAGCGCCTCGATGCGCAGCACCGCCGCGTCGTCCGCGTCGACCGTCCGCACGGCCTGGCTCACGGCAGGTTCGCCAGGTCGAGCATGTAGACGCGCTCCTCGGCGGTGTCCTCCGAGTTCAGGCTGGCCCAGGCGTCCGGCCGGTTCAGCACGTCGTCGTAGAGCTCGGCCAGGCTCTTCAGCCGTTCCTCGAAGCGGGTGCGGTCGGCCGGCGACGACTGGCGGAACTCGTCGAGCGTCAGGGCGAGGATCTCGCTCTTGTAGGGCAGCGACTGGATCCAGCGGGGAACGACGCTCATCAGCTGGCTGGTCGGCTGGTTGCGCAGCTGCGCCGTGATGTCGAGGGCCTGCGACGTCGAACTGGTCTGCACCGCTCCGAAGAAGTCGGCAGTGCTCGTCTGATTGTCCTTCACGGCTTCGAGCAGCTCGTTCAGCGTGCTCATCAGCCCCTGCAGCTCGCCCTTGCGGACCATCACCTTGATCTCGAAGGCGCGCTTCTCGAAATCGGTCAGGTCGCGGTCGACCACCCAGGCGGTGATGTTGGAGGGGGGCGTCGCGTTTGAACCGATGTACTCGACGAAAGCCGCGCGGACGGCGCCCAGGATCGCGGCTGAGGTGCTATCGCTTCCCGCGCTGTCGCTGGAGATGCTGGTGAAGCGGCCGGCGCTCATGAAGTCGATGACCTTGCCGATCGTGTTGCGCAGGCTTTCCTCGAGTTCGGTCTCGCCGCCGCCGATCACCGCGAAGGCGATGTTGGATTCGCCGTCGCCGGCCGCCATGGCCTCGAATTGCGGCTTGGCCTTCGGATAGTCCGACGAGCCCTCGCCGCCGACGTAGATCGAGGCGATGTAGACCTGCTCCTGGTCGGCCAGTGCCCGCACCGCCTGTTCGCTGAGGCCCGTGGTGTTCTTCTCGTGGCCGAGCGGGTGCGAGCTCGCGTCGCCGATGAGCACGATGGTGCGCGCGGATTGCGCGGACCAGTTGGAGGCGATGGCCGTCTGGACGCCCGCGAACACCTCCTCCTCGTGGTCGCCGCTGCCGACGGTCGCCACCTGCACCACACCGGAGCCGAGAAGATCGCGGAACTCGGCGGCCGGCAGCAGGTCGGGCGTGAAATTCTTGGCGGCCCATTCGATGCCGGGGCTCTGCTCGGGGGAATCGCGGTAGCCCACGAGGCCGAACTTCAGCGCCGAAGGATCGGCGAGCTTCTGCGACAGCGCCTGGGACGCCTCGCGCATCGCCGATTCGACCGCCTTGATGTAGGGGTCCATCGACACCGTCATGTCGATCACGAAGACCACGTCGGCCGCGATCGAACTGACGCCGCCGCCGGTCTGCTCGCGGAAGCAGTCGGAGGAACCGGCTTGGCGGATGTCGCAGGCGTCGACCTGCTGGGAGCGCGCCTGCGCGGTCAGGGCGGCGGTCTGCAGGGCGCGCATGTCGCCGCTGGGCGAAAGCGCGCTCAGATCCTCGAACTGCAGGATCGGCAGCAGGTAGAACTGCTGGTTGATGTCGACCCAGGCGCTCGGCTCGCGCGAGATGACGCCCGGGGGGGGCGTACCGGCGGCGATGTCGGCGTAGAGCTTGTCGCCGGCGATCGTTCCGCTGTCGATCTCCTCCAGCGCGATGTCGAGCGATTCCTGGTTCTCGAACATCAGCACCGGCTTGCGTTCCGAGACGCCGGGGTTGACGTAGGCCAGTGCGAGCGCCTGCTTCCACATCACCACGTCCTCGGCCCGCATGTAGCCCAGGATGTCACGCGTGTTGCGGCCGACGACGAACCAGCCCTCGGCGGTGAAGTTCGCCTGGTCGTACTTCACGTCGAACATCTCGAAGGCGAAGAGCGCCTCGAAGGCCGGCAGGTTCGCCTCGCTCTGATGGCTGTTGACGTCCATCTCGGTGTAGATGTTCGACTGCGGCTTGGTCAGCAGCCGCAGCGGCAGACCGGTCGTCGTGACGATGCAGAATTCCTCGGGAGCGCGGCAGTCGACGTCGGCGTCCTGCGCGGAGGCCGGCGCGGCCAGCAGGACCGGGAGCAGGCACGCGAGGGTGCGGAAAAGGTCGGCGGGCGTTCGCAACATCATCTGTAGGTCCTGACTTTCATGATCCGCTGGGGACAGGCGCCGACCACCGCCGCCTGGAGCGCCGGCAGCAGGCCCTGTTCCATGGAGTAGATGCGGTCCGGCGCGAAACGGGCGGTCTCGCCCTTCTTCGCCTTCACGCCGAAATCACCGAACGGAACCTGCTGGTAGCAGAACTCCCGCTTGGGGATGCACCAGTAGGCACGGTCGTCGACGCTGCCGGCGACGGTGGACGCGTCGAGCGGATCGCCGCTGGCGCCGTAGTAATTGTTGGAGGCGATCATCTCCTGGCGCATGATCGCGCCCGTGTCCCCGTCGCTGACGACGCCGACGGATCCCAGGATGAAGTTCCCGTCGGCCTCGCATGTCGTCCGCTCGACGGCAAAGACGGTGTCGCCCGGCTTGACCGTCCGCGCCGCCGCGAGGTCGATCCAGGGATAGTCGTTCTGCGTCCACACGGCGGGTGTGCCGTCCGCGCGGTCGACAGCGACGATGCGTCCGGGAACGTCGCGGGACCGGGCGGCCTGCGCCGGTGCGCCGACGCCCGCGGGAACCTCGTCGGCGGCGATGAAGATGCGCCGCTCGACGTGCAGCACCGGCGTTCCCTGGTTGAGACGCCCCTTTGACGCCTTCGAGAAGAAGGGCGCGTGAAAGGCCACGAGGCCGGCACGTTCGAAGGAGCAGTCCCGCGCCTCGCGCAGCAGCGCGCCGGGCGCGGCATCCGCCATCGCGTCCTGGAGTTCCAGAAGCAGTTCCTCCTCCGGCCAGTGATAGAGGAAGAGGTGGTCGTCGAAGACGCGCAGATAGGTCGTGTCGCCGACGCGGCGCTCTTCCGGTGCGGCGGCGGGATAGCGCAGGATCTTCATGCGCAGGAAGGCGGCGCGGGTGGCCTCCGGCAGCTGTTCGGCCGGGGCGGCGGCGATTTCGGTCACGTCGAGGTCGTCGGCGAGATTGACGTCGCAGGACAGCGGCTGGTCGGCATCGAGGAAGGCACTGGTGCTGCGGCCGGTTTCGGCGGCGCCGGCAGGCGCTGCGACGAGCGCCGCCCAGGCCGCGAGGCACGCCACCCACTGTCGCCGCATTCCGACTACCCCACCCGATCCCGGAGTTCCCCTGCGGCAAGATCGACGTTTCCGCAAGGGGATGTCAAGGCCGGACCGCACCCGGCATCGGTCGAGGATGACGGTGACAGAGCAAAAAGACATGTTTTTCTGTCTGGAGCGCAATATTGTGCAACAAAGGCAACGCTCGATACTTTAGACCGGTGACATCTACTTTCGCGCGAAAGCAACGAAGCCGGCCCGCGTGCCCGGTTCACGAAGGGAGGTGCGATCGATGTCGATTAACCTCCGGCTCGACCGAGGCGAGCGTCCCGCTCAGCCGACGTCCCAGACGACGGCGTCGCGCTGCGGGCGCCTCGCCAGGATCCTCGACGCGGCACTCGCCCCCGACGTCCGGCGCCGGGAATTCGCTTCGTCGAAACCGAGCGAAACGCCGCCGCACACCCAGGAGGTGTAGCCGCCGTCGCGGTAGACCAGGCTCTTGCCCGGGAGGGTGTCCCAGAGCTTGACCGGCTGCACGACATAGGCGTCGAGATGTTCGCGGACCGGAAACCGCACGGCCTCCAGCACGCCGTGCCGGACGATGATGCGCGCGAGCGCGAAATGGCGGAAGATGTTGTGCATGTCGCGCCAGATCGGCTCGGCGCGGTAGGTGTCCTCCATGCGCTCGGTCCAGGCGCAGGTGAAGGCGCGCGTCATCGGGTTGACGGCGCCCGACGCCGCAAGTCCGTCATGCGTCAGCTTCTCGTCCTCGTCCTGGAGCACCACCTGCGCGGTCTCCAGGAAGCCGGCATCGGCGGCGGGCGTTACCTGGTAGTCGAAGCGGCCCGGCGCGAACCAGAATCGCGTGTTGGTGGGTCCCAGCGTCTCGCCGCGCTTGCGGGCGATCTTCGAATAGGTCCGGGAGACCTCGGTGTGCGAGGGGAACGGCGAGTCGATGGGCAGTTTCATGGTCCCCTGCCCCACCTGCTTCATCCGGTAGTCGGCATCGACCAGCACGTAGGCGACGCGGGTGTGCCGCGGCATGCCGTCGACGCGCACCTTCTGCGGCGAAGCGCAGACCTCTTCGACGCGACGGTCGAAATCCGGATCGTCGGCATCGATCGCCCGCAGCCGCCGGTAGACTTCGGGATCGGGATCGATCGAGATGCCCGGCGCAAGATTGTAGCCCGGCTCGCCCGGCTTGCCGATGTAGCGGCCCATGGCCGCACGCATCGCGATGACGAAATCGTCGAGGAACAGCGGCGGAGCATCGGGTTCCTTCTGGCCCCACAGCACGACGTCCTTCGTGGCGGGATCCGCGACGAAGCCGTCGAGACGGGTCATGCCGCCGAAGCGCCTGATCCGCGAGCAGCGGGCACGCGAGAAGGTCTTCGACGTCGACTTGCACTCGTGCAGGGAGGCGATCAGCTGCCCGAGCGACACGGCGACCTGCGGGTCGGCGTCGAAGCGCGACGGCTCGAAGCCGCAGACCGGCTCCCCGGCCCGCACGATCCGGCTGCCCCAGGGCAGCGCCGCCGTCGCCAGCGCGGCCCCGCCCGTTCCCAGCAGTCGCCGTCTCGAAATCTCCGTCATGCCGTACGAGGACCGTGTCGTGATGATGCCGCACCCGGGGGGTGCGGCGATCTAACCACGGGCGGCGTGCGCGACAAAGCGATTTTCGAGCGCGGAAGGGTCGGCCTGCCCGCCTGGCGGCAACCGAACCGGTGCGGGCTGTGCATCGGCCGGGATACCGGCGGGCTGCTGACGCGCCTCGTCCCGGAACTGATCCGATGGACGCGGGCGGCGTCGTCGCGGCCGTGGCGCTTTCGGCGGAAAGGGGGTTTCGACGAAGCGGCCGGTCGCGCCGTCGAACGCGATCTCGGTCAGGTATCCTCTCCGGCTGCAGATCGTGCGATGCGGACCCATGAGGACGTCGGCCTCCGTTGGTGAAGCGTCCGACGAGAATGACCCATTCCGCCGGCACCGGTCCTGAAAGTCGGACGAAATTTCTCCGAATTCCGCGGACGTCGGGCTCGAATGTTCACCCCTCGAGCCCGAGCAGCGGACCGAACCTCCCGCAGAGGGTGGCGAGTTCGGGAGACAGAGCCGCAGCAGACCGGGCCGCCGGCGCCATGCCGCGGTCGGCCGCCAGGGCGCGCAGCCGGGCGACAACCGCCCGCGCCCCCTCCAGGTCGCCGCATCCGGCGAGGATCAGGGCGGCCGGTGCGAGGACGGTGGCGAAATTCTCCGGGTGAGCCGCGGACGCGCGCGCCCAATCCGCCGCGGCCGCCGCGCGGCCCAGACGGAACTCGGCATGGGCGAGCGCCAGCTGGGCGGAGTAGAGGGCGGGTTCGAGGGGGCTGAGCGCGAGGAGGAGGTCGATGTGCTCGAGGCCCCGCAAGGGCTCGCCGTACAGCGCGTGGGCGAGACCGATCTCGAAATGGCCGTGCGCGAAGCACGGGCTGAGGGCGACCGCCCGTTCGGCATGGCGCAGGCAGGCAGGCTGGTCGCCCTCGAGCCCGAGCGCCCGCCCGTAGGACCAGAGCGTGTAGGGATCCTCGTCGTCGGCCTCCATTCCCGCCTCGGCCGTGCGGCGGGCGGCGGCGACGTCGGCCGCCAGGTCGGACGAGAGGCCGGAGAAGGCCAGCACCCAGTGACACACCGACTGGCCCGCATGGGCCCGGGCGAAATGCGGCGCAAGCCGGGTCGCGGCGCGGAAATGATCGAGAGCGGCGCCGATGCGCGCGGGATCGTTGCTGTAGACCCCCGCGAGCCCGGCGTGGAAATGCTCCCAGGCGCCGAGCGATTCCTCGGGAAGCGCGAGCGCGCGGCGCGTCTCCGCGAGGCTGATCTGGCGCTGGACCGCATTGGCGATCCGGTCTGTCAGCGCCCCGATCAGCCCGGCATAGGCGTGCAGGTCCTCCACGAACTCGCCCGTCCACAGGATCCCCGCGCCGTCGGCCTCGACGATCTCCACGACCAGCCGCAGGCGGCCGTCGCGGACCGCCGCCGTTCCCGTGACCACGTGGAGGACGCCCAGCGCCCGGCCGACGGCGCGCGGATCGGCATGGAGCTGGCGCAGCGCGAAGGCGCTGCCGCGGGCGATGACGTGGAAGCCGCGCATGCAGGCGAGCCGGCCGATGACGTCATGGGCGAGCCCGTCGACAAGCAGCAGGTCGCCCGGATGGCCCGGCCCGGCCAGGGCGAAGGGAAGGACGGCGATGCCGTCCCGGCGCAGGCGCGGCACCGCAGCGACGCCGGCTTCCGCTTCACCCGCCGGCCGCCGCCCCGTTGCGGCGGAGAGGCCGGCCGACGCAGACGTCGGGGCCGCGGAGGCGGACTGCACGCCGTCGAACACGTAGCCGCGCCGCGGAAGCGTACGCAGCAGCGTTCGCCCTTCGCGGGCAAGGGCCTGCCGGATGTCGTGGATGCACTGCGTCAGCGAATCCTCGGTCACGATCACCCGGGGCCAGACCGTCTGGACCAGTTCCTCCCGCGACACCACCCGACCGGCATGACGCACCAGATGGGCGAGAACCTCGAAGGATTTCGGCCGCAGCAGGACCTCCTCCCCGGCGCAGAAAAGCCGGCCGAGCTGCAGGTCCACGACGACTTCCCCGAAGCGGAACCGAAGGTCCGAAGGATCGTTCACGTCCCCTCTCCCATGTCCTCTCGTCCTTCGCGCCGCTTCCGCGGGACGCGACGTCCATCCTGCCTGTCCGGCGTGCCGAGACGCGGTCGGACACGCCTGGACGCCGGCGGCCCGCGATCCCTCGCATTCTGGACGGGGTTCGGGAGGGCGGTCTGTGCGATTGGTCACTCGCCGCAGCAAGCGAATGCTCGTTTCCCGACAAATGCCCAGACGCCCTGCCGCCTCCGCGACGAAGGATTGTGCCGGAACACGATCGCGTTTTCCGGTTGCAGCCGGGTGCCGCGTCTCCCGGGTGCTTCCGCGACCGGCACGACGCGCAGACCGGACACGGTGGCCACCGGCCCTGCCGGATCCGGCCGCTCCTCGCGCCGATTGGCGGAGGATGACCGTCGGCCACGCGGTCGGCATGATCACGGTGGCCGGGGGCCCGGACGCGACGAGGGGTCGAAGCAGCGCGCCGTTGGCTCAGGCCGAGAGCGGCGCGAAGAGATCCTGTAGCGTCGCCTCGTCCAGGAGGTCGTCGGTCGCGCCGCCATCGTCATCGAACAGCGCATCGGCCAGGGCCTGCTTGCGGGCCTGCATGTCGAGGATCTTCTCCTCGACGGTGCCCGCCGCGACCAGCCGGTGCACGAAGACGGGCTTCGTCTGCCCAATCCGGTGCGTCCGGTCCATCGCCTGCCGCTCCACCGCCGGGTTCCACCACGGATCGTAGAGGATCACCGTGTCGGCTTCGGTCAGGGTGAGGCCGACGCCGCCCGCCTTGAGGCTGAGGAGGAAGACCGGGGCGTCGCCCTGCGCGAAGGCGTCGAGCACCTCGGCGCGATTTGTCGTACTGCCGGTCAGGGACAGGCTTCCGATGCCCGCCTCGGCCAGATCGGCCTCGATCAGGCGCAGCATCTCGACGAATTGCGAGAACACCAGCACGCGGCGCCCCTCGGCGACCAGTTCGCCGAGCAGGTCGAGAAGCCGCGTGCGTTTGGCGCTGTCGGAGACGGCCCTCGCGGCCGTGGTCTTCACCAGAGCGGGGTCGCAGCAGACCTGGCGCAGCTTCAGCAGCGCATCCAGAACCGTGATCCGCGCGCCGGCGAGGCCGCGCGCGGCGATGGCTTCGCGCACGCGGGCGTCCATGGCGCTGCGCACGGTCTCGTAGAGCAACTGCTGCGCCTTCGGCAGGTCGACGCGCTCGAGGATTTCCGTCTTCGGCGGCAGTTCGGAGGCCACCTCCTCCTTCGTGCGGCGCAGGAGGAAGGGCCGCAGTCGGCGCCGCAGTCGGGCCTGCGCGGCGGCGTCGCCGTGCTTCTCGATCGGCGTTCGAAACAGCGTCTGGAAGCGCTTGCGGTCGCCGAGCAGGCCGGGATTGATCCAGTCGAACAGCGTCCAGAGATCCTGCAGCGAATTCTCGAGCGGTGTCCCGGTGAGCGCCAGGCGCCCCTGGGCCGGGATCTCGCGCAGGGTCTTGGCCATCTGCGAGGCCGGGTTCTTCAGAACCTGCGCCTCGTCGAGGATGACCAGCGGCCAGTCCCGGGCGGTCAGCCAGTCCCGGTCGCGCGACAGCAGCGGGTAGGTCGTGACGACGAGATCGGCCGTCAGCGCCTTCTCGCGCATGGCCGCACGGGCCGTGCCGTGCAGGACCGCGAGCCGCAGCCCCGGCGTGAACTGCGCGGCCTGCGCCTGCCATCCGTGCAGCAGGCTGGTGGGCACGATCAGCAGGGCCGGCCCGTCGCCGCCGGCGTTGCGCCGCGCCTGCAGCAGCGCCAGCGTCTGCACCGTCTTGCCGAGCCCCATGTCGTCGGCCAGCACGCCGCCGAAGCCCAGTTCGAGGAGGCGGCTCATCCAGGCGACGCCGTAGGCCTGATAGCCGCGCAGCGTCGCGTCGAGCCCGCAGGCTGCGGGCCAGCGGCAGGATCCCGGCCTTGTCGGAGAAGCGGACGGAGCTGCCCGCCAGCGCCTCCTCTGCGAGTCGGGCGACGCCGGCATCGGAGGGATGCAGCGCGCCCAGTTCGGCGTGGTGGGCGAGCACGAGGTGGAACAGCCGCGCCAGCGGGCTGAGGTCCACCGCGAGGAATCCCTGCCGGCCGCGGTCCAGATAGATCGGGCGGCGCGCCAGATGCCCGGCGAGCGTCGCCTCGTCCGGGACGGATTCCCAGGCGCCGCGCATCTGCTGCAGGAACGCGGCGATAAACGGCGCCACGTCCACCGGCCGGCCGCCGACCTCGACCTGGAACCCCAGCGAGAACCAGTCGGCGCCCTGGAACGCCTCGCCCGATTCGGCGCGCGTCTCGACCGACAGCGACGCCTTTTCCGCGCTCGCGCGGTAGGGCCATTTCGGCGTCTCGACGATGTCCCAACCCTCGGCGCGCAGGCCCGGCACGACGCGGAAGGCGAAGTCGATCGCGGACTGGAGGTCGGACGGTTCTTGCGATTCCGGATTGAATTCTCCGTCGGCGAAGACGAAATCGCACTTCGTCATGGCCGCGCTCGGCCGGTGGAACTCGAGGTCGCGGACCTGCATGGCGCCCGCCTCGATCAGCCGCCCGGCGCAGGCCTCCTCCCAGCCCCGATCCCGCCCGATCGTCACGATCTCGCCGTCGACGACCATGCGCGGCTCGGGATCGTCCGCGCCGACCTCCTCCCCGTCATAGACGTAGCGCAGGACGAGCGTCGGCAGTTGCACCGAATCGGACCAGTAGCGCTCCCCCACGCGTGCAGTTTCGGCGCCGAGGACGAGCCGGACGAGACGGCGGGTCGCGACCTTCCGGGTTCGCCGCACCCTGCCGGGGGGCGGCAGGGACAGGCCGGCGAGCCTGTCCGGCAGGGCTTCGGCGACCGCCTTCACCTCGTCCGGAGCGATCTCGGGGGCTATGTCGACGAGCCTGAGCGCGTCGTCGGCCAGGGCAACCTCCATCGCACCGATCAGTCCCTTCTCCCGGTCGATCCAGAGCGTGGCGCCGGGCAGCCCGCGCATATCGAGCGGCCGGCCGTCGGCATCCTGGAAGCCCAGCCTCTGGCCGCCCCGCTCCGACAGGCGCCAGGCGAGCCGGGGCTCGATACGCGTATTGGACCAGGACAGCACCGCCTCCGGCGCATCGGCATGCAGGAACCGGCCGGTCTCGCAGAGCCGGCGCAGCAGCGCGAAGGCGTTCTCCCCCCGCGGCCGAAAAAGGTCGGGCAGACCCGTGCCGTAGTAGGGCTCCCAGATCCGCGCCTGCGCAAGCCCGGCCAGGAGTTCCAGGTCCGTCGCCCGGACGAAGCCCGCGGGGGCGCCGCCGCGCAGCGAATTGAGGATGTCGTAGCGCCGGATGCCATTGTTGAGCGCGGTTCCCGCGGCGTTGAGGCGCGCCTTGCAGAGGTCGATTTTCAGCTGCGGGCCGTTCGGCGACAGCACGAAGACCAGACGCTCCTTCACCTTGGCCGGATAGGCATCGGAAGACGGCGGGGGCGGCGCGGGCGGGGTCTCCGAACGCTCCCGGACCTGCGTGAGCCAGCCGAGCACCGGCCCGGCGAGCGCCGGTGCCTTCCCCTGGCGACCGGCGATCGAGACGAGGACCGCCGCGACGTGCTTGCAGTTGAAGCCGACGGGGCACGTGCAGTCGCCCGCGAGGGTGTCATTCCCGAAGCGGATCGTCTGCCGGTAGCGGTCCCGTCGCCCGTTCGAAACCAGGCTGCGGATCGTGCCGTCCTCGTTCGCCGAAACGGAGAGGACGAGACCGCGCTGCGCGTACTCTTCCCCCCTGATCAGGGTGGCGTGATCGAAGTGGTCGCCGAGCCGAATCTGCATGATGTCCAACTGCCGCTGCCGCCGACGAACGGGCGTCTTCCGCCAGGCCGACGCACGCGCACCCCGCCGCCCCCGATCCATGCCCCGTCGGGGGGCGAGGTCAAGGGGTCGGGGCGGATCGGGTCGACCCGTCCACAGGGGGCGGCAGGATCCGGCGACCGATCCCCTCCTCCCTGCAGCGCTTCGACAGGTTCGACGGAGGAGCGAACCGTCCGACCCACCCTTCGGCGTCGGATGCCCTCGCTTCGAACGTCCCGGCGGCGCGCGCCGGGCCCGTCGCCGGGCGCCGTCAAGGCAGGATTTCGGTAGCCTCGGCCGACGGAGGCGAACAGGTTCACTCGCCGGCCAGCCGCAGCGGCAGCGCTGCGGGGCTTGCGGATCCGGCGCGAAGCTTCCGGTAGAGCAGCCCGTCATAGCTGCCGTGATGCGAACCGGGTTTCGGCAGCGGCAGCAGCTTCAGCCCCGGATACGGGGTAACGATGACCGCGACGAACCACGACACGATCAGGGCGATCCCGACGACCCGGAAGATGTTTCCCGCATACTCGCCGCTGGTGGACCGGGCGAGCCCCACCGGCAGGAAGCCCGCCGCCTCGCCGGCTGGCCGCCGCCGATGTCGAAGACGGCTTTACACCGTCGGAAAACAACTTATGAGAGCGTCGTCCGGGGGCGGACGGAAGCTGGCCGAGCGGGGATGGCGAAGTGACGTCCATGAACGGGGGGGACCGGGGCAGAGTCCTGGTGACGGGAGGCGCCGGCTATATCGGTGCGCATGCATGCAAGGCCCTGGCGCGCGCCGGCTACCTGCCCGTCGCCTTCGACGATCTCAGCCAGGGCCACGTGGCGGCTGTCCGATGGGGGCCTCTCGAGCGGGGCGACATCCTCGACCGCGGCCGGCTCGACGAGGTCATGTCCCGTTACGGACCCTCCGCCGTCCTGCACTTCGCCGCGGTCGCCGACGTGGCGGAATCGGTGGCGGATCCCGGCCGCTACCACCGCATCAATGCCGCGGGCTCGCTGAACCTCCTGGAGGCGGCGAGGGATCATGGCGTTGGGCGGTTCGTGCTGTCGAGCACCTGCGCCACCTACGGCACGCCGGACCGCCTGCCGATCGACGAGGACATGCCGCAGCGTCCGATCAATCCCTATGGCGCCTCCAAGCTTTCGGCCGAGCGCATGACGGCGGATTTCTGCGCGGCCCACGGGATGCGCGCCTTCGCGCTCCGATACTTCAACGCCGCCGGGGCGGACCCGGACGGCGAGATCGGCGAGGATCACGCGCCGGAGACGCACCTCATTCCGCTTCTGCTCGCGGCCGCCGCCGGCGGAGCGGACCTGCGCATCAACGGCATGGATTTCGATACCCCGGACGGAACATGCATCCGCGACTACGTGCATGTGAGCGACCTCGCCGCCGCGCATGTGGCGGCGCTGATGCGTCTGGAGGAAGGCCATCCCGGTGGTGCCCTCAATCTCGGTCGCGGCGAGGGAGCGTCGATCCTGGAGGTCGTCCGCGCGGTCGAGCGCATCACGGGCACCCGCGTTCCCTTCGTCGTCGGCCCGCGGCGCGCGGGCGATCCGGCGGCCCTGGTGAGCGACGCCTCCCGCGCCCGCGTGGCGCTGGGCTGGAAGCCGGAATTCCCCGATCTCGACGAGATCGTGCGGACGGCATGGGCCTGGCACAGGCGCGCCGCCGCGCCGGCCGGCGCCGGTTGACGATGCCCTCGCCGGGTCGCTGGGCTGCGGGTGGGTCGCCGACCACCGCCCGGCACCCGGAGCCGCCGCTCCTCCCGTTCGCGGACCGCCTGGACCGGCCTGTCCGCGGAATGGCCCGACGATGCGGGACGAACTGGGCCTGGACAGAGTGCCTCGCCCTGCCGGACGACAACCCGAAAACCACAGGACGCCCCCGTGCATCATGTCAGCGTGAATTTCGTGCCGCCCCCCGCGCCCGACAGGCCCGCGCCCCTGCAGCAGTTCAGGCGCTCGACGTGGCTGCTGGAGAACGCCCGCCACGTGAAGCGCTTCGGCACCGGCGAGAAGCTGTGCGTGGTGCTGGTGGGCCACACCGACGGCATCCCGAAAAGCATGATCGAGGAACTCGGCGACAGCTTCACCGTCCGCATCGAGACGCTGCTCTACGAGCAGATCTGCGATTGCTTCCCCTCGATCGTCCAGGCCTTCGGCGGAAGATATCAGATATTCACCTTCGCCTTCATGCGCTGGCTGCTGATCGAGCGACTGTTCGGGGGGGCGCCGGTTCTCTGCTATGACGGCGACATCCTGCACAACGTTCCGCTCGACAGCCTGTCCAGGGCGTTCCGGGGAATCACCCGGACGGCGACCAGCACCGCCTTCGCATCGATCTCGAACCCCGACTGGTTCAAGGCATGGGCGGAGGGGCTCGCACGGCTGGAACGGGACCCGCGGCCGGCCCTCGGGAGGAGTCTGGCGGGTCCTCCCCACGCCGCGGACGATACGCCGGACGAGGGCCGACCGCGACGCCTGGGCGACCGCGCCCGCACCGCGATCGATGCCGCCTTCGCGGCGGTCTCACGGCCCGGCTGGCTCACGGCCCGGCGAAGCGGGCCCGGGGATCGGGAGGAGGATCGCAGCGCGGCCGGAGGCGATGCGGTCGTGAAGCTTGCCGACCCGCGCGCATTCGAGACGAGCCCGGAAGAGTATTTCGCGAAGTTCCTGATCGAGACCGGCGCCCTCCCCCAGGACGAGCTCGACGACACGTTCCCCTTCTGGATCGTTCCGCAGCCGCACCTCTTGCCGCGCCTCTACAATTTCGTCGAGACCCGGAGCCTGAACAGGATCGCGACGCCGATGCGCTACAGGCGGACGGACGGGACGGACTACATCAACGACCGGCCGCCGGCCTTCTGGCACATGCAGAAACCGTTCATGTCGCAGCTCTCCCTGCTCGCCCTGCTGAGGGACGGGATCAGGGCGCCCGATGTGCAGCGCATCCACGCCTACAACTTCTACGGCCGTGTGCCGAGCGAGGACAGGGTGAGCCTGATCGACCCCTATCATTCCGACGGCGGATACGACGTCGTGCCGAAGGCGCAGGCGAAATTCGCGAAATCGCTCATCGAGCGCGACCGCGAACGCATGCGTTCGGACCTCCCGGCGGAGGAGAACCCCTTCCATCCGGCGTTCCTCTACCGCTATTTCTTCGAACGGCACGATCTCTCGCTCCTCTTCAACGACCAGCGCTGGCCGAAGCCCGGCTGCTGGCGGGCGTGATCCCTGCCCTGGGGCCGGGACGGCGGAGGATGAGCCCGACGCCGGACCGTCCTTGGTCGGCTGCGGAGACGCCGGCCCGATCGCGAGGCGCCATCCGCACCTCATGCCCCGGGCGGCGCCTTCGCGCGCATCGCATGGGGGGCACGCGGCCGAAACTGCCGCCGCGCGACCAGACGGACCGGTCGGTGCCGCCGTTGGTCCGGCTCCGGCCGAGCGCGCGACCGGGGCTTACCGCGCATCCTCCTTCGGCATGCCCGTCAGATGGACGATCCGCGTCTGATCCAGGGACTTCCGCTCACGGCGGTAGTCCGACGGGGTCGTGCCCGTGCCGCGCAGGAAAGCGCGCGAGAAAGCGGCCTGGGACGAGAACTGGCAGTCCTCGCTGATGCGCGCGATCGGCGTGTCGGTCTCGCCGAGCATGCGGCGCGCGCGATCGAGGCGCAGTTCGCTCATGTAGCGGTGCGGCGGCAGGCCGGTCGCCGCCTGAAAGGCGCGGGAAAAGTGATGGCGGCTCAGACAGGCGACCTCGGCCAGATCGGCGACGGATATCGCCGTGGCGACGTTGGCGTTCATGAATTCGATGACCCGGTTCAAGCGACGCGGATCGAGCCCGGGACGCTCAGGATGCGGCGATCCGGGTGATGCCGAACCGTAGGATGCGGCCAGATGCGCGGCCAGGCTCTGCGCCAGGCTTTCCACCAGCATCTGCCCGCCGGCCGTCTCGTTGATGAGTTCCTGCAGGATGCGGAAGCAGATCTGCCGGACCAGTTCGTCCTCGACTCCCGCCAGATAGGCGATCTGCATCGGCGATGCGCCGGCCAGGCCATCCAGGGTCGAGAGCTGCGAAAACTGGTCCCGGGGGAGATAGACGTGCAGCACCTCGGGAATGTCGGCCGACAGGTTGATCTCCTCCTCCTGCACGCCGATCGGGCAGAACCAGACGGTCCTGTCGCGCGCGACGTTCTGCTGCCAGCGCCCGGTACGGCGACGGACGACACAGGCCGATCCCCGGACGATCATGGTGACTTCGAGTTGCGAGGGCTCCGGCGGCACTATCTCGCCCGGCGTGTGACTGCGCAACTCTGCGCAGAGATTGCGCCATGGGCGGTCGTGCGAGGCGACGAGGAGCCCGGTCCGCTGAAATTTCCTGGCTCCGAAATCACGAAGCGATGGCGCGTCCACGATCGTTCCTCCTGATGGATGCAGGGTGGCGCAAGGCGACCGGATCCAGCCCCTGCGCGTCCGGAACGGCACGCGGAGGTAAACCGAAGTCACCTGCGGCAAAGACAAGTGCACGACACGGTGATATTCTCCCGGAGATTGAAACCTGATCTTCGGCGGGGCCGATCCGGCAATGACGGAAGCGAATGCTGCAGTCCACGTCATCGACGACGACGCGCTGGTGCGCCAGGCGCTGAATTCGCTTCTGCGCTCGGTCGGCTTCGAGGTCTGCACGCACGAGACCACCGACAGCTACCTGGCGGCCCCGCGCGAGAACGGGCCATCCTGCCTTCTGCTCGACGTGCGTCTGAAGGGGGCGAGCGGGCTGGACTTCCAGGCCGATCTCGCCACGCGCGGCATCACCGTCCCGGTGATCGTCATGACCGGCTATGGCGACATCCCGATGTCGGTGCGCGCGATGAAGGCGGGGGCGGTCGATTTCCTGACCAAGCCCTTTCGCGACCAGGACCTGCTGGACGCCGTCACCACCACGCTCGCCCGCGAAAGCCGGCGACGGATGCAGGACGGCGAACGTGCCGCGCTGGTCGATCGCTACCGCACCCTGTCCGACCGGGAGCGACAGGTGATGCGCCTCGTCACCGACGGCATGATGAACAAGCAGGCGGCGTTCGAACTGGGGCTCAGCGAGATCACCATCAAGTTCCACCGCGCCGCGGCAATGCGGAAGATGGGTGCCCGCAGCCTGGCGGAACTGGTCCGCATGGCCGGGCAGCTGGGGCTCGACGAAGAGACGTAGATGCGCCGCCACTGGCCTCACCTTTCGACCGCCTGCAGGATGGAGCTCAGGAGTTCGTCGTGGGAAAACGGCTTGCTGAGAAACCGCAGGGCCCCCTGACGGATGGCCCGGTCGCGCAGCGCGGCGCTGGGATAGGCGGTCATCACGACGATGGGCAGCGCCGGGAACTGCCGGCTCATTTCCAGCTGCAGGTCCAGCCCGTCGGCTCCCGGCAACTGGATGTCGGTCAGGAGGCAGTCGGGCATTTTCTCGGGCAGAGCTGCCAGGAAGGCCTCCGCATGCTCGTACTGATCGACCCGAAAGCCTTCGGACCGCAGCAGGCTCGACAGCCCGCTGCGGACCTTGGAGTCGTCGTCGACGATGGCGACGAGAGGCCGCCCGCTTGTCCGTTCGATGTCCCGCCTCCCGCAGTACCGAGCATCAGGGTGCGCCAGACTGGCCGCACCGGACCCGCCCGGCAACTATGCGAAGGTTCAGAAGATCGGCCGCACCGTACGTGCTATTCTGCCGCTCCGTCGCGGTCGTCCGCTCAGCTTCCGGGGAATCATGCGTCAGGTCTTCACCCTCTGGCCGAGCGAGGGTGCCGCAAAACCACGGCCACGGCGTGCACCGGACGGATTTCCGGCCTGGGCGCGCGACCCCGGTCCCAGGCGGAAGCGGTCGCGCTGGACGGGGACGGACAGCCTGATGCTGGTCCTTCTCGCCCTCCCGGTCGTCGGCCTGGCTCTGCTCCATCCCGGCCCGCCGTCCGCGACCGTCCCGGCGCTGTGTCTTCTGGCCATCGCGCTGCAGGCCCTGGCGATCGGTCTCTGTCGCGCGGCGCGCGAGCGGCTCGAGGACCGGTTGGCCGAAGCGCAGCGCTGGACCGACATCCTGTTCCAGCGCGCCGGCGTCTCGCTCTGGCGCGAGGACTGGTCGGCGGCGCGGGATGCCGTGATGCGCCTGCTCGAGAGCGGCGTCACCGACATGCAGTCCCATTTCGCGCAGCACCCCGACGAATTGCGGGCCATCCGGCGCAGTGTGACCATCACCGACGTCAACGACCACGCCGTGCAGCGGGCCGGGGCCTCGGGCAAGCATGAAATGCTGGGGTCGCTCGAGGCACTGCTGCCGGACACCGACCATACCTTCATCCAGTGGCTGGTCGCCTTCGCGGAAGGGGCGACGATCTATCGGTCCGAGACCCACATCACGATGCCGGACGGCAAGGAGGTCGACACGCTGTTCTTCGCCGGCCTGCCCGCGAACATGAAGGATTTCGAGGACATCCTCGTCAGCGACATCGACATCACCGACTACAAGGCGACCCAGGCGCGTCTCGCCCGCGCCGAGCGGGATCTGGCGCGGGCGGCGCGGATCAGCACGGTCGGCGCGCTGACCGCATCGATCGCGCATGAGGTGAACTCGTCCCTCGCCGCCATCGTCTCGAGCAGCGAGGCGGCGCTGCGCTGGCTGTCGCGCGGGACGCCCGACCTCGACGAGGCGACCGCCGCCCTGCAGAACACGCTGGCCGCGGCGACGCGCGCGACGGCGGTGGTGGACCGCACCCGGGCGTTCATCGCCAATGCCCCCGCGCCTTCCGCCGAAAGCGACCTCGCGACCATCGTGCAGGACAGCGTGCTTCTGATCGACCGCGAGTTGCGGATGCACGGCGTCTCCGTCCACATCGACGTGCCGGACGGCCTGCCGCCGCTCCTGGCGGAAGAGGTGAACATCCAGCAGGTCATCGTCAACCTGATGATGAACGGGGCGCAGGCGATGGCGGAACCGCCCGCTGCGACGGCGAGCGGCGCGCGCGACCTGTCGATCTCGGCGCGGGAGCGCGGCGACAGGGTCGTCGTGACCATCCGGGATGATGGCCCCGGACTGCGGGAGGACGACCTGCAGCTCATCTTCCAGCCCTTCTATTCGACCCGTCAGGGGGGAATGGGCATGGGGCTGGCGATCTGCAAGAGCTGCATCGAGGCCCATGGCGGCCGCATCACGGCACAGTCCGCCGACGGCGGCGGCGCGATCTTCCAGTTCGATCTCCCCGCGGCGTCCCGCGCGCCCATCCCCTCCCCTGCCAAGGAATAGGCTCTCCAACCCTTCGCATAGGTCCCCGCCGCCGGCGCGGCTGCTACCGTCTTCCTGCCGCGCCCCACCACGCGGAGGAGACACCGATGACGCTTCCCGACCAGCCCCTCTCCCGCAGAGCGACGATCGGCGCCGCGCTCGTTGATGCCGATCTCCTGGCGTTCATCCGCGGCTGACCGCCGCTTCCGGACGGAGGTCGGCCGCCGCCCCTCCGTCCGGACCGGATCAGTGCCCGTCCCCTTCGCCGACGCCCCCCCACCCACGCCGATCCATGGAGCACGGCAATGATCGAAGACGATTTCCACAGCGCCGACGGAACCCGCATCCACATGCGGACCTGGACGGCGGCGACGGCGCCTCGCGGCGTCGTCGTGATCTGCCACGGCCTGAACTCGCACAGCGGACAATACCGCTGGGTCGCCGGCCGGTTCGCCGCGCAGGGCCTCGAGGTTCTGGCGCTCGACCTGCGCGGACGCGGCCTGTCCGACGGCGAGCGCTTCTATGTCGAAGACGTCGCCCGCTATGTGGAAGACCTGCGCGGCCTGATTGCCATCGCGCGGCAGCGGCTGCCCGGCCTGCCGATCTTCCTGCTCGGTCACAGCGCGGGCGGCGTCGTGTCCTGCACCTACTGCCTCGACTTCCAGGACGAGATCGCGGGCCTGATCTGCGAAAGCTTCGCCTATCAGGTTCCGGCGCCTGGGATCGTGCTGGCCGCGATCAAGGGCGTCAGCCACGTCGCGCCGCGCCTCGGCGTCCTGTCCCTGAAGATGAAGGACTTCACCCGCGACCCGCACGTGCTGGCCGCGCTGGACGCCGACCCGCTCACCCTCCACGAGACCCAGCCGGCGGCGACCGTCGCGGCCCTGGTCCGGGCGGACGAACGGCTGCACGCTTCCTTCGGGCAGATCACCCTGCCAGTGCTGATCCTGCACGGGAGTGCCGACAGGGCGACCAACTGCGAGGGCAGCCGGTTCTTCCACGATCACGCCGGCTCGCCCGACAAGACGCTGAAGATCTACGACGGCCATGTCCACGACCTGCTCGCCGACGTGGGCCGCGAGGAGGTGATCGCCGACATCTCGTCCTGGATCGCCGCGCGCCTGCCGAAGTCGGCCGCCTAGCGGGACGCATGCACGGCTCGACCGGCGCGGTCGAAAAGCGCCTCGGGCAGGCTGGCGCCCGGCCTGGCGCCTGTGCCGATCCCCGCTCCGATCATCGGGCCATCGCCCTGTCGGAAGACGTCGCGCGCCGAAGCCCCGAGCGGCAGGATGTGCACGATCCTCGGCTGCTCTTCCGGCCGCCGTGCGGGGAAGCATAGTGTCGCGGCTGGTTCCCTGGGCCGGCCGCCTTGGCCGTTCGAGAGCCTGGACCGGCCTCTTCTGCGCGGCCGGGTCGGCGGGCGGGAAGCGCCGGAAGGCGCGCGGAACCACCATGTCCGCCATCGCCGCGAGCCGCCCGCTAGCCGCGACCGCCTTTCCGTCGACGGTGCTCGCGGCAGCCGCCAGCCCGCCATCTCCCGGCTCTGAACCGTCGCGCGCGCCCGCTCCAGGCGAAACCGTGCCGAGAGGAGGCTGGCGCGCGCGAGATGCGGGCGCAGGGGATCGAGGATCGCCTGGCCGGCGTCGTCCACCGGCCCCTTGTCGAAGCGTCGCTCCAGGCTGATCAGTCCTCGCGAGCGTCACGCCTCACCCTTTCGGGTGAAGCCAGGGCCGCCGGAAAGGTGTTCTTTCACCTCGTGAGAAGAGGTGTCGGAATGATTTCCTTCCTGAAACGTCTGATCGGGCGCATGAGCGCTGAGAAACCGGCGGGTGACTTCGGCATATCCGAAAGCGACCCCCCGACGGCCGTCGTCACGCCCATGCTCCGCCACTTCGCGAATGAAGCCGGAACCGCGCGCAATGGCCCTGCCGAAGCGGACATCCTCAGGATCTACCAGGAAACGGAAGCGACCCTGCGCAACCTGCGTTCGTGAGGAAACGCGGCGTCCGACGCCATTTCGGCCGTTTCGAATCATCCGATCGCGGCCCGGAACCGGCGCGGGGTGCCTGCCGATGGCAGGGATGAAGCCGAAGGAACCGCCGGGGTTTGCCGAAGGCCTTGACGTCCGACCTCCCCGCCGGGGCATCGGCCCTCCTCCTCGAGCCAGGAGTTTTATTCGGATATTTCAGTAAATTGAGAGGAGAAGTGGCGGAGGGAGTGGGATTCGAACCCACGGTGGGCTTGCACCCACGCCGGTTTTCAAGACCGGTGCCTTAAACCGCTCGGCCATCCCTCCGGACGCTGAATTCGTGCGCCTTCCGGTCATCCAGCGGGCCGGACGTGCCCGCTGCGACCGGCGCTGCGCGCGGTGGCATTTACAGCGCGCCGGTTCGCAGCGTCAACCTGTACGGCGCGTTCCTCCTCTGTCTCCGTCGCCGCCATCGGTCGCAGAGCCCGGGCATGGCCGCCGAGGAGGGGAAGGGCACGGTGCAGAGGACCGGGGAGCGTGCCCGCCATGGTTCCCGACGATCGACCGCTCCAGGCGGAAACCGGCGCGCCGGCGATGAGCCGCACTTCGCCCGCTCCCGGCCCGATGGCGCAGCCGCGGATGTCCGTCCGACGGGCGGGGGTCCAGCCGGCGGAGGACCGGACGCCGCGAACGCCACCTGTAGGTTTTCTTCCAGAAATTGACAGTAGGCGGCCACAATGTAAGAAATGCGTCAACCGCCCGCGCAACCGGAAGTCCGATGTCGATTCGCGAAGATCTGGCGCATACGCGTCACGTGCTGACGGCCTCGGAGGCGAAGATCGTGCAGGTGCTGCTGGCCGACTTTCCGATGTCGGGCCTCGGCACCGCCACGCGGCTGGCCAAGCTCGCAGGCGTCAGCGATCCCACCGTCACGCGGCTGATGATCAAGCTCGGCTATTCGGGCTTCGCCGACTTCCAGCAGCGTGTGCTGGCCGAGGTCGAATCGCGGCTGCATTCGCCGCTGCTGATGATGGAGGCCAAGCGGCCGGACGGTTCGGACGCCGCCTCCGCGCTCGACTATTTCCGCTCCGTCGCCGACAGTCTGGAGCGGACCCGCACCGCGGTGGCCGCGCAGGCCTATACGCGGGTCGTCCGGATGCTGCTCGAAGGCAAGGGCGAGGTGCTGCTGCTCGGCGGCCGCTTCAGCCGCCACATCGCCTCGATGTTCGCAGGCTATCTGATGCAGTTCCGCGCCGGCGTGCGCGACATGGGCGAACTGGCGCCGCCCGATTTCGACCTGCTGATCGATCTCGGCAGACGCGACCTTCTCGTCGTGTTCGACTACCGGCGCTACCAGTCCGACGTCGTGCGCTTCGCGCGCCAGGCGCATGAGCGCGGCGTCTCCATCCTGCTCTTCACCGACGGCTGGCTGTCGCCGATCGCCGACTACGCCGACCAGACCATGGTCGCCGCCATCGAGGCCAATTCGCCCTTCGACACGCTGGCCACCGCGGTGGCCCAGATGGAGGCGGTGCTGGCGCACGCGCTGGCGCTGCATGGCGGCGACATGCGCAAGCGGATGGAGGAGATCGAAGGCATCCGCCGCGCCAATGCGGTCACGCTCGACGCGGTCACGCCCTCGCCGGCGGACCGCGTCGCCGAAGCCGGCGGCACCGCCGGCACGCCCTCCCCTTCAAGACGGACGAAACCCGCATGACCGACCCCCTGCCCCGCCGCGACGCGCCCTTCTCGCCCGGCCAGACCGCACTGCTCCTCGTCGACATGCAGCGCATCTGGCTGGAGCCCGGGCTCGATCCCGGCCACCCGGACTGGGGCGCGGACCACTATTTCTATCGCCAGACGCGCGAGGTGGTGATCCCCAACCAGGTGCGCCTGCTCGCCGCCGCCCGGCAGAGCGGGGTGGAGGTGATGCACACCATCATCCAGAGCCTGACCGAGGACGGCCGCGACCGCTCGCTCGACCACAAGCTGACGCCGATCCACATCCCGCCGAGCCTGCCCGAAGGCCTGCCGCCCAAGGAGCTCGCACCGGTCGGCGACGAGATCCTGCTGCCAAAGACCTCGTCCGGCATCTTCAATTCCACCAATGTCGACTACCTCCTGCGCAACCTCGGCATCCGCCATCTCGTCGTGGCGGGCGTGCTGACCGACCAGTGCGTCGACATGACGGTGCGCGACGGGGCCGATCGCGGCTATCTGGTCACCTGCGTGGCGGATGCCTGCGCGGCGCCGACGCAGGAGCGGCACGAGACGGCGCTGAAGGCCTTCGGCGGCTACTGCTGGGTCGCCGACACCGCCACCGTCGAGGCGCGCTTCCGGTCGCTCCGTCGGGCGGACGCCGCATGAGCGCCGCCCTCGCCCCGCTGGTCAGCATCGTGACGACCGATCTCGCCGCGGTCACGCGCGGACGGCCGCTCACCGAGGCCCGCTTCCGCAAGGCTCTGGAGACCGGCATCGGCTGGGTGCCCGCCAACCAGTGCCTGACCGCCTTCAACACCATCGCCGATCCCAACCCGTGGGGTTCATCGGGCGACCTGCGCATCCTGCCGGACGAGGCCGCGCGCTTCACCACGGCGGCGACGGGGACGGCGACGCGCTTCGACATGGTGATCGGCGACATCGTCGAACTCGACGGCTCGCCCTGGACGGCCTGCCCCCGCACGCAGCTGCGCGCCGCGCTGCGCGCCCTCGAGGCGGCGACCGGGCTCGGCCTCGTCGCCACCTTCGAGCAGGAGTTCACGCTGCTGCCGGGTGCCGCCGGCGCGCCGGCCGTGCCGCTGCATGCCTTCTCGGTCGAGGCGCTGCGCCATTTCGATCCCTTCGCGCCGCGGCTGGCCGCCTGTCTCGAACAGGCGGGGGTGGAGCCGGAGATGGTGCTCGCCGAATATGGCGCCAACCAGTTCGAGATCACGCACGCGCCGACGGATGCGCTGACCGCCGCTGACCGGGCGGTGGCCATCCGCGAGATCACCCGCGAGGTCGCCCGCACCGCCGGCGCCCGCGCGAGCTTCGCGCCGAAGCCCGCGCTCGACCAGGTCGGCAACGGCGTGCACATCCATTTCAGCCTGCGCGACGCGTCGGGGCAGCCCGCGACCTTCGACGCCGCGCGACCCGGCCGCCTGTCGCAGGCCGCGGGCGCCTTCTGCGCCGGCATCGTGAAGCACCTGTCGGGCATCGTGGCGCTGACGGCGTCCGGCGTGCCGTCCTACTACCGGCTGGCGCCGCACAACTGGAGTTCGTCCTACACCTGGCTCGGCGAGCGCGACCGCGAGGCGACGCTCCGGATCTGCCCGACCGTGACGATCGGCGGACGCGAGCCTGAGCGCCAGTTCAACGTCGAGTACCGGGCCGCCGACGCGACCGCCAATCCCTATCTGGCGCTCGCCGCGATCGTGCGTGCGGGGCTGGCCGGGATCGAGGCGGATCTCGCCGCGCCGCCCATCGTCGGCCGCGATCCGTCCGTCATGAGCGCGGACGAGCGCGAACGCCTCGGCCTGCGGCGGCTGCCGGAGACGCTGGAGGACGCGCTCGACGCGATGGCGGCAGACCCCGCCGTCATGGCGTGGTTCCCGCCCGAGCTTCTCGCCAGCTTCGTCGCCGTCAAGCGGTCGGAGATCGGCCTGATGGCCGGGCTCGACCGTGCCGCGGTCTGCGCGGCCTACGGCGCGCGCTACTGATGCTGGCGGCCGCCCTTCCCGCGCTGGACTGGCCCGAACCGGTCGAGATCCTCAATCCCGGCTCGGAGACGGAGCTGGTGCTGATCTGCGACCACGCCTCCAACCACATTCCGGCCGAGTACCGGAACCTCGGCGTCGGCGAGGCGGATCTCACGCGTCACATCGCCTGGGACGTCGGTGCTGCCGCCCTCACCCGGGCGCTCGCCCGGCGGCTCGGTGCGCCGGCCTTCCTCGGCACCTATTCGCGGCTGCTGGTCGACTTGAACCGGCCGTTCGGCAGCCCGACCAGCATGCCGGTCCTGTCGGAGGCTACCCGCATCCCCGGCAACCAGGATCTCGGGCCGTCCGAGATCGAGCGCCGCCGCCGCCGGGTGTTCGAGCCGTTCCACGCGGCGGTCGCGGCCTTTCTCGATGCGCGCGAGACGGAGGGGCGGCGTTCGCGCATCGCCGCCATCCATTCCTTCACGCCGGTCTTCCTCGGCATTTCGCGGCCCTGGCACGTCGGGATCCTGCACGACGACGAACCCGCCTATGCCGGACGGGTGATGCAGGGGCTGGCGCGCGATCCGGCGCTGATCGTCGGCGAGAACGTGCCCTACCAGATCGACCGGGAGAGCGACTATGCGATCCCCGTGCACGGCACCGATCGGGGCAGCCCGGCGCTGCTGATCGAGATCCGCAACGACCTGATATCGGATGCCGAGGGCATCCGCGACTGGACCCGCCGCCTGACCGCGGTGCTCTGACGACGGGACCGCCCACGCCCGCGAGGCAATGGAGAAGGACCAAGACATGGCGAACACCGAAGACCTCATCGCCGGCGTGCAGGCCGCCATCGAGCGTGACAGCGACTGGGTGATCGGCCTGACCCGCGACATGGTCCGCATTCCCTCGGTCAACCCGAAGTTCGAGCCAGATCCGCAGATCAACCGCGAGGCCGACGTCCAGGCCCTGCTGGAGCCGATCCTCGGGGAGCAGGGCTTTGCCACCGAACAGTGGGACGCCCTGCCGGGACGGCCGAACCTCGTCGGCGAATGGGCCGGCTCGGAGGAGAAGAGCCTGATCCTCTGCGGCCACATCGACGTGGTGCCTGTCGGCGCACTGAAGGACTGGTCGGTCGATCCCTTCGGCGGCGAGATCGTCGACGGGCGGCTCTACGGCCGGGGCGCCATCGACATGAAGAGCGGTGTCGCCGCCTGCATCGCGGCCGCCCGCGCGATCCGTCAGGCCGGCATCACGCTCGACGGGCGGCTGGCGATCCACTCCGTCGTCGACGAGGAATCCGGCGGCTTCGGCGCCATGGACGCGGTCAGACGCGGCAAGCTGGCGAAGGCCGTCCTCGTCGCAGAACCGACCTGGGGCGACGTGCTGCCCGCCGAAGGCGGCCTCGAATGGGTGCGCGTCACCATCCGTGGCCGCACGGCGCACGCGGGATGGCGCTACAACGAGATCTACCCGCAGGCGCACGAGGCCGGCCGGCTCGAACCGGGCGTCAACGCGATCGAGCTCGCATCGCGCTTCCTCACGGCGCTGCGCCACTACGAACTCGACCGCGCCCGCGCCCGCTCGCATCCGCTGGTGCCGCTCGGCGTCAACACGATCAATCCAGGCGTGATCCACGGCGGCGCCGGACTGGGCGCGAATGGCCTGCCGAACATCATGACGAACCCGGCGATCATCCCGGACGTCGCGGTGATCGATCTCGACATGAAATTCCTGCCGAACGAGAGCGCGGCCGAAATCCGCCGCGACTTCGAGGCCTTCGTGCATCATTTCGCCCAGACCGACGCCTGGATGCGGACCACCCCGCCGACGGTCCAGTGGGAACTCGGCGGGCTGCACTTCCCGCCGATGAACACGCCCGTGGACCATCCGCTCGTCGGGTCGCTCGTGGCGCGCAAGAGCGCCATCGGCAAGCGGCCCGCCATCAAGGGCTTCGTCGCCGTCTGCGACGCCGCCCACTATGCCGGCGCCGGCGCCGACGGCGTCATCTTCGGCGCGAGCGGCGACGGATTCCACGGGATCGACGAGTATGTCGACGTCGAATCGCTCGTCGAGACGACCAAGGTCATCGCCGCGAGCATCATCGACTGGTGCGGCGTCCGCTGAGCGGACGTCTCGCCATCCCCCGGTTCGGCATCTGCGGCGTGGATGCCCGAGTTTGGAACTGGTTCGGCATCCGCAGGGCGGATGCCTTGACCTAGGGTTGGTTCGGCATCCGCCCTGCGGATGCCTGGACCTCGGTTGGTTCGGCATCCGCCGGGCGGATGCCTCAGGCCGGGCGCTTCAGCCGCCCGGTCAGCCCGGCCCAGGCCGCCTGGATCATGCCCACGAGACCGCTCGGATAGACCAGCATCACGACGATGATGAGGACGGCGGTGATCATCGGCCGCCAGGCGCCGAAGTCCGCCATCGCCTCGGCGAAGATGGTCAGCACGAAGGACGCGATGATCGCGCCGTAGATCGTGCCGGTGCCGCCGAGCAGCACCATCGACAGCACGATCGTCGCCAGGCTCATGCCGAAGACGTCGATCGAGGCGTTGCGCTGGTAGGCGGCGTAGAAGGCGCCCGCGACGCCGGTGAAGAAGGCGCTCGCCGCCAGCGTGATCAGGCGCTGGCGCACCAGCGAGACGCCGCGGCTGATCGCATATTCCTCGTTGTCGCGCAGCGCCACGATGCTGGCGCCGGTCCGCGAGCGCACCAGCACGCGCAGGAAGATCGTGCTTGCGGCCAGCAGCGCGAGCGCGATGCCGAAGTAGCCGATCTTTCCGTCGCGCACCATGTTGTGGTCGAACAGGTAGAGGCCGGGGATGCGCACGATCCCCTGCGTGCCGCCGGTGATCTCCGACTGGCTGATGATCACCTGCATCACCAGCTGGGCGAAGCCGAAGGTCACCAGGATGATGTAGATGCCCTTCAGCCGCAGGATCGGGATCGTGACGAGGACGGCAGCCAGCGTCGCCACGACGCCGCTCGCGGCCAGCGCCAGCCACGGGTCGAGGCCCGCGAGCTTGGTCAGGAGCGCATAGGCGTAGACGCCGATGCCGAACAGCGCGAGGTGGCCGAAGTTGAACACCCCGCCATAGCCGAGGCTGAGATCCCAGTTCGAGGCCACGATGGCATAGATGAAGGCCATGATAAGGATGTGGCGGCTGTAGCTGTCGGCGAAGACGAAGGGCATGAGCGCCAGCACCGCGAGGCCGAGCACGAAGCCCGCGGCTTCGCGCTGCCACGGGGTGCGCCCCGGCGAACGGAGGTTGCGGCCGGCCGTATCCATCATGCCAGTCCCCGGCTGCGGCTCGAGAAGATGCCCTCCGGACGCACCATCAGCGTCAGGATCAGAACGGCGAAGAGCAGCGCCGGCGTCCAGTAGAGGCCGAAATAATAGCTGCAGGCCGCTTCGAAGAAGCCGATCAGATAGGCCGCGAAGATCGGGCCGGAGATGCTCGAAATGCCGCCGAAGACGACGACGATCAGCGCCTTCAGCAGCGGATCGGCGCCCATCACCGGCGACATGAAGCGATAGCCGCCCATGAAGATGCCGGCGAGGCAGGCGAGCGCGGCGGCGATCGCGAAGGCAAGCCCGTAGAGCGCCGTGACGTTCAGCCCGACGAGCTGGCTCGCGTCCTCGTTCTGCGCCACGGCGCGCAGCGCCAGCCCGAGCCGCGTGCGCGTGAGAAACATCCACAGCGCGCCGAGGATCAGCGGCGTCACCACGATGATGGCGATCTGGTGCAGCGACACGCCGATGCTGCCGATCATGGTGTTGCCGTCGACCAGCGGCGGCAGCTGCTTGGAGCGCGGCCCCCAGATCGTGAGCACCCCGTTCTCGATCAGCGAGCCGGCCGCAAGCGTGGTGATGACGACGACGAGGACGAGGTTGGCGCGGCCGATCAGCGGCCGCACCACGGTGGCCTGCAGCAGCCAGCCGACGGCTGCCGTCGCCAGCACGGCGAGCGGGAAGGCCGCGGCCGGATGCAGGCCGGTCTCGACCAGCTGCCAGGCGAGATAGGCGCCGAGCATCATGAACACGCCATGGCTGAAGTTGAACACGCCGATGGTCGTCCAGACCAGCGCCAGCCCCACCGCCATCATGGCGTAGAGCGAGCCCTGGAACAGGCCTCCGAACAGGATTTCCGCGAGTGCGCCCATCGTCTTCCTAGTGCTGACCGAAATACATCGACATGATTTCGGCGTGAGCGATGCTCTCGCCGGGCTTGATCTCGGTGGCGACCGTGCCATGGTTGATCAGATAGAGCTGGCGGCTGAGCTCCAGCAGGAACTCGATGTCCTGCTCGACCACGATCAGCGGCACGCCGCCCTTCGAAATGTCCATGACCGAGGCGCAGAGCTCGTCCTTGATGCGCGGCGCGAGCCCGAGCGTCGGTTCGTCGAGGATGAGCAGCCGCGGATGGCTCATCAGCGCGGTGCCGATCGACACCATCTGCCGCTCGCCGCCCGACAGCGTGCGCACGCGCTGGCGCCAGCGCTCGCCGATCTTCGGGAACAGCGCCACGACCTTCTCGCGGTTCTCCGCCTCGTGCGGCCGCGCGCGGGCCGAATAGGCGCCGAGCGCCAGGCAGTCGGCGATCGTCAGGTCGGGGAAGATCCGGTTGCCCTGCGGCACGTGGATCAGGCCGGCGCCGACGATAGCGCGGGCGCTGCGGCCGGTGATGTCCTCGCCGTCGAACACGATGCGCCCGGCCTTCGGCTTCAGCAGGCCCGACACGACGCGCAGCAGCGTCGTCTTGCCGTGCCCGTTCGGCCCGAAGAAGCCGACATTGCCGTGGCGGCCGGCCTCCAGCGAGATGTCGTTCAGCACGGTCACGCGGCCATAGCCGGCCGTGACCCCTTCGACCGTCAGGATGGGTGTCACGCCGCCGCTCTCCGCGTGCCGAGATAGGCTTCCACGACCCGTTCGTCGGCGATCACCGCGGCGGGGTCGCCGGCCGCCAGCACCCGCCCCTGGTTCAGCACCAGGAGGTGCTGCGACAGGCTCATCAGGAAGGTCAGGACGTGCTCGATGAGCACGATGGTGATGCCGCGCGCAGCGGTGCGGCGGATGAGCCCGATCGAGGTCTCGATCTCCGGCCGCGTCAGGCTCGACGCCGGTTCGTCCAGAAGCAGCATCTTCGGCTCCATCGCGATCGCGGTCGCCAGCATCAGGCACTTGCGGTCGAACACCGACAGTTCGCCGGCCAGGCGCCCGAACGAGCCGGCCGGCAGGCCGACGAATTCGATCGCCTCGGCGGCAATGTCGCGCGCACGGGCGGCCGGCCTGTCGGGCTTGCCGTAGCTCGCGCCGATCAGGACGTTCTCGAACACGGTCAGTCCGTCGAAGCTCGTCTCGCGCTGGAAGGTACGGGCGAGGCCAAGCCGCGCGATGGCGTGGCCGGACAGGCCGTGGACGTCGGTGCCGTCGAAGACGATCCGGCCCCGGTCGGGGCCGAACGGGATGCCGGTGATGAGGTTGAACAGCGTGCTCTTGCCGCTGCCGTTCGGCCCGGCGATGCCGAAGATCTCTCCCGGCGCCACCGTGAACGACACCTCGTCCACCGCCTTCAGCGAGCCGAACGCCTTGCAGACGCCCTCGACCTGAAGCAGGGCCACGCCCTACTCCATCCAGGGCTGAAGCTTGAACTCGCCGGTGGCGTACTTGGCCGGCGAGATCAGCGTGCGCTGGCCGTCCCAGATCTGGAAGAAGGTGATCGGGATGAAGTCGTCGCCCTGCATGGCGAGATGCGTCTCGGGGTCGAACTTGAGGCGGC
Source organism: Aquibium microcysteis (assembly GCF_014495845.1). Taxonomy (NCBI): domain Bacteria; kingdom Pseudomonadati; phylum Pseudomonadota; class Alphaproteobacteria; order Hyphomicrobiales; family Phyllobacteriaceae; genus Aquibium; species Aquibium microcysteis. Next base: position 1,576,077 of record NZ_CP061080.1, read on the forward strand.
CGGCCGCGACCTGCTTGTCGGTCTCGCTGATCGCCTTCATGACCGCTTCGTGATCGGCCGGGTCGCCGGCCTTCTTCAGCGCGTCGAAATAGACGTGGACCATCTCGTAGAGGCCGATGCCGTAGGTGCCGCTCTCGGCGCCGTACTTGGTCTTGAACTTGGTCGCCACTTCCTCCGCGCGCGGGTTCTTCGGCGTGGTCAGCGCCCCGCCGAGCAGGTTGTAGACGATGCCGTTCGAATTCTTGCCGGTCAGTTCCACGAATTCCGGCACGCTCGGCGCATACTGCAGGAAGACGAGGCTCTTGGTCGGCTGCTCCATGAACTGGTTGAGGAACGAGGCCGAATTGCCGGGCAGGTAGTCGGTGTTGATGACGACGTCCGGCACGTTCTCGCGCACCTTGGCGAGAATCGAGCGCCAGTCGGTGACCTCGCCGAAAGGCACGATCTCGTCGACGGTGATGGTCCAGCCGTTCTCGCTGAAGGTCTTCTTCATGCCTTCCGAGATGGTCTTCGAATAGGCGTTGTCGGACGAGATGATGGCGACCTTCTTGTCCTTGAGCGTGATCTTGCCCTCGGCCGCCAGCTTCTCGACGAACAGCGTCACGTCGGTGTTGTAGGCGTCGAAGGACGGCGTCATCGACCAGCAGCACATGTAGTCGTCGGGTGCGGGCGCGATGATGTCCTTGGTCTGCTGCGAGGTCGCCGCCAGCATGTAGGGCATGCCGGCTTCCGCCATGTTTTCGATCTCGAAGTTCGTCAGGCTGGCATAGCCGGTCAGCATGAAATGCACGTCCGGATCGCCGAGCAGGCGCTCGACCGCGCTGGTGACGTTGCCGGCCGACTGGTCCTTGACGTCGCCGACCACGAGCTCGAACGTGTTGCCGTCGATGCCGCCGGCTGCGTTCATCTCGTCGATCGCCATCTGCGCGCCGCGCTGGAACTCCTGGCCGTCGGCGGCGGCAGGCCCCGTCAGCGGCGCGAGCAGGCCGATCTTGACGACGTCCGCGAAGGCTGGAACGCTGGCCGCGGAGAACACGGCGGCCAGCGCCGTCCCGAGGAGAATCTGGCGGATGCGGCGTTGTGCGGATCTGTGCGTCATGGTTTCAGTGCCCCTGTCTTTCCCGCGAGCCGGGAGTTGAAAGATTGACAATTTACGCACAAGCGTTCTTCCTTGAAAAGATGGTTTCATCGGTGGGCGAACATATTCGCGCACGTGGCAGGCGGCACGGCGACCGTGCCCTCACGAACGTGCAGATGCCCCCGGCGGGACGGATGGCAGCGCAGAAGGGGGTGCCCATGACGATGACGCAGACGACGATCGAGACGAGCCACGGCAGGATCGCCGTGCGGCAGAGCAGCGGCAGCGGGACGCCGGTCCTGCTCATCCACGGCAATTCCTCCTCGGGTGCGGTGTTCCGCAACCAGCTGACCGGTCGCCTTGGCGAACGCTTCCGGCTGATCGCGGCCGATCTCCCCGGCCACGGCGATTCGGCCGACGCGGTCGATCCAGACAGGACCTACAACATGGTCGGCTATGCCGATGCGATGACCGAAGTGCTGAAGGTGCTCGGCATCGACAAGGCCGTCGTCTTCGGCTGGTCGCTCGGCGGCCATATCGGGCTGGAGATGATCGACCGCTATCCCGGCCTTCTCGGATTGATGATCACCGGCACGCCGCCGGTGTCGCCGGCCCAGATCGGCGAGGGCTTCAAGCCGAGCCCGCACATGGCGCTCGCCGGACAGGAGGTGTTTTCCGCCGAAGACGTCGAGAACTACGCCCGCAGCACGGCCGGCGAGCCGTTCGAGCCCTTCATGCTCGACACCGTCGCGCGGACCGACGGGCGCGCCCGCCGGATGATGTTCGAGAAGCTGGCGATGGGGGTCGGCCGCGACCAGAACGCGCTGGTGGCCGGCAGGACCCCGCCGATCGCCGTGCTGAACGGGCTCGACGAGCCTTTCGTGAACACCGACTTCGTCGAGACGGTCGTCTTTTCGAACCTGTGGGAAGGCAAGAAGCACGTGCTGGAGAAGTCGGGTCACGCCCCGTTCTGGGATTCGCCCGACCGCTTCGACCCCATCTTCGAGCGCTTCGTCGACGACATGGGCAAGGCCTGAGACATTCCGCGCTCCGGCCTCCGCGCCGTACGTGCCGTCGCCGCCGTTCCTGATCCGGAAACGGCGGCGATGCGTAGGATGCCGGCAAACAGGAGGCATCCATGGCTTGGTTCAGGACGGCGCTCGCGGGCGCAGTGATCGGATTGATGGCGGCCGGTCCGGCGGCGGCCCGCGACCTGCGGCTGGAAGAATTCTTCAAGGGGCGCACCAGCGCCACCGGAAGCTTCAAGGCGATCGACGGCACGTCGCGGACCTTCGAGGTCGCCCTGCATGGCGGCTGGGACGGCAAGGTGCTCGTGCTGCGGGAGGACTTCCGCTACGCCGACGGCGAGACCGACACCAAGACATGGCGCTTCGAGAAGACCGGCTGGAACACCTACAGCGGAACCCGCGACGACGTGATCGGGCAGACCCGGGTCGTGCTGGCGGGCGACAGGGCCTATTTCAATTATCTGGTCGATCTCGATCCGGGCGAAGGCCGCAACGTCGTGCGCTTCTACGACACGCTGCAGCTGTCGGCCGACGGGCGGAGCCTGACCAACACGGCAATCGTCTTCAAGGGACCGCTGCCGGTGGCCCGCGTCCGGGTGGATTTCGAGCGGTGAAGCCGGCGTGCCGCGGCAGTCGTCGCCGGGCGGAGGACGAAAAAGGGCGCCCTTCCGGCGCCCTTTTCCATTTCGGCTCTGCGGACGCTTACTGCGGCAGCTTGTCGTCGACGCCGGCGACGTAGAAGTTCAGGCCGAGCAGCACGCCATCCTCGGCGACCTCGCCGGCCTTCAGCCATTCCGTACCGTCCTGCTTCATGATCGGGCCGGTGAAGGGGTTGAACTCGCCGGACTTGATCTTGGCCTCGGTCGCCTCTGCGGCCGCCTTCACGTCGTCGGGCATGTTGGTGTAGGGCGCCATGACGACGTGGCCTTCCTTCATGCCGTGCCAGACGTCATGCTGCTGCCAGCTGCCGTCCATGACCGCCTTGACGCGTTCGATGTAGTACGGACCCCAGTCGTCGATGATCGAGGTGAGCTGGGTCTCCGGACCGAACTTGATCATGTCGGAGGCCTGGCCGAAGGCCTTGATGCCGCGTTCCGACGCCACCTGCATCGGCGCGGTCGAGTCGGTGTGCTGGGTGATGATGTCGACGCCCTGGTCGATCAGCACCTTGGCCGCGTCGGCCTCCTTGCCCGGGTCGAACCAGGTGTTGGCCCACACCACCTTCACCTTGAAGTCGGGATTGACCGACTGCGCGCCGAGCACGAAGGCGTTGATGCCCATCACGACCTCGGGGATCGGGAAGGAGGCGATGTAGCCGGCGACGCCCTTTTCCGACATCTTGGCGGCGATCACGCCCTGGACGTAGCGGCCCTCGTGGAACTTCGAATTGTAGGTCGCGACGTTCGGGTGCTCGCGCTTGAAGCCGGTGGCGTGCTCGAACTTCACGTCCGGGAACTTGGCCGCGACCTTGTTGGTGGCGTCCATGTAGCCGAAGGAGGTGGTGAAGACGATGCCGCAGCCCGAGCGGGCGAAGCGCTCGATGGCGCGCTCGGCATCCGCACCTTCCGGCACGCTCTCGAGATAGGCGATCTCGACCTTCTCGGCGCCGCCCAGCGCTTCCTGCATCTCCAGCGCGCCCTGGTGGTGCTGGTACGACCAGCCGAAATCGCCGATCGGGCCGACATAGATGAAGCAGGCCTTGGCCTTGTCCTGTGCGGACGCTGCGCCGGCGACCAGCATCGCCGTCGTGGCCGCGAGTGCGAAGAGTGTCTTTTTCATCGTTGGTTTCCTCTGTGGTTTCGGATGCTTGCGTCGTCTGCGGGAGTCAGCGGTCCGGCACGAAGGGCCGTCCGAGCGATGCCGGCGTGTTCATCATCGTCAGCCGTCTGTTTCTCGATATCAGGACGAGCACGACGACGGTAGCCAGATAAGGAAGCGCCGACAGGAACTGCGAGGGCACCGATTTGACGGCCCCGGCGAGCCAGTAGAGGGGCCCGGGCAGGCCGGCGAGATCGGCGAGGTTGGTGGCCTGGATGTGCAGCTGCGCGATGGTGATGGCGCCGAAGAGATAGGCGCCGGCCAGCACCCGCCAGGGCCGCCAGGAGGCGAAGACGACCAGCGCCAGCGCGATCCAGCCGCGGCCGGCCGTCATGTTCTCGATCCATTGCGTGGTGTAGACGAGCGACAGCTGGGCTCCGGCGAGGCCGGCACAGGCGCCGCCGAACATCACCGCCATGTAGCGGATGGCGATGACCTTGATGCCGAGCGCATGGGCCGAGGAATGGCTGTCGCCGACCGAGCGCAGCGTCAGCCCCGCCCGGGTGCGGAACAGGAACCACATGACGGCGGCCGTCAGCAGGATCGAGATGTAGAACATCGGGTCCTGGCCGAAAAGCAGCCGCCCGACGAACGGCAGGTCCGTCAGGCCGGGAATGGCGATCGCCTCCAGCTTGACGCCCGGCTGCCCGACGAAGGCGACGCCGATCATGCCCGACAGTCCGATGCCGAGCAGCGTCAGCGCCAGCCCGGTGGCGACCTGGTTGGTGACAAGCGTCAGCGCGAGCACCGCAAAGAGCAGCGAGAACGCCAGGCCGGCCAGCGCGCCGGCCGCGACGCCGAGCCAGGGATTGCCGGTGGCGAGCGCCGTGCCGAAGGCGACGACCGCGCCCATCAGCATCATGCCCTCGACGCCGAGATTGAGCACGCCGGAGCGCTCGACCACGAGTTCGCCGATGGCGGCGAGCAGGAGCGGCGTCGCCGCCGTGGCAATCGTCAGCAATATTGCCTCAGCCATGCCCATGGGCGGCCTCCGTCGCGGGTGTCGGGGCGGCCGCGGGCGCGGCGGCGGGCGCCGGCCGCACGAGGCGGACCCGGTAGTGGATCAGCGTGTCGCAGGCGAGCACGAAGAACAGCAGCATGCCCTGGAAGGCGCGCACGGTCTTGTCGGTGACGCCGATTTCGATCTGCGCGGCCTCGCCGCCGAGATAGGACAGCGCCAGCACGAAGCCCGCAGCCACGATGCCGAGCGGGTTCAGCCGGCCGAGAAAGGCCACGATGATGGCCGCGAAGCCGTAGCCGGGCGAGATCTGCGGCTGCAGCCGGCCGATGGCGCCCGACACCTCGGTGATGCCGGCGAGGCCGGCGAGCGCGCCCGAGACCAGGAAGGCGAAGACGATGGTGCGCGCGGCGGAGAAGCCGCCGAAGCGCCCTGCCCGCGGGCTCTGGCCGATCACCTTGACCTCGAAGCCCTTGAGCGTGCGCGACAGCATGAACCAGACGACGACCGCCGCGACGATCGCGAAGACGATACCCCAGTTGGCGCGGCCCGACATCGGCATGAGTTCGGGCACGATCGCCCAGGAATGGAAGGCTGGCGCCTGCGGGAAGCTCATCGCGGCCGGGTCGCGCCAGGGACCGCGTACCAGCCAGTCGAGGATCAGCTGGGCGACGTAGACCAGCATCAGCGACGTCAGGATCTCGTTGGTGTTGAAGCGCGCCTTGAGGATCGCGGGAATGGCCGCCCAGGCCGCTCCGCCGATCGCGCCGCAGACGAGCATCATCGGCAGCACGGCGCCGTTCTGCAGGTCGGGGAAGTAGAGCGGGATGGCCGAGCCGACGATCGCGCCGATGGTGAACTGGCCCTCCGCGCCGATGTTCCAGTTCGACGACAGGAAGCAGACCGACAGGCCGACGGCGATCAGGATCAGCGGCGCCGCCTTGATGGCGAGTTCGTGCAGCGACCAGACCTCGGTCAGCGGGCCGATGAAATAGGCGTGGAGCCCGTCGATCGGATCCTTGCCGAGCGCCAGGAAGATCAGCCCGCCGGCCACCACCATCAGCGCGAAGGCGAGGAAGGGCGACAGCGCCGAAAACAGCGCCGACTGCTGCGGCCGCTTGACCAGTTCGAGCCGCATCACGCAACCTCCGCCGGATCGTGGTGATGGACGTGGCCGGGTTCGGCGCCGCCCATCAGGAGGCCGACCTTCTCGTAGGTCGCGTCCGCCCTCGGCATCGGCTTCGACAGCTCGCCATTGTGCATGACGGCGATGCGGTCGGAAATCTCGAACAGCTCGTCGAGGTCCTGGCTGATCACGAGCACGGCCGAGCCCGACCGCGCGAGTTCGATCAGCGACTGGCGGATGCGCGCGGCCGCCCCCGCGTCCACGCCCCATGTGGGTTGGTTGACGACCATCACGGCGGGCTGCCGGTCGAGTTCGCGGCCGATGATGAACTTCTGCAGATTGCCGCCCGACAGCGCGTTGGCGGCCGGGTCCTCGGCGCTCTTGCGCACGTCCATCATCTGGTTGATGCGCTTGGCCGCAGCCGCGATGGCACCGCTGCGGATGATGCCGAGCGCGCCGACATAGACGCCCGGATCGGTCGCATGCCGGGAGAGCAGGAGATTCTCCGACAGCTTCATGGCGGGTGCCGCGCCATGGCCGAGCCGCTCCTCCGGCACGAAGGCGGCGCCCATGCGGCGGCGGCCCGAAATGCCCTCGCGGCCGGCACCCTTGCCGCGGATCGTCACGGCGTCGGCGCGGTCCTGCAGCACCTCGCCGGAGATCGCCTCGAAGAACTCGCCCTGCCCGTTGCCGGCGACGCCGGCGATGCCGATCACCTCGCCGGCGCGGACCTCGAGCGAGACGTCGCGCAGCGGGATCGAAAAGGGCGTCGCCGGCGGACGGCTCAGCCGGTCGACGCGCAGCAGCACGTCGGCGCCTGCGGCGCTCTCTGCCGTTCGGACCACGGCATGCACCTCCGAGCCCACCATCATACGGGCAAGCGAGGACGCCGTTTCCTGGCGCGGGTCGCAGTGGCCGACCACCTTGCCGTGCCGCAGCACGGTGGCGCGGTCGCACATGCGCTTCACTTCTTCCAGGCGGTGCGAGATATAGAGGATCGACTTGCCCTCGGCCCGCAGCCGCTCCAGCGTCTCGAACAGCTTGTCGGCCTCCTGCGGGGTGAGCACCGAGGTCGGCTCGTCGAGGATGATCAGCTGCGGCGTCTGCAAGAGGCAGCGGATGATCTCGATGCGCTGGCGCTCGCCCACCGACAGGTCGCCGACGAGCGCGTAAGGGTCGAGCGGCAGGCCGTAGCTGTAGGACAGCGCCTGCGCCTTGGCGGCGATGGTGGAGATCGGGGTTCTGGCATCCAGCGAGAGCGCGATGTTCTCGGCCGCCGTCAGCGCCTCGAACAGCGAGAAATGCTGGAACACCATGCCGATGCCGAGGCGGCGGGCCTCGCTCGGGCTGGCAATCCGCACCGGCTCGCCGTTCCAGCGGATCTCGCCCGCATTGGGCTCCAGCGAACCGAACAGCATCTTCACCAGGGTCGACTTGCCGGCGCCGTTCTCGCCCAGCAGCGCGTGGATCTCGCCGCGGGCGATGTCGAGGTCGACGCCGTCGCACGCCCGGAGCGTGCCGAAGACCTTGGTCAGGCCGCGCACGTCGAGAAGGGTTTCTCCTCCCGCCAAATCAGACCCCGTGGTTGTTCTTGTTTCCCCGCACGCATCGTAGGCGCGCGCTGCGCGCAACGCAAAGCGATATGCTCATTGAAAGAGCTTCACGAGAACCCGCGCAATCTCAGGGCAGCAGGATGCTGGTCCCGGTGGTCCTGCGGCCTTCGAGATCGGCATGGGCCTGGGCCGCGTCCTTCAGCGCATAGCGCTGGTTCACCTCGACCGTCACGACGCCCCTGCCGACGACGTCGAACAGCGCGCCCGCGCAGTCCTCGAGATCCTTGCGGGTGGCGACATAGGCGAAGAGCGTCGGACGCGTGGCGTAGAGCGAACCCTTCTGCGACAGGATGCCGAGGTTGAAGGGCGGGATCGGACCAGACGACTGGCCGAAGGAGGCGAAGAGGCCGCGCGGCTTCAGGCAGTCGAGGGAGGCCGGGAACGTTTCCTTGCCGACCGAATCGTAGACCACGTCGCACATCTTCCCGCCCGTGATCTCGCGCACCTCGGCCACGAAGTCCTTCGAGGAGTAGTCGATTACGTGGTCGTAGCCATGCGCCCTGGCGAGCGCGATCTTGTCGGCGTTGCTGGCGGTGCCGATGACAGTGGCGCCGAGGTGCTTCGCCCACTGGCCGACGAGCAGGCCGACGCCGCCCGCCGCCGCGTGGTAGAGGATGGTATCGCCCGGCTTCACCGCGAAGGTGCGGCGCAGCAGGTACTCCGCGGTCATGCCCTTCAGCATCATCCCGGCCGCCTGCTCGTCGGACACGCTGTCGGGGAGCCTGACCAGGGTCGCGACCGGCATCACGCGCGCCTCGCAATAGGCGCCGATGGGGCTCGCATAGGCGACGCGGTCGCCTTCCTTCAGCCAGTCGACGCCGGGCCCGACCGCTTCCACCACGCCCGCCGCCTCGTTGCCGGCGGTCAGCGGCAGGCCGCCCGGGGCCGGGTAGAGGCCGGTGCGGAAATAGGTGTCGAGGTAGTTCACCCCGATGGCCGTGTGGCGCACGAGCGCCTCGCCGGCTCCGGGCGTGCCGATGTCGACGTCCTCGAAGGTCAGAACCTCGGGACCGCCATGCGCATGAATGCGAACCGCTTTCGGCATTTCAGGAACTCCTCGCACCAAGTTTCGGAAACAGTTGCATGATTCCGCCGATCACGAACAGATAGAGCCCGGTGACGGCGATGGCGATCCTGACCCAGGCCGAAGCGTCCATGTCCTGGACGAGCGCAACGACGGCGAGCCCGCACCAGACGAAGAAGACCGGCAGGTTGAGTCCGCGCAGCCGGTGGACGCGGACGGGATGCAGGAAATGGATCGGCAGGAAGGTGAGGATGCCGGCGAAGACGACGACGGCGAAGGACACCCATTCGCCCGGCTCGATGACGAAGAGCGTGAACACCACCATGTTCCAGACGACCGGGAACCCCTTGAAGAAGTTCTCCTTCGTCTTCATGCCCGTGTCGGCATAGTAGATCGCGCTCGACACCACGATGATGGCCGCCGACAAGAAGGACAGTCCCTCGCCCATGAAGCCGCGCTGGTAAAGTGCGAAGGCGGGGATCAGCACGTAGGTGACGTAGTCGATGATGTTGTCGAGCATGTCGCCAGACCATGTCGGCAGCACCGTCTTCACCTGCAGCTTGCGGGCGATCGGCCCGTCGATGCCGTCCACGAAGAGGGCGAGGCCCAGCCACCAGAACATCGCCGTCCAGCGCTGCTCGCTCGCTGCCACCAGCGACAGGAAGGCCAGGAACGAGCCCGAAGCGGTGAGGAGATGAACCGAGAAGGCACGCGCCTGCGGCCACGTCACCTTCTTGCGGTTCAGCGGCAGCCGTTCTGCGATCTTCCGGCCAATGACGTTCTTGTTCAGGTTCAAGGTCCGCGCCAGTCCAGCTTGCAGATTTCGGCCGAGCGGCCATCGAAATTCCAGTCGCGGCCGAAGGCGCGCATGCGGCTGCGGTCGGCCCGCGCCACGGTGACGTCGGAGCCGACCCAGTAGTCGACGTTGGCGATGACGACGCCGTTCACGCCGTCCCTGCCGGTGACGGGCGTGATCGCGCCGTCGATGATGTCTCCGATCCTAACGATGCGCGTCTCGCCCTCCGTCTCCCAGACCATCCGCGTCCGATCGACGCCCAGGAACCGTCCGACCAGATACGAAAGCATCCCCGTCGTTCCGCCCGCCCTGCCGGTGAAGATCTTCTGGAACGCCTTGAAGGCATAGATGGAGGCGCGCCGGTCGACGAACAGTGCCGTCGTCCAGTTTCCGCGGCTCATCGGCCCGGGACTGTCAATGACGAAACCGGCCTGCAGGCCGGAGAGATCGACGTCGCCGAAATGGCCCGTATCGACGCGCAGGGCCGCCCACTTCTGGCAGGCACTTTCGCAGGACGCCTGATCGCCGAAGGACAGAATGCCGGCGCAGAAGACGTCACAGCTGCAGGAGAGCACGATCTCGCCCTTCAACGTCCAGCTCTGCGCAGCCATCGGCACCCTCCTCCCCTGACGAGGCCAGAGGGACACTACAGTCAGCCTTGCTGCCCGCACAAGCCGAATACGGCCGCGCGTCCGCGACGGCACGGCCGATCAGGACCGCTTCTCCACGACTGTCGGCCAAAAGGCAAGCCGCAGGGTCGGGTGTATCCTCGGCGGACGCGGGTCCATGCGTCAGGCTGGCGCACGGCGCCACGTTGATCGGCCCCTGCGCGGTGCCATATACGTGGCGGGCCGGTAAGGGTGCAGCAGGAGCGCGTGGACATGGACACTGACGATCGCAGCCCCGACGGCGCGGAGGTGGTCGTCGCGGGAGCCGGACCGGCCGGACTGATCGCCGCCCTGGCCTTCGCGCAGGCGGGTTTCGGCGTGCGGCTCATCGGCCCGGAAGCGGGCGCACAGGACCGGCGCACGACTGCGCTGATGGCGCCCTCGATGGCATTCCTCGACCGGCTCGGCGTGCGCGACGCGGTGTCCGTCGAAGCCGCGCCGCTGCGCACCATGCGCATCGTCGACGTGACGCGCCGGCTCGTGCGCAGCGGTCCCGTCTCCTTCCACGCCTCGGAGATCGGCGAAGACGCCTTCGGCTGGAACGTTCCGAACGCCGTTCTGGCACGCGAACTGCAGGCAGCGGTTTCGGCGCACCCGTCGATCACCTGGACGAAGGCCGCCATCGGCGACTGGCAGGTCGGCGGCGACGCCGTCGTGGCCGTGCCGGAAGGCTTGCCGCCGGTCTCGGCCCGCCTCGCGGTGGCCGCCGACGGCCGCGCCTCGCCGGCACGCGAGGCCGCCGGCATCCGCGTGCTGCGCCATGCCTACGATCAGGCGGCGCTCGTCTTCAACTTCACCCATGCGCGCGAGCACGG